>DASPRY010000151.1:0-12947 GCA_035624215.1 Terriglobales bacterium
GCGAAGTCGCTCTTGAAACTCGCCGTAATCAAAGCGCGTAGAATCATCACCATTTCGCAGTACTCAAAGCGCATGATCCTGGAACATCTGGGCGGGAGCGAGAGCAAGATATCTGTAATTCACCGTTATGCGAGTCCGATATTCGCTCCGATGCCGCGGTACGAGGCGAAAGAGGTCGTCCGGCACCAGTTGGGCCTCTGCCGGGATTACTTTCTGTTTGTCGGGAGCCCGAAGCCTCACAAGAATCTGCCCGTTTTATTTGAGGCGTTCGCGCGGTTGCGATCAAGACACCACCGCACGCTCGAGTTGGTCGTAATTGGGACGGACAAAATGAACGAGCCGACGCTGCGTACGCTCGCGGTTCGACTTGGGATCGACCGGTGGGTGCGTTGGATTGACTCTGTGTCGGACGAATTGCTACGAGCGTGTTATTCGGCAGCAGAGGCAACGATTCTACCCTCCAGACAGGAGGGCTTCGGGTTGCCGGTAATCGAATCAATGGCGTGTGGGACTCCCGTGATTTGCGCTGATGCTGCTTCTCTGCCAGAAGTGGCCGGAGGTTGTAGCCTCTTGTTCCGTCCTTCCAGCCCTGAGGATTGCAGTGTGCAGATGTCCAAAATCATGGAGTCACCTCAACTGCGTGGTGAACTGCGTGAGAAGGGCTTAGCACGCGCACGCCAATTTGATGCAGCCAGAGCCGTTGCTGCACACACACAACTCTTTGCAGAACTGTTGGCTAGTTGACCAAGCAAGCTCATATTCCGGAAACTCTCGATCGTCGACCGGCAGTCCGAGCACTCGGAACAGGCTAAAGTCTTTAATTCCGACAAGCCCGCACACTCCAATACATCTTAGACACAAAGCAAGTTTGAGGACTATCAAAATGCTGTTTAGGTATTTGCGACTTATGGCGTGCTTTATCGTTATGCTCGGTGCCGCGTGCGTTCAAGCGCAAACCGCGCGCATCTCAGGGAAGGTCTTCGATCCTACGGGCGCAGTCGTGCCGAAAGCTTTTATCCATGTAACTAATCAGGAAACGAAGATGCAACTGGAAGCCACGGTCGACGACAACGGGAACTATACGGTCCCATACCTTACCGCGGCAAGTTACCGGGTCCTGGTGCATGTCGAAGGATTCAGTGACTATGAAACCTGTGTCACTCTTGGCATGGGTCAAGCGCTGGACGTCGACATCCAGTTATCGCTGCCATCGGCTCGGCGCGAGGAAGTGAGGGTGGAAGGAAGCTCAACAACGCAGGTGGAAACGATATCGTCCGACGTAGTGGGGACCATTACCGGCACGCAAGTGCCCGCCATTGGCCTGAACGGCCGCAACTTCACACAATTGACTACGCTGGTCGCCGGGGTCAGTAATCAGACAGGTCAGGACGAAGCCAGGGTTGGAGCTGGAGTCGGGGGAAGTGTCTCCTTTAGTGTCAATGGCGGCCGAACCGAGTACAACAGCTTTCAAGTGGATGGCTCGGAGACTTTGAATGTCGGTATGCACAAGGACAAGACGTCGCTGATCGTGACTCCCAGCATCGATGCTATCCAGGAGATCAAGGTAGTAACATCGAATTACAGTGCCATGTACCCGAGCGTGGGAAGCGGCACCACGATCATTACAACGAAGTCCGGCACCGACCGGTTTCACGGCAGCCTCTATGAATTCTTTCGCAATGAGTTCATGAACGCGAAAGGATACTTCGATGTCGGCAATCGTGCCCCGCTCTACCGGCGGAATGACTTCGGCGGAACGATAGGCGGACCTGTCGATATTCCTCATGTTTACAATGGTAAGGGAAAGACTTTCTTCTTCTTCTCGGAGGAAGCCCGCCTGGAAACGGACCCCTACGCATACCGGCAGGCTGTGCCGTCGCTTGCCGAGCGGCAGGGAGATTTTTCCGATGTTTGCCCCATTCTGGTACCAGGTGGAAGTTCTCTAGTGAGCTTTAGACGTGCTCAATACCCAGATTGCCCCGCCGATTCTGCCAATATTGCTTTGCCAGGTTTGGTGGGCGGATTTCCCAACAACACCCTTACCACATTGAATCGCAATGCGCTCCTGATTCTCGGAACGGGCATGGTCCCATTACCAAACGCGACCACCGGCTGCAACTCTACGGTTGGCTCGTGTTACAACGGCGAAGTGTCGCTTCCCACCTACTGGAGAGAAGAACTATTCCGCATCGACCACGCCTTCACTGATACGCTCCGGATAAACTTCCACTATATCCACGATGCATGGAATACAACGACGCCCGTTCCGCAATTTGCCTTCGTACAAAACAGTTTCCCCACGATACAAAATAGTTTCTACGGTCCTGGAATCAGCTTGGTCGCGCGCATGACGAAGACTCTGTCTTCCACTCTGCTCAATGAGTTGGTCCTAAGCTATACGAACGAGAAAATCACGCTGACAGATATACCCGCTGCGAACGTCACGCTGCAAGGCGTAAACCTTCTTGGGGCGCCAGGCGTTGGTATGACAACGATTTTCGATAACGGCTCGGACGGGAAGATACCTGGCATCGTGATTGCCGGTAACAATCAGGCTTACGGAGGGAAGGGGTTTTCAGTTGACCCCGCCTATTTGCCTTGGGAACACACAAACCCCCTTTATAGCGTGTCCGACAACCTCACGAAGATCTATGGAAGTCACAATATTCAGCTGGGTGTATATGTGCTCAACTTTCAACGCAACCAGACCAACGGATCGATTGGCGCTGCGACCGGTGACACTCAAGGCATTCTAACGTTCAGCAATGACACAGGGGGGAACACCACGGGAAATAGTTTTGCCGATTTTCTTTCGGGACAGTCAATCGCGAGTTTTCAGCAAGATAGCGCTCAGGGGAGATACCGTCAGAGATATTGGGTCGTCGAACCTTATCTGCAGGACGACTTTAAAGTTAATTCCCGTTTGACACTGAATCTTGGGCTCCGTGTCAGCTTATTCGGAAACTTTCACGAGGCTAATAATCAGGCCTATAACTGGGTGTTAAGCGCGTATAACGCGGCCGAAGGAACTTCGCTCACGGTCGGAAGTCAAGGACAACTGATTAACCGGGCGACGGGCCAAAATCTTGAGATGAATCCCAATAACCCTGTTCCGTCACTCGATCCCCGCCTCTTGAATGGGATCGTGCATTGCGGCGTAAATGGAGTTCCGTCTGGCTGTATGACGAGTCGCGTCCTGAATCCGGCGCCTCGGATCGGATTCGCCTGGTCCCCTTTTGGAACCCGGACGGCAATCCGGGGCGGCTACGGTATGTTTTTCGAGCATGGTACGGCAGACGAGGCCAACACTGGGTCACTCGAAGGCGCCGCACCATTGGTTCTGGATATGACTCAATCAAACCCAACAGGTTGGAGCAGTATCGGGGTTGCACCAGATGGAAACTCACTTGTGTACCCGTTGAACGTTACGTCGATCCCGACTAAGACAGTGTGGCCATACGTGCAGCAGTGGAGCTTGAGTGTAGAGCGTGAGTTGCCGCAACAGATGCTTGCGGGTATCGCCTACGTGGGCAGCAAAGGGACCAACCTTCCGGCTCAGTTGCAAATTAATCAACTCAGGCCCCTGCCGGCTAGTGACAACCCATATGGCCCTCACCAACCGCTTCTGGTCAGCGGGTTCAACCCAATTACTGTCGGAAATCCCACTGCCTACCCAAACGGAGGGGACTGTAATGGCATTCTGCCGAACGGTACCGTGATTCCTCCGGTTCTTCCAGGCTCGTCGACACCTAATCCGACGTTCATCAATCTCCAGGTTGCTTGCTATGGGGTAGGTCAAGATACGATTAATCCTAATGCTTTTCGCGAGCTTGCCCCCGGCTTCGGCCAAATCTACTCGCTTCAGAATGTGGCAAACTCCTCGTACAATTCCTTGCAGGTCTCATTTCGCCGCGCCAAAGCTCCGATGGTTCTGGGCGTAGCCTACACCTACAGCCATTCGATTGACGATGCCTCCGACCGTTCCGACGCTTCGTCTGTCAACTCCTTGGACCTGCCATCCAGCCGGGCGAGCTCCAGCTTCGACCAGCGTCACTTGCTAAACGTCAGTTACATTTACGACCTGTCACTGCTGGCATGGCGCGACAGGTTCCTAAAGTTGACGGGTTGCTCGCAGAAAGACGTGGAAAATGAAAACCCAGATTGCCCCACCGCCTCTGTCCTTCCAAGGGCTCCATCAAGGCTGGCTGAATCTCTGCTGAACGGCTGGCAGCTATCAGGCGTCACAATCTTTCAGAGCGGGACTCCTTTCACCGTAATCAATTTCGGAAGCCCTGATGGGATTGGGACACTGGATAATGCCGGGGTTGCGAACGGAAGCGGGGCCGGGTCTTATCCGGACCTGTGCGGAGACGCGCACGGCGCTATTCCATTTGGAGGTGACAATTCGTCCAGTTTCGGGCCACTCCTGCTGAATCCTGGAGCTTTCTGCGCACCTCGAGGCCTTACTTTCGGCGATGCCGGTAGGAACGTATTGCGTAACCCGCGACGCTTCAACACCGATCTAGCTTTTCTCAAGCACTTTACCATGAGGGAGGGGTCTTCCGCTGAGCTGCGCTTCGAGTTCTTCAATGTTTTTAACAACAGGCAATTTCGCATTTTTGATCCCACCCTCGGAAATCAGGCTAACAATACTCTCAGTTGCTATGGCAGCTTGGGCACCGGTTATTCCGGGGCCGGAGGTGATGGTGCAAATTGCCTAACTGGAAGTGCTTTTCTCCATCCTGTCAGTGCTCACAGGCCGCGCACCACTCAGCTTGCCTTTAAGTGGACATTTTGAGGCATCACAACCCGATAGGGATCTCATTGGATCAAAGTTGTGACCAGACCACTTCCATACAAGCGAACTCAGCGATGAAGCGCATCGGTACCCTTATCGCGAAGAACGCCTTCGCCAATCTGATGAGAGGCGGAGCAACGGCGCTCGTCGCTCTGACGTTGCCGCACTTCCTCACCCGCAGCCTGGGCCATGACCGGTTCGCGGCATGGTCACTTTTGCTTCAGATGTCGGCCTACACAAGCTATCTGGACTTTGGCGTCCAGACCGCAGTCGCGCGCTTTCTCGCGGGATACATGGAACGCGGCGAAGAGCGGCACCGCGACCGCCTGGTCAGCACTGCTCTCGCCCTGCTTTCCGGTGCAGCCGGGTTGGCTCTGTTGTTGATCCTGGGCGTGCTTTGGCAATTGTCCAATCTCTTCGGGGGGATTCCCTCAGAGTTGATGCCGGAGTTCCGGCTTGCGGCGGCGGTTCTCGGTGCGAGTGTGGTCGTGGCATTGCCCTTGTCCACGTTTTCCGGAGTGCTTCTGGGGTTGCACCGCAATGAGTATGTTGCAGCCGCCGTGGGCGGTAGTCGCCTGCTCGGAGCCGCAAGCGTTCTCCTTTTTGTCCGCCATACCGATTCCCTGATCGTTTTAGCGGCCTGCATCGCCATCACAACTGTGCTGGGCGGAGTGGCGCAGGTAGTGATGGTGAAGCGATTGCTGCCTGCTTTGACAGTCTCGCCCGCGGGCGTGCAGGTGTCGACGGCCATGGAATTGGGAGGCTACTGTCTCGGTCTGACAGTATGGTCGGTCGGCATGTTGTTGATCAGCGGCCTCGACGTTGCCATAGTCGGACACGTCGACTTCAAAGCGGTGGGCTACTACTCCATCGCCGCCGCTTTGGTAATGCTCTTCTCGGGGGCACATAGCGCGATCAGCAGCGCATTCATGACTCCAGTCGCTGCCCTGCATGCTTCCGGTGAGACGGGCCACATTCGCGGTGTCATTCTGCAAGCCACCCGCCTGAGTACCTTTGTGAATCTGGTCGCTGTAACGGTCACCTGCTTGGGCGGGAAGTGGTTCCTGCAGCACTGGGTAGGAGAGCCCTATGCCAGCCAGGCTCTACCCATCGTTGAGATACTGATGCTCGCGCAGGCGGTGCGATTAGTGATGAACCCGTATGCATCCGCATTGATCGCAACCGACCTTCAGCGCCACGGGATTGCGCAGGGCGCGGTCGAAGGAGTGATCAATCTGCTGTGCAGCATCGTCGGGGCATACTGGATTGGGCCGCTGGGTGTTGCCCTGGGCACGCTGATCGGGGCAGTCTGCGGTCTGGGCTGGACAAGTTTGTTGACCGTTCGCCGAACGGCAGAGATTTCTTCCGGACGCCGGACCTTTATCACGGAAGGGATCTTGCGTCCGTTTCTTTGCACTCTCCCCTTGCTCGTATTCACGATCGCCATCGTTCTTCACGATCAGACATTGAGCCTGAATACCGCCGTGCTCTTTGGCGTGTGCGGACTTGCAAGTTACCTGTTGGCGTCCCGGTTTAGTCGGCTTCTCCCAATATCTTCTCAGTTTGGTAAACCGTTCCCGCAGACCCGCTGACCTCCGTCGAGATGTTGTACCGGGTGAAAAGGTAAGGAACTCATGAAACGCAAACGTTCACCGATGACATTTTCGCTGCGAGCCAACCTTCCTGTCGCCTTCCTGTTGCTCGCTCTGACCGCCGTGAGTGGTTGCGGCGGCGGGACCAAATCACAGCTGGCTGGCTTGCCAGGCCCGCCTCCAGCGGTCGAAGTGAACGCTTACCTCGGCCAGCCGGGTGATTCTCCGTCAGAGACCTCGCTCTGGAGCGTTACCATCGACCGGTCTAACAACACTTACTCGTATGGCCCGACCTCCGGCGGCACACCCGCAACTACGGGATCGATTGCAACCCTGAACAACAATTTTGTAATTCTGCTGGGTCCAAACGGATATCAGAGCGGGCTTGCAGTGGAAGTCCCTGGTCAGGCGATTATCCTCCGCCCTGGCGATAGTACGGCGCCACTGGTCTTCGCAGTTCAGCAGCTTTCATGCTTTGCCATCGGCGGCAACGTAAAGTTTCTATACGCGTTGTCACCCGGGATCAAGGGCCCTAATAGTCCTTTCTTTGGCCGAATCTATGCCGCCACGAGCCCCGATGGGAGCAGTTGGCAATTCAATAATCAGACCAACTATGTTTCACCGTACCAATTTGCAGGCACTGTCCCCTCTGCCGCGGACTTCCCCGGCTATCCCGCAGATTTCTCTGCAACCTGTGACGCCGCCCAGGGTGCCGCGACCGTCAGCGCGACTCCTCTGGCTTATTTCAACAACGACGCCAACACATTCTCTGTCCCCACGCAGTTTGTCATCAGCCCCGGAGGTCTTTTCTTCGAAAATCAGAGCTACGTCAACGTGCCGCCAACGGAAGGGTGGCAATATCCAAATGTCTCTGCCTGGGGCGTCATAGAGCCACCTCTGCCGTTAGGAGTTGGCAGCGTGGCGACGACAAATTATCTTGGATTTTTGTTCGAATCAGATCCCGGCGACGCGATATATCGGACGCGACTGGTCGGCTTCGGCAATGCTCCGATCTCCGGCACTGTAATGAACGGGGGAACATTCCCCAGCGAAGATCCGACCCAGCCGCCGAACCTTAACATGAGCGTGACTTTTAACACCCAGGATCCACTCAACAACGGCGTGTACTACCTTGCCAAGCTGACCATTCCGAACGACGCCCCCTCAACATTCACGGGCAGTTGTCTGAGCTATGGCGTGAGTCAGACGGGGAATTCGACGTGCACGAACGACGGAGTCGCGATGGTCATGGTAGGCGAACAGAACGGCCTGGACATGTATACGATCATCATGAGTGCGTCCGACACAAGCGGCAATCAAGAGACGCTTGTATTGTTCCAGCAATAACCAACCACAGGGCCGGCCCAGACCAAGTGCCCTTCCCATCGGCAAGCCGTCTTCTACCGCACTATAGATTCTGATGGAGCCAATGAAATGAGTCACCCCGGTGGCATCCACAAGAGAAATAATTTGAGGATCTGCTCGATTTTCGGACTGCTAGCCGGAGTCTGCCTCACCATGGGCTCACTGAGTTGCGGCGGAGGAAGCGCCGGTTCCGTTGGGATAGCTTTTGCCGCAGGTACGTTTGCTCCTCCGTCGTCTCTTGCTTTGTCAGGGATTTCGAGCTTTGCGGCAATTGTGACCGGAGACCCCAACGCCCAAGGCGTGAACTGGACGGTGACTTGTGTCCCAGCGCCCATACCCCAAGGTAGTTGCGGCACCATCACCGAGCATACAGCAAGCGGCTATCCCACAACCTATTCTGCCCCCTTCAATTACGATGAGCAAACGGTGCCCGTAAATGGAACGGTCACGATCACGGCTGCAGCAAGCGCGGATCCGAGTAAGACCGTCAGCACAACCATTCAAATCACTCCCACTCCACCGATCTCGGTTGGCTTTAGTGAGGCTCCCCCGGACTCCATGTTGACAGGAGCCACGGCGAATTTGGTGGCGGTAGTCTCGAATGACTCTTCCAATGCGGGGGCCGATTTTACTCTCGCCTGCGGGGGTAGCAACGCATGCGGCACAATTGTTCCCGCTCACACCAGCGGAACGGTCGGCTCTTTCACTGTGTACACCGCTCCGGATGTTGTGCCTGTCAATGGCACGGTCACCATCACGGCAGCGTCCACCGCTGATCCAACTCAGACGGTCAGTGCGACGGTCACCATCAAGCAAGCATCTCTCAAGATCACCCTTTCTCAGACACCCACTCCCAATTTGCCGGTCGGGGCTGCCACGAATCTTACGGCGGTGGTCACATTCGATCCCCTCAACGCAGGCGTGGACTGGACCGTAACCTGCCAGAGTAGTTCCTGTGGTTCTTTCAATCCCACCCACACGGCAAGCGGCCAACTGACCACCTACACGGCTCCGCAAACCGTTCCTATAGGCGGGCTTGTCACTATCACTGCGGCGTCCACAACTAGCCCAACGACCACAACAACTACCCAGATCACGGTGACTCCGGCGGACTTGCAAAGCAGTTTGCTGAACGGGAGATATGCCTTCCTGCTGCAGGGAGTCAGGGAAGGCGGCACTTGGGCGATCGCCGGAGAGTTGTCGGCCGATGGAATTGGTGACATCGATGTGGCCACTGAGAGTTTCCTGGGTGGCAACAATCTATATTCGCTCTCGGGCACCTACTTCATTCAGAGCAATGGCGTCGGAACCATTACTTTGAACGGCGCGCCCACTGGCCTCGGCTACTGGAACGGCGGACAGCAGGTCTTCCAGGTGGCAGTGGTCAGTCCGGGCGTAATGTCGATGGAAGAGTTCGATGGCTACTACAACTCGACTCTTCATGTCGCCTACGGTGGAACGATCACTGGGAGTCTGTTCCAGCAGTCGACGTCGGCTTTTCAGCCTCTATCGCCCAATAACTATTCTTTCCTGCTTTCCGGTCTTGGCCCCAACAATGGGCCGAGCTTCTATGGTGGCGTTCTCAACCCGCTTTCGGGAGATTTCACGATGGATCAATCCATCGATGGCACGATTGGTTCCATCTCTGGATTCATCGGTCTGGATAATGTTTCGCCCGATGGCAGCAACGGAACGCTACTCATGAGTCCGTATTCATTCCAGTACTACGTAGTCGATTCGGGACATTGGATCCTGATCGCCCAGAGCGGCACTACTGACGTTGGTGCCGGTCATCTTTATATCCAACCAAATTCCGCCTCGCTGCCGGCCGGAAATTTTGGCTTCACTGAAGCCGGCGCATCACCTCTGCCCCAGGGAAGCACACCTCTGGCACTCGGCGGGATCCTTTCGATCAATGGGTTGGGCAACGTTTCGGGAACAATGGATGGCAACCTCAACGGAACCGTGAGCAGTTCGGCTGTCTCGGGAACTATGTCTGTGGCTACGAGCGGACGCGGCACTCTCAGTCTTTCCGGCGGAGTGGCACAGCAGTTTGGGGTTTATCTGACGGCAAATAACGGAATCCTCATGCTCGATTTGGATAGTCAGTTCTCCGGAGTTGGCACCGCGCTGCCGCAGACCACAGGAGCAACTGCACCCGCTTCGTTGTTCTCCGGCAACTACGCTTCGGCGTTTCAGACGATGGGAGAGATCAACTCGGCCAGCGGCGGAGTGGGATCCTGGAACGACTATCTGGGAGTGATCACCGCGGATGGAGTATTGAATCTAACTGGCACGATGGCAGTGGACCAGTTTGACGAAAGTACGGGGGCATTTTGGACGCAAACTCCCGACGCAACTCTGACGGGAACTTTCAGCGCTGGGCCTTCGGGCCGATTTACCGGCTCGTTTACGGTTCCGCCGCTGGCAACGTCGCAGAGGGTATTTTACATTCTGAACAACACGACAATACTTTCTCTTGGACTGGATACCGGTCCCTCCACTGGAATTCTCCAGCTTCAGCAATTCTGAGATTTCAACTCATCGATGCTTTGCGGCCTAAAAAAGGCTATCTCTTCGCTTATCGAAGAGCTTTCGGAGACGATTGAAATGAATTGTGAGTCAGTCTCGAACAGCCGCATGATCCTTGCAGCCAGAAACACGGCCTTGATCATGTTCGGCCTGTCTCTCCTTGCTTTGAGCGGATGCAACAGCACCCGAGCGGTCGCACCGGTTATCATCGCTTTCACGCCAGGGCAGGCGCCGCCCTCCTCAGTGACGGCGAGCTCTTCCACCCAGTTTGCTGCGACCGTGACGAACGACACAGGAAATCTTGGCGTGAGTTGGCTTTTGACCTGCAACGCTCCGGTGGTTGCGCAATGCGGTTCCCTCACCCGGCACACGGCGAGCGGCGCGCCGGCCACTTACGTCGCTCCAGCTTCCGTGCCCCCGGGTGGAACCGTTACCATCCAGGCGAATTCCTCTGCGGTTCCCTCGGCCGGTATCACAGCCACCATCACAGTCACGCCCTTCGTTTCCGGCCCGATCTCAGTTGCATTTGATCCACCTCCGCCGGCGACCGTCAACATCGGTACTACTTTGACCCTTTCCGTCGTCGTCACCAATGATGTCACTGGCAGCAACGGTCAACCGGAGGGCGCCACGCTCAGCGTGACGTGCCAGGTATCGGGGACTTGCGGCTATACCATCGATTCGTATTACATTCCCCCGTCGGTGGTTCCCGCTGGCGGAACCGTCACCATCACAGCCACGTCTGTCGCTGATCCCTCAGCGAGCGCCAGTGCGACTCTAACGATTCTTCCTCCAGTCGTGACGATCTCGCTGGTGGTGGCACCGCCAACCTCAATTCCAGCTGGAAGTGCAACAAATCTCGCCGCCTACGTCACCGACGGAACTGCTGCAAACGCAGCCGGACAGATGGGTGTTGACTGGAGCGTTTCGTGTGCCGGCGGCGCCTGCGGCTCGGTGATTCCACAGCACACGGCCAACGATACCGCGACTTCAAGCCAGCAGGTAACCACATCCTTCACCGCACCCTCCGCCGTACCGTCCGGAGGTACCGTCACCGTTACGGCCACAGCTACGGCCGCTCCGACGACGCAGGTATCGGTAACCATTACCATCACCCCAGTCACGTTGAACAATGCCGTGCTGAACGGACAATATGCCTTCTTCTTGAGCGGCGTTAATACCGTTGATCAGTCGGCTTTGGCCGGCAGCCTCGTTGCCGATGGCAATGGCAACATCACTGCCGTCGAAGAGAGCCTGCCTGAGCAAAGCACGACACTCACAGGGATCACCGGGTCTTACTACATCGGCAGCGATGGTAGAGGTGTGATGACCCTGAACGGACTGCCCAATTCCAGCCCGGAATGGCTCAATGGGCAGCAGATTTTCAGCCTGGCGGTCGTCGATTCAACGCATGTTTTCATGGAAGAGTTTGACGGTTCCGACCCGTTTAACATACTCGGGACCATTTATGGGACTATTACAGCCCCGCCCTATGGCGAGACTCTGCGCGGAGAACTCGATCTGCAGCAAACCGCCGATTTTCCCGTTCCACCCTCCGGTTCCTATGCTTTCGCCCTGATTCACGCTGGACCTCTGTATTCGCAGCCCCCGTTCGCCGGATATTACGGTGGAGTGCTGAACGCTGACAGTTCCGGAAATATCACCGGCTTCGCCATCGATCGTTATATCGACGGCCTGACCACCTCTATCACCACCGGTATCTACGGCGCACAGTCCTTCAGCACGCTCGACAGCTTCGGACACGGCACGGTGAACATCGGCCCCTATTCTCTCAATTATTTTCTAGTAAATTCCGGGTACCTCATCGTGATCGGAGTTTCGAGTTCGGACGGAACCGGCTTGCCTTCCGGCCACGTTTACTCGCAGCCTGCGACCATGCCGTCCTTGGCTGGCACCTACGTATTCACTTTGGCTGGCTCAACTCCATTATTCTCGGAGAGCGGGACCTCGGTCATCGGCAGTAACCCGCAGGCGCTGGGAGGCTTGATCACCAGCGACGCCACCGGAAATCTGAACGGCTACTTGGATACCAACAAGCAGGGCACGGTGGAAAGCGCCCCAGTCACGGGAACCTTGGTGGCGAGTGCTGTTCCGGGACGGTGGCTCATGACGCTGGCGGGGGGTGGCGCTTCCTCGTTCGCACTCTATCCGGCCAGCAATGGCCTCTTCATCTTTCAGCTGGATTTCGGGAAGTCTGGCTCCGGCACGGTCGCGCTCCAGTCCAGTTCCGCTCCAGTGATCTCTGGGAATTACGCACTCAGCATCCAACAACTGGGAGGGATCGATATCGACGTCCCCTCCAAACTCGGGCTGCAGATTGGCGACTGGGCCGACATTTCCGGCCAGATCGTTGGCAGCAACTCTTCGACGCTCTCCGGAACGGTTGACATAGATCAAATCAATGGACGGTTCCTGGGTCCCAGCGGAAACATCTGGGCTCAAACCCCAGCTCAACCCGTGACCGGCATTTTCTCGTCGGGCGCGCAAAACCGGGTTATCGGATCGATTACGATCAACCAGACCGTAACCACCCCTGGCCAACTAGGCACGCTCGGCGAGATTTTCTACATCATCGACAGTTCGCATGTAATGCTTCTAGAAAACGATTCCACCCCGGCCGTCGGCCTTCTCCAATTGCA
>DASPRY010000168.1:0-9990 GCA_035624215.1 Terriglobales bacterium
GGTTCGTTCCTTGCGCGCCGCAAAGCATGCGCCATCGCTGAGCGCGCAAAGCCCTGCACCTCGCTGGGATGGCAAACTGTGCAACGATCCGCACCCGCAGGTTCGCTCGATTGTATTTGTTCCGGAGTTTTCGTCTGAAGTTTTGCGCCGCCCGCCTGGCCAACTTCTTGCGAGCGCGCCAAGGGAATCCCGTTTAGTACAAGCAGAGCAGAGCAAACCGTAAGCGCAACTTGTTTCGCGTGACTTGCAGCGGTTGCTGCGAATCGATCCACCAAACGCCGCTGCGGTCCCATGCCAAGGTTTTGCACGCGGTCCATAATCCAACGATAGGTCCTCGGACGGCAAGCGCGTGCCTTGGCCGCTAGCCCTTCACATTCAGGTAGAGTCGGTAATCTTCATCACCGATCGCCGCAAACGGTCGAAGCGTCACTTTCCCAGCATCGCCCTGCACAATCCAATCCTCGGACGAAGCGCCCGCCGGAGAAGCCGCCAGCAAATGTGGTTGTGAGAACGACGCAGGCAGTTTCCCTATAGCAAACAGCGCCACCGGTCCCCACGTCAAAGCCACAAGCTGTGGAGTTTGCGCATCGACAGCTTGCAGCCGAAGTGGCATGGCAATCTCATACTCTACGCGGTCTCCGTTCTTCCACGTACGCGTGATCGGAAAGAATTTCCCCGCGGCCACATCCCCATCCACGCGGTTGCCGTTTACGGAAATTCTCGTCTTTGCATCCGCCCACGCTGGCACCCGCACATACACAGTGAAGTTTTCCGGCCGAGTCATCGCCAGCTGCAGTTGCGTCGTGTTCGTCTTGGGATAGCTGGTTTGCTGCGTCAGCGTGCAGTCCGTGCCGTTTTGTTTCCAGGTCACGCGCGAGGGAAGGAAAAGATTCACGTAAATGCCTTCTTTCGCCGGGTAATACGAACTGATCCCATAATCGGCGCTCAATTGCGGAAAAGTGCCGGAGCAGCACGGCCATTTGTCCTTGTAATAGACCTTCTTGGCTGCCTCGAGGTTGTAGTCGGAATAATAAAAGCTGACGCCGTCGGGCTGAATCGGTTTTGCACCCGCGATCGTGTTGTATAGCAGCTGTTCCATGCTGTCGCCATAGCGCGAGTCGCGCGTCACCCTCAACAAATATCGCGTAATCTTGAACTGCCCATAAGCGCCGCAAGGAGTTTCAAAGCTCGCGTGCGTTGTGCCCAGGCTGGCGGCAAGCAACCCTTTTCCCGGCTCCACGAATGCTTCGTTCGGTCCCCATCCCCCCGTCGCATAACTTTGTTCTTGCACCAGACGCAATCCGTTCGTGGCCGCACGTAAGTATTTTTCATCTCCCAAAACCAAATACGCCTGCATCGCCGAACTCAACGTATTCACGTGGCTGTAAGCATGCTTACCGGGCAAGGGATTCTGCCCCTCTGCAAGAGGGTCGTAGTAGTCGTGATAAATGAACCGCTCTCCGAGTTCGCGATAGCGCGCGTCTCCGCTGCGCTGGTAGGCGAGGAAGAAATTTTCCGGCAGCGTATAAGTTTCGTCCCATGTATACGCAATCGTTTTATGCGGCCGCGCTTCTTGCGCCGCGCGGCCCAGCGCCTTTTCTGGCAAATGTGGCAGCACTGCATCCGTACTGCGTTTCAAAACGTCCAGTGCATTCGGGTCCGCCGCAAATTGATGAGCGTCGATCAGTCCGCAGCAAGTCTTATCGAACGTGTATCCAGGCAACGGGTAATCCACATAGAACTTTCCAGATGGCTCCACGGTCGCGCCATAAGCGCGAACAAGCCGTTGCACTTTTTCCTGCGTGAGCTTCGATCCGGTCACCGCGTACGCTCGCGCCAACCCGGACACGTACTGCCCGAACGAATGCCCAGGAATAAATCCGTGAAAATTGTCCTTCGCGTTAAAGTCATCGGAATTGTCATACCACCCGCCTAGATCAGGACCCGGCGCCGGCAGTCCTTCGCGTTGCCGGAACGGTTTCAGCAATCCATCCTCGTCCACTCCCATGAACAACTTATGGTTCTCATCAAACTGCTTGCGGAACGGACCGTCGAGGAGCTGCACTTGCGAATATCCGAAAACCGAGAGGGGAGGAGTGATCTCCCTTTGCGCAACTTTCCTGCGGGCCCAGCTCGGAAGCGATCCCGCAGCTAATAATCCCGCCGTCGAAGCTGCGGCGGTCTTTAGGAATTGTCTCCGGGACTTGTTTTTCATGGCGGGTTGTCCTCAGTCTGCCGAATGTCAGTGTTTCGATCTGGTGAATTGCCCAGCCCGGAACGTCATCCGTGACATTATTAAAGCAAGCGTTTTCTCGCAAACTATGTATAGCGCGAGTAGGCCTCGGCGTCAAACCCAGGCTGTCACCAATATCTAAGGATAATGAAGTATGCTGTTCTCGTACGCATTTTAGCTTCCACGATCGCAACGATGCTTCTATTTAGAAAAATTGGTTTCACAATTGTCCTGCTTGCGTGCAACTCTCTGGCCTATTCTCAGCCCCCTCAAAATCAGACGGAGCCAATTAGTTCGGCGTTGCGTGCCGGAGACTTCGATAAGGCTGTGGAGTTGAGTCGCGCCGCGCTAAAGGAATCGCCAAACAACGCCCAATTGTGGGTATTGCAAGGTATTGCCTTCGCTAGCAAAGGTGACGGTAAAGACGCTCTGACGGCATTTCAGCAAGCATTGAAGATCTCTCCGAACAATATTGCAGCTCTGGCGGGGGCAGCGCAGATCGAGTACCAGGAAGAGCGTGAGGCCGCGGTGCCGCTACTGGATCATCTGCTCCAACTTCGCCCGGGTGACCCAACGGCGAGCGCGATGTTGGGTGTGCTGGAATATCGGAAGGGGAACTGTGCCGCGGCGGTGCCACATTTTGATGTGGCAGGTCCGTTGCTGGATTCCCAGCTTGATGCCTTGCATGCGTACGCAACTTGCCAGGTGCGGCTTAAGCAGCTCGATGCAGCCGCGGCCACATTGGAGCGGGCGGTGGCCTTGCGTCCAGATGATCCCCGGGAACGGCAAATTCTGGCATCCGTTCAATTGATGGCCCACAAGCCTCAAGATGCTGTCTCCACATTGCAGCCGCTACTGCAAGCCCAGAACGTGGATCCCAATACGCTGGAATTGGCGTCAAGGGCCTATGAGGACAGCGGAGACACACCGCGAGCGGTCAGCACACTACGTCAAGCGCTCCTGCTCGACCCGAACAACGTCAGCCTGTATCTTGATTTTGCAATCATATGCTTTGCGCACGAATCCTTTCAGGTCGGCATTGATGTACTGACCGAAGGATTATCGTTACAACCGAAGTCAGATGATCTCTATGTTGCTCGGGGCGTCCTCTATGTCCAACTAGCACAGTACAACAATGCGGAAGCCGATTTCGAGAAAGCCTACGAATTGAACCCGCATCAGTCACTGAGTACTGCTGCTCAAGGTCTGGCTGCTGTGCAGGCGAACGATCTCGATCACGCCCTGATCTCCATTCAGCAAAAACTCAAGCGAAAACCGAATGACCCGCTTCTGTTGTACTTGCAGGCGGACGTGCTCTCGCAAAAAGGCCTGGAACTGGGCTCGCCCGAGTTTCAGCTCGCCATGCGTTCTGCCCAGAAATCCGTGGCTTTGCAGCCTACGCTCGCGGCCTCCCGCAGTGTCCTAGCCAAACTGTACATGCAAACGGGGCAGTACCAGTTGGCGATCGAACAGTGCAGAAAGGCCTTGAGCATCGATCCAAAGGATCAAACCGCCGTTTATCGACTGATTCAGGCGTTGCGGAAAACCGGTCAGAAGAAAGAAATTCCCGAGTTACTCCAGCGGCTCGCCAAGCTGCGCGAGCAAGCCACGCAGGAAGAACGAGAGCGCTACCGCTATAAACTCATTGAAGGTGATGCTTCGACACCGGAAAAACAGCCCGAACAATAATTGTTTGATGAATCGAAGAGCGTTACGCGAGTATCGAGAAACTGTTTACTCGGATTGAGTTGCGCGCAATAATCGTCTCCTGTCATTACACTCAAAAGAAAAGGGATCGGTTCGAATGACCTGTTCGCGGCGCACATTTATCGGAGTTTCCCTGGGATCGGCCTTCTCCCTGGCTGCCGAACGAATGTTCGCGCAAGGTATGGGGGGGCACACAGCCAAGCCCATGGCCCGTCAGGCCCCCTCGGGACGTCCCTTCAACGCGCACTTTGTCGACGTCGCTGCCGCGGCTGGACTACACGCCCCGACAATCTATGGTGGCGAGCAGATCAATAAATATATCCTGGAGTCGGATGGCTGCGGGTGCGCGTTCATTGACTATGATAACGACGGTTGGATGGATATTTTCCTGCTTTCTGGCACTCTCTTGGAGGGTGCTCCCCCTGGGACGACGAACCGGCTTTACAAGAACAATCGGGACGGGACCTTCAGCGACATAACCGAGAAGGCTGGGTTGCAGTCCGTCGGTTGGGCTAACGGTGTTTGCATTGGAGACTACAACAACGATGGCTTTGATGACATTTTTTGTACGTATTTTGGACAGAACAAGCTGTTCCGCAACAATGGTGATGGCACATTCACGGAGGTCACGAAAGCTGCTGGATTGCTAAACGACCAGCCACGTTGGGGGGCCGGTTGCGCTTTTCTCGACTACAACCGCGATGGACTCTTGGATTTATTTGTTTCCAATTACGTGCGTTTTTCATTCGAGCACGCGCCGGTTCCGGGGGCCAGTTCAAATTGCAATTTTAGAGGCATTCCTGTGGAGTGCGGACCGCGCGGTCTTCCCACGGGGAGACATTCCCTCTACAAAAACAATGGTGACGGTACGTTTACTGACGTCAGCCAGCAGGCCGGCGTGGCGCAGTTTACTCAGTGTTATGGCATGACCGTGATCGCGGCCGATCTGGACGAGGACGGCTGGCCCGATATTTATGTAGCCTGCGATTCTACTCCCAGCCTACTTTTCATGAACAATCATGACGGCACATTCCGAGAAGAAGGCATTTTACGCGGAGTTGCGCTCAGTGATGACGGGGAGGAACAGGCGGGTATGGGAGTCGGAGTCGGCGATTACGACCTTGACGGGCATCTGGATCTCTTCAAGACGCACTTCACTGACGATTCCTGTGTTCTCTACCACAATGACGGCAAGGGGAATTTTGACGATGTTACGCGATCGGCCCACGTCGGCGTAGAGACGCGCTATGTCTGCTGGGGTGCAGGAATGGTTGATCTCGATAACGACGGTTATCCCGACCTGTTCATGGTTACGGGCAACGTTTACCCGGAAGTAGAACGAAAGCTCCCTCAATATGCGTATAAAACGCCACGCGCCGTTTTCCGGAATCTCGGGAATCAGACCTTCGAAGAACTGATTGAAGCTGCCGGTCCTGGCGTAGCAGCCCCTCACAGCAGTCGCGGATGCGCATTCGGGGACTTCGATAACGATGGGGACATCGACATTCTTGTTATCAACATGCACGAACCTCCTTCCTTGTTGCGCAACGATATTCGAGGAAAACCAAATTGGATTAAGGTGAAACTAGAGGGCGTAAGGTCCAACCGAAGCGCGATTGGAGCCCGTGTTCTCGTTCATTATGGTGGAAAAACACAGGCTCAGAGCGTTTTGAGCCAGAGCAGTTTTTACTCATGCAACGATCCGCGCTTGCACTTCGGACTTGGAAATAACACCTCGGTCGACATAGACGTGCACTGGCCGAATGGCCTCAGCGAATCTTTCAGGCGCCTAACAGTAAATCGATTGATTACGCTGCGGGAGAATGTTGGGCTCGTGCCGAACCGGGGTTGGTCCAAGGCTTGAAAGCATATTCCTATCCCTTCCTTTCCGGGATACTCTAGCCGACATAGTACAAATAGACTAGAAAGGTCTTGACAGTGCTTGTCAACTGGCGTATACCTTCTGCCACTCGAGAAAACGTTTACAGTATCTTGTAAATGTTAACTCTGCTTTGTTGGGGTGAATGCAAATGCGAACGAGATTGTATCTTGGACGGTCGTTTCTGTTTACGGCCTTAATGATCCTGCTGACGAGTGTGTCGACTCGGGCCCAGTTTACTGCAAGTATCCAAGGAAATGTCGCCGACCCAAGTGGCGCGGCAGTCACTCAAGCCAAGATTACCCTGGAGAATGTTGCGACCCATGTGATAACCGCAACAACCTCGAATGAAGATGGCAGCTACCGGTTTGTGAGCTTGGCTCCTGGCTCCTACAAGATTTCCGCAGAGGCCCCAGGGTTCTCCAAGGTGGAGACGACGGTCGCTCTGGAGACGAACCAAAACTTAAATGTCCCTATCTCGCTCAAGGTCGGCGCGACAACGGAATCAGTCGAAGTCGTCGCCGAAAATCCACTTTTCAACACTGCCGAGACACGAAATCAAATGACACTTGAAACGCCAGAACTAGGGTCTGTGCCACTCGCAGGGCGCAACATGCTCTCGCTCATGACCCTAGCACCAGGCGTATCTGGCCTTGGACTGGCTGGTGGTCCGGGCGTCGCCTCAGGGACTCCGGGGTCCGGCGTAAACAACTTCTCTACAGAGACGGCAGTGGACGTCAGTGCCAACGGACAAGGAACAGTGGCAAATATGTGGGTCGTCGACGGGTTGGACGTAACTAGCAGTGTTCGACAAGGCGTTTTGAACCTTGTACCCAACCCCGACCTCATTCAGGAAGTCTCCAACCAGGTCAACACGTATAACAGTCAATATGGACACGGGAGTGGCCTACAGGTCGCGATGACGACAAAGTCTGGTTCGGATGAATTCCACGGTTTGGCAAGCGATTATTTCAACTATCAGCCGATGTTTGCAAAGTATTCTTTGCCTGGCTCTGATCACTCGTACAGTCCGTTCCATAGCAACAACCTGTCCGGAACGATAGGCGGCCCGATTATTCCACATCACCAATTTTTCTTCTTCTTCGGCATAGAGGCATTGCGCTCTTCGGCTTCTACGGGCAACCAGGTGGTGACATTTGCGGATCCGGCCTTTGCCTCGTGGGCGGAAACCAACTATCCAACGACTTTTGGAACCAGAATTCTGACCACTTATGTGCCCGTTCATGTCACCACGAGCGGGGTGGTAAGCACAGCAAACACTATTTTCCCGGGCACGTGTGGAACGCCCGCGACAAACAACTTGCCGTGTTCGACCCCGATGGTTGACAGCGGTACTTTCAACTCCGCCAACATCATCAACGGCACCCAGTATTTCGTTCGCGTGGACAAGTACTTCAAAAAAGACCGGATTTATGGCAGTTTCTTCCGCACGCTTCAATCTACCCCCACCGCAAATGCCATCCCGCAATTCTCGACCACAAACAACTATTGGGAGCGCGCCTTGCAGGTTAACTGGGCTCATACGTTCAGCCCATCAACACTCAACGAAGCAATCTTTGCGCAGAATCGCATTCAGGGCAAGCTTGACGAGACCGGTGACTTCAGCATTCCGGGAATCAGCGTGACAGGACAAAGCCTCGGATATGGCTTAGGCTTCTCGCAAGGTAATTTCATTCAACACAACTATCACTGGCGTGATGTTTTGACCCATGTGCATGGTGCTCACGTAATAAAGGTGGGCTACGAAGGATGGTACGGCGATGACGTGGAGCCTTTCCAGGGGCCGTGGTCCCATCCTGCGTTTAGCTTCAACAACTTGTTGTCCTTGGCCCAAGATGCCCCCCTCACGGAAAGTGGAGTCATGTATAACCCCAACACGGGCCAACAACAGCTCTGGAGTTGGGACGCTGCTTCTAAAACATGGGCCATCTTTTTCGAGGACACTTGGAAGGCGCGGAGAAACCTTACCTTAACGCTGGGCTTCCGCTTCGACGATCAGGGAAACCCATATTCCAAGTCGCCCACGACGGTATTTGGCAACTTCTACCTTGGCTCCGGATCAACTTTCGAACAGCAGGTGGCTGGCGGCTATGCTACACCCACGCACAACGCCCTGCTCCGAACACCCCTAGCCCCTGGTCCGCGTATGGGCGTGGCGTGGGATGTCAACGGGAAGGGAGACTGGGTAGTGCGCGGCGGATTTGGAATGTTTACGAACTGGCTCACCCCCGCCAACGTCCAGGAAGAATTCCGGGGCAATCCGCCGGGACTAATCAATCCTACCTTTTACTCTACAAATGCACCCGGCAACCAACCCGTTTTCGTCCAAGGTACCACTAGCGTACCGCCGTTTGGATTCGTATTCCCTGGACTGGCTGGCACGGCCTTGTGTCCCACCGCCCCTTGCCTAGACGCGGCAGGGGGAATCGTGGGTGCAGGCTTAGGGATTGGGGGAATCACTCCTACGATTGTTTCCCCTACGGCACTTATCTGGTCGGGTACGCTCGAGCATAGGCTTGGTAGCCACTTTGTTGCCAGCGTACTTTACAGCGGATCTCATGATTACGACCTCGTGGGAAATGGCAACGCCGGAGGCATAGTCTCTTATGGCGTTGACATTAACCAATTGCCGGGCGCTTTGATCGGAAAACCTTTGGGCTCCGCTCCGGCGCGACCCAATCCGAGTTTTGGGGAAATCACTTATACTCAAAACGATCGGTATAGCAACTATGAGGGCGTGACGGTTGACCTTAGAGCAAGAGCATCGCGCGGATTCTTTGATGTTTCCTACACGCGCTCTTCTTCCAAGGATGACGCGGCCGCTTATCCACTTGCAACGAATCCTGCTCAATTTTATGGACCTTCGCCTTGGGATGTTCCCAACCGATTCTCGGCAACTTTTAACTACGAGCAGCCTGGACTGCATGGTGGTGCCGGGTTCGTGGGACACGTAACGAGTGGCTGGGGATTGAGCGGTACGAGTATTTACCAGACTGGTTATCCGTTTACGGTCTCTACGTCAGCGGCTTACAACGGCGCAAACTATATCGTGGGCGCAAATGCGCAAACTACCAAAACCGGCGACTACCTTGCCGACGGTGACAACTTTAGTTATCCAAATGTTACGAGCTACCAGCAGGGAACGTCACGGAGCGCTTACACCACCGGAGTCTTCACGGCTGGGGAATTTACTGTACCTACCGCCGGCACGAACGGGGACGAGAAAACTGGTCAGTTCCGCAATCCGGCGTTCATCGAGACAGATCTAACTCTTTACAAAAACACACACATAAGTGAGCGAGTAGTTTTTCAATTTAGGTTTGAGTTTTATAACGTATTCAACCATCCGAATTTCCAGAGCATTCAGGGTGATCTTTCCCAGGGCAACTTTGGCCAGGTGACAGCACAAACCTTGCCGAGATGGTGGCAAATAGGAGGGAAGCTCTACTTCTAACCAGATTTAAGACGGCATCAGGTGGGACTGCCGATTCACACCCTCAAGCGGTAAGCGGTGGTCCGGCAGGCGTAAAATTTGCCAGTGCGGAGCTGCTGCGATCTCTGAGAATTTTCAACCCTCTTTCACAGCATGCAACAAATTGTAGTGCCAGAGGCGGAGGCGGTGCAGCCCCGCCTTTGGTTTTTGCTGCATCGCACGCACCCCCCAAGAAGGAAGCCCGAGAGAACGATGAAACTCCTTGGGACATTCCTAACGAGTGAATTCGCCAATTTGCCGCGTCCCCCTAAAATTCGTTTCTGACTCTCCCCTACTTCACGTGAAACGGTTCAACAAAAGCCTGCCGAGCGCGAGCCTCCGCCAGGGAATTAGTACCCGCCCAATGATAAAAAGCTGAGGCGGGCAAATTTCTCTCATCTGCTGCGAGATGCGGCTAGGCGCCAATCAACCTGCAGAAGAGCACAAATCATTGGTTCCTGGTTCCCTGGTTCCGAGTGCATTCGGATTGTAACTTTGGTTTGCTGATACCTTCTCACGCGCCATGATGGAAAAGAGAACAAAGTCTTGTTGGTGGTTCTTGCGCGGCTCAGTGGTAGTGCGTGCCGGACTACATGCCCCATTGAAGAACAGTGTAGGATCGCGGTGGAACCTCAAACTTCGTATGTCCACCTGTGGTGACCGGTTTTTCCAGATCTG
>DASPRY010000186.1:0-57367 GCA_035624215.1 Terriglobales bacterium
CGAAATTCTGCAAAGTCAGTGGCACAGGGGTGAAAGGCAAAGGCACGGTAACGCGCGCACATAATGCGACAAACAAACTGGCACCCACGACCAGAAGAACTTGCATAGCCGCATTCAGGACACGATCATTAACGTGTGCTAACTGAGTAGCGGATTTGGACATAGCAGGATTCTCCTCGCCAACTACCGATGCTCTAAATGCTCTATAGGTTGTCGGCTTGTCCGACGTTGCCCTTGTTCATCGTGGCAGATGGAATCTTCATGTGCCGCCGTACACGAAGATAGGCGGCCAGCGCAGCCCACAGAACCGCGCCTGCGCCGCAAGCCAGAATCAAAAACCACCACAACATTCGCACGATGCCTAAGCATATCAGAACTGAATCAGGCCCTACGCGGACTGGTAACGGCGGCCTCTACACGCCTACGGGGAAAGGTTTGCTATGAGTTTCCGCGCGCAGCGTCAGGCCCGAGAAGCGCCCCTGCAGCAGCGACATCAGTCCCGTGTACCAATATCCGAGCACAAAGAGGATGAGGAAGGGCACAGTGATGTAGTTTTCATTTTCCACGGCATAATAGACAGTGACGGCAAAATAACAACCGATCAGCAGTTCCACCCAGGGCACCCAACCGAGGCTGCGGCGATAGGTTGAGGCGCGAATCTTATCCTTTCTTGATTCCACACGATATTTGGGCGTTCGCGCGAAGGCGGTTTGCTTGCCGAACAGCGCTTCCAGCACAGCGCGCGTGTTGGTAACGGTAAGCCCGATACCGAGGGCCATCAGAAATGGCAAGTAAAGAAAGCTCCGCGGCCAACTCCTGGGAAATAGTTCGCGTTGCGACACCAAGTAGAAACTGGAGATGGAGAAGGTCGAAGCCATGAATAACGGCAAGTCGATGTACAACATCTGAAACCATCCCTGGTAGAAACGGATGATCATGGCCGGAAGCAGCAGCACCGAAAGCATAATCATCAGGGGATAGCTGAGATTGGCAGTCAGGTGGTACCAGGCCTCGAGCTTGACGTGGAATCTCTCTCTGCTCTTAAGCACGCGTGGCAAGATTTTCTTGCTGGTCTGAATGAGACCCTTCGCCCAGCGCGCCTGCTGGGTTTTGAAAGCGGTCATTTCGATTGGCAACTCAGCCGGGCATTCCACATCCTGCAGGTAAACGAACTTCCAACCCTTAAGCTGGGCGCGATAGGAGAGATCGGTGTCCTCGGTAAGAGTGTCATGCTGCCAGCCGCCAGCGTCCTCAATGGCCTTGCGGCGCCACAGTCCTGCGGTTCCGTTGAAGTTGAAGAACACATTGCTTCGTGCGCGGCCCGAATGCTCCAGCACAAAATGGCCGTCGAGCAGGATGGCCTCCACTTCGGTAAGGAAGGAGTAATTGCGGTTGATATGCGTCCAGCGGGTTTGGACCATGCCGATGCGGGGATCGGTGAAGTGATGAATCGTGCGTAGCAGGAATTGATCTGGGGGGACGAAATCTGCGTCGAAGATGGCGATGAATTCACCTTTCGCGGTTTTCAGGCCCTCGGCCAGCGCCCCAGCCTTAAAGCCATGCCGATTCGTGCGATGGTGATAGGTGACGGGAAACCCCTGAGTGGCGTACTGGTCGACCAGGCGCTGTGCTACCGCCACGGTTTCGTCAGTCGAATCGTCCAGCACCTGGATGTCCAGCTTTTCGAGGGGATAGTCGAGCCGGCATACCGCCTCGAGCAATCGTTCGACAACAAACTGTTCATTGAAGATGGGTAGTTGAACGGTGACACGCGGCAGCTCGGCGAATTTCTCTGCCGGCTCTGCCGCGCGTTTCGCCTTGTTCCTGTAATAGAGGTACACGAGGATGTAGCGATGTGCGCCATAAAACGCGAGCAAAATGAGTACGACAAAATAAGGTACCAGCAGCGCCATGTCGAAGGCGTTGGCGTGATACAGACCCTGAAAAGTCTTGTCGAAAAAGTGCTGGCGGATGTATTGTGCGACGCCATGCGGCGCAAGGATCGTCGCAAGAAGCTGAAAGGAAGGCAACATGGGGCCTTACGATCTGTGCTACACGATGGACTGCAAGCCACCGTCTCACTCATTGTAAACGAACAACCTGCTTAAACGGGGCAGCAGTCTGCCGGGGACAAACATGCCCTTCTCCCACTCAATCACTTCTTGATTTGAGGCTAATGAATGTTGGCTTCAATTCAGAAAGTAGGTCCGGTATAGCGTGTCCCTCTGCACCGGCTTAAATCCGGCATCGCGGATGATGCGGCGCAATTCTTCTTCAGTGGTGCAGTTAGTTACGCCGGCTGCACGCACCACATTCTCTTCTAACATCACGGAGCCCACATCGTTGCCGCCAAACTGCAGGCCAAGCTGGCAAACTTTCAATCCCTGCGTGACCCAGCTTGACTGCACATTTTGGAAGTTGGAGAGATAAAGTCTTGAAATCGCAAGTGTCTTCAAATATTCGACGGCCGTAGCCTCATCCCAGTGACGCCCACCCAAAGCGGTATTGGCCGGCTGGAACGTCCACGGGATAAAGGCCGTAAAGCCGCCGGTTTCTTCCTGGAGATCGTAGAGGCGCTGGAAATGATTTACCCGGTGCTGGAAGGTTTCTCCGACGCCGAACATCATCGTTGCGGTCGTTCGCATGCCGAGTTGATGGGCGGCACGGTGGACATTAAGCCAGTCATCGGTCAGGCACTTGAGGCGCGCAATTTTGTATCGCACTTCATCGTCGAGAATCTCGGCTCCGCCGCCAGGAATCGAATCCAACCCCGCATCGCGCAAGCGCGAAATCGTGTCATGAATGGACAACCCGCTGTATTCAGCGATAGCAATCACCTCGGACGCGGAATAGCAGTGCAGGTGAACCTTGGGGAAGCGCTGCTTGATGCCGCGCAGCATCTGCTCGTGCCAGCGGATTTTCAGGTCGGGATGCAGGCCACCCTGCATCAGCACGCCTGTGCCGCCAAGTTCAACTGTCTCGCGAATCTTTTCATAAATCTGATCAAAATCGAGGACGTATCCTTCCTTCGCCTTTGGTCCCTTCAACGGACGATAGAAGGCACAAAAGGTGCAATATTCTGTGCAGTAGTTGGTGTAGTTAATATTGCGGTCGATGATGTAGGTGACCACGCCGTCGGGATGGAGCTTTCGACGGACAGCATTGGCTTCCATGCCGATGCCGATCAGGTCATCAGAACGAAAGAGATCGACAGCTTGTTGTTTGCTTAAGGACATGCCTACACCAACGACTGTGATTCTAGCGGAGGCCGTGCACTTGCTACAAACTGGCATTCCAGAGTGTGCGGAACGGAATGAGCAAAGCGGCTAAAGCACGGCGGTATTGTGTTCGAGGAAGCACAAACCCGGAGCCTGTGGCAAGGCCCCGCATTCCGAAGCATAGCGAAAGAACAGGTTCATGCCTTCGATACAGTAAGGATCGAGATAGTAATGAATGTTTTCAGTTAAATAACATTTAATCTCATGGGGAGTCAGTCCCAATCGCGGCGCCCATTCTCGAGCGATTTGCTGGAGGTTTTGTGGCGCGAGTCCGTTATCGCGCGACTGCTGGAAGATAGCCGCCAAGTCAAGGTCTGTGTGTTGCAAGGCTTCTCGCCGTACTGCCCAAAACGCGAACACAAATGGTTTACCCGTGAACCGGATCCACTCTCCGGCGAGGTCGTATGTAATGTACTGGGAGCGATCAATGCGCAGAGCCGGATCGCCGATTACAAGGCCTGCGTCATGCTCCTTAAGCATGTGGTGAATATCCGGGCCCTGTAATTCGTAACTTCGGCCGCCGCCCCACCACCGCGAAAATAGAACCTTAAGAAGTGCAACTGAAGTCAGGGAAGAATTGTCCAGAGCGACGGTCCGGATGTCCTCCAAACGAACTTTACTGACCAGCAGGATGGAGCGCACAGCCCGCCGCGAGGCAATCGCCACGCCGGGAAGGATGACCAAATCTGGAACCGTGGTATACGCCGCTGCAGGGATGATGCCGATATCCCCGGAGCCATGTTGAAGGCTGGCCGCGCACTGCGAAGGAATCGTGTACGAAACTTCGAAACTTGAGCCGACGGATGTGTGTTCGAAGTCCCACATCAGCGGTGCGGTGTTGAGATAAGAAATTGCCGAAACGCGGAGCGGTTTCATTGTGGGAAATGTAGATTCTAGCAAAGACTCTGGTCCAACTTACCTTGACAGCGGATTTTGCAGCATGCCATAGATGCAGCAGAAGCCGCCGGAGGTGGTAGTGTCGAATGCCGTTACAGGGCCCGCCAAGACAAGCGAGACATCGACACAGCAATGGCTTGCCTTGGCACTGACCCCCGGTTTAGGTCCCACTAAGGCCCGCCGCGTAGTCGAGTTCTTCGGAAACCTTCAGAACGTCTTTGCTGCTTCGCTGACGGAATTGGAAGCTGCAGGCCTGCACGTTACTTCGGCGCAGTCGCTGGGCACGGGGCGTTCTATGGAGTTGGCGCACGATGAGACGATCCGGGCCAATGGCGCAGGTGTACGGCTCGTCTCGCTGGAAGATCAGCTTTATCCAAGCCAGTTAAAGCAAATTTACGATCCGCCACTGGTTTTGTACCTGCGCGGGAATGACATAGTGATCTCGGCACCGGGAATCGCCCTGGTGGGCACGCGCCATCCGACCCCTTACGGCTCGGGCATGGCGGAGCGGTTGGCCTGCGATCTGGCGGCGCGTGGTTTGGTGATTTTCAGTGGCATGGCGCGAGGGGTGGACACAGCCGGACACCACGGGGCAATTGCGGCTAAAGGCAAGACCGTGGCTGTCTTTGGAACGGGCGTCGATGTGCCTTATCCGAAGGAGAATACGCGCCTCATGGAACAGATGCTCGCTCTGGGCGGCGCGGTTATTTCCGAGTTCCCGATGGGCACCTTTGCCGCTCCGCAAAATTTTCCGATTCGAAATCGCATTATCAGCGGTATCTCCCTCGCGTGCTGGTGGTAGAAGCTGGCGAATACAGCGGCACACGGATTACCTCCCGCTGCGCTTTGGAGCAAAACCGCGAGGTATTTGCCGTCCCGGGGAACGTCACCAACAAGAACTCCTGGGGACCGAATACGTTGATCAAACAGGGCGCCAAGCTGGTGGCTACCTGGGAAGACGTTTGGGAAGAACTCCCGACAGATGTGAGAGTTAAGCTGACCCCGAAGGACGGCCATGAATCCGGGGCGGCGAGCACTGCATCATTATTCCAAGAACACGAGCTTCCTCCTCACGAGAAGAAGATTTTCGCGCTGCTGAAGGCGGACGAATCCACTCACATCGATGAGATTGTGGAGAGATTGGAGCCTGAGCTCTCATCTTCGGAAATCTTCGCAGCCTTGTTCGAGCTGGAATTGGCGGGCAAGGTGAAGCAGTTGCCGGGAAAAAATTTTGTAAAGAGCTTCTAGCTCTCAACCGTCAAGTTTCGGTGAGCCAGGTTAGGGGATGCTTGCATCCTTGATTCACAGGCTGAAAGCTGATGCTATGGCTGACTTGTTGCCCGCTCGTGATTCATGCTAGCTTCAAAAGAAATTACCCGTTGAGGACCCGTTGGCTAAAGGTTTAGTTATTGTCGAGTCGCCTGCCAAGGCGAAAACCATCCAGAAATACCTGGGCAAGGGTTACACGGTCGAAGCATCGCTCGGCCACGTGAAAGATCTGCCTAAAAGCAATCTGGGCGTGGACGTCGAGAACGATTTCGATACCGAATACATCGTCATACCCGGCAAAGAAAAAGTGCTGAGCAAGTTGAAGAAGCTGGCGCAGTCGGCTGAGACGATCTACCTCGCGCCTGACCCGGACCGGGAGGGCGAAGCGATTGCCGCCCACCTGGCGGAAGAACTGGAGAACGGCAGCAAGAAGAAAAAGAAGAAAAGGAAAAAAGATGAGAAACCCGAGCGGTTTCGCCGGGTCGCCTTTAACGAGATCACGCAGCGCGCCGTAAAGGCTGCTTTTGAGCAACCTCGCGATATTGATCGCCACCTGGTCGATGCGCAGCAGGCGCGCCGGGTTTTGGACCGACTGGTTGGCTATCAAGTTTCGCCATTGCTATGGGACAAAGTACGGCGCGGTTTGTCAGCCGGACGCGTACAGACCGTCGCCTTGCGGCTGATTGTTGAGCGAGAACGCGAAATCAAAGCGTTCGAGAAGAAAGAATACTGGACGATCGACGCTCATCTCGCGGCCGCGAAGCCGCCAGCCTTTGACGCACGCTTCCTCGGCAAGGGAGAAGAAAAGCTTGAAATTCCCAACGGCGAGGAAGCAGAGAAGATCCGGGTTGCCTTGGAGAAGGCGGACTGGGTCGTTCGTGGCGTTGAACGCAAAGAGCGCCGGCGCAACGCTGCCCCGCCGTTCACCACCAGCAAGCTGCAGCAAGACTCCTCACGCAAGCTCAGGTTCAGCGTAAAGCGCACCATGATGATCGCCCAACGTCTCTATGAAGGTGTGGAATTGGGCGAGGAAGGACTCGTCGGACTGATCACTTACATGCGCACGGATTCAACCCGGGTTTCCAACGAAGCTTTGGTTGAGGTGCGCGAATACATCAAAGGCCAGTACGGCAGTGAATATCAACCGGAGTCGGCCAACATTTATAAAGAAAAGAAAGAAGCGCAGGGAGCACATGAAGCCATTCGGCCCACTTCGGCTATGCGCCATCCGGACCAAATCAAGCAATTTTTGAAAGAGGACGAATACAAGGTTTACAAGCTGATTTGGCAACGATTTGTGGCGTCACAGATGACGCCGGCAGTTTTTGACCAGACCACGGTTGATATCGATGCGAAATCGGGGTCGGAGATGTTCTGGTTCCGCGTCACGGGGTCAGTTATGAAGTTTGAAGGCTTTCTCAAAGTCTATGAGGAATCCAAAGAAGCCAAAGACGAAGCAGATGAAGAACTGAAGCACAAGCTGCCGCCGCTCGAGGCTGGTCAGAAGCTCACGCTCAAGGGCTTGAAGCCGGAGCAACACTTCACCGAGCCACCGCCGCGCTACAACGAAGCTTCGCTGGTGAAGGAGCTCGAAGAACGTGGCATCGGCCGGCCGTCCACTTATTCCGCGATTCTCAGCACGATTCAGGAGCGGCAATACGTACAGAAACTGGGCGGGAAATTCGTTCCGACAGAAATCGGACTGGTGGTGACCGATTTGTTGGTGGAAAACTTCCCCGACATCTTTGACGTGCAGTACACCGCGCGCCTGGAAGAAGAGCTGGACGAGATTGAGGAGGGCAAGGAAAAGTGGACGGACGCGCTGAGTGATTTCTACAAGAAATTCGTGAAAGATCTCCGTTATGCCGAGAAGCATATGGAGAACATCAAGCGGATGGAGAAGCCCACGGAGGAGAAATGCGAACGTTGCGGGGCGCCGCTGGTGATCAAGTGGGGCAAGCACGGCTCGTTTTATGCTTGCAGCACGTACGACAAAGAGGATCCCAATAGTTGCACTTTTACCAAGGAAAATCCCATCAATTTACCGGATCTCGATTCTGCCGACCTGCAAGAGACTTCTCAGGAAGAATATTGCGAAAACTGCGGCCGAGTGATGGTGCTGAAGCGCGGCCGTTTTGGCCAGTTCATGGCGTGCACTGGATACCCGGATTGCAAGACTACTCGTCGTCTCGATCAAGGGAAAAAAGTGCCGGATATCCCACTTGATGAGCTCTGCCCCAAGTGCGGCAGAAATCTGATGATCCGCCACGGCCGTTACGGCGAGTTCACCGCTTGCAGCGGATACCCCGATTGCAAGTATGTGAAGCAGAATTTAATCGGGGTGAAGTGCCCGCTGTGCAAAGATGGCGAACTTGTGGAGAAGCGGGCGCGCAAAGGCAATACGTTCTATGGCTGTTCGAATTATCCCAAGTGCAAATTCACTTCCGCCAATAAGCCAATTGCGGAGAAATGCCCGGCTTGCGGCAACGAATATTTGGTGGAAAAGACGCTGAAGTCAGGGCCAGTGATTGCCTGTCCGAATAAGGAATGCGACTATGAACGCGCTGCGCCGGTGGAAACTGCCGCGCCAGTTCATTCCTGATTGGCTTCAGAAATTTTTGAGTCCTGCCTGCTCCCCTGGTCGTCTATTAGCGCGGGTTTCGGCGCTCATTCTTAGCTGCGAAAACCGCGACTGCTGGGTCCGGGACGGCACGGCTGGAGCGGTGGACGCGCCGGTACCATACGGCTATGATGATCGACGAACTGGTACCGGCTTATGAGGTTTGCGCGAAGTACGGGACCCTGGTTCAGGCGTCTGCTGCTCAGACCTCCGCCGCGCTTCAGGAGGCGGATTTCTCGCGGTTACCGGTGACGACTCTGTTGATGAAGCTCCGTACACTTGGCCGGAGGCGATCCGACGTGCACAGCACGCAGGCTGAAAGGTTGCGACGGGCCGGATTTGTGCAGTTGGCCTTGCTGCCTCAGAAGGAAGTTGTCTTTGGGATCGTGGGCCGCTTCTGGAGGCCAGACAGCGGCATCCTGAAAGACCTGACCGCAGAACAGGTGATTGCGTTTCACACCGTGGGTTATGCGAAGGCAGTGTGGAATTTCGCGGTTACCGCCGAATCGGAGCAAGCATCTCGGGTCACCACCGAAACCAGAATTCAGGCGTTTGGAAGATCGGCTCGCTGGAAGTTCCGTGCGTATTGGCTCGTTATTGGTTTCTTCTCCGGGCTGATTCGGAAGGAGATGCTGGCGATGGTAAAGCGGAATGCGGAGCAAGCTGCTAAAACTAGGTACTGATGGGCGCATCGGTTCAACAGCTTGCGCCGGGCTTCACGGCAGAAGCTCAGCAGCCAAGCCGCCCCAGGAACAGATAGATGCTCTGGGCCAAACCTTTTTTCAAACACGCTCGAGTGGTCGGTTCGCGACCGACCGATATTGCAGTATCAATCTCAACTTAAGATGGAGAGGAGAAATCTGCATGTCTGACAAAGCAACCATCACTGATGCTGAACTTATTCTGAAACTCTACGATCTCCGCCGCGAAGCCGAAATGCGAAAGGCACGCAACTGGTGGCTGGGATTTTGGCCGGACTCAACCGAAGACATTCTGAAAATCGCTACCGCCCTAGGAACTCAGGAGAACGCCTGGATGCGGCAGGTTGGCGGATATTGGGAGCTGGCCGCTTCTCTCGTATTGCACGGTACTCTGAGCCGAGACCTGTTCCTCGAGGGCAGCTTTTCTGGTGAGATGTTCCTCATTTTCGCAAAGATTGAGCCCTTCTTGAAGGAAGTGAGAGAGAAGACCCAGAATCCCGGCATATTTGGCAATGTCGAGAAACTTATTATGACTTCTGCGGGAGGCCCGGAACGTTTGAAACAGACACAGGGGCGTCTTGCGATGTTGCGAAAGGCAGTGCAATCAGCGAGGGCGGCATAAACCAGCATTTCCGAGTACGGGACGCCCGCAGAGCGTCCCGTACGTGTTAAGAAATGTATTCCCGGATGTATTCATCTTTGGTGTGCGCCAGTTCGTGCACATCCCCATCGAAGATGATCTTGCCATCACGAAGGATCAGAAAACCCATGGGTACTTCGCTGCGGGCACCGGGAGGCAGGGGCTGCATTTGATTGCTGCGCCGATCAAAATAATGGGTGGCCATGATGAAAGCGTCCTGCAGGCGATGGGTGACAAGAAGAGAGCTGGTTTTATACACGTCGCGCTGCTTCACGATCAGCTGAATGATGGTTGTGGAAGTGACGGGATCAAGGCCGCCGGTTGGCGAATCATAAAGCAGAAGTTCCGGGCGAGTGATGATGGCGCGGGCAATGGCCACCCGCCGCCGCATTCCTCCAGAAAGCTCGGAAGGGTACATGTCTACCGTGTTCTCTAACTCTACGAAACTGAGAGCCTCCCTTACCGGCTTGTCGACTTCCTCCTCCTTGACGTTCCGTTCCTCAAGCAGGCGAAAGGCGACATTTTCGCGCACGGTAAGCGAATCGAAGAGCGCGCTCTCCTGGAACACCATGCCGATTTTTCGTCTCAACTCAAAGAGATCCTCCTCCTTCATCTGCGTGATCTCCTGGCCCAGGACATAGATACGCCCGGCATCCGGCTTGAGCAGTCCCAACGTCAGCTTCAGAATCGTGCTCTTTCCTGAGCCCGCGACACCAAAGATTGCCTTGGTTTCGCCCTTGGGCAGGGAAAAGGAAATTTGATCAAGTACCACCTTGTCGTCGAAGGCCAAAGAGACTTTGTCGAAAATGACTGCTGCAGAGGCGTACTCCAGATCAGAACGAAGGGGCTGTTCGGTAACGGTAGAAGGGGCAGCCATGCTTTATTGATACGCGAAGATGGTCATCAACAACTTGGTTACCAGCAAATCGACGACCAGAATTAACACTGAAGACGCAACCACCGCCTGGGTTGTTGCCCGGCCGACGCCCTGCGTCCCACCGCGGGCCGTAAGCCCGTAAAAACAGCCAACCGTCGCGATGATAAAGCCGAACAGCAGTGGCTTGAGCAAACCCATAAAGACGTCCTGGAACACCAAAATTTGCCAGGCGGTGCTCCAATATTGATGCCAATTGGTTTGGTAAAGCAGGGTCGAGATCACTGCCCCGCCAAACAGTCCCAAGAGGTCCGAGATAATAGTTAGGAAGAAGAGCATGAAGACGGTGGCAATGACGCGCGGAGTCACCAGTTTCTTCATGGGATCGGTGCCGAGCGCACGCATGGCGTCGATCTGCTCGGTTACGAGCATCGATCCCAGTTCGCTTGCCATGCCGGAAGCATTTCGTCCCGCGACCATGAGCCCGGTGATAATCGGGCCCAGCTCGCGCACCATTCCTACTGACACCAGTTGACCAATCAGGGAAAGCGAACCAAATCGTTGCAGTGTATTGGCGCTGTTCAAGGCGAGCTCCGCCCCGATGGACAGCCCGGTGAGCACCACGATGGGAAGAGAACCGAAGCCGATCAGGTCAGCCTGGTAGACCGTATCCGCGAAGTACCGGGGCTGGCGGAAGAGGTTAGCAATCGCCCTTCCCGCGAGAAAGGCGTAGTCCTGCACCGCCTGGATTTTTTCCTTTGTGAAATCTGCAGGCGAAACTAGTTCCATCGACTATCCAGGATCATGGCAGCAACACAATCTGACGGAACTATAACAGAGAAAGCTCTCAGCAATCAGCCGTCAGCTTTCAGAGATGATGCCACTTTCAGCACGGGCGATGGGTCTGAAACGCTGGGGTAAGGGCTGACAACTGTGAGGTGAGAGCTAATCCCGCGGCTTGCGTTTGATTTCTATGTTCAGGCGCTTGATTTTCTGATTCAGAGTGGAAAGCGGAACGCGGAATCGATCGGAGGCCTCAGTTTGGTTCCAACCACATTTTTCCAGCATGTCGACGATGATGTGACGCTCGCAATCCTCCATGATGTCGAACAAGGACGCGTCGGCGCGATGTTCCAGAGACGAAAAGGAGGCCGTCCGGCCCACAATTTGATCAGGCAGAAGGTCTGGCCGAATCTCGGCGTCCCCGGATAGCACGACAGCGCGCTCGATTACATTTTCCAGTTCGCGGACATTGCCGGGCCATGCATAAGCCACCAACGGACGCAAGGCCTCTGGAGTCAGGCGACGAGTCGGCCGGTCATTTTCCTTTGAATATTTCTCGAGGAAAAACGAAGCCAGCAAGGGAATGTCCTCTTTGCGTTGCCGGAGGGGCGGGAGATCAATGGTAATCACGTTCAGCCGGTAAAAAAGATCTTCACGGAACTTGGCGTCGCGCACCTGCTGCTTCAAATCCACATTGGTTGCGGCAATGATGCGTACATCCACTTGAATTTCATTGACGCCACCAAGGTGCATGAATTTGCGGTCCTGCAGCACACGCAAAATCTTGCTCTGTGTGTCCAGACCCATGGTGCCGATTTCGTCGAGGAAGATGGTGCCGTGATCAGCGACCTCGAATAAACCTTTCTTGGAAGCAATGGCGCTGGTGAATGCGCCCTTGACGTGTCCAAACAAAGTGGATTCGAGCAGATCCGCTGGCATGGAACCGGAATTGACGGGAACAAAAGGACGATCACGGCGCGACGAATTGAGATGGATGGCTTTGGCGATGAGCTCTTTGCCGGTGCCGCTCTCACCCTGGAGCAGAACTGTGGATCTGCTAGGAGCAACCTGGCCGACCAGATCGAAGATCCTGAGCATGGGCTCGCTTTTGCCCACTATATTTTCGAAGTTGTATCTCTGTTTGAGGGCGCGTTTGAGCTGAACGTTCTCCTCTTCCGCGCGGCGGCGTGCCACGGCGCCACGAACATCGGCCAGGAGCTTTTCGTTATCCCAAGGCTTTTGGACAAAATTCGCAGCCCCGGCCTGCATCGCTTTGACTGCGTTCTCAACGGTGCCGTACGCCGTGATCATAATGATGGCCATTTGGGGGTCCTGGGCGCGAAGTTCCGCCAAAACGTCCATGCCGTTGCGGTCGGGCAGAGCCAGGTCGAGCAGAACCAGATCAAAGCTGTGATCGGCCATACGGGCCAGTCCCTGGTCAGCAGTTCCGGCGGACTCGACGGCGTAGCCTTCCAGTTGGAGTAACGTCTCCAGCGATTCGCGGATGGCCATCTCATCGTCGATGATCAACACTGAACCCGCAGAGGAAGACCGGGCCTCATCCACGGAGCTGTGATTGACAACCGCCGTTTCAGACATTCACTGCCTTTCTGATCAAGGGGAAATCCAGGTAGAAACTGGTGCCTTCGCCCGGCCGGCTTTCGACGCGAATCTTGCCGGCGTGCTCCTGGATGATTCCATAGGTGACCGACAGGCCGAGACCGGTGCCGCGCGGTTGACCATCGCGAGAATCCTTGGTGGTAAAGAATGGATCGTAAATCTTGCGAATGTGGTCGGGGGCGATCCCGGCGCCAGTATCGGAGACTACGACATTCACTTCATCGCCGTTCCAGGTCGCTACTCGAAGTGTCCCGCCATTCACCATCGCATCCTTGGCATTCAGAAACAAATTGAGAAAGACCTGTTGCAATCGTCCGGGATTTCCGTTGATGGGAGGCAAGTGATGGCCCAACTCGTCCTGCACCCTGATTTTCGAGGTCTTAAATTGGTGCTCCAGCAAAGCCAGGGTGTCGGAAATGACTTTGTTGATATCCACTTCCGTGAACTCCGTGCTGCTGATCCGGGAGAAGTTAAGGAGGTTGTTGACAATTTCCGATGCGCGGAATGTCTGCCGGGTGATTTTCTCCAGAAGCGCAGTTTTTTGTGGATCGCTCTTGACTTGCTTGGAAAGCATCTGCGCATAGGAGGAGATGACGGCAAGCGGAGTGTTAACTTCATGGGCAACACCGGCCGCCAACAGTCCGATGGAGGAAAGCTTGTCGGATTGCGAGAGCTGGGCTTCTAATTCGACTCGCTCGGTAATGTCGTCCATGATAATGAGCCGGCCGATCACGTTAAATTTCTTGCTCACCAGCGGCGCAATCGCCACATTCACCGTGCGGATCTCCGCGGCTTTGGTGCTCAGGCCAAACTTGTACAAATTGTGAATGCCCGGATGCTCGCGCACACGCTTGAACTCGTCCACAAACTTGCGAGGGAAAATCTCGCCGAGCGGACGGCCCAGGACCTGCCAGCGTGGCAAGGCGTACATGACCTCCATCTGGGAATTCCAGGATTCGATGCGCTCGGCCAGGTCGACAGCCAGCACCCCAACATTGATCGACTCAACAATGTTCTCGTTGAAATCCTTCAGGCGCTCGTATTCGGAAACTTTCTGTTCCAACGACGCATACAAACGCGCATTCTGAATGGCGATTGCAAGATAACCGGCAAGAGTTTCCAACAGCTCTACGTCTTCGCTGGAAAGAAAATCTCCCTCGGCGGTCTTGCCCAGGCCGAGCACGGCTATGGTCTGTTTCTGGGCGCGACAAGGAATGTAGTAATTCATCTCCAGCGCGGCAATGGCGCGCTGCGCATCCGGTGTTTCACGCGGCACTTGATGGGTGTTGTCAAAGAACAAGTGGCCGGCCTCGCTTTCCGGCCGACTTACACTCAGAAAGCTCAGATCCAGGCCATTGGTCTGCATCATTCCGAACGATTTCGCCAGGACAAAGCCAGGCGCCGCTTCACCGATGGAGAGAAAAATGGCGACACGATCCACCAGCAGAGTGCGAGACAGGCGTTCGACGACGGTTGTTAACATCTTGTCAAGGTCGGTCTCCGAGCTAAGTTCTCTGCCGAATTCAACCAGTGTTTTGCGATAGTCGTAGTGAGTACGATAAAAGACCTGGTCGATGTGCTGTTGAATCCACTTGCGAAGCGGATCAACCAACAATGCAGTAACCACAATAGCGAGCATCAGTCCGGCGGGTCCAGTGCTGGGAATTCTGGTGTGGACCAGTTCCGCGACTCCGCCAACCACCGCAAAGTACGCCCCGGCGATAGCAGCGGCCGCCAGCGTGTAGGCCATGCCGCGTTTGAAGATCAGATCCACATCCATCAATCGATAACGGAAGATCGCGTAACCGAAGGTGAGAGGGAGAATGCCCAGGGAAAGCACGGAAATCTTCATGCCAGGAGAGGCCAACGCGCCTGTCAGATAAGGCAGGACATAGAAGAGCGTAAAGGGCGTGATAGCCAGAATCGTGCCGCGAGTGACCCACTTCAATTGCTGTCGGAGAATGGGCGTCTTGGCGTGCCGGTAGTTGTACAACAACACCGCCGCAGCCAAGATGAACAGCAGCGCCAAATATGCCATTTCCACACGGTCCAGGTCCCACCGCAACACCTCGCTGGCTGTCAGGGCACGAAGTGCGAGGACGTGCGCCGTCAACAGGAGCAGTCCGGGAAGATATACACCCGGGATGACCCACCAGTGCTTTCGCACAAACCAGCGTCGCTCCGGGAAGGTCAGAACAAAGTGGAGGAACAGAGCAGGTTGCAACAACCCGGCGAGCACATTGCCCCAGTAGATGGTCCAATCAAAAGCGTTCAGTTTTCCGCTGTAGTGGAAACTATAAAAAATGAATGACACGAGGCAGAAAACATAGAAATGCGTGGAACTGGGGGCAGTCCAGCGCCGAAGCAGGACGTAAATTCCGATTCCGAGATAGATGAGGCTGATTAACCGGAGCCAGTTGTATTGCGTCTGTTCCGCCGGAATTGGGATGACCGTTACATCCACGGGAACGTTGTGACGCACCAACGAATAAGTAGCTTTTGACCAAGCTCCGGTGCGATAAAGTTCGCGCGTAAGCACGGCGACGCTGCTGACGTTGTGGCCGTCAATAGCTGCGAGTTGGTCACCGACTTTGACTCCAGCCCTTGCCGCTGGGCCGTCTTCTTGCACCCGCTCCGCTGTAAGCGCACCTGCCTGTTCCACCCACCATGCGCCATCGGATGGAACCTGGAACTCACGCTGTTTCTGAAAATTTATCCAGGCCAGAACCATGCCCGCCACCGTAAGCAAAGTAAGCAAGATGGCTGTAAAGCGGGATGTGAGATCCTTGTTCATGGACAGGGGTCGGGGGACAGTTGACAGCACACCACTCCCCCGCGCCAACTTGTGCACGTTCGCTTCCAAGACAGAGGACATAGGAAAAGTCGTAAGTCGCTCACTTGCAGCGGCTTCCATGATTATAGAGTGCCGATTGTCGTAAGAATATGTATTTTGGAAGGAATCCTTTAATTATCCGTAAGCAGTTGGTTTCAATGTGCTTGACTAGCTTGGGAAGCCACGACGAAGGCGATTTACTGGTTGTAATCTCCGCCGCCAGTCCGATCATGGGCGACTGGCCCGAGGTCCCAAGGCGAATGAGCAAAAAAGAAGGGAGAGCTTACGCCCTCCCTCACAGAAGCGACGGAGGCGATACCACTTAGATAGACTGCTGCGGAAGGGAAAAGGTTGTCCCGTGGACGCGAGCAAGGACCAAAATTATGAGACGGAAGAAATCCCGGTTGGGGATTTTTCGCTCACGGTGGATGGGGCTCGGCTGCACTATTTGCGTGCAGGCGCAGGTCCAGTTTTGCTGCTCGTCCACGGCTTGTTGGGATACTCCTTTTCCTGGCGGAACACTGTTCCGGTTGTGGGACGGATAGCTACCGTCTACGCTCCCGACCTCCCGGGCGCGGGATTCTCTGATCCTACGCCTGGAATGGATTGCTGTTTTCGCGGTTGTGCTGAACGATTGCTACGCTTCATGGATGCAGCCGCCATTAATGACTGCACCCTGCTGGGTACATCACATGGTGGAGCGGTAGTGATGCGGGCCGCCGCGATAGCTCCGCACCGCGTGAGGCGCCTGATTCTGGTAGATCCCGTAAATCCGTGGTCGGCACACGGCAGAACTTTGAGCATGCTGCTGAGCAATCCTCTGGTTGCACCCGCCTTCCTGAAATACGCGCCGCGATTGCCGATGCTGCAACGCTTCTACTTTCGCCGATTGTTTGGTGACAAGCGGCGGATGGCACCGGGGACGTTGGAGGGCTACCTCAGGCCGCTGCGCCGTCCGGGAGCTTTGGAATACGGATTGAAGATAATTCGCTCATGGAACCGCGACCTTACAGAACTGGAATCGGTTCTGCCCCGAATTTCCCACATCCCAACTTTGCTGATTTGGGGCAGCCGGGATGCTGCTGTAGATCCAGCATCAGCCGCCAGGCTGCAATCCAGTTTTGGGGATTGCCGACTGCTTGTGCTTGGAGGAGTCGGCCATCTGCCTTACGAAGAAGCTCCGCAAGAATTCAATCGTGCTGTAGCTGAGTTTTTGACCAATGCCACCCAGAACGCCGCGGCACCAAAGGTACGTCGAAACGCGGGCAGCATATGACCGAACGAAGATCAAAACCACGACGATAATTGATGATCTCCGGATGCGGTGCTAATCTCACCAACAAGGATCATCTGATTGCGAGATCGGGCATTCTCCGAGGTGTCTCACCGCGGTTCACCGCTTGAAAGCCTGTCTCGCATCCTGCATATCGACATTCCGGAAGTGTGGGTTAGGTTTCTGCTCGCCATCGTAGGTCTTATCCTGGCGTTTGCGGCGGCGCTATTTTCCACGGTTTCGAGAGAATCCGGGAGGCTTTGGGCAACGCTAATCCTGGCTTCCGCAGCCTTAGTGCTGGCCACAATTGTGGGGCTGACAACCGTTCCCTATCTGGCACGTCGCGTGGCTGCCGCACGCATTCGAGATGCCCTCGACTACGAAGTAAGTCGAGCTGGAATCATTTATATCGTCAGTGTTTTGTTAATCGGTGTCGCGGCCCTGAACACCGGCAACAACCTGCTTTACATCATTGTGGCGGCCATGTTGGCAGCTATTCTGGTTTCCGGCGTCGCTTCGGCCATCGTGCTGCGCGATCTGGATTTGGAAATCCACCTTCCGGAACACGTGTTCGCTAAGCGACCCACCGTCGGCCGCATCGTGTTGCGGAATCGCAGGCGCTGGGTGCCCTCATTTTCGGTCAATGTTATTTCATTGAAAAAGCAGCAGGCACCGTGGCAATGGGCACGGACAAAACTCCGATGGCCTGGTCCCAAGCGTGGAAGTAAAGAGGAATCGCCGGCGGGTATTTTCGAAGGATCGGCATTCTTCCCCTACATTTCCCCCGGGGCGGAGGTCAAGGCTGAGGTGCAGCTGCGTTTTGAGCAGCGTGGAATTTATTATCAGGAAAGTTTCGGTATTGCAACCCGGTTCCCTTTTGCGTTTCTCACTAAAACGCGGGGTGTGCGGCTGGCGAAGGAGATCATCGTCTATCCCAGCATCGAACCGGCGGACGAGTTTTTCGAAATCCTTCCCATCATCACCGGGGAATTCGAAAGTTTCGCGCGCGGCCGCGGATACGATCTGTACCGGATTCGTGAATATATGGCGGAGGATTCGGCCCGGCATGTGGATTGGAAAGCAACGGCCAAATCAGGTTCGCTGAAGGTGCGCGAGTTCAGCCGCGAAGACGAGCGCAAGTTGCGGATTGTCTTCGACAATCCTATGCCCGGTACAGTTTCCAACAACACATACGAAGACGGTGTGGCATTAGCCGCTTCCTTGAGCTGGCATTTCGCCGGCGAGAACACCGATATTTCGTTTGCGGCCCCGCGGTACACCGGAGGGCCAGACATCTATTCTTTTCTCGCCTACTTGGCAGTGGTGCAGCCCCAAGCTGGACCATCGGCTTTGGACGAGCTGCAGCCCTCTGAGGATTACAACATCGTCTTTACTACCCGAGCTCACGGCACTATTCCGACGGCTCTGTGGTCCTGCTCGTACTTTGTCTTCCTGCAAAATGGCGGTTCAAAACGCTGAAATCCCCTAGCGGGAAAGCGTGCGTTTTTTGGCCCCAAGCACACACTTTTCCCCTATGCAGGATCAAATTTTCGTCATATACTCACGCCCGCATCTGTGGAAAAAGGGGTGTCGCATGCATATTTACGACTTGATTAACAACCAGGACACGTACTGGGCTGATGGCGCCCAGACGGTGCTGGAGGTCGCACAGACCATGGTGGCCCGCAACATCGGTGCGGTGCCTGTGGTACGTGATGGTGTGCTAGTAGGCATCTTTTCGGAGCGGGACCTGATGAAAAGGGTGGTGGCTGAATCCCGTGATCCGCGACTGACGCGCCTGGAGGAAGTTATGACCGAAGACCCCCTGACCGTGAGCCCGGCGGAGACGGTGGAGAACTGCATGGTCTTGATGCGCCGTCATGGCTTTCGCCATTTGCCGGTTTGCGATGGCAAACAACTTGTCGGCATAATTTCCATGCGCGACCTGCTGCTGCATGATCTTACCGAGAAAGATTATGAGGTGCGGATGATGCGCGCCTACATCCAGGCCACCCCCGAGGTTTAGCTGGAAGTTCCGCTGCACACGAAAAGGCAAGAGTTCAAGATTTCGCTCCCCTCGATGTGGTTACCTGATTAAGCTAGCTTCCTCTTTGGTAATCCCTCAGTTACGTTACTTTGGTTCATTGACCAATCATCCAAACCTGCTAGGGTTACTAGGAGGCCGGAGCCTCGTCTTTTCCGGTCCTTGGAGCAATTTCCGAGCCACCGTGAATGCCAAGCTCCAGCTCGTGCTCTGGATTTCACACCCCGCCCTGGAGTCACTCCTGGCTGCGGTAATGGTCTGGCGAAAGCTGCATCGCAAATTTCCTGTATTTTTCGCTTTTATCGTTTTTCAGGTAGTGGACTTTATCTTCCTATTTCCCATTCACCAATACGGGAGTTACAACTTCTACTTCTATTCGTACTGGGTGAGTGCCACAATCAGTCTGGGCATCGGCTTCAAGGTAATCCACGAGGTTTTCCTGGATGTGTTTCGCCCCTATCACACGCTGAAGGACCTAGGCACTATCCTTTTCAAGTGGGCAGCGTTGGTAATGATCTTTGTGGCCTTGGTAGTTGCAGTTGCAAGTCCGGGTGGACAATCTCCCATCGTGGCCGCAGTCATGACCATGCAGCGTTGTGTTCGAGTTATTCAATGTGGGCTGGTGTTGTTTCTGCTGTTTTTCGCCCGGTACCTGGCTGTTTCCTGGAGACACCATGCCTTTGGAATTGTTTGCGGATTTGGGCTGGTAGCTGCCGCCCAATTGACTGGGAGTGCTCTGCTGGTAGGCGGCTGGGCCAGCAGTCAAATGGCCGGATTTATTTTTATGCTGTCCTATAGCTGCTCGATCCTGGTTTGGCTTGGATATGCCGCGACCAAGACCTTGCCCCGACAAGCCTCACCGCTGGTTTCGCAACGCTGGGAGCAAAGTCTGACCGACTTACAACGTCCTGCCGCGGCTGAATCTCTCATTCCTATGTTCGAGGGTATGGTCGATCGCGCCTTCTCAAATACGTCCGCTGAGCATCAACCAGAAGCGTTCTCCACCAAGATGCTGCGCGAAAACTCAGCTCCACTGAGCATCAACGGGTCTCTGGCTCGGGTGCATTCACTGCGATAGCACTTGTCTCATCTTTAGACAGGCATCAGCGTCCAATAAGTTGTTAACTATCTCATGCGTAAGTGGATGATCCGCAAGGTCGAAGTCGCCTTCGAGAGATCGACCTGACCTGTCCGATTTCGGCCCTCGTGACAGCAGTCCTTGACACGGCCCTTATAATTCGTTGCACACGAGGTTTCCGCTCCCAGGGGACCCGCACAAGGAGAACGAACCCATGAAGCGCGTACTCAGGGTTTTATTCCTGATGGTAGGGTTGTGGTGCGCGGCTACGGCGTTGGTAGTTCCAACAATCGCGGTTGCTGATGAAGGTGCACCTCCGCCGTTTGCGCCACCCACCAAGTAAGATACAAACTAGCCATTACTGCCGAAATACCGGCAGTGTCTGAATTCGCAGGCTGAGGATTGCTCCGAGCAATTTCAGCCTCTTTTTTTCGTGATAATTCGAACCGTTTTCACTTGGCGGCCAACATCTGCTGAAGGGTGTTCGCCAGTTGCTGCGGGTCAGAGACAGGCGGTTGACAGCTGAAGTCAGAGCAAACAACTGCTGCAGTCCGCATTTCGTGCACAGCTGGTAGCTGGGGTAAGGTCTCCGCCAAAGCTGGCGGCAGGTTTTGGGGAACTGCTTTGTCAAAATCCAATTTCAGCACTGCCTTGTTCGCAGAAAACGGCCGGACGGCTTCATGATAGAGCGGCTCCGCTGGCTCGCCGTCTCCAATCACCACAACGCTCACGTGCGGCTCTGAAAGAAACACTCCAGCCATCCCATAGGTGGCCGCAAACAGGCCATATTGGCCTGCGATTCCAGCCGGTAGTCCCAGGGTTTGGTCTGCTTTGTTCCGATATTCCTGATCGTTGGTATACGCGTACAAGCGGAGCAGCGCGATCGCAGCCGCGGGGTTGCCGGCGGGTGTGGGAGAATCTTGGAAAGGCTTGCGGGGAGTGCCCAGCACTCCCAGCGTCTTTCCGCTATTTCTTCGATTGCTGTCAAAGAATCCTCCGGCGTCTGGATCGAAGAAAGATTGCAGCATCGTGTTGGCGATGCGGCGGGCGAAATCGAAGTAGCTGAGATCCGCAGTGCATTCATAAGCATCCAGGCAGGCGAGGGTAGTGAATGCGTAGTCGTCGAGCACTCCCGGGACATGGCGGCGCTGGCTCTCGTCATCCGAGTAGGTAAGCACATGTCTAAGTTCGCTGCCAGCCAGCCAGCCTTCGGCGAGAATGCGATCGAGAGAGCGCAGCGCAAAATGTCTGGCTGCGTCCAAGTTGAGCACTTTTGCCGCTTCGAGGTAGGCGGAGATACAGAGCGCGTTCCAGCCGGTGTAAACAGTTTTGTCGACGAATGGAGTGGGGCGCTGGCGACGCGCGGCATACATTTTCTGTTTTGCCGAGTCCAGCGTGGCCTGCACGCGCTCCTCCGGCAGATTCAGCCGCCGGGCAATCTCAGCGACCGACGCCTTGACGTAAAGCACATTCTTGGCAGGATTGTGGTGCATCTCGCCGATTTCGTTGATGTCATAGTGCAGACATGCAATCTGGGCTTCTTCTTCCGTGAGAACAGAACGTACCTCCTGCACGGTCCAAGTGAAATAGTCACCGTCATCATCCATGGAGAAGTCGGCATCCTGGGAGGCGTAAAAACCCCCGTGCTCGCGGTCGCTAAGCCACTCATCCATCCAACGGATGATGTCACGAGCTACATGCGCGAAGAATTCCGAACCTGTGGCTTGATAGGCATGAACGTAATTCTTCAGCAGCTCGGAATTGTCGTAGCACATCTTTTCGAAATGCGGCACAATCCACCGCTCGTCGACTGAATAGCGGTGGAATCCACCGGCGAGCTGATCATAGACGCCGCCACGCGCCATTTTTTCCAGTGTGATGACGAAGACATGCCGAAGCTGATCATCCCCCGAACGGACATAGCGATCGATCAGCAGATCAATGGCTGACGGATGAGGAAACTTGGGAGCGCTGCCGAACCCTCCATGTTCAGGATCAAACATGCGCAACGCGGAGTTGACGATGGCCTTAATGATGGCGGGAGAGAACTGGCCGCTTTTCCCGGCAAATGATTCCGCTTGCGAGATTGCGCTTTCTACTGCCTTCGCTTGCTCAATGACATCGCCGTGCTTGTCACGGTAGGCATCAGAAATCGCCAGCAGCACACGTTTGAAGCTGGGTCTTCCGTAGTGATCATCGGGAGGGAAATAAGTGCCGCCGTAAAAAGGCTTGCCGTCGGGAGTGAGAAAAGCGGTGAGCGGCCAGCCTCCTTGCCCGCTGATCGAACTCACAGCGATCTGATAGCGGCTGTCGATGTCCGGGCGCTCGTCGCGATCCACCTTCACGGCCACGAAACGCTCATTGACGATTTGCGCAATTTCAGGATTGTCGTACGACTCGCGATCCATGACGTGGCACCAATGACACCAGACGGCACCGATATCCAGAAGGATGGGTTTGTTCTCCCGTTGCGCCGTAGAAAAAACCTCCTCGCCCCACTCGTGCCAGCGAATGGGCTGATGCATCGCTGAACGCAGGTAGGCGGACGAGGCCTTGGAAAGCGCGTTGAGGGTCTGCGTGGACATCCGGTTAAGTGTATCGCGAGATCTGAGGCGCTTCCTAAAATCCCCAATACAAAATCCTGAGATCCAGAGCCCTCAGTCAGCAATATTTACCAGCCGCCTGGCAATCGAGCAGTACAGATCAACCGCCTCGTTTAACTGCTTCTTCTCCACACACTCGGCGTCTGTATGCGCTACATGAATTGATCCTGGGCCTACCAGCAGTGGCTCACCCCAGTTGGCGAGCCAAGGGATATCTGTGGTGAATGCCGCAACCATGGTCGGCAGGCCATCCAGAGTACGCAATCGAACGAAAGGAATCTCCAGGACAAACTCGGCCCCCGCCAATCCGGAAACTGTTTGTTCAATCTCTTTGCGCAATGGCTCAGCCGGACCGACCAGGCGATATAGAATCTGGGCGCGGGCTTTATCTGCAATTACATTGGGGGCACGGCCACCCTCGATAACGCCGACGTTCAGAGTGCAAGGCCCAACCTCGGGGTCGGATGGCAGCTTCATCGCTCGTAAACGGTTCAGTGCTTCCAGAAGTTTGTCGATTGCTGATTCGCCGAGTTCCGGATAAGCCGAGTGCGCCATTCGGCCCTGAGCGACGATTTCCACCCGCAAAGTTCCTTTTGAGGCTGCCGCCAGTCGATTCTCGGTCGGCTCGCCGTTGATCAGAAACCTACTGCCCGGGCTCTGCTCATTGGCAACCTTGGCGCCAAGGCTGTCGCGTTCCTCCCCGACAAGAAAGAGCAGCCCGACGTAGACACCTTCTTCACGGAGGCGCTCAGCGGCGGCAATCTGCGCCGCAATGATTCCCTTGGCATCACAAGAACCTCGGCCATAGATGTGAGTTGAGTCCTCCGACGCAGGGATGAATGGTGGGACCGTGTCCATGTGGGTCGAAAATACGATTTTTGGCCGTGGTTGCTCGGCTGAAGTCGCGAAAACATTGAAGCGTCCGTTTTCCACCGGCATCTTGTCGGAGCGGTATCCCAGGCGCGCAAGTTCGTGGTAGAGAAACTCAGCCATGCGGCCCTCGTTTCCAGTTATCGATTCAATGTCCACCAACTGCCGTGTAAAAGAGACGACATCCATGGCGAAGAGCATAACGCACGAGGAGAAGATTTTGGCTATCCTGGCGAGCATCGGCTCGGAGAGTTTGTTAGTGTGGTTGTTTGACTGAAAGTTCCTCGATCCGATCGCTTTTTCTAGAAGGCCCGGCGGGACGGCTGGAAGCGCTGCTCAACCAAGGCAGCCCAAACGCTGCCTGTGCGGCATTAGTCTGCCACCCGCACCCCCTCTACGGTGGGACCCTCCACAATAAAGTTGTGTTTCACACAACCAAGGCGTTGAACAGTTTCGGGTTCCCGGTTTTGCGCTTCAATTTCCGGGGTACAGGATTGAGCCAGGGCGAGCATGACAACGGCATTGGTGAAATTGACGATGTTCGAGCGGCTCTCGACTGGCTGGAACGAGAGTTTCATCTACCGATGCTTTTCGCGGGCTTTTCTTTCGGAGCTGCGGTCGGATTGCAGGCGGCCTGCCCCGATGGCCGGGTGAAGGCGGTAATTGGCCTGGGGATTCCTGTGGTGCCAGCCGATCAGCGCGTTTACGATTTGAGTTTTCTGCAAGGTTGCGCCAAGGCCAAGCTGTTCGTCAGTGGTGCGCGCGATCAGTTCGGTCCCTCCACGGAACTCCAGCAATTGATGGAATCTATTCCGGATCCAAAGAAACTGGTGTTGATTGATGGCGCCGATCACTTCTTCGCGGGGCGATTACGAGAGCTGCGGGAGGTAATCGAAGCGTGGGTGAAAGAGGTCACTAAGGTATAGCTGGGTCGCAGTCCTCGGCAACTTTTATAATCCTGCGAAATGTCTTCGAACGGAGATCGAGAAAATCAAGCTACTGAGATACGGGCTCAAGTGCGACATCTGTTTGAGCACGCCTTGGCCGAATCGAGCGTCGAGCGGGCTTTCCAGCAGCGGGTGGTTTGCCAGCGCGACGTGCTGCGCGTCTGTGATGACTTGTATGACCTTTCTTCCTACCAGCGAGTCTTTCTGGTCTCCATCGGCAAGGCCGCGCACACGATGGTAAACGCATTTCAGAGGCAGGCTGGTGACCGATTTGAAGGAATTGTGGTTAGTTCAACGGATCCCGGATCACAGCTGCGCGGATTTCGTTATTTTCATGGTGGCCATCCCACTCCGAATCCGGAGTCGATGCGTGCTGCTGACGCCATACTCAAGGCTCTGAGTGCTAGAAATGAGTCCTCCTTAGTGATTTTTATGCTCAGTGGCGGCGGGTCATCCGTAGTAGAGAAGCCGATCGATGAGCGGATTTCGCTGGATGATTTGATCGCCACCTATCGCGTGCTGGTGCATGGCGGGGCGCCGATTGCCGAGATCAACGCCATTCGCAAGCATCTTTCTGCAATCAAAGGGGGCAGACTGGCCCAGACTGCGTATCCGGCGCAGCAGGTCTCCATTCTGGTTTCTGACGTTCCCGACAGCACTCCGGACGCACTGGCTTCTGGACCGACAATGCCCGATTCCACTTCGGTTGAAGACTCTTACAGAATCGCGGAGCAGTACGGAATGACCGGGCAATTTCCGGAGCCGGTGCGTATGCTGTTTGAGCGCCGAGCTTTGGACGAGACTCCGAAATCTGACGATCCCGCATTTCACCGCAGCCGTTGGTGGACTGTGCTATCCAACGCATCTCTGATCGAGGCTGCGAAAGCAGAGGCGGCGAGGCACGACTTCGCGGTGGAAGTTGACAACAGTTGCGACGACTGGGACTACGCGGCTGCTGCTGACTATCTTCTTCGCCGATTACGTGAGCTGCGACAGAGTTCTGAGCGTGTGTGTCTGCTTTCGGGAGGCGAAGTGACCGTGAAGGTAGAGCATGCAGGCGTGGGTGGACGGAATCAGCAGTTTGCGTTGGCCTGCGCGATCAAGATAGCGAGTGAAAATCTTACTGTGCTCAGCGCCGGCAGCGACGGAGTCGATGGAAACAGCCCCGCCGCGGGCGCGGTAGCTGACGGGACTACACTGAGCCGCGCAAGTGCCCTCGGGCTGAATGCGCAAACTCATCTGAGCGGGTTCGATGCCTTCCCATTTTTTCAAAAGCTGGGAGATGCGATCATGACGGGACCTACGGGAAACAATTTGAGAGATTTGCGAATCCTGCTGGCTTGCTGAAATCTCAGGCTCTAGAAAAACTGCGTTACCCCTTCTTCCATCACCAGGACCCGGTCTTCAATGCCGGCAGCCTTTGCTTCCCGCTCCAGTAGTTGCAACGGCTCGTCAATCGGCTCATGGGACAAGCGGAAAGTGCCGTAATGCATGGGAACCATCCAGCGGGCGTTTAAGTCGAGAAAAGCACGGGTGGCATCGCTGGGATCAGCATGAACGTTGCGAAAGGATGGAGGGTTGTAAGCTCCAATCGGCAAAAGGGCAAGCTCGGGCGACAGCCTTCGCCCGATCTCGCGGAAACCGGGGAAATAAGCGGTATCGCCAGCGTGATAGACAGAATGCCTTCCGGCGCGAAGCACGTAGCCACCGTAACCGCGGTGAGAATCCTTCAGAATCCGGGCACCCCAATGACGCGAGGGCACATGGGTGACCGTCAGGCCATGATGCCGATAGCTGTTCCACCAATCCAGTTCCACAACGTCGCTGAATCCCAGGTCAGAAACCAGATCGAGCACGTGATGGGGAACCACTGCGACCGGTGCTTTGCCCCTCCTGAGGGCTTGCCGAGCGATGCTACGCAGCGACGGGCGGTGCAGGTGGTCAAAGTGCGCGTGGCTTACCAGCACAATGTCGATCGGAGGAAGATCGCGAAGCTGTACGCCCGGTTTGCGCAGTCGCTTCAGAACGAAGAGCCAGTGCGCAAAATTGGGGTCAATGATTACGTTCTGTCCGCCAATCTGAACAAAAAAGCTGGCATGTCCGATGAAAGTCACGCCCATTTGTCCGTTGCTTACCAAGCCAGGCTTGTGGGTTTCGCCGGTCCGGGGACTGACCGCTGAGTGGCGCACCAGGCGTCCGAAGGCGCGGGCACGTTTGCGAAGAGCAGGATTCTTAAGAGTCGCCTTTAACATCGAGGGATCGGTAGACTCATTCGACTCGGTCAGTAGTCCAACGACTCCGAAACTTGCAAATCGGGTCGGAGGAACCGCAACCGAGTTGTTTTTATTTTAAGACAACTTTTGGCTGAATTGCTTGACCGTCTGCGGGTCGTCAGTTCTAATTCTTGTTCCGGGGTTCAATCACCCGCAGGAGCAGATATGCGAGTCGCTTTCATAGGTTTGGGCATCATGGGTCGTCCCATGGCATTGAATTTGGTCAAAGCTGGTCACGAGGTCACGGTCTGGAACCGAACTGGTGGCAAAGACGTGGAGGGCGCGGCCACGGCGGCGTCGCCCGCGGAAGCGGCGCGAGGAGCTGAGGTCATATGGTTGTGCGTGTCAGATACCACTGCGGTCCAGAACGTCATGTTTGGGCCCCAGGGAGTGAAAGAGTCGCTGGCGGAGGGCCAGATCATCGTGGATTCCAGCACGATCTCACCTTCCGCAACCCACCAATTTGCCGAGCGAGTACGAGCTAAAGGCGCCGAATGGGTGGATGCGCCAATGACCGGATCGAAGGTTGGAGCGGAGAGCGGCACGCTGATTTTCATCGTGGGCGGTGAGGAATCTGCCATCGAAAAGCTGAAACCACTGTTCGCCGCTACTGGCAAGAAGATCTTCCGGATGGGAGGGACAGGAAAAGGCCAGGCGGCCAAGCTGGTCATGAACCTACAAATTGCCCTGATCTACGAAGGATTCGCGGAAGCGCTGACTCTCGCTACGAAGCTCGGCGTGGATGCTGAAACCTTGATTCCCCTGGTTGAAGCTTCTATGGTGCGCTCCGGGGTGGTGGAGTATAAGGCACCGTTCGTGTTGAAACGCGATTTTTCTCCGAATTTTCCCCTTCGCCTGATGAGAAAAGACATCCGTCTCGCGTTAGAGGCGGCCAAGGAAGCTCGGGTTAAGTTGCCCGGACTGGAAACGGTAGAAGAAATCTACGACTTGGCCACCGAGGACGGCAACGAAGATCTGGACTACGCGGCTACCCTGATCCTGCTGGAAAAGTGGGCTGGGGTGGAAGTGAAAGGCGCGTCCGCCGCGTAACTGTGGACTGCCCTTTTTACTTCCGAGGCCTAGCCGGTTCTTTAGCGGCGTGACGGCTGACTTCGAATTTCATTTTGCCGGCGCGCTTATCGGCATCGACAATGACGTGGTCTCCGTGCAAAACCTCGCCATCGAGGATCTTCAACGCGAGCGGATCCTGCACCAGCTTTTGAATCGCCCGCTTTAAGGGGCGAGCGCCGAAGTTCGGATCGAAACCTTCAGTAAATAACTGGTCCCGTGCCGCGTCGGTCAGCTCGAGGGAAATCTTACGCTCGGCCAGCAACCGGCGCACATCTTCCAGACGCAGGTCAATGATCTTGATCAATTGCTCTTTGCCCAGCGGGTTAAAGACGATTACGTCATCCACGCGGTTGAGGAATTCCGGCTTAAAGTGCGCGTGCAAGGCTTCCATCACCAACTTGGTGGCGTCGGCGACATCCTCCGCGGTGCGCATTCTGTCTGCCTGCAAGTACGCCGAACCAATGTTGGAAGTCATGATGATCACGGTATTACGGAAATCGACGGTTCGCCCCTGGCCGTCAGTCAGGCGGCCGTCATCCATGATCTGCAGCAGGATGTTGAATACGTCGGGATGCGCCTTTTCGATTTCGTCAAACAAAATCACCGCATAGGGACGGCGCCGTACCTGCTCGGTGAGCTGCCCACCCTCCTCGTAGCCAACATACCCCGGAGGCGCGCCAATGAGTCGTGAGACTGCGTGCTTCTCCATATATTCCGACATATCGATGCGCACCAAGGAGTGCTCATCGTCAAAGAGAAATTCGGCCAACGCCCGCGCCAATTCCGTTTTGCCAACTCCGGTGGGACCAAGAAAAATGAAGGAACCAATCGGCCGCTTGGGGTCGCTCAGCCCGGCGCGTGAACGTCGAATGGCGTTCGAGACGCGCTCCAAAGCGGCATCCTGGCCTACCACGCGCTGCCGCAGCCGGTCCTCCATGTTGATCAGCTTCTTGACTTCACCTTCGAGCATCTTGGAAACGGGAATCCCGGTCCATTTGGAGACGATGCGAGCCACATCTTCTTCATCGACCTCTTCCTTCAACATGCGGGTGTGGCCTTTACCGTCCATCTGGGCTGTGACCTTGGCAAGCTCGTCCTCGGTCTGACGCAGGAGGCCATAGCGAATTTCGGCCACGCGCTGCAGATTGCCTTTGCGCTCTTCCGTCTGTTCTTCGAGCTTGAGCTGCTCGATTTTTTCCTTAAGCTGGCGTGAGCGCTCGATGAGTTCTTTCTCTTTCTTCCAATTCGCTTTGAGAGCAGTGGATTTCTCGCGAATTTCGGCCATTTCTTTATCAATGGCCTGCAGACGCTCTTTTGAATTGGGGTCGTCTTCTTTTTTGAGCGCCTGCTTTTCGATTTCTAACTGAGTCCGGCGGCGCTCCAGTTGGTCGATCTCGGTTGGCAAGGAATCAATTTGGATGCGCAGTGAGGCAGCAGCCTCGTCAATCAAGTCGATCGCCTTATCGGGAAGAAACCGATCGGAGATGTAACGATGCGACAGCGTTGCGGCAGCCACGATAGCCGAGTCTTTAATTCGTACACCATGATGGACCTCGTAACGCTCTTTGAGGCCGCGCAGGATGGCAATGGTGTCCTCAACGTTCGGCTCGCCCACATAAACGATTTGAAAGCGGCGCTCCAGGGCTGCGTCCTTCTCAATATGCTTGCGGTATTCGTTGAGAGTAGTCGCGCCGATGGCCCGCAGTTCGCCGCGGGCCAGTGCCGGCTTCAGCATGTTGGAGGCATCAATTGCACCTTCGGCTGCACCCGCACCGACCAGAGTGTGCAGCTCGTCAATGAAAAGGATGACTTGGCCTTGTGAGTCTTCGATTTCTTTGAGCACGGCTTTGAGGCGGTCTTCAAATTCGCCGCGGTACTTGGCGCCCGCGAGCATCGCGCCTAGATCGAGAGCAACGACACGCTTGTTCTTGAGAACTTCGGGGACATCGCCGGAGACGATGCGCTGCGCCAAGCCTTCCACGATGGCGGTTTTGCCGACACCGGGCTCTCCAATCAGCACGGGATTATTCTTGGTGCGGCGGGAGAGCACCTGGACTACGCGCCGGATTTCTTCGTCACGGCCGATCACGGGGTCGAGCTTACCCCGCCGCGCCTGCTCGGTCAGATCACGAGCGTATCGCTGTAACGCCTGATATTTGGCTTCGGGATTCTGGTCCGTGATTCGTTGTGAGCCACGAACCGAGGTCAGCGCTTTGAGGATGGCATCGTAAGTGGCTCCATGGCGCGCCAGGATTTCCTGTGCCGGATCGCGCTTTAATTGGCTGGCAGCCAGCAGCAAATGTTCAGTCGAGACATATTCGTCCTTAAAGTTATCCGCTTCTTTGAAGGCGCGCTCGAGCAACTGGTTGGCAGCCTGCGACAGGCTGGCCTGGGCGGCGCTGCCGGATAACTTCGGCAGTCGTTCAATGGCCTGATACGCCTCATTCAGGATGGCCTGCGGCCCCACTCCGATTTTTTCAAGGACGGGTGGAACAATGCCTTCTTTGTCTTCGATCAGTGCTGCCAGCACATGCACCGGCATGAGTTCGGGATTGCCGTGTGTGGAGGCAAGCTCGTTGGCCTTTTGTATGGCCTCCTGTGCCTTCACTGTCAATTTGTCCCAACGAATTGCCATACATCACTCCTGGTTTATGCTGCCAGACTAAAGCTCTCTATTCGACAGGTTGCATCCAGGCTGAAATGCTAAATGCCGAGCGCCAAATACGAAACACAAAAAATGAGGGAGGCGTTCACCTCTGCCGCCTCCCGTCAACTTTTAAGGGCTAAAGCCCACATTCAATTTCACATTCGGGGGAGCTTAAGCCGCGCTCTTGGCGCTCTTGGCCTCGAAGGTTTTCTCGCTGCCAACGTTCACCTTGATCTGCTTCGGCTTGGCTTCGGCTTTCTTCGCCAGCGTGATCTTCAACACGCCCTTATCGTAGTTGGCCGAGACGTTCTCGGTGTCAACGGTGTTGGGCAGAGTGAAGGAGCGAGTAAAGCTGCCGTACTGCCGCTCAACCCGGCGGTAGTTCTCTTCCTTCTCTTCTTTTTCGAACTTGCGCTCGCCGTGCACGGTCAACGTATTGTCCTCGATGCGGACATCGATGTCCTTCTCGTCGATTCCGGGCACTTCGATCTTCAGAGTCACGTTGTGCTCGTCCTCGTAAACGTCAACCGCCGGAGCAAATGCGCCAGTGGTCAAGGATTCGTCACGGCCCTCAGTGAACGAATCACGAAACAGCCGGTTCATGCGCTCCTGCAAGGTACTGAACTCGCGGAATGGATCCCAACGGGTCAAAACTGTCATTGCTAAAATCCTCCTTCGGAAGTTGTTTGGTTTCTTTCAGCTAGTTAGATGCTGAGTTAGTATGGAAGAAGCATAAAATATGAGCGTGTTACTGTCAACTATGACATCAATAGTTTTTTCAGTTGCTTACGTGGAATATCAGGCACTTGAGGTACGCGGTTTCGGGCACATTCAAGAGAGTCGGATGGTCCCTTGCCTGACCACAGTTTTCCAGGATGCGAAGATTTCTGTTGACATCTCGGGCGGCCTGGGCGATGACCTCAAGCAAATCAGCCTGGCTCACGTGATAGGAACAGGAGCAACTGACCAGGATCCCGCCCGGCCGGAGCATCTTCAGGGCGCGGAGATTCAGTTCCTTATAGCCGCGCAACGCGGTCGGCAGACTCTTCTTACTTTTCGCGAAGGCCGGGGGATCGAGCACGATGACGTCATACTGCCGGCCAGCCGCAGCATAATCGTGCAGCAGGTCGAAGGCATTGGCTTCGATCCACTCGATTTCGCGATGATTCAGCGCTGCATTGCGCTCTGCCACTTCAAGCGAAGGGCGCGAACTGTCAACTCCGGTGACACTGGCGCAGTGCTGTGCCAGGTGCAGGGCGAACCCTCCCTGATAACAAAACACATCCAGAGCCTCGCCATGCGCGTAGCGGGCGGCGGCGGCATAGTTTTCACGTTGGTCGAGAAATGCTCCGGTTTTCTGGCCTTCCAGCGCATCGAAATGAAACCTCACTCCATTCATGGTGAAGACTGTGCTGGTTTTGTCTCCTTGCAGCATGCCAGAAGCGCGAGTTGGGAGTTGCTCGAGTTCACGAATTTTGGGCTCGACGCGCTCGACGATGGCAGACGGTTCCAGGCGTTTGAGCTCTGAAAGAATCGTTGCTCGAACCACTTCCGCGTCCATTGCCTGGGTGAGGACTTGCAAGGTCAGCAAATCGTTGTATCGATCCACAATAAGTCCGGGCAGAAAGTCGGCCTCACTGAAGACCACGCGGCAGGCGTCACTGTCAGTCACCACCAACTGCCGGTAGGCGATGGCTTCTCGCAGCCGGCGACGAAGCAGGTCCTCCAAGTTGTCGACCCGCTCGCGCGACAGCAGGCGTATGGCGATCTGCGAAGCGCTACTGAACCAAGCGCTACCGAGAAATCTGCCGCGCTCATCGGCCACCGACACCAGCGACCCGGGAGCGGTCCCATCTGCCGAAATAACATCGGAACGATAGACCCAGACATGGCCAGCTTTGAGCCGTTGGGCACCGCGGCGCGATACCGTGACCGACGGCACTTCTGCTGAAGGCGCTGAAGGCATGCCAAGATGTTAAACCCGGGCCCGCCAGGACCGCGCCATGTATGTGGATCACAGAGGAAAAAAGGGAGCCTATTCCGGCGGGCCTTGCTCATTTGGTTCGGCGGGTGCAAGCGGCAGCCGTGAAGCGTTGTTCAGCATCTCGCGTTCCTGGGGCGTGAAATGGCTCTTGTAAGCATCGGAATCGATTGCCCTCTGCCTGGCCTCCGGCGGCATGGCGCGCAGCGACTGCACCGCGTTACGAATCGCCTGACGCCTGTCCGGCGGGAGCTGCTGCATCTGCGCGTGCAGTTGGCGGGCTTGCAGTTTCTGCTCCGGCGTCAGATGCTCCCAGGTCTCCATGCGGCGCAACATGCGATCCTGCTGCTGTAAAGGCATGCTGTTGAAGCGCTGCAACTGATTGCGTAACTGCTGCTGCCGTTGCGGGGGAAGAGAGCGGAAGCGAGGATCGCTTTCGAGAGCCTTTTTCTGCTGATCGGGTGGAAGATTGCGGTGTGCGCGCAGCCATTCTCCGGCGTGCCCCTGATGCGGCGGTTGGGTTTGGGGATGAGGCGGTTCGTGGCGGTTCTGCGACCACGAAGGGGTCGCGGTCACGAGTGCCAACACCACGGCACCCGTCGCGATTCCTCTCGTGATTGACTTCTTGCCTAACACCTCCACCTTCCCCGCCTACCACGCCAACTATGGATTAGCGCTGACGTCACTCTGGACTGTCAAATCGTCCAGCAATTCAAAATCCGAGTACAACTCACTGTTTTTGTCGAGCGCTTGCAGATCTCCAACTGCCGTTCCCGGGGGCGCCATGGCCACGGTTCCAGACTCGCTGTGACCATTCAGATTGGCATCAGCGCGAAAGAGAGTAATGCTGGCCACCATGAGCACGGCCAAGGAGACGGCCAGCACAGGCCTACGCAGCCAATACAACCAGCCACTGGGTTTGGCCCTCTCTTCCCTTACCCGCGCCATCAGGCGCACATCGAAGTAAGGCGAAGGCTCCGGCGCTTGCCACTCATCGAGCAGCGCCATAGTCTTCCGCAGCTCGTCCAGCTTGGCGGCACACTCGGTGCACGTCTTCAGATGATCATCAATTTCAGACGTAGCCGCCTCGAAGCCGGCGGCCAGGTCCGGCATCCGTTCGCAAATTTCATGGCATTTCATACCGCACCCTTTAGATAAACTCCTTCAACTGCACGCGTAACGTTTCATACGCGCGGAACAACAATGACTTAGTGGCTGACTCACTCAACTTCAAAACCTGCGCGATCTGGCGATAATCCATCTGCTGATACTTGTGCATGATCACCGCCATCCGCTGACGCTCCGGCAATTCCTGCACCTTCTTGCGAATGGCTGCCAGACGCTCACGCCGAACGATCACTTCCTCAGCGTTTAGCGACCCGTCCGGTACGTCCACCGTCAAGCCGGTATCGTCATCCTTCTCATCGATACTGACCATGTTTTCTGGACGTTCGTGTCGCGTGTCACGCGCATAGTTCACCGCCAGATTGGTAGCAATCCGGTACAGCCAAGTGCTGAATTTCGCACTCGGCTCGTAGTTTTCGCGCGAACGGTATACGCGCAAAAATACCTCTTGCGCCAGATCTTCGGCGACCGCTGAATTGCGGGACATGCGGTACATGAAACTCACCATGGCCCGACGATATTTTTGCACCAAATAGGCGAAGGCAGAATCATCACCAGCCTTGACCCGCAGCATGACCTCGGCATCGCCCGAAGCCTCCGCGCGAACCTCGCCATACCGTGCCTGGGTATCCGGCACCGCGCCCGTCATTGCGAGCAACCCGCGGTCAATGGCAACGCTGCTCACATTGGAATGAACCCCAGAAGGGGGCGAAAGTTGCGCCTTTTCCGGATCCCGAGATGGCCCGGAAGTGCCTGTAACCGAGGAACCTACGGGTGCTCCCGCCGGGATGGATTCACCAGACATTTGGGGGTGTGCCGGACCTCGAGCTTAATGCGCTTGAGCGGCAGCCTGCAACCACCTATCCCAAGGCTATCACTACGGAGATTACTATGGAACATCCGTAATTACTATAAGATACGAAGACGCGTTATCAGAGCCGTCCGGCGATGTTTGCCCCGATTTTTTTCGCCGCGTCGGCATCGTTTCCGGCCAAGCGCAGATCGATATTGACCATCACATCGCCCTTGCGGATCATCAACCCTGAACCCATGGGCTCGACGTAGGCCTCATCGCCCAATCCGGGCACTGGGGTAAAGGTATCCATTCCAGCGCTGACCTGCTTCATGGCGCCATGGGTAAGTTTCATCACCATTGCGCCGCCTTCCCAAGTGACATTAATGGCAACCTGGCGGGAAGGGTTGCCGGGGAAGAGGAATTGGCAGTTTGAATCTCCGCCACGAGTGACACTCGCAACCGGCATCCCGAATGCCTGGCTGAGCTCCGCTTTCGTGACCAGCGCACAGGCGTCGCGCTTGCCATGGTAGGGAGCATAGTTTCCCGCAAACTCGTGTGCGCGCTTCTTGATGCGGTATCCGATATAGAAGCAACTGCCGGCCGCCAACACCATAATGAAAGCGATCACCGCCAAGATCACGACAATGACCTTGATGGCGCCACCTCCGGCCGCGGGCGCCGAGGCGACGGGCGGCACTGCTACTGGGGCCTGAGCATTGGGTACGGTTTGCCCGCATTGCGCGCAGAACTTGGCGCCTGCTTCGAGTTTGCCTCCGCAATTGCCGCAAAATGTCGGCATGATCTTCCTCCCTGAAACGAGCACAATTTCAGATTGACTTTGGTTTTTGCTTAGCCGCTCGGACGAGCGCTACGGACACTGAAGATTTCATTCGAATACGATCGCCCCAAGTCGAACTTGGCGCACATCATGACGCCAGCTCAGGCGGTAGTCAAGACAGAAAATGGTGCTGCTCTGGAGGACTGTCGATGGGTATTGCACTCTAGGGAATTTGGTGGAGGCGGCGGGAGTTGAACCCGCGTCCGAAAATGTTACTGGTCAAGAGCCTACATGCGTAGTCCAGTTCATGCCCTGGGCATTACCCCAGGACGTTCGCGGCGCGCGCTCAGAACGGACAAGAAACGCGTTCCGCTAGCCTGAAGATCTCATCCCCTCAACCCAGACGTAGTCGAGAGAACCAGCCCGCTGTGCGACGTCCTTCGGAGGCCCACGGGCAAAGCCTCCGGGAACGGCTACCTAAAATTAGGCAGCGTATGCCAGCATTGGTTCATTGGCAATTGTTGTTTTGCACGCGATTACGGGTGTGTGCACCCCGGCATGCCTCTTGGCCGCAAGCATCTCCGTCGAAGCCGTGACGCCCCCATTGCGGGATGGACCATTCAAAGAGCTACTTCCAGACTAGGTTGCCCCGGAAGGGAAGTCAAACAGTTGATTGGATGACGAAAGGCCCAAGCTGGAATCAAAAGCCAATCTGCCTGGCAACTTGCCTTCCCGCAAATAAACAATCTTTTTGTCTCCTTTGGCAAACAAGGTCATCGGAAGCAAGAAATCATTTAGAGGAGGCCCTGTGCACGAAGTTGTTCTCAAGCGCTTTGAGCAACCCGATGAGATCCGAACCTTCCCGAAAGGCAAGTTCGAGCTGGTCCACATTCACGGCATGACGATTGGACGTGCGACCTATGAACCCGGCTGGAAGTGGTCAGAGCACGTAGGCCGAGCCATGGGCGTCAAGAGTTGTTCGGTGGAACACGTCGGCATGGTCATATCAGGGCGAGCAACAGCGGCGATGGACGATGGCAGGGTCATCGAGATGAAGGCCGGGGATGTCTTTTACATCGCGCCCGGTCACGATAGCTGGGTTGTAGGAGATGAGCCCTACGTGTCGCTGCACTTGATGGGAGCGAGTGACTATGCGAAGAGGAAGTGAGGTTAAGCTGCCGGAATTTGCGCATCAATATGCCTCATCCATCCAGGACGGCGTCATCCCGAAGCCCCGTGCTGAAGTGCGCCGAGTTTCGGGATGATCTGCGAACTTTGTCTTGGGTGAACCGGGCAAGTTGATCCCCTAAATCTGATAATCGATTTCATGGATGATTTGCTCCAGGGCAGCGGCGGACTCGCCATTGGTCGCAGGTTCGCCCTCCAGCTTGTGGACTCGGTCCCGCAATTTATTCACTTCGCTGGCAACCGCAGCCAAGGCTTCAGAAAGCGGATCGTTGATTTGCTTGGGATCGGTGATTACGACCCGCTTGCCATTGCGGAAAACGATGTGGCCGGGAACTCCGACGATCGTGGAATCTTCGGGTACGTCCCTCAGCACGACTGATCCGGCGCCAACGCGGCAATTGTCACCAACCTTGATGTTGCCAAGTATCTTCGCGCCCACACCCACGACCACCTTGTTGCCGAGCGTAGGATGGCGTTTGCCGTGCTCTTTGCCTGTGCCACCCAAGGTGACTCCCTGATAGAGAGTCACGTCGTCGCCGATGACGGTAGTCTCGCCGATCACCACTCCCATTCCGTGATCGATGAATAAGCGCCGCCCGATCTCGGCCCCGGGATGAATTTCGATGCCGGTCAGAAACCTCGCGAGTTGCGACAGCCAGCGAGCAAGCAAATGGAAGCGATGATTCCAGAGCCAGTGATTAAAGCGATACAACCAGATGGCATGCAGGCCGGAATAGCACAGGAGAACTTCCAGCCGGGACTTGGCCGCTGGATCGCGGTCAAATACCGCGGCAATGTCTTCGCGAATTGACGATGTCAGGCCTGCCATGTCATACCGCCGCCGTCGCCAGCTCCAACGATTCTTTGCGCAACTCGTCAAAAAGCACGCTGGTCAGATAGCGCTCGCCAAAATCCGGTAAAACAACAACGATGAGCTTCCCGGCATTCTCAGGGCGTCGAGCAACCTTGAGAGCCGCAACCACGGCAGCACCGGAGGAAATTCCAACCAGCAATCCTTCTTCCTTGGCCAGACGGCGCGCCATGACAACGGCATCATCATTGGTCACCGTGATGATCTCATCGATGTAGTCGGTGCGCAAAATCTTGGGTATGAATCCGGCCCCGATGCCCTGAATTTTATGCGGCGAAGGCTGACCGCCGGACAGGACCGCGCTGTCGGCGGGTTCGACCGCCACTGCCTTAAATGAGGGTTTCTTCGGCTTGATGTATTGGCAAACGCCGGTGATGGTGCCGCCGGTTCCCACTCCGGAAACGAGTATGTCCACCTTGCCTCCGGTATCGTTCCAGATCTCGGGGCCGGTGGTTTCGAAGTGGATCTTGGGATTGGCGGGATTGTCGAACTGTTGCAGCATATAGCCGTCGGGATTGGCCTTCAGGAGTTCTTCCGCCTTGGTGATCGCGCCTCTCATGCCCTTCGGACCGGGGGTGAGCACAAGTTCCGCGCCGAAAGCACGCAGCAAAACTCGGCGTTCCAGGCTCATGGTATCGGGCATAGTCAGAACAAGGCGATAGCCTTTTACCGCCGCCACAAAGGCCAGTCCAATGCCCGTGTTGCCGCTCGTGGGCTCGATCAGAACGGTACGGCCAGGCTGGATTTTGCCAGCACGTTCTGCTTCCAGGATCATGCTTACGCCGATCCGGTCCTTGACGCTGGCGCAGGGATTGAAACCCTCCAGTTTGGCAGCTACGATCCCGGCGCAACCCTCTGTCACCCGGTTCAGGTAAACCAGCGGCGTGTTCCCAATTAATTCAGTGACGTTATTTGCGATTTTCATAATTGGCTCTAAGCCTTTCCTGGAACCAGTGTTTCGAATGTGCAGAATTGTAAAGCTAGCGACAACAACAAGGACAACAACGCAAGGCTGCGGTGCGGAAATGTAGTTTATCGGTCATCAATCTGACTATTGGATACTTCGGCCCCACCCGGCGATGCGGTGATAAGAATCACCGCACTACGTGACCGGTCGGAATGTTCGCTTTCGGACAGCGTATTTTCGCAGATGCACAGGCAAGTATCAGCTCAGTACCTTGCCGCTCGGATTTGTACCCGTTGAATCATACACTTACCGGTGAGGTAGAACTGGCCCGCTGGATGCAATTCCTGAGAGCATGAATAGCGTTGCAATGGTCGAAACACCTCTCGCAGACGATCTGGCCGCGCGCATCCTGGTTGCCGATGACCAAGTGCATGTTCTGGATGCATTGCAGCTCCTGCTGAAAAACCAGGGATATTCCACGGAAGCAGTCACCGATCCGCGACGGGTGATGCAAGCGCTCGCATCTGATCAATTCGACCTGGTGTTAATGGACATGAACTACGAGCGCGACACCACAGCGGATACGGAGGGATTAGAGCTGGTCTCGCAAATCCGGGAGAAGGATAAGAACCTGCCGGTGCTGGTAATGACCGCCTGGGGCAGTGTCGAGGTGGCAGTAGAAGCAATGCGGCGCGGAGCCTCCGATTTTGTGCAGAAGCCTTGGGAAAACCAGCAGCTATTAGGAAAAGTGCAGGCACAGGTAGAGCGAGTTCATGCCCTGAGGCAGGCGCAACACTATCAGGAAGACGAACTGCAGCAGGCCCGCGATATCAAAACAAGTTATTCCCGAAGCAAATCCCGGAGGTAGCCGATTACGAGATTGCCGCCATGACTCAGCCGGTTCGGTTCGTCGGTGGAGACTACTACAGCGTGGTCCGCATCAGCGAAAACGAAATCGTGCTGTGCATCGCCGATGTGGCTGGTAAGGGAATGCCAGCGGCGTTGTTGATGTCGAGCATGCAAGCCGCCTTGAAGCCCCTGATCTGGCAGAACCTGCCGGCGCGCGAGGTGTGTCAACGGCTAAACCGCACGCTCTGTGAGATCACTCCGGTGGGCAAGTTCGTCTCGTTCTTTTATGGCGTGCTGAACAACCGGGAAAATCGCCTCACTTACTGTAATGCCGGACATAATGCTCCAATCCTGGTTGGCGGTAATGGTGCGACAAGCGAATTGAATGCTGCCGGGGCGGTGCTCGGATTCTTTCCGGATTGGGTTTACGAACAGAGTGACATTCAATTGAACCATGGAGACAGGCTGCTGCTCTTCACCGATGGATTGGTAGAGGCATGCGACCGCGATGGAGAACCATTCGGGGAATGGAACGTTGCGAAAATCGCTCAGGAAAATCCATCGCGGACAGCGGGGCAGTTGTTGGATGAGCTGATGCAGCGGGCTTCGCAACACTGCAGCGGAAAATTTCAAGACGATGCCAGCATGATCGTGCTGCGGGCCATCTGACTTCAAACCGACAATCTGTGCCCGCCGAGAACGCTTTAGTGAAAACCGGTTCCTGTACGTGTAACCCCGCAGGTCCTCTTTTTCTCCTCCCATTCTTGGCTGGAGTAGAACGCGTAGAATAGTCGGCAGGGTCAGACTATGGCGACTAGGCGAAGTGCTCGTCCACAAGCCGTTGCAAGCGAAGTTCCTCCTGTCCCCCTCACCATTGAAGGTTACAGCGTGCTACACCAGATGATGCGGTTCCGCTGGTCGGCTTGGCGACCACTGCGGACCTCGATCAAGAACGAAATCGTCAAGGAAGCCGCGGGTCTGCTGGCAAAAATGGAGCAGAATGCAAATGGCCAATCTGCGCTTTATTCCCTGCTCGGACACAAGGGCGATCTGATGTTTGTCCACTTCCGGCCTTCATTCGAGGAATTGAATCAGGCGGAATTGCGGCTGGCGCGTCTTAAGCTCTTTGACTATCTTGAGCCGACGTCTTCCTATCTCTCGGTCATCGAACTAGGTTTGTACGAATCCAGCATTAAGGTTTACGCCGAGCTTGCGGAGCGCGGAGTGGAACCGCACTCAGAAGAATGGAATCGTGCGGTCAAAGAAACGCTCGATCGTCAGCGCGAGGCAATGCGGCCGCGCTTGTTTCCCGAGCTGCCCAAGCATCGCTACATTTGTTTCTACCCCATGGACCGGCGACGGGGAGAAGACCGGAATTGGTACACGCTTCCCATCGAAGAACGCGCACGGCAGATGAACGAGCATGGTCTCGTGGGCCGAAGGTATGCCGGCGAGGTCAAGCAAATCATTACCGGCTCCATTGGTTTCGATGATTGGGAGTGGGGAGTGGATTTGTTCGCGGACGATCCGCTCGTCTTTAAGAAACTGATCTATGAAATGCGCTTCGACGAGGTCAGCGCTGTTTATGCGCTGTTTGGACATTTCTACGTCGGCATACGATGCCCGTGGAGTGAGTTGGGGAAATTGCTGAGCGGAAAAACACCGAAAGGGTAGCAATAAATGGCCACACTGGGACTCATTGAATACAAAGAAGCCAGCCCGGAAGTGCGGGCGGTCTACGACGACATTATGGCAACTCGCAAAGTGGACTGGATCAATAATTTTTGGAAGGCGATCGCGCACGACCCAGTCACGTTGAAGCGAACCTGGGAGGACATCAAGCAGATCATGGCGCCGGGTGCGTTGGATCCTTTGACCAAGGAGATGATCTATGTTGCCGTGAGCGTCAGCAATCAATGCGACTACTGCATTGCTTCGCATACTGCATCGGCAAGAAAGAAAGGCATGACCGATGAGATGTTCAAAGAACTGATGGCAGTGGTTGGCATGGCGAATGAAACCAACCGGCTGGTTGCAGGCTATCAGGTCGAGATTGATGAGCAGTTCAAGAGCAGTGGTCAGGAGTCAGTTGTCAGTAACCGCTAGGCTTGGCGTTCTTCCTTGTTACCGGAACGGTCCCTTTCCCGCGGAAATTTGAACTCGTGGCGCTTCATATCGACGCGGCGGCCGCGGAAGAGGACCCCTTCGGCTTCCAGGCGGAAGCGCTGTTCCATCCCTGACTCTCCGCGCAGTTTGATTTGTCCTCCAGCGCCGAGCACGCGATGCCACGCCAGCCCGAATGAGCGCCGCAGCACGCCGACTACTTGCCTTGCGGCGCCCGGATGCCCGGCGGCGCGGGCCACTGATCCATAGGTGGCAACCTTGCCGCGGGGAATTTTACGGATCGCCGCCACGATGCGGCCCTGCATGCTCATGCCGGGAGTATTCTAGCGTTCCGCTGCGTCAGGATGATCACATACCTCGAATCGTGTACCACATAGCTTCGCGGGGCCTTGCGCCGCAGGAGTGGCTTCGCTATGCTGCCTGCTGAAAGACGAAGTCCGAATCGCTGATCCGAATTTATTCATTACCCTGAGAAACATATTGGCCGCACTCGCGTTGGTACAGAGTGGTGTGACGCAATTTCGCGCTCAGCTCGGTGCAGCCGGTAACGTGGACGCGGTACCGGATAAGCCACAGAGTACGAGCGAGAGGAGCAACCATGCTTTTTCCCCGTCGTGTTAGATCGTTGCTGCTTCTGCTTATGATGCTGGTGATCGCGGCTGGGTCGTTCGCGCAAATCGGCATCTCAGTTACCATCGGTCCGCCGCCACTGCCGGTGTATGAGCAACCGCCTTGCCCCGCAGACGGCTACATATGGACACCCGGCTACTGGGCGTATGGTCCCTACGGCTATTACTGGGTGCCGGGCACATGGATATTGGCTCCGGTCATCGGTTATCTGTGGACACCGCCATGGTGGGGGTGGGGCGGGGCCGGATTTATTTTCCATGAAGGCTACTGGGGCCCTCATGTTGGTTTCTACGGCGGCATCGTTTACGGATACGGTTACTTCGGCCACGGCTTTGAAGGGGGACGCTGGGACGGCGGGCACTTCTTCTACAACCGTTCTGTGACCAATGTGAACGTTACCCACATCACCAACGTTTACAACACGACCATCATTAACAACAACAGCACTACCATAAACCGCGTAAGCTACAACGGCGGAGAAGGTGGAATCCAGGCCCGCCCGACAGCCGAAGAGGAAGCTGCCGCGCGTGATAGCCACATTGCACCCACATCCGTTCAAGCGCATCACGCCCAGGCAGCGTTCACTAATCCAGAGTTGCGGGCTTCGGTGAACCACGGCAAGCCCACAATAGCCGCTACACCTAAGGCGGGCGCATTCAACGACCGCGCAATCGCACCGGCTAAAGAGGCGGGAGGATCTTACAAGCCTGAGAACAATGTTCCCCGTCCGCCGAACGCAACAGTACACGCCAGTGATCTTCCGTCGGTTCCGCGTCCCACACCTCCGAATACCGGGAATCCGAAGCTGAATCAAAAATACCAGGCGGAGCAGGACACGCTTTACAACAAGCAGCAACAGGAACACCAGCAACTCCAGCTACAGCAAGAAAAAGATCACCAGCAACTGGACAAGCAGAACGCAAGTGAGGCGCAGAGGGCGGAGATGGAACAAAGGCACCAGCAGCAGACGCAGCAGATGGAAGAGCGACACACCCAGGAGGCGGAACAACTGCAGGCCAGGCAGCAGATGGGGGGTCGAGGCATGGGCCGGCCCCGGTAGTCGGCGGCGGAAGCGAGCCAAACGCCCGATTGTTGCGTCGCTAATGACGCGACGCTTTGGCGGCTCGCCCAGATCCTTCACTGCGCAGGAACGGCTTGATCAGGATGACAAATCGAACTGAACCACTAGCTGCTGGCACCGTTCCTTGACACGTTTCTTCCACGACCTTTATGCTTAAGTTCAGCTCCTGATAGAACTTGCGCCTGTGAGCGTCTCCTGCGCCGTTGGCGGTTGAGGTGGGGCCCCGGAGATCTTTATGTTCATTGAAATTCATGAGTTGGAAAAGCACCCTATTGATTTCGATGAACCATTTGCGCCGGGTACTATCGATCTGGGAGCTGATCTGCGGCAAGCCAGCCAGTTGGAGAGCAGCGGGCGCGCCCAACTGGTCGAGGAGTATCACGGCAAGCACAAGCTGATCAAGGACATCAGGCTCAACGGCCAGCTTTCTACCAAGGTGGAAATTCCCTGTGCGCGTTGCCTGGAGCCGGTCGTCCAGGATGTTAAGCGGGAGTTCGATCTGCTTTATCGACCGTTGGGCGCCGACGCCGGGCGCCAGGAAACCCCAGTGACCGGCACGGAAGCTGAGATCAGCTACTATGAAGGGGATGGCTTGCTGCTGGAAGACGTCCTGCGCGAGCAGCTACTGTTGGCCGTTCCGCTGAAGGCGATTTGCGGGCAGGATTGCAGAGGGCTTTGTCCGCAGTGCGGCACGAACCTAAATGTCGCGAAATGTTCCTGTGTCGAACCGGCGGAAGATCCACGCTGGGCGGCGTTGAAGGATTTGCGCAGCAAGCTGGAACATTAGCAATAGGAAGCAGGCCTGACGCGCGATGGTTGTATCCGATACATCGCGCCGCTTGCTCAACAATTTAGAAAAAAGAGAGATTCTCAATGCCAAATCCAAAACGGCGACACTCCAAGGCCCGCACCAGTAATCGGCGCGCCCACGATGCGTTGAAAGACCGTTCACTATCTGAATGCCCTAATTGTCACGAGCGCAAATTGCCGCATCGTGCCTGCCCCAAGTGCGGTTACTATAAAGGGCGCGAAGTTCTGGAAATCGAAGAAGCCAGCTAACTTCGCTTCACGCCATGCCGAGCGTCATAGCCCTGGACGCGATGGGTTCGGACCGCAGGCCCAAGCCTGAGATTGAAGGGGCAATCCAGGCAGCACGCCATTTTGACGTGCGCGTGCTGCTGGTGGGCCCCAAAGCGACGCTCGAAGCGGAGTTGGGACGTTATCCCGGGGTTGACGGACTGCCCATCGAGATTGTCCATGCCAGCGAAGTCATCGGCATGGAGGACAAGGCCGTGCAGGCAGTGCGCAGCAAGCGCGATTCCTCCATGCGCGTGGGCCTGCGCCTGGTGCGGGAGCGGCGTGCTGCGGGCTTTGTGACCGCCGGCAATACCGGTGCCGCGATGGCCACCGCCAAAATGGTGCTGGGGGCGATCCCGGGAGTAGATCGACCGGCACTGGCAGCGGTTTTCCCCACCGCTATGGGAACAGCCGCGACGCTGTTGGACGTGGGGGCGAACGTGGACTGCAAGCCGCATAATCTCGAACAGTTCGCAGTCATGGGAGACATTTATTTCCGCACCATGTTTGGGACGCAGCACCCGCGTGTGGGTTTGCTCTCTATCGGCGAGGAAGAAACCAAGGGCAATGAGTTAACCAAAGAGGCGTTTCTGCTTCTGAAGCGGCTGCCGCTGAATTTTGTTGGAAACGTAGAGGGGCGCGATCTTTACAACGGCCACGTGGATGTCATTGTGGCGGATGGATTTGTAGGGAATGTCGCCTTGAAGATTTCTGAAGGTGTGGCAAACCTCGTACGCTATGCGTTGAAAGAATCGCTAAAAGCGACCATCACGCGGCAGGTCGGGTACCTGCTTTCGCGCAGCGCCTTCGCCGATTTCAAGAAACGCCTCGATCACACGGAATACGGCGGAGCACCACTGCTCGGGGTAAAGGGCGTTTGCTTTATCACTCACGGATCGTCGAATGCAAATGCCGTCAAGAATGCCATCCGTGTTGCGGCCGAATTCGCGCAAAGCGGGATTAATCAAAAGATTGAGAAGGAACTGGCTTCGATTCAGGCCGCCGTGATGGTGAACAGTTAACTGCAGGTATGAAAACTTCGTTGCACGAAAATAACGGAGCGGTCGCATTTATTTTTCCCGGCCAGGGATCGCAAATGCTGGGCATGGGAAAAGATCTGGCTGAAAAGCATGCCCTTGCCCGGCAAACTTTCGAAGAAGCTGACGAGGCGCTCGGCTACAAACTGTCTCACGTTTGCTTCGAAGGGCCTGAAGAACAGCTCCGCTTGACCGAGATCACCCAACCGGCAATCCTGACGACCTCGGTTGCTTCCTGGCGTGTTCTCGAGGAAAAGGGGATCAAGCCGGCTTTTGTTGCGGGTCACAGCCTGGGCGAGTACACGGCGCATGTAGTGGCTGGAACCTTGAGCTTCACGGATGCAGTGCGGGCGGTGCGCCAACGAGGCCACTACATGCAGGAGGCTGTCCCGGTCGGGGTTGGTGCAATGTCAGCCATTCTGGGCATGGACCTCGATCGCGTAACCGCGGTTTGCCATGACGCGGCTGACGGCGAGGTATGCGAACCGGCCAACATCAACTCTCCCGAGCAGATTGTCATATCCGGACACACGGGAGCGGTTCAGCGCGCGACCGCAATGGCTGACGAACGCGGTGCCAAGCGCGCCAAAATTCTTCCGGTGAGCGCACCCTTTCATTGTTCCTTGATGAAACCGGCCCAGGACCACCTGGCCGGCGATCTCAATTCGCTGACGTTTCGGAATCCCTCAGTGCCGGTTGCCTGCAATGTCGACGCGACTCTCATGCAGGATGCAGACCGCGCTCGCGACGCGCTGGTGCGGCAGGTGACTGGTTCGGTGAAGTGGGAGCAATCGATGCGATTGCTGATCGCTCAAGGGGTGCAGACGTTTGTAGAACTCGGTCCCGGAAAAGTGCTCTGCGGTCTGCTGCGGCAAATCGATCGCTCAAAAACTTGCCTCAGCGTTGGAGATGAGGCATCACTGCACAAGACATTAGAACAACTCGCGGTAAAGGCCTGACGCGGCTATTCCGTGAACCAGGTCCACCAGTTGCCGCACTCGATGTCATTGGGGGAGAACGACAAGGTTTTATCCGACTTCTGCACCCAGACGTAAGCATGATCGGCGCGCCGATTCACCGTAACCTGCACAATCACACCGCTGCCGCCGCTGGGGCTCAGCGAACAATCCACCTCAAATGACTTCACAAGGCCCCATTCCCCGCTAGGACCCCAATCCCGATAGAAATCATTAAATGGATAACTGGAGTACTTGGACGTGTGCTGCTTCCAGTCGCGGTCATGGAACCAGATTGAGTAGGCAGCCTCATAGTCCTGCTTTTGGAGGGCGAGAAAGAACTTCTTTACGATGACGCGTTCGTGGGAGTCGCGCAGATGATAGGTTACCCAGGTGCCAATAAGTACGGCGATAACGATGACGATTATCACCTTCCTGCGGCGGCGATCGCGCGCCGGGTCGTATTGCTGCGCATCCAACAGCGTCATGATTTCCTAAGCATAACGGAAATCGGCGGGGGACAAAAAGCTGGTGAGTCTCTTATAAGATGTATCGCGACAGGTCCTGGTCCTTCACGATATCGGCGAGCATCTGGCGGACGTAGGGGGCGTCAACTTTGATGTGCTCTCCCTTTTTGTCGGGAGCGTCGAAGCTGATCTCGTCGAGGACGCGTTCCATGATCGTATGCAGGCGCCGCGCTCCGATATTTTCTGTGCCTTCGTTCACCCGGAACGCAAAGCGCGCAATCTCTTCCAGCGCCTCGCGGGTGAATTCCAGCTTCACGCCCTCGGTCTCAAGCAGCGCAGTGTACTGCTTCACCAGCGAAGACTTGGGCTCGGTGAGGATGCGGATGAAATCTTCCATGGTGAGCGACTGCAGTTCGACGCGAATGGGGAAGCGGCCTTGCAGCTCGGGAATCAGATCGCTTGGCTTTGAAACGTGGAATGCGCCCGCCGCCACGAACAGGATGTGGTCGGTGCGGACCATGCCGTAACGAGTGTTGACGGTGGTGCCCTCCACGATCGGCAGAATGTCGCGTTGCACGCCCTCACGGGAAACATCCGGCCCATGGCCGCTCTCCCGGCCCGCGATCTTATCAATCTCGTCGAGAAAAATGATGCCGGAGTCTTCCACCCGATCGATGGCAACGCGAGTCACCTGGTCCATATCAATCAGGCGCTGCTCTTCCTCTTGAATGAGATAGTCGAAGGCTTCATTGACTTTCATCTTCCGCTTCTTGGTGCGCTGGCCGAAGATGTTGGGCAACATATCCTTGATGTTAACGTCCATTTCTTCGACGCCCTGGTTGGAGATGATCTCGAAGGAGGGGAAACTGCGCTCGCGCACGTCGATTTCGACCATCCGCTCATCCAGCTTGCCTTCACGCAATTGCTGGCGCAGCTTTTCGCGTGTGCGGGATTGTGAATCGCCGGAGGATGTAGTCCCTTCCAAAACAAAACCGGCTTGCGGGGATTCAACGGGACGCGAAGTTGGAGACGGAGGCAAGAGAATATCGAGCAGACGTTCCTCGGCATTGAGTTCGGCTTTGTCGGAGACGTCTTCCAGCTTTTCTTCGCGCACCATTTCGATGGCAATCTCGACCAGGTCGCGAATCATGGACTCGACATCGCGGCCAACATAACCGACTTCGGTGAACTTGGAAGCCTCAACCTTCAGGAACGGAGAATTCGCGAGTTTGGCCAGCCGGCGGGCGATTTCGGTTTTGCCCACGCCGGTGGGGCCGATCATGATGATGTTCTTGGGGATGACCTCTTCGGCCAACTCTTCGGAGAGCTTCTGCCGCCGCATCCGATTGCGTAGCGCGATGGCGACGGCGCGCTTGGCGTCCTTTTGTCCCACAACGTGTTTGTCCAGCTCGGCGACGATCTCACGGGGCGTGAGTTCATCAAGCGCTAGCTGTTCTTCATCGATGGTTCCGGGCAGATAAATGGCCATATCAGTTTGCGTAGGAACAGCCGCTTCGGCTGTCCAGCCGGGTCTAAGGCCCGGCAGTTTTCATCGGTTCCGTACCGCGGTGTCGAGCTACGCTCGACCGGACAGCCGAAGCGGCTGTCCCTACGTGTGGATCAAAGCTCTTCGATTGTTACCTTATCATTAGTATAGATGCACATTTTGCCGGCTATCTTCATAGCTTCCTCGACGATCTGACGCGCTGAAAGCTGGGTGTGTTCCGCTAACGCCTGGGCTGCCGCTTGCGCGTAAGGTCCGCCGCTGCCAATCGCGGCAATGCCGCCATCCGGCTCAATGACATCTCCCTGGCCGCTCAGCAGAAAGGTCTGTTCTTTGTCGGAAACCAACAGCAGAGCTTCAAGATGGCGCAAGAACTTGTCAGTCCGCCAGTCTTTTGCCAACTCCACCGCAGCCCGGCCGAGATTTCCGTGATATTGCTCGAGCTTCGACTCGAATCGGCTGAAGAGCGAAAAGGCATCGGCTGTGGAACCGGCGAATCCGGCGAGAATCTTGTCCTGATAGAGGCGGCGAATTTTTTTGGCGGAGTGCTTGATGATGCCTTCGCCCAGAGTCACTTGGCCATCTCCGGCCATCACTACATTGCTGTTTCTGCGGACACAAAGAACCGTGGTCGAGCGGACTAAGCGCTTTTTGGGCATGAGGACAATTCTTGATTATAGCAGCGAGAGAACGTCCCCCTAAACGCCTCAACTTTGACGCTCCTGATTTCTCCTTGCTAGACTAAATGCTTGTCGGCCCACCGTAATAGCCATCAGAAGGGAAGTTCGTGCGCGCAGAAACCCGCCATCAACTGAAACAGGACCGGTTTAGCCGGGCCACAATCGACGTTGCCGAAAAAACGGTTCATTGGTCCGTCGAACATCAGAATAAGCTGATCGTGGCCGGGGTGGCTGTTCTGGTCATTGTCGGTTTGGCCTTCGGTTCCTGGTACTACCTGAACGAACAAGATCAGAAAGCCAGTCTTGAATTCAGCCAGGCGGTGCGCACACTGGATACGCCGGTGCGACCGCCGAACATGCCGCCGCAGCCGGATAACCCGAGTTTTGCCAGCTCCAAGGAACGGGCCACCGCTGCTCACAAGCAATTTCAGGACATCGTCAACAAATATCCGCATACGCACGCCGCGGATTTTGGTCACTATTTCCTTGGTCTGACTTCAGCCGATATGGGCGACAATGCAGCGGCCGAGCGCGAACTTCAGGCGGTTGCTTCATACCACAAGGCTGATCTTTCTGCGTTAGCCAAATTCGCGCTGGCTTCGGTCTATCGCAACACGAACCGCGATAAGCAGGCAATCGAGCTATATAAACAAATCATCGCCAAGCCGACCGTGACAGTCAGCAAGGCGACCGCACAAATGGAACTGGCGGCCACCTACCAATCGGCCAACATGCCGCTTGAAGCCAAGCGGATTTACGAGCAGATCCAGAAGGAAAATCCCGCGACCGAGGCTGCCCAAATGGCATCGGCGAAACTGCAAGCCCTAAAATAATTCCGGTCGGTCTCGGTCAGCGGTTGGCCTTGGGACTCTTGACTTCGGAATTCCCGTCCAATGACTTCGTCATCTTCACAAAGTGACAGGGAATCTTGGTCGCCAGGCCTGCGGTGAACGGGGCGGTACCGGTCTGCACATAGCCGCGGCGGCGATAGAACTCCGGCAATTCGCGGCGAAGGTTCACAATTTGCAAATCGATAAAGCCGCAGCCCAGTTTTTTGCAGTGCTCCTCGGCCGCGGTCATCAGCCGCGAACCTAGCCCGGATGCCTGGCGTAAAGGATCCACCGCCAGCAGCCCCAAGTACGCTCTCTCCCCGCGCCTTTCGACATATACACAACCGACCAGTGTATTGCCGTCGAAAGCCGCCAAGAATTCTCCAGCTTTCAGGAGGTCGCAAACTTTACCGGAGTCAATGCGATCACCTTCGATGAAGAAGCTTTCGGCACGACGAAATGCAGCGTTGATTACATTCGTGATGTCTTCGGCATCCGCTACCTCGGCAATTCGGATTTCCAACTAAGCCTCCCCCACCTCAGGCGCCTTTAACTCAGGCAAATCCATAGTACCCTCAGGTCGTTATACAATCTTGCGGCCAACAATCTCGACAATGACCAGATCCAAGTGCGGTGACTCATGATTTTGGACCCCTTAGTTAAACGCGCGGCGATAACAGTACCGGTAATATTCGTTTTGATTTTAAGTGTTGCCGCCCAGCAGGGCAGCACGGGTAGTCGAGATAAAAGCACAGTGATTCGCGCGGGCGGTCTGATCGACGGCAGATCGGATAGCGTGAAACACGATCAGATAATCATTATTCAGGGGAACCGCATTGCCGCTGTGGGCGATGCCGCGGGCGCGAAGATTCCCGCGGGAGCGACGGTGATTGACCTTTCGCATGCGACGGTGCTGCCGGGAATGATTGATTCGCACACCCACATTTTTCTACAGGGTGAGGACCCCGCACAGGGCGGCTACGACGCCAATATCCTGTATCCGCCGCTCGCACTGCGTGCTGCGCGGGCCACCGTTTCGGTGCGGCGTGCTTTGGAGCAAGGCTTTACGACGTTGCGCGATCTCGAAACCGAGGGTGCAGGATACGGCGACGTCGGAATCAAGGAAGCGATTGAAAAAGGTTATATTCCCGGGCCGCATTTGTTCGTTTCGACGCGGGCCATCTCGACCACTGGCGGCTACATGCTGGAAGGTTACGCTCCGGAACTGGACATGCCCAAAGCTGCGCAGATTATTGACGGCCCGGTCGAAGCCCGCAAGGCCGCACGCGAGCAACTGGATCATGGGGCCGATTGGATCAAGGTTTACATGACGCATCGGTCGTGGGTTGGAAAAAACGGCGAGCTGGTTTCGCAACCCACGCTGACGGTCGAAGAACTGAAGGCGATTGTGGATGAGACGCACGCTTGGGGAAAGAAAGTGGCGTGTCACGCCTATGGGGGAATTGGATTGCATCGGGCGCTGGATGGCGGCTGCGATTCCATTGAGCACGGCCTCGATTTGGATGACGCGGCTATTGCTCAAATGCTGAAACAAGGCACTTGGTACTGCCCAACGATCAGCCCGTACTACAAGGAATGGTCTCCTGCGGATACTCCCAACGGTCAACGCGACCGCAAGCGGGTGGCTGTGCATGAAGTGTCGTTTCCCAAGGCGCTGCACGCCGGCGTAAAGATTGTTTTCGGTACTGATATGGGTGGCATTTCCTGGGATGAGCCGATTGCGCAGGAGTTTTCGCAGATGGTCCGTCTTGGGATGTCACCGATGGACGCCATCAAGAGCGCTACTTCCAGCGCGGCTGAGATGCTAGATATGCAAGGCAAGATTGGCGTCATCGCCCAAGGCGCATACGCCGATATCGTGGCGGTGGACGGAGATCCGCTAAGCGATGTGAAAATTCTGGAGAACGTGCAGTTTGTGATGAAGGATGGGAAGGTGTTCAAAAGCGGAGGGAAATTGGTGCAGTGATTTTTGGCAGTTTGTTTCTAAATCGCTCTTGACATTGTATTGCGAAGCGGCATAATGCCCGAATCCCACCTGCGGCCCGGCCGAGCCGCGGAAATGCTTCTCACGGGGGAGGCGTCTATGAGCGTTCTCGAACTATGCGATTCGAAACCAGCGGCAGTCTCACCGGAAGCCAGCGTGGCCGATGCCATCCGCACCATGCTTGATCGCCATGTGGGTGCAGTCGCGGTGATCGACAGCGAGCACCGCGTTGCGGGTATCTTCACCGAGCGCGATGTGCTCAGCAAAGTTGCCCTGAGCCGGCGTGATCCGGAGAGCACGCCGGTAAGCGAGTTGATGACTACGCCCGTAGAGCTGGCCACAGCGGAAACCGGTTCGAGCGAAGCTTTCCTGACCATGGTGGAGCGGCATTTCCGCCATCTGCCGGTTGTGGACAACAACGGCAAATTGTTGGGTATGCTCTCGATTCGGCACTTGCTCGAATGGCGTATTGAAGACTTGGGCCGCGAACTGGAATCGCTGGAGCAATACGTCAGCAACGACGCGCCCGGTGGCGATTGACGCTTGTAGCGAGGGCGCATACAAAAAGCAGGTTTCTCGCCTAGCGAAATCGTCCGCGAGCGTGCGATTTCGCTCCGCTCGAGATGACAAACAAATTCCCAGACTCGCAAAAGAAAAAGGCCGGCTCGGCGCCGGCCTTTGAATTCCCGGAAACCTACTTCTTCGGAGCGATGGCGTCTTTGGCGGCTTTCGCCACGCGAAACTTCACTACCGTCTTGGCCTTGATCTGAATCGGTTCGCCGGTCTGCGGATTGCGCCCCATGCGGGCCTTGCGATGCGCTTTCACCAGACGGCCTAATCCAGGCAGCACAAACACGCCGTTCTTCTTGGTTTCTTTGATGGCGGTATCAGTAAGGTTCTCAAGAAATGCGGCGGCGGTCTTGTTGTTGGTGTCGAGCTTTTCGGCCAGGGAGCGGACAAGTTGCGTCTTGGTCATGCCTGAGGCCATGATTCCTCCTTGATTGATTTCTGAATTTTTGCTGCGATGACTGGCATTTTATACCACAGGTCCTGTGGAAAAATAGCGTTTTGGCCGCATTTTATGCGGTTTTTCTAATCCGGAACCTCGAAAGGCCACAAAAATCGCGGATTTTGTCACTTGAGGCTTTTAGGAGGGCTATTTTAGCGGGCTGGGAGGGGTCCGAGCCGGCCCGGCTCTGGGGTTGTGCGTGTCATAATCGAAGAGAGGAATGGGATTCGTGAGTTGCACCATTTGTGAAAAGCGTAAGGAGAAGCGGTTTTGCCCGGCGGTGCATGGGCGGATTTGCCCGCAGTGCTGTGGCGAGCAACGCGAGGTAACACTCGATTGCCCGAGTGATTGCGTGTATCTGCAACAGGCAAGGGAGCACGAAAAGCCTCGCCCGTTGCAGGATTTAGATCAATCTGCGCTGTTTCCTCAAGTCGAGATCGGCGACCAGTTCCTCTACGAACACGAGCACCTGATGGTTGGTTTGAGTTTTGCATTGGCGAAGAGTGCCCGCCTGGATCGGTCGATAACAGACCGCGACCTGATAAGTGCGCTGACCTCGATGGCATCGTCCTATGAAACGCTCGTGAACTCCGGCTTACACTATGAAACACGCACGACGAGCATCAGCCAACAGGCGATTTCTGCCGAACTCCAGAAAATGCTGAAGGAGTACCGGGAGACGGAGCAAAAGCACCTAGGATATGCACGGCTCCGAGAATCCGATGTTCTCAGGGCCCTAGTGTTCCTGGTTCGCATGGGTCATGCCCGAACTTCGGGAAGGCCGAAGTCGCGAGCGTTTGTGGATTTCATTCTGGCGCAGTTTCCTGAAAAAACGATTGCCGCACCGGAGGAAGTGGGCAATCGAATCATCGTGCCGTAGGTCTGCCCTTCGGTCTCACCTTTCAGCGTGAAACTTCATCGGTGAGCTTGCGCACGGCCTGGCCTGGCGGCAAGGCATCGCGCAGTTCGCGAATAGTTCGTTTGAATACCGGGTGGCGGAAATCGGGTGCGATCTCGGCCAATGGCTCGAGCACAAAACGCCGTCCATGCAGGCCGGGATGCGGAATCGTCAAACCTTTTGTCTCAATGATCGAGTTCCCGAACAAAAGAATGTCAATGTCAATGCTTCGCGGCCCTTTGTTTTGCCGGCGGCGCCTGCCCATTTGCTGTTCCACATCCAGAATTCCAGAGAGAAGTTGTTTGGGCATCTTCTCCGTTTCCAGCTTGATGGCACAGTTCAGGAACCAGGGTTGTGCGGTAAATTCCACCGGCTCAGTCTCGTAAAAGGATGAAATGCCCTGGACATCACCCAGTGTGGCGAGCCTTTGGATAGCAGAGCGCAAGTTGCCTGCTCGATCGCCAAGGTTCGAGCCCAGCGAAAGATAGACGGTCTTGCGCACGGAATTAGTTTCGGGGTTCCGGTTTCCGGTTTCCAGCAAAAAAGTGCTGGGTATCTCAGTTGAGACTTGTGGTAAAACCGGGCAGGCTGAAATGCTTGTCGAATCCGCCTAGCAGCAGGCCAATCTGAATGATTCGTACCCAATCCAGGATCGCCCGAGCGCAACGGCTGGTTCGAATGTTGGAGGAGGATGCTCCGCTTTTAGCCCGCCGGGTTGCAGACTTGACTCCCGAGCATCAGCGGTCGGCCAAGGACTACGCGGAGCGGCTAACTGCCCATGCCCGGGCAGAGCTTGAGAAGCTGATTCAGGAAGACTCTTTCTTGAATTCCAGCGATTTCACGCCTGAGCCCGCAGACTGACTTTCCAGTCGTAGCTTAAACCAGTTGCTGCTCCGGCATATGCATCCTTACGGCGGGAGACTGACTATCTTTGATGGTGGTTTCTTCCCATAGGCTCCTGTCTCGCAGCAATCGGGAGACCAGGGCGGTATGCATGGCATGTCCCGCGCGATCGGCGACAACCTTTCCGAGAATCTGCTTCCCGAGGAGCGCGAGATCGCCGATCAAATCCAGCACCTTGTGACGAACGAATTCGTCGTCGAAACGCAAGGGGGGATTCTCAATGCCGGTTTTGCTGAGCACAATGCAGTTTTCCCACGAAGCGCCGCGGATCAAGCCCATGTGACGCATCGCCTGCTCATCTGCGCGTGAGCCGAAGGTGCGAGCAGGAGCCACTTCACGCAGATAATTGCCATCCTCAAGCTCCACCGTGAACGTCTCCTTGCCGATCATGGGATGCGGGAAGTTTATCGTGTACGACACAGAATAGCTTTTTGCGGGATAGACCCCGATGAATTTCTCGCCCTCGCGCAGTTCCAGATCGCGGCAAATCTTCAGGTAAGTTCGTGGGCGCCGCTGCCTGCGGATTCCCGCCTTTTGGATCAGTGCCACAAAAGGCTGCGCACTGCCATCCAAAATGGGGAGTTCCAAATTATCGATCTCTACAATTGCGTTATCGATGCCGCTGCCGATCAGCGCCGAAAGCACATGCTCGGTGGTGGAAATCAGCACCCCTTTTTTCATCAAGCTGGTGGCATAGCTGACGCGCGCGACGTTGCGGCCGACCGCTTCCAGTTCAAAACCATCCAGATCAACCCGGCGAAACACGATGCCCGAACCTGCCGGCGCAGGGAGGACGTGCATGTGAACGGGAGCGCCGCTGTGCAGACCCACTCCCGCGCACTGCACCTCGGTGCGAATTGTCTGTTCGCATTTCAGCTGATACATCGATGTTATGTATCAATAGCTTACAGCTCAGCGCGGAATCATGGCTGTGGCCAAATTACCACAGTTGCGTGGATATTCATGATCGCCCCCGGGAGGTTTGTCGATTTCAGGACTAGCGAGGTGCCGGCCGGTTTGCATCGTAGGTGGCAGAAGCCGCAAAGAGGGAATCACTCAGCCCTTTGTTGTAGCTTACAGTGTGCAAGAATCTCTGACTGGACATTTCCCCGTTGTAAAAGCGAGTCACACTGAACGGGGTCATAATCCCTTCCACGGGACGGTAGTTATCGAAGACCTCGTCTTCGATATTGCGCTCTTTGTCGGTGGGATCGCGCCACGAGAAGGTCTTTTTCACCGGCAGATGAGTGTTGCTGTCAATGTACAGAGTCACCGCTTCATTGCGCGAATTCATGATCGTGACCTGCTGAGTTTCTTTCTGGGCCGCCACCGTCGCGCCTTCATAAAACAAGGCAATCCCAGGCTCATTCAGCCATTTGCGCAAGACCCAATCGAGCGAATACTGGCGCCGCCGGATGTAATCGGTCACGGTTTTGGTGTCATCGGCGCGAGTGCCCTTGTAGGTAGTCTCGAATCCTTCGTTGCCGCGGAAGATCTCGATCACGTCCCGTTTCTTGGTGAGCTCGACACGATCCTTGTCAGGATACTTATAGAACCGCCAGAATAGAACACCTGCTCCCTCGGCCTGCCCATGATGAAGACCGTATGTGCGCCCTTCCTGGCTGATGTCTTGAATAGTCAAATAGGCTTGCCCGCCGAGCGCCTCGATCATTTGATTGATGAGGTCTTTGGCTTTTTGAGCATTCTCCTGCTCGACTGGAGCGGCCTGCGAGACGTTAGCAGGTGTCGGTACGGCCGCTTGCGCAGCTACCATTGCACTCAGAAACAAAAATGATAGAAGGCGTTTGCACATGCTAGATAGTAAGATTCCGGGCAATTGTGGCTGCCTGGCGATCAAAATCGATGACATGCCGAGGTTGTGTTTGGAGCTTGACATCGCCTGTCAACCCACCAGAACTGCGCCGCCGTTGACGTTGAAAACTTCCCCGGTTATGAAGCCGGCATGCGGCGTGCACAAGAACAAGATGGGGGCTGCAATTTCCTCGGGCGTTGCCGCCCGACCCATGGGAATCTTGGCAAAAATTTTAGGGCTGCGCGCAGGATCGTTCAACGCGGGGATCGACATGTCCGTTTCTACCCATCCGGGTGCAACACTATTTACATAGATGCGGCTCGGAGCAAGCTCGGTAGAAAGGCCCTTGACCATGCTGATCAGCGCACCTTTAGTAGCGGCATAATCACAGTGAAAAGCCTCGCCGCGCTGCCCCGCCGTCGAGCTCACCAGCACAATGTGCCCTGCTGCGCTACCGCTTTTCCCCTGCTTCTTCATCTGGGCAACGGAATGTTTGAGGAGGGCGAACACCGCATCGAGGTTGACGGCCAGTGTGTTCCGCCACTGCGCCTCTGTCATCTGCTCAATGGGAGCGTCGTCCGGCGGCCAAATGCCGTGGTTAGCAACAAGAATGTCCAGACGTCCAAAACGACTCACGGTAGCGGCAACCAGATCGCGAGCCGTTTCCGTACCGGAGAGATTGCAAGCCATTGCGGCGCAGCGATCCTTCCCGAGTTCTTTGACCAGGCGCTCGGATTGGTCCCGCGATTTTTCATAGCTGAACATCACCTGAGCGCCGGCGGCGACGAACATACGTACTGTGGCGGCACCAATGCCGCGTGAGCCACCGGTAATGAGGGCAACTTTGTGATCAAGCGAAAGAGAGACAGGCACAGAAACAGTTTCCAGTTTCTGCTTTCAAGTTGCAAGAGGCGTTGTCATGGGATTGGGTTCGATGGTTTCTTGTGGAGCCTGGAAGCCCTTTGATTCATCCTCCCAAGCTCGAGGATGCCCGCTCACTTTTAAGTTCGCGGGCAAGAACGCGGACCAGCATGCCGTCGTAGCGCGTGCCGCTTAGCCTTTCCAGTTCAGCCAATGCCTGCTCACTGGTCCTGGCCGGAGCAAAGGGGCGATCGGTGGTCATGTTGACGTAGGAATCGGCAACCGCGAGAATGCGCGCCCAAAGCGGAATCTGCTCTCCTCGCAGCCCATCGGGATATCCGCCGCCATCAAAAGCTTCGTGATGATGCTCCACTGCTTGCTGGAGCGCCTCACTTCCGGGAATGGTCGCCAGAATCTCCGCCGCAACATGCGGGTGCAGCTTGACCAGATAAAACTCATCCTCAGTCAAAGGACCATTCTTATTCAGGATGCGGCCGGGTACGAAGACCTTTCCGACATCGTGCACTCGGGCCGCGTATCCAATATCGTCGAGATCCTCGGGCGCCAGGTTGAGAGCTCGCCCGATCAGTTGGCTGTAGCGTGCAACCAGATCGCCGTGGCCAGCGGCAGTTACCTCGCGCAGTTCACCGGCACGAGTCAGAGCTTCAATGGATTC
>DASPRY010000010.1:0-9209 GCA_035624215.1 Terriglobales bacterium
CTTCCTGCAGCCGTTCGCCGCTGCTCGCGGCTCCTGAGGGTGGCCAGTGCTCAATGGCCCGGTAATTTGCGGCTCGATAGCTCAGGTGCGCCGCTATCAGCCGACGTTCCTAAAATCTTCTTCAGCGCCAGTGGACAGCCATCGAGAACTGACCACCGGCAACTCCTTCTCAATCTGCTGCCACTGCGACCGCCGGCTTCTTTTCTCCAGCCTTGATCAATTCCACATCTAGGCACAGTGACTGCAATTCGCGAATCAACACGTTGAACGATTCGGGTACACCCGGCTCCATGGCAGCTTCACCCTTGACGATGGCCTCATAAATCTTGGTGCGGCCATAAACGTCGTCAGACTTCGCCGTCAATAGCTCCTGCAGGATGAACGCCGCGCCATAAGCTTCCAGTGCCCAGACTTCCATTTCACCGAAGCGCTGGCCTCCGAACTGCGCCTTGCCACCCAGCGGCTGCTGAGTGATCAGCGAGTACGGACCAATGGAACGCGCGTGAATCTTGTCGTCGACAAGGTGCGAAAGTTTCAGCATGTAGATGTAACCGACCGTGACCGGCTGTTCGAACTTGTTGCCGGTCATGCCGTCATAGAGATACGTTTTGCCCGGCTCCGGCAGTGCTGCTTGCTGAAGCAACGCTTTGATCTCTGCTTCTTTTGCGCCGTCGAACACGGGCGAACCGGTGAACACACCCCGCTTAAGGCTGGGAGCAATCGCCATCAGTTCCTCATCGCTAAGCTCGGCGATGCTATCGGCCAGAACCGTATCTTTGAACAAAGCCTTCAGTTCGCGGCGAATCGCATCCTCTTTCGAATTTTCCGCCAGTAGCTGCGCGATCTTCTTTCCCAGTTCATGTCCAGCCCAGCCGAGGTGAGTTTCGAGAATCTGGCCTACGTTCATACGCGACGGAACACCCAGCGGGTTGAGAACAATCTCGACCGGCGTACCATCTTCGAGGTACGGCATATCCTCTTCCGGCAAGATTCGCGCGATCACGCCCTTGTTGCCATGACGGCCGGCCATTTTGTCGCCTACGCTGAGTTTGCGTTTCATGGCGATGTACACTTTCACCAGCTTGATTACGCCCGGAGGAAGTTCATCGCCTTTCGTGAGCTTTTCCTTCTTCTCGTTGACGATTTTCTTAAGCACATCGATCTGACGCGAGGTCATCTCCTCGATCTCGTCGATCTGCTCATTGACCCGCGGGTCTTTATCCTCGTACTTGATGCGCTTCAGGTTTCGAGTCGAGATGCGCTCGATCGTGTCGCGATCGAGAACCACGCCTTTAGTCAGCAAGCGCTTGTTGGTGCGTTCATCGTGCAGGTCAGCCTGCACTTCCTTGCCGCCAAGGATGTTTTCCAGGCGCTTCAGACGCTCGTCCGTGAGAATTCGGATTTCATCCGAAAGGTTCTTCTCGAGTTTTGCGATCTGCGAGGCCTCGATGGCTTTAGCACGCTCGTCCTTCTCCTGTCCTTTGCGGGAGAAGATCTTCACATCCACGATTACGCCTTCGATGCCCGGAGGGCAGTAGAGGGAAGCATCACGAACGTCACCGGCCTTTTCGCCGAAAATCGCACGCAACAGCTTTTCTTCCGGTGTGAGCTGAGTTTCGCCCTTCGGCGTAACCTTGCCAACCAGAATGTCGCCCTGCTTTACGGTTGCACCAATGCGAATCACTCCTGCTTCGTCCAGGTTGCGCAGCATGGACTCGCTCACGTTGGGTATGTCGCGAGTCACTTCCTCGGGTCCGAGCTTGGTGTCACGCGACTCGAGTTCGAACTCCTCGATGTGCACCGAAGTGTAGTAGTCCTCTTTCACCAGCTTTTCAGAAACCAGAATCGCGTCTTCGAAGTTGTAGCCGCGCCACGGCATGAAGGCCACCAGCACGTTGCGGCCAAGCGCCAGCTCTCCATGATCGGTGCAAGGACCGTCAGCGATCACCTGGCCCTTGGTCACGTGCTGTCCCTTTTGCACAACCGGCTTCTGGTTAATGCAAGTGTTCTGGTTGGAGCGCTTGAATTTCGTGAGCTGGTAAATATCGCTGCCCACCTCACGCGAAAGCTGTCCCGGGTGGTGTTCGCCTTCCACACGCACGATAATGCGTTCGGAGTCGACCGAATCCACCACTCCATTGCGCCGGGCCAGCACCACCGCGCCTGAGTCGCGGGCGGTTACACCCTCCATCCCCGTCCCGACGATCGGGGCCTCCGCGCGCAGCAACGGAACGGATTGGCGCTGCATGTTTGCACCCATCAGCGCCCGGTTGGCGTCATCGTGCTCCAGGAAAGGCACCAGCGATGCCGCCACCGAGACCAGCTGTTTCGGGCTCACGTCGATGTAATCGACTTCATCGCGGTTTACCAGCACGAAGTTTCCCGCTTTGCGCGCGTTCACCAGTTCGCCGATGATGCGCAATTTGTCATCGAGTTCCACGTTAGCCTGGGCAATAACGTGCCGGTCTTCCTCCCATGCCGACAGATAGAACGAATAAGGCCCGACCTCGGCAGGTTTTTTCCTGCGCTCTTTCAGCTCCGCATTGATTCTCTCAATTTCGTGCTTCTCCACGTGATCACCGACTTTAAAGTCGCTATCGCCAGCATTGACGATGGTTACGTAGTCGACCACCCGGCCATTCTTCACCCGGCGATACGGCGATTCGATAAAACCGTAATCGTTAATCCGCGCGTAGCAGCTCAACGACGAGATCAGGCCGATGTTCGGACCTTCCGGCGTTTCGATTGGGCAAATCCGTCCGTAGTGCGTCGGATGCACGTCACGAACCTCGAATCCCGCTCGCTCACGGGACAATCCGCCGGGCCCCAGCGCCGAAAGACGACGCTTGTGGGTGATTTCGGAAAGCGGATTCGTCTGATCCATGAACTGCGAAAGCTGCGACGAGCCGAAAAATTCACGAATAGCAGCCATCACAGGCTTGGCATTGACCAGGTCGTGCGGCATGGCTGTCGACATTTCCTGGTACACGCTCATCTTTTCCTTGATGGCCCGCTCCATGCGTACCAGCCCAATGCGAAACTGGTTCTCGAGCAGTTCTCCTACCGCGCGCACCCGGCGATTGCCTAGATGATCGATGTCATCCACGGCGCCGATGTTCTTGCGCAGCTTCAATAAATAGCGAATAGTTGCGTAAAAATCCTCCGGCTCCAGCGTGCGATTCTCGAGGTTCGTGGCATCGTTCTTCTCAAACAGCTTGATATTGAACTTCAGCCGGCCCACGCGCGAGAAATCGTACTTGCGCGGATCGAAGAACATGCCGTGAAACAGAGCCGTGGCTGTATCCAGGGTCGGCGGATCGCCCGGACGCAGCTTGCGGTAGATCTCGATTAACGCTTCCTGGGGCGTGGTCACCGAGTCACGCTTCAGGGTCTGGCTGATGACTGTGCCCACATCGTCCCGCTCCGGGAAGAACAGGCTCATCTCGACAACTTTGGAATCGAGAATCTTCGCCAGCTTGTCGGCGGTCAGCTCCGAATTGGCCTCAAGCAGCACCTCCCCGGTTGTGGTGTCCACCACGTCACCGGCAACCCAGGCGCCCTCCAAGTCCGAAATATCCACCTCAATTTCAGTGACCTTCGCCTTCTGGATTTCCTTCAGGATGGCGGGGTTAATCTTGCGGCCCGAATGCGCGATTTCCTCTCCCGACCTGTTCTTGATGCTGCGCGCCAGCTTCATGCCCAGCAGATTTGTCGGTTTCTCGCTTGCCGGATCAAGCGTCCAGAAAAGTTTCTTGTCCCGAATCGCCAGGCGGTCGACGGTATAGAACGTACGCAGAATGTCTTCGCTCGAGCGCAGCCCGAGAGCGCGCAGGAAAATCGTGCCCAGAAATTTCCGTTTGCGATCAATCCGCACATAAAGCACGTTCTTCTGGTCGTATTCGAATTCCACCCAGGAACCGCGATACGGAATGATCTTCCCGAGGAAATAGGTGCGGTTATTTGCCGTCTCAAAAAACACGCCCGGCGAGCGGTGCAATTGGCTGACGATCACCCGCTCGGTGCCATTAATAATGAACGTTCCATTATCGGTCATGAGCGGAACGTCGCCAAAGAATACCTCTTGTTCTTTAATGTCGCGGATCGACCGGTTCCCGGTCTCCGCATCCTTATCAAAAATAGTCAACCGCATCGTGACTCGCAGCGGCGCAGAGTAGGTCATCCCTTTCTCTTCGCACTCGGTCACGTCGTTCTTCAGTTGCAACCCCACCGGATCGCCGCACTTGTTGCAGAAATCCGGGGTGTTCGCGTTGTAAGTGCCGCACTTGGAACAGAGCACATCCCCGGGGTGATAAGGATCCGTGATAACGGTCGAGCCGCAGTTCTTACATGTCGTCCGCAAGTGATGCAGGCCTTTCAAGTGGCCGCACTTGCACGCCCAGTCGCCGATGGCGTAATCGACAAACTCCAACTGCGACACATTACGGAAATCGGTGATAGGGAAAACCGACTGAAACACCGCCTGCAGCCCGGCGTCGTCACGTTCGCTGGGCAAGCGGTCCATCTGCAAAAAACGATCATAGGAACGCTTCTGAACTTCGATCAGATTCGGAATCTGGATGGTTGCCGGAATTTTGGAAAAATCAAAACGTGTACGAAATCCATTGCTCTTAGACATTCAGTTACTCCCGAACTTTAAGGCGGCTTCGTTTGCCACTGGCCGCGTTTTTTAGATGGTGCGACTTCAATGCCGAGGTCTCTTCCAAAGGCAGGAAAAACCGGATAAATACGTACGCGCCCGCGGGGACGTAACTCCCCTCAGGCGCCTCGAAATGCGCTTGATCTCACTTGAATTGTGTCGTTTCCGCGCCAGTAGTTTCAGGCCTATTCCCGTTCCGCCCTGCCCGCGGAACAGTCTAGCAACCCATTACAGCGACCACGCCCCGCTTGCCTCAGCTTTCCTGAAATCGTGAGTCGGGGTCAGCTCGGCAAAGCAGGCAAAGGTGTTGGTAGTTTAGATGCTAACACCGATGCCAAAGCTTCACCACATAAATACCGGTTTTGGGTCCCAAGCGTGAGATTCTTCCCCACGTTCGGAATGACGCCAGCGGGCTCACGCTCGCCAAGCGGTATCACTTCACCTCTACGGTGGCTCCCGCTTCGGTGAACTTCTTCTGAATATTGGCGGCTTCTTCCTTGGTCACACCTTCCTTTACGGTCTTAGGAGCGCCATCCACCAAGTCCTTGGCTTCCTTCAGACCAAGACTGGTGACCTCACGTACCGCCTTGATGACATTGATCTTGTTGGCTCCCACTTCCTTGAGAACCACGGTGAACTCGGTCTTCTCCTCGGCGGGAGCTGCACCTGCCGCCGCTCCCCCACCGCCCGCCATAACCACCGGCGCAGCAGCTGCCGCGGAGACGCCGAGCCGTTCTTCCAGCTTCTTTACCAGGGCCGCCGCATCGAGCAACGACAGCCCGACAATCTGTTCTTCCAGTTGTTGCAGATCTGCCATGTCTGTTTTCTCCAATCTTTGTTCTGGAGACGCAGCCTGCTGCATCTCCTTTTATTTCGTCATCCCGCCAAGTTTCCAGTGCGACCGGCTTCGGACTTTCCTTGCGCCAGACAACGCAACCCGTTCCAAACCGCGCAGCCCTTGGCTACAGATAACCGAACTCGTACCGTGTGGTGCGGGCGCCGCGCCCGCAAAACCTTACGGAGCCTCGCTTCGCCGAACAGCCGAGAGCGGCTGTCCCTACACGAACTATGCTTCTTTGAACTTCTTCTGCTCCACGCCCTGATTCACAACCACTGCCAGGTTCCGTCCCACTGCAGTCAAGGCGGTCGCAAGCCGCTGTGCCGGCGCATTAATTAAGAAGAGAAGCTTCGAATAAATTTCCTCTTTCGAGGGCATGGTCGCCAGCGCTTTAATGTCAGCAATCGAAATAACACGCCCCTCGACCACGCCGGCCTTGAAAGTGAACTCGGGATTGTCCTTGGCGTACTTGGACAGCGCCTTCGCCAACGCCACGGGATCGCCTTCAGTAAAAGCAATCGAGTTTATGCCGGAGAGATTCTTCAGCACCCCCTCAACCTTGGTGCCCTTGGCAGCCCGTTCGGCGAGAGTGTTCTTCACCACCGCGTACTTTGCCCCCGAGCTCCGCAGTGCCTTGCGGAGTTCATAATCTTGAGCCACCGTCAGCTTGCTGTACGTGGTCACAATCAGGCTGGACGCTTTTTGCAGCTGCTTCCCCAGCTTATCGACTTGCTCTTTCTTCTTTGCTCTACTAACCGCCATCTAGAAACCCTCAATTGAGTAATTTGGCAATTTGTAATTTGGTAATTGAAAACCTCCTCGGCAACCGCTCCGTCACCGACCTCAATTGCCCAATTACCCGATTCCAAATTACAAAATGTCTCTAAGCTTTCGCCGCAGCCTCCATCGGTGTCGTATCAATCGAGATTCCAGGGCCCATCGTGGAGCTCAGATAACAGCCCTTTACATACTTGCCCTTGGCAACTGTCGGCTTCGCCTTCACCACGCTCGTGATCAGCACCGTAGCATTCTCAATCAGCTTCTCGGCCGGAAACGAAATCTTGCCGACAGGCACATGGACCAGCGCCGTCTTGTCGGTACGGAATTCTACTTTGCCAGCTTTCACCTCTTTTACCGCCCTGGCGATATCGAAAGTCACTGTCCCAGTTTTCGGATTCGGCATCAGACCCTTGGGGCCAAGAACCTTACCTAACCGTCCCACGGACTTCATCACATCGGGAGTAGCGATCAGGGCATCGAAGTCGGTCCAGTTTTCTTTATTGATCCTCTCGACCATCTCTTCCCCGCCCACGAAATCGGCGCCTGCCTGTTCCGCTTCCTTTACCTTTTCGCCGCTGGCGATGACCAGAACCCGCTTGGATTTGCCAAGGCCGTGCGGGAGAACCACCGTGCCGCGCACCATTTGGTCCGCGTGCTTGGGATCCACCCCAAGCCGCATGGTGATCTCAACGGTTTCGTCAAACTTGGCGTATTTCACCTTCTGCAGAAGTGGGACTGCATCCCGCAACAGGTACGGCCGCTTCTCAACGGCTTCCCGGGCCTTCGTGATGTTCTTTCCGGCCTTTTTCATCTCTTGTCTCCGTCTCCCACCGCTCATCGTTGATCTGGTGAGCCGTAGTGTTAATGACTACACTTGGTAATTTCGTAATTGGGTAATTTGGCAAATTCCTAAGCCGCCTGACGTTCAATTACCAAATTACAAAATTTCTCAATTACCCAATGACTTCGATTCCCATCGAACGCGCTGTCCCGCGGATGCTCTTGATCGCCGCATCCACCGACGCAGCGTTCAAGTCCGGCATCTTCTGCTTGGCGATATCTTCCACCTGCTTGGCCGTGACCTTTCCTACCTTGTCCTTGTTGGGAGCGCCCGACCCTTTTGCAATTCCCGCGGCCCGCTTGAGCAGCACCGAAGCCGGTGGCGTTTTGGTGATGAAGGTGAACGAGCGGTCGTTGTAAACCGTCACCACCACTGGAATTATGAGCCCTTCCAGTTCCTTGGCGCTGGTCTTGCCATTGAATTGCTTGCAGAACTCCATGATGTTGATCTGCGCCTGTCCCAGTGCCGGACCAACCGGCGGCGCCGGAGTCGCCTTGCCCGCCGCGATCTGAAGCTTTACTGAACCTGTAACTTTCTTCGCCATGATTTCTGTACCTTATCATCCTGAGGCGAAATGTTTTCCGTCGCCGAAGGATCTGAGCGCACCCCGCGACGCGCCGAAGGCGCTTTACAGCCGCGTCTGGCGCGCTTCCTTATTACGCCACCTTCTCCACCTGGTTGAACTCCAATTCAACTGGTGTAGACCGTCCAAAAATAGTGACCATCACTTTCAGCGTCTCGCGATCCTCATTCACGTCATCAACCACACCCTGAAATGTCGCAAAGGGACCCTCGGTCACGCGCACGGTTTCTCCCTTCTCGAATTTCACCTTCAGTCGCGGCTTGTCTTTCGACTCCCCAACTCGATAAACGATATGCTGGACTTCCTCTTCCGAAAGCGGAGTCGGTTGCTGGCCGGTTCCCACGAACCCGGTCACTCGCGGCGTAGATTTCACCACGTGCCAAACGTGGTCGTTCATATCCATTTCCACCAAAACATAGCCGGGATAAAACATCCGCTCGCTGGTGTATTTCTTTCCCCCCCGCACTTCGGTGACGGATTCGGTCGGAATCAGAACTTTTCCAATCTTGTCCTGCAAGCCAAACGCCTGCACGCGCGACTCCAACGACTCCTTCACCTTTCGCTCAAATCCCGAATAGGAGTGGATGATGTACCACTTCATATTGGGGTTACGAGCCGCTTCGACTGGAGCGGTGCCTGCGACATTCGGCGCTACGACCGGCTCGGGGCTGACCGATCCAGCTTCGTTTTTTTCCTCTTCAACCATTGCGCGCCAAACCTGGTTCCTTCCTTCACTTCAGCGATGCGTCAAGTACTTGAACATGTAGTTGATGCCGCTGCCGATCGTGTTATCAACGATCCAAAAATAAAGACCGAACAGAAAAACCGTAATAATTACGACAGTAGTCGTGGCGCGCACCTCTTTGAAAGACGGCGCCGTCACTTTTTTCATCTCAGAGCGAACGTCGTTATAGAAATTCTTGATGCGCTCCGGCCAAGACTTCAGTTTGCCGCCAATTCCTTCCTCGCTCATGACCGTTGCCATTGACTTTGCCATTCGTCTCGCCTCAACTCCCCTCGTCCAATGCACTCCTCACTTGTACTGCTGGCAGGGGCGGAGGGATTCGAACCCCCAAGTCCGGTTTTGGAGACCGGCAGTTTAGCCGTTGAGCTTACGCCCCTGAACTCAGTGCTCAGTTGTCAGTGGTCAGCTCTGACAACGGACAACTGGTCACTTACTTAACCTCTTTATGCGGCGTATGCTTCCGGCAGCGCCGACAAAACTTCTTCAGCTCCAGACGGTCCGGTGTCGTCTTCCGGTTCTTGGTCTTCGAATAATTTCGTTCTTTGCACTCGCCGCATTGCATCGTAATAATCTCTCGGGGCATTGCTCATTCCCTCTAATGCAGAAGTAAGAATTCAGAATGCAGAAGTTATTGTGCGATTGCTCTTTTATTTCTGCATTCTTACTTCTTACTTATGCATTCTTGCTTCTGCCTTTCCCTTACTGCACAATCTCGCTGATGGTGCCGGCGCCCACCGTGTGGCCGCCCTCGCGAATGGCGAACCG
>DASPRY010000047.1:0-3084 GCA_035624215.1 Terriglobales bacterium
CGCCTGGAGGAAGTCGCCGAAGCGATTCGGTATCTCGAACAGGGGCACGCCCGCGGAAAAGTAGTGATAACCGTCGGGGCGAACGGTTGATGCTGGAATCGCGGGTGCCGTGGACGAAGGCTTCGGCTGATTCGAATGACCACGTTTGGGGGATTCGAATCTCGCCAAGAAATAGCGGGGACGACACTTCGCGTTAACAAGCTCAGTGCAAGCGAGACTCGAACCCGCAGCCTCTGCCGTGACAGCGCTGGTGAAATGGTTTTAGAACAACTTACAAGCATGCGCGGACTGCCAAACGCAGCGTAAGTCCTACAAGACCATTCACTTTATGGGTTGGATTGTGGGTTGAGAGGTGCATTGCCAACGATACTTTGCTACCGCGGTACAATCCGTTTCCAAACCAGAATAGAAACTCCAACCCCAGAACACGGAGACTCAAATGAGAAAGCTCAAAATCATGGAGCACATCTCGCTGGACGGCGTGATCCAGGCCTCCGGCGAAGACGATTTTCCCTACGCTGACTGGACCGTGCCCTATCGGACCCCCGCTGGCCGGGATGAACTCCTCGCCGCGCATGGCGGGCGGTTCGATCTGCTGCTCGGTCGTCGCACGTACGATATGTGGTCGGGCTCCTGGCCAAAGGCACCGAGCAGTCCGATGGCGGACGGCATCAACGCGGCAACCAAATACATCGTTACCCACCGTCCGGAAAGTCTTGAATGGGGCCCGTTCGAAAGCGTTGGACCGGACATCATCGAGGGCGTTCGCCGCATCAAGTCGCAGGCTGGCCCGGACCTTATCCTCTGGGGTAGCTCCACGCTGACATCGACACTGCTCGAACATGGGCTTGCGGATGAAGTATTGCTGGTCGTCTATCCGGTCCTGTTGGGTATGGGGAAACGCTTCTTTGTGGAGGGAACCCCGCCACGCTCATTCGATCTCGTCAGCACCAAGGCAATGCCGTCCGGCGTTATCCTCAACACTTACAAGGTCGCCGGGCCTTTGAAGACCGCATAGTTCGACTAAGGTGTGAGGCCCCTGCCGAGACAGAGCTGCGTGAAATGCTTTTACAACAATTACAAGCGTGCGGGGACTGCCAAACACAGCGTAAGTCGCACAAGGATACGCCGATTGTGGGATGGAGATTCCGACGGCAAGAAATCGCAAATCCTGCTCCTGCCGGGCAGAAGCCTCCCCTTTCCCCCACAGGGCCGATGACCCGATGCGCCCCATGGGGTAGTGACAGCAATCATTCTCGTTTCCTTCAGACGCCTAGACCGCCGAATAGTTCATGTTCCCAAGATCCGAGAGAAGGCTCGGACCCATCGGGTTCCATCCGAGTTTCGTCCGAGTGATCGCGCTTGAGGCCGGAATGCCGTGAGTAACGAATGCGCCCATCCATCCAAAATGAGCCGGGGCCTCTTCCGCGGATATGGACGCTACCGGTATCTTCAAGCCGCGGCCGATTGCTTCCGCAATATCCCTGAGCCTGACGCCTTCCTCGGCCACGGCGTGATATCGTGCACCCGGCTCATGTTTCTCCAGCGCGAGCCGATAGAGACGAGCAACATCCAGAACATGCGCCGCGGCCCAGCGGCTCTGTCCATCTCCCACATACGCGGATACACCTTTCTGCCGCGCGACTGCGATGGCATAAGTGACCAGCCCCTGCTTGACTGTGTTATGAACCTGGGGCAGGCGCATCACCGCAGAACTGACGCCCTTCCCCAACAGCGCCATCGCCGCTTGTTCGGAGACGCGGGGCAACAGGAAATCCGGCGGCGGAACGTTGTCCTCGGTTGCAACCTGCCCATGGGCGGTTAGTCCACCCAGCCCGGCGGCGACGATCAAAGGCCGGTTTGTGCCGGCGAGCGCCTCGCCTAGAACCTCGATGGCTCGCTTGTCAACCTCGCAGTTTTCTCTGAACTTGGCAAAGTCGTGAATGAAGCCTAAATGGATGACGCCATCGGCGGCGGCAGCGCCGCTCTTGAGGCTCTCGAGGTCTTCGAGTGAACCGCGATGAGCCTCCGCCCCGGCGGCGATCAATGATTGAGCACCCGCATCGCTGCGAGCCATGCCGAGCACCTGATGGCCGGCCCCGACGAGTTCCCGGACGGCCGCGGAACCGATGAAGCCTGTGGCGCCAGTGATAAAGACCCTCATGTCGCACTCCTTTTTTGTGCTATCCTGATAAAGCGGAGGTAGCCTCCGCATAGTGATGAGATTACCGGAGGATGCCTCCGGTTGCAAATATTTTTCGATGACCGCAAGAACGTCAAAACCGGCCAAGAGAAAACCGCGAGCGGACGCACAGAGAAACCGCGAGCGCATTTTGGAATTGGCGAAACGGGAGTTCACCCGTTCCGGAGCGAATGCGAGTCTCGAAGAAATTGCCCGACAGGCGGAAGTAGGCCCTGGAACTCTGTACCGTCACTTTCCGACGCGGGACGCATTGATCGAGGCCGTCTACCGGACGGAGGTGGGAAAACTGGCAGCGGCTGCGGACCGCTTCGCCGGGACCCTGCCCCCGCTCGAAGCGTTGCGCGCATGGATGCTTTTGTTTATCGACCACGTAGCGGCAAAACAGATCATCGCTCCCGCTCTCAACTCAATTGCTGGAGGCCCAGCCAGGCTGTTTGAAGGTTCGCGAGGTCAGGTCCTGGGGGCAATAGAGACGCTAGTGCAGCACGCAATCGCCAGCGGCGAGATGCGCAAAGACATCGAGCCGTTCGACCTCCTCCGTGCGCTCATCGGCGTGGCCCACGTAACTTCCGGCTCCGACTGGCAGAGGAGCGCGCGAAGGCTGGTCGATGTGCTGATTGCCGGTTTGCGGCTTGCAAAGTAACAGCTCACAAAACTGGAGAAAACTGGGGAGAGACGGGACGTTTTTAAGAACTCCACAAAAAGAATGGCGGGGACGACGAGACTCGAACTCGCGACCTCTGCCGTGACAGGGCAGCGTTCTAACCAGCTGAACTACGTCCCCGCGCCATGTTTGCCGGATGGTGGGCGATCTCAGATTCGAACTGAGGACCTTCCGGGTGTAAACCGGATGCTCTAACCGCTGAGCTAACCGCCCTCGA
>DASPRY010000058.1:0-73268 GCA_035624215.1 Terriglobales bacterium
ACGCGAAACCGGACTGCTCAGAGGGATATACTAGGCCGACAGACACCGCATTTTCTCCGTAAGGCCGGGGCGGCCTTCTCCTTCCCAACATTTTGTGGTTCACCGGGTGCCATTCGGAGGTACTATGTGGACCTTATGCGCGGTTCCCACCGTCAGGGCCATCGGTATGTTGTCGTAGCGTCGGGCTTTCCGTTGTGCGCAAGGGTCCTCATCTGCATCGTGGCAGCATTTTGGGCCGCCCCCCTTGCCGCGCAGGCCAGTGCACACCAAAAACACGGGGTTGTTTATAGTTCTCTTGTCCGCAACCAGCTCCCCAGCGCTCCTGACGATCGGGTCAAGGGTCCAGATGGAGTGGCGTCCCCTCCTGCCGCTGGTGACGAGTCTTGTTTCATGTGGCCGCTGACCGGGATCCGTTCTCCCACCGCGGGAGTGACATCTTTGGAAGTTTCAGGGGAGGCTCGAAAAGATTTTGAGCGCGCCTGCAGCGCGGCAAGTCGCAAGGACTTAGCCAAGGCGGGAAAGCACCTTCATAAGGCACTTCATGAGGATGCGCAATACCCGGCGGCGTGGGTACTGCTCGGCCAAGTCTTCAAGGCACAACAGAAGCCGAAAGACGCCCGCGAAGCCTGCTCCCAAGCCCTAAGGGTTGAACCCAACTATCTTCCGGCCGATCTCTGCCTAGCTGATCTTTGTGCGGTCGAGCAGAGATGGGAAGAGATGCTCCGCTTTGCCGATTCTGCCATTGCTCTTGATCCTGCCACCAATGCGCGTGTCTATTTCTATGCTGCCGGCGGGTACCTCGGGCTCCATCGTCTGCCCGAAGCAGAGAAAAGTGCTTTGAGGGCTACGGAGATCGACAAAGCCGAGCGCGAACCCCGTATTCACTTCCTGCTGGCTCAAATCTATGAAATCGAGCGTAAACCGGATGCCGAAGCAGCCCAACTGCAGGAATATCTGAAATCTGTCACCGACCCCCAAGAGGTGGCGATGGTCAAGAAATACCTGGCCGATCTCACGGGAGATCGCAGGTAGTAGAAAAGCTGTCGTAGACCGTCTCGGTAATTGCGCTCACGACCGGTCATAAGCCCAATTGGCGATATTTCGCAAACTGTCCGGACGTGCCCTACCATAGCTGGAATGCGTTCAGCTTCTCTTACGAATCCTTGATCGCAGGAGCAGATTTTCGTCAGGTGGAATTAAAAGGGGGCGTTTTGACGAATGGCTGCCTACGAGCAGCAGGCGTTACGGAGTTTTCAGCGGCCATCAGAGCGACTCCCATTGCCAAGATGTCCGCTCCTGTTCTTCGATTTTATCTGCTGGACCACGGCCTTCCGAGGTAAATAGATGGTGTACTCTACCTTCGGGCTTGCAAACCACTCGGACCTGTCAACTTTTGGGGCGTATAAAGCTAACTTAATTATCCGGGCGCAGTATCCCAAGTAGTGAGGGAGCGATCCGCAAGACCTTTGTTCAACCGCACCTCCTCGTCTCCCGTCTGCATAGTGTTTCGCCACCCTGAGCGCTACCCCTCCTCTCTTTTTTGGCCGACAAAAAGGAAATGATCGGAGAATGCTGAGCGAACTTGTTCCAGTCGAAGCCGACTCGGCGCCCGCGCGCCACGGTCCAGATTCCCCTTAGCCACGTTCTTCGGAGATGAATTGGCGAATGCGGGTAAAAGCGCAAAGATCTGCTCCCGCCGTAAATGCCGCATTATATGCGAAACTAGGTAAACGTTTACTCGCTTTGGCGACTTCTACTACAATCGCCCAGTGCAGGGAGCCTGAAGATGAGCCCGCCATGGAACCGTCGTGACCTATTGAAGGGAATTGCTGTCGCATCGGCAGCCGCTGCTGTTCCCGCAAAGCTAATAGGAAAGAATCAAGCCGCAACGGCCGCATCCGATTTCGAAATTCAGCTGACTCCTGTCAGTAGCCAGACATGTCGAATCAGCTTAGTACCCGTAAGAGATGGTTCGGCCGGTCCGATTTCCTCCGACGGGTCGTTGGTTCGGGAATCTTGGGATGCCCCAACAACCAAGCTACGCTCTGGAAGCGGCCTTCCAGTCGTGGTTGGGCGCTTCCGGGTCAACCTTTCGTTTAAACCTGCCAGAATTTCAATCGGGCTCGAGCATGAAAACATCATCCAGCACCTCACCTGGGATCAGGACACCGGCGTTTTCACTTTTCCAATTGGAAGTTCGCCGCTGTTGGGTCTGGGCCAAGGCGGACCTCAGTTCGATCGCCGCGGGGCAGTGGATCTCATGCATAGTGGGCAAGGCGGCTACAAACTGGCCACCCACGGTGGCCGCGTACCGATCCCGTGGATTATTGGAACGGAAGGTTGGGCAATCTTCTTTCATCAACCGTATGGCACATTCGATTTCACAGGGAATGAAGCAAAGTTTCAGCCTGTAATACCGTGTGGCGCCCTGCCGCTCGATCTATTCTTTGTCGCCTCGCCGGATCCGGCGGTCATCATGGGCGAATATGGCCGTATCACCGGTTATCCCGAGATGCCGCCGCTTTGGAGCTTCGGTTATCAGCAGTCCCACCGCACGCTCGCCAGCCGGGAAGAAGTGCTCTCGGAGGCGAAAACGTTCCGCGAAAAGAAATTACCGTGTGATGTTCTGATCTACTTAGGGACAGGATTCTGTCCCTCGGGGTGGAACACAGAAAACGGCTCATTCGTCTGGAATTCTCGCGTGTTTCCGGATCCACGCGAGATGCTGCTTCAGCTGCATGAGGATCATTTCCATGTTGTGCTCCATACAGTGATTTTGTCGGACAGGCTCCAGGGAACCGTACGAGATCAATGCGAGCTTCTGCGGTTCGATGAAACCGAGGCCAGTTGCTACTGGGATGCCCACCGCAAGGATTTTGCGATGGGGGTCGATGGCTGGTGGTCCGATGAAGGCGACCCGCTGGATGTCCGCTCCCGACTGGTGCGGAATCGCATGTACTGGGAGGGGCCACAGCTGGATCGGCCCAACGAGCGGCCCTATGCGCTACATCGCAATGGTTACGCCGACATGCAACGTTACGCCTCATTCCTCTGGTCCGGCGATATCTATTCCACCTGGGAAACCTTGAAAACTCAGATTCCTGTTGGCATCAATACTTCGCTTAGTGGAATCCCGTATTGGGGTACTGACATTGGCGGATTTGTCCCGACCTCGGAATTTACCGCCGAGCTGTACTTGCGTTGGTTTCAGTTTGGCGCTTTCTGTCCACTCTTCCGCTGTCACGGGCGAACCTGGAAGCTGCGTCTGCCCTGGGGATGGAACACCGGAGACCCCGGCCCAATAGAAATTGACAATTACGACGGCGCGGCCGTCCCTGCTGCGAGTCAATTGCATGATGCCCGGGTTGAGCCGATCTGTCGTAAGTACCTGGAATTGCGCTACCGTATGTTGCCTTATCTGTACAGTGCGGTACGCGAATGCGCTACCACGGGCGTGCCTATCATGCGAGCTTTGTGGGTGCACTTTCCCAATGACCCCAAATCTGTCTTGTGCGGAGATCAATATTTATGGGGAAAAAGCTTGCTGGTAGCCCCTGTGGTAGAGCAGGGAGCCACCATTCGCCGCGTGTACCTTCCCCCCTCCGCATGGTATGACTTCTGGACTGGGGAACGCCTGGATGGCGGTCGCGAAATCGACCGGCCCGTGGATCTCGAAACCATTCCTTTATATGTGCGGGCGGGATCGATTCTGCCTCTCGGTCCGGTGAAACGGTTTGCGGCCGAGCAGGTCAACGAGCCGCTTTCCATTTCGATCTATCCCGGTGCGGATACCGATTTCCTGCTCTATGAAGATGACGGCACAACTTTTGATTATCGCAAGGGAGAATGGATGGGTGTTTGGATGGTTTGGAAAGAGGATAGTAAGAAACTCAGCTTGCGCCTGGCCCCTGGCTCGCGCATGCTGCCGCCCGTTTCGAGGGCCATTGCGGCACAACTGGGAGACACCCTGCGCTCCGCAAAATTCGAAGGGACCGCGCTCGAGATCGGCTTCCGATAGAAAGCGTAGATCTTCAAAGTCCAAGTTCCAAGCCAAGACTCACAAGGCCCAATTTGTGCTCAGGGTCTTACCTCGAAGCTGATCCACGGGTTTACCTCTGAGTCGAAAATCATCTTCTGCTCGGATTCTGCACGCGCGCACTGGGCTACTTCGTCATCACGTTCTGTTCACTGGCGCTACTGACGTCCCCTTCACTTTGGTGTCATCGACACTCGTGCACTTTGCCGCCCTGACTGATTGTACGTACAATCGGTCATTATTATGTTGAGCACGGACAACGATCCAGACATGTGGGCACAAGGCGTGATTGCCGGCGTGGACGTGGGCGGAACACGAATCAAGGTTGGCCTAGCCGACAGAGGGGGACGGCTGCTCTCATGCGAGGTGCTTGAGACGCGGGACTGCCGAGACGCTGAGAACTTTATTGAGACTGTCGCCAGTGAGATCGAGGCACAGACGAAATCGACCGGCATCCCAGTCAAGGCGGTCGGTGTCGGATGCCCAGGCCGGATCGACTTCACCTCGGGTAGGGTAGTCTGGCTGAAGAGCAAGCTTGAGTTTCTCGAGGGTGTCTCACTCGCCGCAAGTCTCCGCGACCGGCTCCGTTGTCCCGTCGTGTGTGACAACGACGTGAACGCGATCTTAGCCGGCGAAATGAAGTTTGGGGCAGGCCGGGGCTACAGGGATGTCGTCGCCGTGACCGTGGGCACTGGCATCGGCGGTGCACTGGTGATGGCTGGGCACATGGTCCGCGGTCACAACTGGGCAACAGGACATTTCGGTTATATGTCATTGGATCCGTATGGACCCCGGCACGTTTGCGGTAACACTGGGATCTTTGAGGAACAAGCCTCGCACAGTGGAGTCTTGCGCCAGTTGCGCAAGGCGCTCGCGGCCGGCGAAACCTCACCGCTCACGGAGTCCGTCGCCTGTGGCGCGGAGCCGGGCTTGCGCGAATTGTTCGAGGCAGCGGAGGCTGGGGACTCTCTGGCTCGACGTTTGGCGGATCGGCTGACAAGTGAGCTCGGAGTGCTTGTCGCCAATCTTATCTATGCGCTCGACCCCGACCTCATTCTGGTCGGGGGCGGATTGATCGTGCACCGCCCCGAGGTCCTGGATGCCATCCGGCAAGAAGTGGCGACGCGAGTCGCTTACCTGCCGTCCGGTGCCACGGAGATCCTCCCGACAGCGCTGGGAGACGCGGCCGGAGTGTTGGGCGGTGTGGCTCTGGCAATGGATACTATCGCATAAACGGAATAGGGCCTGAGTGCCCGAGGAGGAAACTGTGACCAAGGAGATGACAACGCACATGCCGCGCTGGGCGGTGTCTCTGATGCAAAAGCACGGGATCAGCAACGCTCCGCAAGCGGGAGTTGTGCCGGAGTGGCTGCGCGACGAGGTCGAGAAAACGCCTCTCTGGTACATCATCCGCGAAGCCAAAGAGGTTCGCCATGCTCACCCCTATCTGCTCGTCGAGGAGCTGCGAAAGCAGCCAACCCAATGGCGCGAGATTCTAGATTGTTTGCGGCCAGGAATCAGAGCGGTCGCGGACGCGATCGTCGCGCGCGGAACCAAGGAGATCCTCTTTACCGGCTGCGGATCTGCGTTCTTCACCGCTATCCACGGTGAGTTCGTGGTCGAACGGCTGGCGGGCATCCACTGCAGGGCCGTGGAGTCGTTCGAGCTCTACAGCTACTTCCCGGACGTTGATCCAGCCAACACGGTGGTTATTGGGCACTCGGGCACGGGAGGCAGCATCGAAACGCGGGACGCACTGCAGAAAGCCCGAGATCTGGGCTGTCTCACGGTCGCGATTGTCAACACCCCAGACAGCCCCCTCGTCCACATTGCGGAACGTGCCCTTTGCTATGAGACCGCGCAGGGCTGCGGCCCTTGCATCAGCGTAATCAGCACCCGGATCTTGATGCAAACGCTCCTCGGGCTCGAACTCGGAGGGAGGCTGGGACGCACCGCCTCGCGGATCGCTGCCCTTCAGGCGCAGATTGGCCGCTGCGCGGCGATCGGCGAAGCATTCCTGCGAACGCAAGAGGAGACGGTTCGGATCCTCGCAGAACGCTTCAAGGACACTGCCTCTTTTTTCCTGGTTGGAACAGGACCAAACTATTTCTCGGCTCGCGAAGGAACGCTCAAAATCGAGGAGGAAAGTATCTGTGTAAGCAAAGCCTATCGACCCGGCGACTTCCATCACGACGTGATCTCCATCCTGGGACCGACCACCTGTACGATCGCAATCGCAGGCAACGAGGCCACAAATCCTCGTGTTGCCGACTGCCTGGATGTGGCGCAGGCCGCCGAATCGAGCACGATCGCGGTCGTCTTCGACGGTAACGACACGATCGCGGGCCACGCCGAGCATGTGATCCGGCTCGAGGGCGGCATTGACGAGTTGTTGACCCCCATCCCGCTGACGCTCGTGTTCCAGCTGTTCGGGTACTACCGCGGCGTTGCCCGAGGCTTCAATCCTGACACGCTGCGCACGGACCACTGGCCGAATGCCAAGGCCTGGATTACGGCATTCCCCATTGGGATGCACTGAAGGGTAGGATGCTCGCGGCATTGATGCTGATATTCTTGGCTGGCGGAATGAATGGGAGCTTTGCCACGCCGATGAAACGGGTGCGCGGCTGGGACTGGGAACACACCTGGCTCGCTTGGTCGTTTGTAGCGATGGTCGTCATCCCCTTAACCGTTGCTCGGCTAACGGTTCCGAATCTGGGGGCCGTTTACCGCGCATCCGGAGCGGAACCATTCGCGCGGACGGCATTCTACGGGATGTTGTGGGGCGCAAGTGCAGTCCTCTTCGGACTGGGTGTTACCCGCGTGGGGCTGGCACTCGGCTTTGGTGTAATTCTCGGCACAGCGTCCTCGCTCGGTGCTGTAGTGCCGTTCGTAGAACTGCACCGCGCCCAGCTCTTTACAACTGTCGGCCTCCTCACACTCGTGGGTGTTGCTGTCGTTCTTGCCGGTGTCACTGCGTGTGCGTTGGCTGGCCTTCTGCGGGAACGTGCGCAACGGCAGGTCGGTAGGGGCTCCTTTGTGGTCGGCCTAATCATCTGCCTTGTCTCCGGCTTGGGCTCTAGTTTTATGAGCGTGGCTCTTAATGAAGCCACGCCGATATTCAGGATGGCGGAAGCACTGGGGACGCCTACGACTCGTTCGCTGAATGCCGTGTGGCCCGTGCTCCTTGGCGGGGGATTTGCTGTGAACGCTGCATATTGCTCTTTCCTGGTGATTCGTCACCGCAGCGCTGTGCACTTTCGTGACGAGGCTGCAGCCAACATCGGCCTGGTCCTGGCAATGGCGGTGCTTTGGTCGGGCAGCAATTTCGCCTATGGCGCTGGCGCCCGCGGGATGGGTGCGCTTGGTCTCGTGCTCGGCTGGCCCATCTTTATGGCTGCAATTGTGCTGACAGCGAACGCTTGGGGACTGTTGACCGGTGAGTGGCGCGGCGCAGGGCGGCGATCGGTCGCGTGGGCAGGTGTGGGCAATGTGCTCCTCATTGTCGGTATATGGTTGATCGCCTCGGCGGGGAGCCGGTCGTAAGATGGTGCGCAACAGACCCATGGCCGATGGAAGTGAGGAACCGTGTCGCCCGAGGCTCCCCAGTGGGAGCAGGACTGATGTCATCGTAGTTACCGGCGGAGAGGGGTATATCGGGCGGCATATCCGATCCGAGCTTCTCGCGGCAGAGCGCGATGTGATTTCCCTTGACTGCGTCAATCCGGGATCGCCAAATGACCAGAATTGCTTCCAATGTGATCTCACGAATGCCAACTGGCTGCAAGAGATTTTCGCTTCTGTCCAGGAGCCTATTGCCGGAATCGCTCACCTTGCATCGACACTACGCACGGCTTCTTTGAGCGACCCTTACAGGGCAACGGAAGTCAACATGTTGGGGACGCTCAATGTTCTGGAAGCCGCCCGCAATTTCGGAGTTGCCAGAGTCGTTTTCGCTAGTTCAGTCAGCATCTACGGCTCCAAGGACCCGCGGGCGGCCGACATTTCCGAGTCAGATCCCACGACACCGGAGGATGTCTATGGCGCAGCGAAGCAGTACCTCGAAGTCCTGGGCGATGCTTACAGCCGCAAGTATGGGCTACGGTTTGTAGCGCTGCGCATCCCGATCGTGGTTGGCCCCGGCCCAATCGGAGTATCCTCGTCCCCTTGGAGAACCGATATCGTCGACGCGCTTCGAGAGAACAAAGAGCGAGAAATCCTCATACCTTTTTCTGAAAATGAGACGCTTTCAATAGTCCACGTTAAAGATCTCGCCCAGGCTTTCTCGATTCTGTTGAACGCTCCCACCCTCTCCCATTCAAGCTACAATGCACCGTGCGAGATCTGGCGTCTGGCTGACCTGAAAGAGGAGCTCGAATCCTTGAACGAAAACTTGCATATCCGCTTCGGAAACACAGTCATCACCGGCTTTCCCCGAAGGCTGAATTGCGATCGATTTAAGACGGAATTCAACCTGTTCCCGAGCCTCTTGAAACGGCTGCAAGACGCGGCGCAGGTTCAACGACGCTAGCGTGTAACAGGCGCACGGCAGCTTTTTCGTCAGCACCGCAACGATAGAACCGCCAAAATCGGACTTTGCAAAGATGCCCAAGCAGAAACTGCACTTAGCCATGATTGGTTCAGGCTTCATCGGGAAAGTGCATTCCAACGCGTTTCGGCAGGTCGGTCATTTTTTTGATCTGCCATACGATCTTCTGTTGAAGGTCATCTGTGGACGGAATCCTGAGAAGCTGGAGGCAGCCGCTGCTCAATGGGGGTGGGACGAAACTGAGACCGATTGGCAAACGGTGGTGGCAAGAAAGGACATCGACGTCGTCGACGTTGCTGTGCCAAATGCATTGCATGCACCCATTGCCATTGCCGCCGCGCAGGCCGGAAAAGCCGTGCTGTGCGAAAAACCTCTGGCTGTCTCTCTGGAAGAAGCGAAAAGCATGGCGCAAGCAGTACACCACGTGCCCAACCTGGTGTGGTTCAACTATCGGCGGCTTCCGGCTGTGGCCTTTGCCAAGCAACTGATCGAAGAAGGACGCATAGGACAAACATTCCACTATCGCGCCCTCTACCTCAATCAGTCAGGGAATGACCCCTCAAAAGCCTCAGGATGGCGGTATAAGCGCAATGAAGCCGGAAGCGGAGCTGCGGGCGACCTGCTCTCGCATTTGATCGATCTCGCCCTCTATCTCAACGGACCCCTCTCCGAGCTCAACGCCATGACTCACATCTTTGCTCCAGAGCGTGATGTGGATGATGCGGCACTTATGCTGACCCGGTTTGCGAATGGAAGCATTGGCACGTTTGAAGTCAGCCGCTATGGAGTCGGATGCCAAAATCGCAATACCTTTGAGATTAATGGCTCAAAAGGCATGCTGCGCTTCACTTTGGATGACATGAATCGACTCGACTTCTTCGATGCCCAAGAGGCTTCAAACCTGCAAGGCATGCGAAGCATAACTGTAACTGGACCTGACCACCCCTACTGGCAGAGTTTCTGGAAACCCGGACACGCAATCGGCTACGAGCACCCATTCATTGCCACCCTCGGCGATTTTCTCCTTGCCTGGGCACGTCAAGAACCTTTCCACGTCAATTTCGACGACGCTGTTGCCGTGCAACGAGTATTGGACGCTGTAGAACGATCCGCTGTTTCTCAGAGTTGGGTGAAATTGGATCCTTGAGGGCAAAACCCCGCGCAACGCCGACACCAGTTCTTACTGAACTCTTACCTTCCCCGTTAATTCGATATCTGCGCTTGAGCGCCCCACGTAGAGATCGAAATCGCCAGGCGCCGCCGTCCACTGGTGGCTGTTGACGTCGTAATAGGAAAAGGCCCGCCGGTTGAGACTGATCTGAACATGCCTCGTTTCCCCGGGATTAAGGTTTATCTTCGCAAAACCCTTCAGTTCCTTCATCGGACGCGGGACCCTGGCATGGCGATCGCCGACGTAAACTTCCGCGACCTCTGCACCGGCACGCTTTCCGGTGTTGGTTACGTCAAAGGCCACCGTAACCGGCTGGTCACCAGACGCCTGTGCCGGCGACACCGTCAGGTTTTCGTAGGCAAACGTGGTGTAAGAAAGTCCGTATCCAAACGGGAACAGCGGTTTGATTCCTGACTTGTCAAAATGACGATATCCCGTGAAGATACCTTCCGAATACGCGACCCTCTTTTCCCCATTCTTTGGATAGTAGGTGTCATGAACCGCGTTATCCTCCCAACGACGTTCGAAGGAGATCGGCAGCCTTCCTGATGGGTTGAACTCACCAAAAAGGAGCTGTGCCAGCGCTGTTCCCCCTTCTTGTCCGGAATACCAAGCCTCCAAAAGCGCCGGAACGCGGTCCAGCCACCCACTCAGGTCCACACTGCCACCGGAAGTCAGGACCACGATGGTTCTCTTGTTGAGGGCAGCAACCTCGCTAACGAGTTCGTCTTGTGCGGGAGGCAGACGGAATTCGCGGTCTGAGCTCTCGCCCTCGATAGATGCATCGAAGCCCACGGCCAGCACAACGGCGTCCGCCCGCGAAGCCAGAGATTTTGCAGACGGGCTCACTAAGGTCTCCGGACGCACAATCCCAAGATTTAAGACGGTTTTTCCCCATCCGTGGTGAGCACAGTAATCCAACTCGATCTGATGAGGACTGGCGGTGAGAGTCATCGGAACCTCGCTCACAAAGGCATACCAGTTGCTCCAGTTGTCAAATACCAGCCTGTTGTCAACATAGAGCCTGTATCCGCCGTTTTCACCCGGACCCTGCACGAGCACTAGGTAATTACCGGGAGTGTTGGGCGTAAAGTAGCCCGTCCAACGAACCGACATGTCGGCATGCGCACCGTCGTCGCCACGGGCTGGTTCGAAGTGGAGATGTTTATCAATACTCGTCGCGACCGGTGCGCCGCTGAGATCCGCAGTGGTAAAAAACTCTGCTTTCAGACCGGGTGCTCCACCTGCGGCTTCCGTCGTGAACTCAGTTTGCTTTGCAATCTCCTCCAACGTGGGAATTCCGCGCTGGTAATAAACTTTTGCTCCGCTGCCCAGGTAATTCGTAATCCCTTCTAAGTAACTTATTGCAACAAATGGCTTAGCCTCGGCACTGCCTCCACCCCCGGGTTGTGCCGGATATGCATCGGGTCCAATCACGGCAATCGACTTAACTTGCCCCCTGTTCAAGGGGAGAAGATTGCCCTCGTTCTTGAGCAGAACCATGCCGTCACGCGCAGCCTCCAGGGCCACCTCCCTGCCCTCCGGATTGAAGAGCGGGATGGATGAGTCGGTCTGGTCGCGATCCAGCCATCCGAACTGGATTGCCGTGCGCAAAATACGCCGGACTTTATCGTCAATGGTTGCCACGCTGACGGTGCCCGCTTGCACCGCCGGCAGCAACGTGCCACGGTTCATAAGCTTGCCCGAAGGCATCTCCAGATCAAGTCCGCCATTCGCCGCCGCGACGCCATCGTAAGTCGAAGTCCAATCCGACATCAGGATTCCGGAGAAGCCCCATTCTTTCTTGACTACGTCGGTGTTCAGATAGGCATTCTGGCTCATGTGGATACCGTTGGTGAGGTTGTAGGAATCCATGACGGCGCCAACGTGAGCTTCTTTAATCGCAGCTTCGAAGACCGGCATGTAGATTTCGCGCATAGTGCGCTCGTCGATAACAGAATCAATATTGTGCCGGTCGTACTCCTGATTGTTTCCCAAGTAGTGCTTGATGGTGGCGCTCACACCCTGGCTTTGAAGTCCCTCAATATAAGCCACCGCGGTTCGGGCGCTGAGAAATGGATCTTCGCCGAAGTACTCGAAGTTCCGGCCGCACAGGGGAGCACGATAGATATTGACTCCGGGACCCAGCATGAAATGCACTCCGCGTGCGCGGGCGTCCTGTCCGATAACTCCTCCGACCCGCCGCGCCAGCTCAGGGTCCCACGTGGCTGCCAGCCCAATGCCACCGAAGACTGTCGATGGTCCGTAGTTCCGCACTCCCACAGGTCCATCAGCCATCTTCAAACGCGGCAGGCCGATGCGCGGAATGGCGCGAATGTAAAAATCATCGACCCCGCCGATAAGGTCAATCTTCTCTTCCAGGGTCAGTTGCTTGAGTAGAAAATCGACCCTGGCTTCGACGTCCGCCTGCGTCTTCTGCTGCGCCTGGCATAATCCGGGAAGAATGAGAACCGAAAAGAGCAGCCAAATGCACCGGTGCTTACGTGCCATGCAAACCTCCGTTGCACATCCTACGCTTTCTGGGCGGCGATGAGTTCGAGGCCGAGTGTCGCCAGTTCGATGTCTTCGGTCGACGAGAGACCGCTGACACCAATCGCACCGACCACCTCGCCATCTTTCCAGATAGGTACGCCGCCACCCCAGCCGACAAATCTGGGATCACCATAATAGGCAATGTCGTGTCCCTTTTCCGGATGCCGCACCTTTTCGCCGATTTCCTTGGTCGGCTTGCGCTCGCGAGCTGCTGTCCACGCCTTATTCGCGGCAATGCGAATTGAAGAAATTGGAGCGCCATCCATGCGCGCAAAGGCGATGAGCTCACCGTGGGAGTCAGAAACTGCGATGACAGCAGCTTTTTTCTCTTGCAAGGCTTTCTCAACGATTAGATCGATAATTTGTTTCGCTTCGGAGTACTCAATGGTCCGACTTGTTTTCATCTCTTGCGACAGCCGTCTTTAAGGCAGGTAGAGCTGCAACGGCGAGAATTGATCAGCGGTCATGTCAGGGACAAAAAAATTCCGGACCGGGAGAAAGGCCCGATCCGGAAAATAATCCGCTCAGAAATTGAATTTCAAGCCGAGTTGTATGAGTCGCGGGTTGCTGTTGGGATTCGTGCTGCTGATCACACCGAATGTACCAACTCCCAAGCCCGTACCCGGGAGCCCGAATTGCACACGATTGAACAGATTGAAGAACTCAACCCGGAACTCCAGGTTTGTGTGCTCGGTGATGCCGGTCCTCTTGAAAATAGCGAAATCAAAGTTATTGATTCCGTCTGCGCGCAGCGTGGAATCTACGCGCGCCTCATCACCAAAACCCCACTGCGGAGGCGATGAGAAGCAAGCTGTATTAAACCACTCCGCAAGTGTGCGGCTGCCCGCCTTGCTGCAACCTGCTACCACGTCGGGACGAATGGCGCCTGTGCCAAAGCCGGCATTTGACAAGGCGGTGCTCGCGCCAGACCAGGTAATCTTGAGCGGGAAACCGCGCTGGAAAGTGGTAATGCCGTCCACGCCCCAGCCGGAAACCACTCTGTTGGCTGCTCCTCCCAAGCTGTTCAGCCACATCTTTCCTTTGCCAAACGGCAAGTCCAAGACATAGCTGACTACCAGCCGCTGGGGCACATCCTCTGAAGAAAGAGACCTCTCTCCATCGAGGTTGTTGAAGTCTTGCACCTGCCCCACCGTGCCAGTAGAGCCGTTCTCGAGCCAACTGGTGAGGGTATCGGTATTGGTCATGAGCTTGGCGTTGGTGTATGCGACCAACAGCGTGCCACCACCCTGGAATCGCCGGGTTACGCTGACCTGCAGCGAATTATAGGTGCTGCCGCAGCACCCTTGTCCCGCCATGTTCAACTGGGTGTACTGCGGGTAGGGGCGATCGAGTTGCCCGGCGAGAATAGTTGGAGCGCTGAGCACGGCATTTGGACTTGAGATGGGATTCGGGATCGACTTGACAATCGCTACCGGTTGGCCGGCAGCGGCTTGCGCGGCTGCCTGAGAAATGAAAGAGTCCGGGATCTGGTTGATGGAGATGCTGGGGTTGTAGTTGGCAAGGTGGACACCGTGCGAACCCGCATAGGCCACGTCGGCAAAGAAGCCTCCGGGCAACTGACGTTGAATATCGAGATTGTACTGCTGCACGTATGCCGGTTTCGGGAGCAGGTACGGTGCCAGAGTAGGAGCGCCGTTGGCGGCGACGAAATGCGAAGTATTTCCATTTCTACCCGGCGGCGGCAAAATTCCGTTGGCGCCGAAGGGCCCGACATTCGCACAAGACGCAACAAAGGCAGCATACCCTCCACCTACTGCGGTGCAAGTGCTTGCATCGAGACTAGCCGACGGCGACAGGCCATGATTTAGGGTGCCAAAGAACGGCGTCGTGGCAAGGTTAATCACGTCGTTATCCGGATTGAGTTGGAAAACTACGTAGTTCGGAACCCAGAAGACGCCGTAGCCACCGCGGAGCACGGTTTTGGGGTTGATGCTATAGGCAAAACCGAGGCGCGGAGCAAGCTCTTTCTTATCCAGCGGAATGTTGTTTCTACTGCCGTTGGGCCCGTTCTCAACCAGCGACACGTCCCCGATACATGGCGATCCGGGGATCCCAAGGCCGGTTGTCTGATTAAGCTGACACCCGGTGACGCTGGCATTCGTCAGGGTTGGGTCCCAATAACTCAAACGGTTGAAACGTTCTGACCACGGCCCCTGAAACTCCCAACGAAGACCCAAGTTCAAGGTCAGCTTGGAGGTGTAGCGCCAGGTGTCATTTACATAAACCGCACGGTAGGTTTGACGGCCCTGGGTCTGCGCAGGAACCTGGGCAGCGCCCTCGGTCTGGTTGATGAAGGTCGACGGCCCATTCTGAGCCAAGCCTAAAAGAAAATCTGCGAAAGCAAAACCTGTGTTGGGGACGGTCGTAACAACGCCCCCCGCAACGCTCTGCTGTGCCGTCCAGGATCCTAAGAAGCCAAATGCTCCGCTGGCGATGTTGGTTTGAAAGTAGTTGTCCAACCCCAGTAAATACTGGCCGCCAAATTGCACGGTGTGCTTGCCGCGAATCACGGTCAACTGCGGCGACGCGTTGTACTGCGTGTTGTGATCGCCAATCGCACTGTTGCCCTGGCTTCTGCCAATATCGCCGGAGAAAGGAAATGCGGGCGTGGGAGGCGTCCGCATGACGGAAGGAATTACGCCATTATAGCTGGCTGGCCATCCGAGATCGGTGAGATCGAAACCGGATAGGATTGGCGCCCGCTTGTAAACAAAGCGGCTTCCTGAAAGATTCAAGTCAAAGATGACGGTCGGGCTGAAAGTGTGGTTGATATCGAACGCAATAGCCTTGGTGTGATAAATCTCCGAGCAGCGGTCAAAACAATACCCCGTGCCAAGCGGATTGGTTGGCAAATCAGTCAAGCCGTAATAAGTGAAGCGACCAAATACGTGGGTCTTGTCCGAAAGGTTGTAGTCACCACGCCCGACGGCTTGGTTGGTGTTACCGCCACTTGGGCTGGCGGCGGTGAAGTTGTTGGTGCCATCAACAGCTGGACCGGTGGGAGGAACAAAGTATGTGTCCCACAACTTGGTCCCGGCCTTGCTCCACTCCGCTTGCGGGATTTGGTTGTTTGGGTAAGCGGTACGGGCTCCCGTTACAGGATTGACCGAGTATGGGTCGTAGAGTTGAATCGGTGTCGGCAGCCCCAACAGGGCGGAAAAATCGCCCTGCCGTTCCGCGAGTGTGGGGACGGTGGTTGACAAAACGCTGCCCGTACGCTGCCGGTACTCCTCCCAACTTCCAAAAAAGAACAGCTTATTCTTAACTACCGGCCCGCCAACATTGAATCCGTACTGATTCTGGACATAGGGCGGCTGTTCATTTTTCTTGCCGGCGAGCAGCTCGGTCTGCTTATTGAAATATTCGTTCGCGTTCAAAATCTTGTTGCGGAGGAATTCGTACACCTCGCCATGGAAGCTATTGCTTCCCGATTTGGTACTGAAATTGACTACACCGCCGGAATATTTACCCCAGTCGGCGCCCACATTGTTGTACTGCACTTTGAATTCGCCGACTGAATCCTGGATCGGGATCAGGATGGGAAGATTGATGTAGCCAATATTCAAGGGCTGGCCATCCAGGTACTCCGCGCTCTCATTCGCGAACGAACCACCGACCTGATAGTTTCCCCAACTGAAAGGGTTCTCGCCCACGGGTGTGCCGCCGGATCCGCCCTGGGCGACGGCCGCAGGAGAGAGCGTAATCAGGTTGTAAATATTGCGGCCATTCAAAGGCAGCTCAGTAGCCTTGCGCTCCTCAATGACTTGCCCGAGCGAAGAAGTTTCCGTCTGTAGCAATGGGGTTTCCGACGTAACCTCGACACTCTCACTGACTTGGCCGACAGTCAGACTGACATCAATACGAGTCGTTTGCTGTACTTCAACCACCACCAGCGTGCGCGTTGTCTTCTTGAAGCCCACCTTCTCGACATCAATTCGGTACTGGCCCGGAGCAAGGTTGGGAAACGCGTATAGCCCATCAGCGTTGGTGGGCTGGGTGCGTCTTTCTGTCGTGCTCACGTTGGTCAAGGTTACCTGGGCATCGGGAACCGCTGCCCCAGTAGGATCAAACACTGTACCAGTAATCGAGCCGTAAGTACTCTGTCCGTACAGGGAAACGGAAGCAAAAATCACGACGGCCACAAAGGTGAAAAACGCCCAAAACCTAGGAGACGGCATATCACACCCCACACGATTTTTTGAAATCCGGTGGAGTTTGCAGTACAAGAACCGCGATTGTCAAGAAAAATATAACCTTTTTAAGTTAGAGCACCGTTAACTTTGGGTAATCGTTTACCCAATTTGCTACAGATCAGTGGTATCGTTATTGCCCCATGGCCGCCACCATGCAAGACATAGCGCGCGATCTGAAGATCTCGGCCGTCACGGTATCCAAAGTTCTACGAAATCAAGGCAGGATCAGCGCAGCCACCAGAAAACGCGTATTACGGCGTGCCAAGCAACTGAATTATCAGATGAATTGGGTCGCCCGCAGTCTGGTGACGCGGCGCACCTATTCGATTGGCCTGCTTCTGCCGGAGTTCACTCATCCGTTCTTCGCTGAGATCGCCAGAGCCGTGGCCCAGACTGTCCGGCCACACGGGTATCACGTGATCACCTCGTATTTTGAGGAAGATCCTGAACTGGAAGAGAGTGAATGCGAATCTCTGCTGGCTCGGCAAGTTGATGGGCTCATTGTGGCTTCCGCCCAGGGCCCGCACCGTAGTCGGCTTTTCGAGAAGGTCCGAAGGCGAAAGGTGCCTTACGTTTTGATCGACCGTCCTATCCCTGGTCTACAGGCACCATTTGTCGGAGTCAACAACCGTGCCGTAGGGCGCCTGGCAACGGAGCACTTGATAGCCCAGAAGTGCCGACGAATTGCCCATCTCCGCGGTCCTGAAATGGGCATTGCCAGAGAGCGACTCCAAGGCTACCGCCAAGCGCTCGCCAATCATGGCCTCACTGCACGTAGAGAATACATACTAGCCGCTGGACACGAGGATCAAACTGGGTACGCGGCGATGCTACGGTTGCTCCGCCTGCGTCCAATGCCAGACGGAGTTTTCTGCTATAACGACCCGGTCGCCATCGGTGCTATGAAGGCTATCGTCGAGCAAGGTTTGAGCGTGCCTCATGATGTGGCTGTCGTAGGCGCGGGTAATGTTCACTATTGCGACGCACTGGCGGTTCCACTGACCACGGTCGATCAGGGAACATGCCAGATGGGGAGTCAAGCAGCTGAACTGCTTATCGCCCTGATCGCCAGCAAGGGTCGTCATCGGCCCCCAAAAATTTTAATTCCGCTGAGATTGGTCGTGCGAGAATCGACTGAGCGTTAGTTTCCCAGCAACCGAAGCAGCACCTTAGTGTACAAATGAAACTCACTCGTTTTGCAATGGCGCTTGCGGTCGCCGGACACCCACGACCATTCCACCAGTCCTAATCAACAGGAACCGATCTACTCTGGGGAGTGGGAAAGCCGCTTGGAAATTTCAGTCGCGTGAAATTCCTTTTTGTCGTCGTACGAACCCACGCAAATTACATAATCACCGTCCTTGACCTGGCTGGCGTCAATGGTGTTCACCTTCTTCTCGCCGTGATACTGGCTCACCCACTTGGTGGAAGCGTCGTAATGTACCGTTCTCTGCCCCAATTTCTCCGTCCGGACGTCGAGTGTCGAGTTGTCCGTATTGCTGCGCACAATCCTGCCCTCCACACGAGCCTCCTTCGTGGCACCTTGGGCGAACCCGAACGTCGACATCGAGAAGACAAGCACGACCATGAACAACACAGCTGCCACTTTCTTCAACATGTGAATTCCCCTTTCGCTGTTAAAGAGTCCAATGCTTGGCGAGTAAGAATAGACTGCGCAAGCGAAAACAGCAAGCCCAACAAAGACGGTTTGCTCCCGAAAACGCCCCCGTCCCCATCGTGAGGCGCCCATAGCACGTGTTAATACAGGACAGCCCCCTCAAGCAAGGCTTGAGCGTACCTCATGATGTGGCTGTTGTAGGCGCGGGGAACGTTTCACGATTCCGACGCACTGGCGATTCCACTGACTACGGTCGATCAAGGAACCTACCAGATCGGATGCCAGGCAGCCCAACTGCTGATTGCGCAGATCGCAAACAAGCGCCGACAAAAGCCGAAAAAATTCTGATTCCGCCCAGACTGGTGGCACAAGAGTCAAAAAGAGGTCAGCTTCCCAGTAAAGGCGCCTGCGCGCTATCCTAGGCCATTAAAGGGAGCCCAGGTTGCTGAACATTCTGTTACGCGTCTCATGCCTCTTGATCTTAGGAGTGTGGCTAGCAGCCCTTGCTGCACCCGTGTTCGACGTCAACCTACCGCATGGGCTGGATTTTACGCTGCAGAATTCGCCGACAGCTCAAAAGTACCTGATCGAAACTATGCCCGGTGGGGTTGCCCTACTTGACTACAACAACGATGGTTTGCTGGACATTTTCCTGGTAAATGGCGGCCGTCTGACAAGCCCGATGAAAACGCCGGAGAATTTTGACCGTCACGATCCGCGTTATTGGAACCGGCTTTACCGCCAAAACAAAGACGGCAGTTTCACGGACGTCACCGAACAAGCGGGCTTAGCCGAGGCAGGAGATGGCAACTACGGCATGGGCGTCGCGGTTGGGGATTATGATAACGACGGATTCCCCGACCTGTATGTAACCAGTTATGGAAAAAATATTCTGTATCACAATAACGGTGACGGAACTTTTACTGACGTCACGGCAAAAGCGGGAGTGGCTGCGGGGGGCTGGTCAGTATCTGCGGGATTTTTCGATTACAACAATGACGGGAAGTTGGACCTCTTTGTGACCCGGTACATGGAATGGGACACCAAACATAGCAAGGACTGTGGAGGCAATTACCATACTTATTGTCCGCCAGAAGAATTTCCCGCCACCACGAATATTCTTTACCACAATAACGGCGACGGAACTTTCACTGACGTCAGCCAGCGCTCTGGGATAGCAGCGAAAAAGGGACGCGCTTTGGGAGTTGCCTTTGCCGATTACGACGGGGACGGGTTCACCGACGTGTTCGTGGCTAACGATGGTATGCAGCAGTATCTGTTTCACAACAACGGCAACGGAACCTTCACGGAAGTCGGGCTAGAAGCTGGTGCTGCGCTCTCCGAGGACGGCAGGCGGCTCTCGGGAATGGGGGTGGTTTTTCAGGATTACGACAATGACGGCCGCCCCGATGTGATCGTGACCGAATTGCCCCGAGAGATCTATGGTGTTTACCACAACGAGGGCAACGGCACGTTCACTTATCGCAGTCTCGAAACCGGCCTCGGTGCGTTGAGCAGCGGGAGTTCAGGTTGGGGTGTCGGCTTGGAGGATTTTGACAACGACGGCTGGAAGGATCTATTTGTTGCCCAGGGCCATGTGTTAGACAACGTGGAGAGCATCGACCCTTCGCTTCACTATCTCGAACTACCGCTCCTGGCAATGAATCACAACGGCCGGTTCGATCGGGTGGATTCCGGAAGTACGGTTCCGGTTGCTGGCCGCGGAGCGGCGTTTGGGGACCTGAATAATGACGGCTGGCAGGATCTGGTGATGACCGATCTCGGCGGACATCCCCAGATATTCCTCAACCGCCATGACAGCAAGGCCCATTGGCTGACGATTTCCTTACGTGGCACTCGCAGCAACCGTGACGGATTCGGCGCCCGCGTACAAGTGAATGGGCAGACGAGATTCGCGACTTCGTCGGGCAGCTATCTCTCGGCAAGTGATAAGCGCCTCCATTTTGGGCTGGGAGCAGCAGAAAGAGCTAAAGTGGATATCGTGTGGCCATCCGGTATTCACCAGAGCTTGAATGATGTTCCCGCCGATCAGTTTCTTGAAGTTCGCGAACCGGAGAAGCCGTGATCCTCACCCTCCTGCTTCTGTTGGCCGTGGGCCAGAGTTTGTCGCCCGAGGCTGCTCAGCACATGCAGGCGGGAATCGCAGCCGAAAAAGAACGAAAGCCCGAGCTGGCAGTTGAAGAGTTCCGCAAAGTTACCCAGCTCGAGCCCAACTCGGCTGAAGGTTTCCTGCATCTCGGCCAGGCCTATATGGAGAGCCACGACTTTGGTTCGGCGATCGCGCCCCTCAAGCGTGCTCTGAATATCGACCCGGACCTTCTTCCTGCGCATCAGTTACTGGGTTACTCCCTACTTGCCCAAGGCTACGCGGCCGAGGCGATTCCGCATCTGGAACGAACGAAAGACAAGGCGGCGCTGGGTATTGCGCAGATTGAAACTGGGCAATTGCCGGAGGCCGTGACTAATTTGCAGGCAGCCCTGGCCTCGCATCCCAACGACCCCGACCTGCTCTACTATCTCGGGCGCGCCAGCGGTCTGCTCTCGAAGCAATCGATCGATAGATTGATTGCCACATATCCCGATTCGGCTCGTGTACATCAGGCGATGGGGGAAAACTACTTTGTGCTGCGTCGCATGCCAGACGCCGAAAAGGAATATCGCCAAGCGTTGCGGCTGCGCCCGGACATCCCCGAAGTTCATCTCGAACTCGGCGAGGTGTATGCGGGAGCTTTTCAATGGGCCAAGGCGGAAGAGGAATTTCGGGCAGAGACCAAGTCGCAACCTGGAAATGCTGAAGCGGCATATCGTCTGGGCAGCGCGTTGCTCGAGCAAGGCAAGGTGCGCGAGGCCCGGAGCGAGTTAGTGCGCGCCGACAGGTTGCTGCCCGATATGCCAGAGACGCTGTATTCACTCGGCAAAGCAGCTTCGCTGGACGGGGATCCCGCAGCCGCAGAGAAAGCTTGGACCAAGCTGCTCTCCATCGAGAAGGAGACACCACTGGCGGCGCAGGCACATTTTGGGCTCGCCAGCCTTTATCGCAAGCAGGGAAAAACGGCTGACGCGCAGCGGGAGATGCAGGAATTCCAAAGGCTCCAACAAAGTTCTAACCAAGCTCAAGACCCAGCAAAGCCAGATTCCACACATTAACTCTCTGAAGGCAATATCGGAAAATCCAAATCGTTCAGATCACCCCGTAGTTGCGGAACGGAGCGAAACTGGATCGCGCGAATTCCCAGCGAGCGTGCAGCTTTGATGTTCACTTCACGATCGTCCACAAACAATGTCTTGGTGGCGACTGCATCGAGGGCGCGGAGCGTGTGTTCATAGATCGCAGCCTGCGGTTTGACGAGTTTGACCTCAGCTGAAAAAGTCGTGACTGTGAATCTCTGCAGCCACTGGAATGTTCTTACGTGCTTCACAAGGTCGGGATGCATGTTCGATAAAACGGCGGTCTTGATTCCTGCATCCTTCAGCTGCGTTGACCATGTGACCATGGCCGGATTGATGTTGCTCCACATGGCGACTTCCCATTGCCTCAGCCGCTCAATCTGATCCGGCGCAATTTCTGCCTTCACTTCAGCGGCAAGCTTCAACCAGTAGGCTTCCGCCGTTAGATCGCCGCGATCATAGGCAGGCCGGCTCCGATCCCAGACCTGGCTGAACGGCTCCGCTCCCATTCCAAACAAACTCGCCATCTGGCCAAATTCGGCTAAGGAAGGGCGATGAGCTAAGACCTCGCCATAATCAAAAATCACAGCTTCGATCTCGGCATTATTACTGTCTTGTCGTGGCATTCTGTGGCCTGCTCAAATCATCTGCTTCCAGGCATGATTTCGTCCATTGATTTGGTCCTGAGTGCCTACAGGATATACTGTGCCAACTCGATTACCGGCGCATGAAACTAAATGCATACCTGGCGAAGAGCGCCGTAGTGGCTGCGCTCGGCGGTTTGCTGTTTGGCTTCGATACGGCCGTTATATCCGGTACGACTGGCGCCCTTACTCAAACATATAACCTCACGCCAAGACTCCTGGGCGTAACCGTCGCAAGCGCTATTTGGGGCACGGTGCTGGGCGCGATGTTGGCAGGATTCCCGGGTGAGCGTTTCGGCCGCCGCGATAGTTTGCGCGGACTCGCGATTTTGTACCTGGTTTCTGCTCTCGGTTGTGCGGCCGCATGGAACTGGGACGCGTTGGTGGCCTTCCGTTTTATCGGTGGACTGGGCATTGGCGGTTCGTCGGTTCTGGGCCCTATGTACATCGCCGAAATAGCCCCGGCGAAACTGCGCGGGCGCCTCGTGGGACTCTTCCAGTTCAACGTCGTCTTCGGCATTCTGCTTGCCTACTTTTCAAATTACGTGATTGGGTTGCAACAATTCGGGCCTTCGGAATGGCGGTGGGACTTGGGTGTAACGGCAATTCCCGCCGCGGTTTTTTTTGTGATGCTATTTTTCATTCCCCGCAGTCCACGTTGGCTGGTAAAGAAGGGTCGAATAGCAGAAGCCAGGACCGTATTGCAGTTGACGGGTGACGAAAACTTTGAACACGATCTCCAGGAGATCATCCAATCTATCAGTACCGAACAAAATCAGACCGCGGAAAAACTGTTCTCACGGAAATACCTCTTCCCCATTTTTCTGGCCGTCACCATCGGGATGTTCAACCAATTATCGGGGATTAACGCGATTCTTTACTACTTGAACGACATATTCAGTCATGCGGGCTTCAGCAAGGTATCAGGAAGTCTGCAGGCTGTCGTGGTTGGCGCTACGAATCTGATATTTACGATGCTCGCGATGTCAGTCATCGATCGCGTAGGCCGTAAGACTTTGCTGCTGATTGGCTCAGTGGGAACAGCTCTGTGCCTGGCGGGGGTAGCTGCTATCTTCTTCACCGGTCAGCATCAGAGTTTTTTGCTTTGGCTTCTGGTCGGATACATCGCATTTTTTGGATTTTCCCAGGGCGCAGTCATTTGGGTGTACCTTGCCGAGGTCTTCCCCAATACGGTACGGGCTAAAGGACAAAGCCTGGGCAGTTTCTCGCACTGGTTCATGAATGCGCTGATCTCTGGGATTTTCCCTTTGATGGCTGCCCGTTCCGGTGCATATCCGTTTGTTTTCTTCTCGCTCATGATGGTGGTCCAATTTTTTGTGGTTCTTTTCGTGTATCCGGAAACCAAGGGACTTACGTTGGAGGAAATGCAGAGAAAATTGGGGATCGCATGACTGGCGCACTTCTCGCCATTATCCGATGAGGACCGTTATGAAAACAGTGCCTAAATCCGTAAATCGCTCGATGTGTGTTGTTTTTGGCTTTCTCATTTTCTCCCTTATCGGTGCGCTCCCGGCCATTGCCGCAGAACCCGTTTCGCGAGCCCTGGACTCGGGATGGCAATTTCGTGCACTTGGCGACACCGATAGACCTGGAGTGAAGGACTGGCATAACGCCCAAGTCCCGGGCGTAGTGCACACCGACCTGCTGCGCAATGGTCTCATCCCGGAGCCATTCGATGGCGACAACGAATTCCGCTTGCAATGGATCGGCCTGATGGACTGGGAGTACCAGACAACTTTTCAGGTCGACGCGGCAACGCTCGCGCATCCCCATGTCGACTTGGTATTCGAGGGACTAGATACCTTTGCTGATGTTTATCTGAACGGTCAGTCGGTTCTTCACGCCGACAATATGTTCCGACATTGGCGGGTTTCCGCCAAGTCATTGCTCACGTCCGGTAACAATACCTTACGCGTCGTTTTTCATTCCCCTGTCGAGCACATGCTTCCGTACGTGAAGACTCTGCCTTATGTGCTGCCTTCGATTTCAACGCACAATTTTGGTAATGAGGAAAATATTGCGACCGCGCCATATACGCGCAAGGCGCCATACCAATATGGCTGGGACTGGGGACCGCGCTTCTTGACGCAGGGAATCTGGCAGCCCGTTCTCCTCGAAAGCTGGGATGGGGTGCGCATCGAAAATTTTCATATTCATCAGCGAAAGATCACTGCGGACACCGCCAGCCTGAATGCGGAGCTCGCAATAGAAGCTAGCCAGAAGACAACGGCCACAATTTCATACGCTCACAACGAATTATCTGGACGGGAAACCAGCGATGGCTCGCAAACTGTGCAACTCGATCCCGGCATGAACGACGTGTCGTTCGCCTTTCGCATCGACTCTCCTAAGCGTTGGTACCCGGTTGGGTACGGACGGCAAGAGCGTTATCACTTTTCCTCGTCAATTCGCGTTGGCCGCGACGTGGTAGCACGAACAGGATTAACCACTGGATTACGTTCCGTAGAATTACGCCGCGCTGCCGATCAGTGGGGCAAGAGTTTCGAGTTCGTGGTCAATGGGATTTCCGTGTTTGCCAAAGGTGCGGACGTCATTCCGTTCGACAGCTTTCCTAACCGTGTCACTCCTGACGTACATCGCAAGATTCTTCAAGACGCTCGCGATGCCCACATGAATATGGTTCGCGAATGGGGTGGCGGCTACTACGAGTCAGATGATTTCTATGACATTTGCGATGAACTCGGCATCCTGGTGTGGCAGGAATTCGCATTCGGCGGAGACATGATTCCTGGCGACGTGGCGTTTCAGGAAAATCTCCGCCAGGAAGCCATCGATCAGATTGAGCGCTTGCGCGATCATCCCAGCATCGTGATCTGGTGCGGCAATAATGAGGTCGAAACCGGTTGGTACCATTGGGATGACCGCCAGCAATTCAAGGAATCTATCTCACCCCAACAGCGCGATCGGGTGTGGCAGGACTACATCATTATGTTTGCAGACATTCTCAAAAGCGCGGTCGCGCGGTTCGCTGATCCTACGCCGTACTGGCCCAGTTCTCCCAGCACCGACTTCGAAGAAATCCCGGACAACCAGCACAACGGCGATATGCATTACTGGGCTGTGTGGCATCAACAGGCGCCGGCAGAAGATTACACCAAGCAATTTCCCCGCTTTATGACGGAATTTGGATTTCAATCCTTTCCTGAGATGAAAACGATTCGCACCTTCGCCAAGCCGGAGGATTTCGACATCCGTTCGACGGTCATGCAGGCGCACCAAAAGAACAAGGGCGGCAACGAACGCATTTTGACCTATATGTTAAGGGAATATCGCGAGCCGAAGGACTTTGCGTCTTTCGTATATCTGAGCCAGGTGCAACAGGCCGAAATCATCAAACTCGGTGCCGAACACCTGCGGCGACAACGGCCACGCACCATGGGTTCGCTTTATTGGCAGTTGAACGACTGCTGGCCAGTGGCTTCGTGGGCGAGTATCGACTATTACGGGCGTTGGAAAGCTTTGCATTATTACGCCCAGCGCTTCTACGATGACGTTCTCATCTCACCCTATTTCCACGATGACAAAGTCGATGTTTACATCGTCTCGGACAAACTCCAGGCGCTATCCGGAACCGTTCACGCGCGATTGCTCGATTTTTCAGGCAAGGTTTTGCTCGACCAAAGCAAAGATGTTGCTGTACCTGCGCAGTCGAGCGCGATTTATCTCAGTTGGGAGAAAACACAACTAATGCAGAATGCTGACCCCGACCAGAGTTTCCTGGTCGTCGATCTGGAAATAGCGAGCAAGAGAGTGTCACGCAACCTGCTATTTTTTGATGTGATGCACAACCTGAAGCTACCCGTTGCGCCGAAGATTGAAAGTACTTTAAGCGCGAGCGGCGGCGGTTATACGGTCATGCTGCGGTCAGCGCGGCTCGCACGTGACGTGTTTCTCTCTTTTGGCGATCTCGATGTTCACACTTCGGACAATTATTTTGATCTGCTTCCGGGAGAGTCCGTGATTATTGGTTTTAAGTCCTCCGCGCCGATTGATCAGATTAGAGAGGCAATGAAAGTCGTGTCGCTTACCGATGCTTTCACTACGAATTGATCTTGCAGATTTCTGAGTTGAGCGGCTTCTATCTTGATAAGGCTCCGATATACACCGAAAACGGTTCTAACGAGATCTCCGTGAGCGAAACATTCTTCGAATCGAGATTCATTGTAGTCATAAGCGTGTGCGCGATTTTAGTCGGGAATCCTTGAGCGGTAAGATCGAAGCTGATTTGCTGCGGCTGTGCAGACATATTCAAGACAACGAGGACAGCTTCGTTGTTGTAGCGCCTCAAGTATGAGAGCACGTTGGTGTCGTTTTCATTAAGCGCGACATAGTCGCCATCCAGCAGAGCGCGGTTCTGGTGGCGAAGCGCGAGCACTTGCCGGTACACGCTAAGAATCGAAGACGGATCTTTCTGCTCGCTTTCCACGTTGTGCGTTTTGTAGCTGGCCGGAACCGGCAGCCAGGGCTTCCCGGCTGTAAACCCCGCGTTCGGGCTGGTGTTCCACTGCATTGGTGTGCGCTCGCCGTCCCGGCCGATGTCTAGCGGCCAACCCAAACGTCCTTTCGGATCTTTGACATCTTCCTTCCGCACGGGATCGTTGTTCTCCATGCCAAGTTCTTCGCCGTAATACATGATCGCTGTGCCGCGAAGCGTTAGATAAAGCGAGGCTATGACTTTGGCAATTGCATCGTTGTGTTGGCCATCGCCGTAGCGGTTGTAGGAGCGGACGATATCGTGATTGCTGATTACGTACACCGGCCAACCTCCCGACGCATCCACAGTCGCAATATGTTGGCGGAAACTCGAAGCCGAAAACTTCAACTCCGTGAACATCAGATCCATGGGCATCTGCAGTTCGTTGCTGTGCTCGCCGTAATACTGTTTAAGTTCGGCAACATCTTTGGTCCAGGTTTCGCCGATCAGCACCGCGCCACTTTTGTCAGCGACCTTGCGAAGATCGCGCAGCACATCGTGCACCTCAGGCAGCTTGTCGTTGTATTTATTCTCCTCATTGGGATCGCCATACTTATTCACGCCGGGAAGCACGGGGTTGTCTCGGAGTTGCGGGTCTTCGAACAACGCGTCCACTGCGTCCAGACGGAATCCGGCGACACCGCGTTTGTACCACCAGCGGCTGACGCTCATCATCGCGTCGTGCACCGCAGGGTTGCGCCAGTTCAGATCGGGTTGCTGGGGATAAAAATAGTGATAGTAGAACTGGGCAGTTCTTGCATCGAACGTCCACGCCGGACCACCGAATATCGAGACCCAATTATTCGGCGGCTGAGATCCGTTGCCGTCGCGCCAGATGTACCAATCCCGCTTTGCCGCCGTTCGTGATGAACGTGAGTTGACGAACCATTTGTGCTGGTCGGAAGTGTGATTGATGACGAAATCAAGAATGATCCTGATGCCGTGTTGCTTGCCGTTTTTCTCAAGCTTGCTGAAATCGCCCAGCGTTCCGTAGACAGGATCGATATTCTCGTAATCAGAAACGTCATAGCCGAAATCCACCTGAGGAGACGGGAAACAGGGAGTGATCCAGATCGCGTCCACACCAAGGCTTTTGAGGTAATCCAGTTTGGAGTTGATGCCGTTCAAATCACCAATGCCATCGCCGTTGCTGTCGGCAAAGCTGCGAGGATAGATTTCGTAGAACACCGCATGCTGCCACCACTGATGGCCTTCAGCATCGACTGGCTTGGACTGTGAATGAGCTAGGTGTACGAAGATAAGAACAATCAGCAGCGAGAATCGGGGTCTTATGAGCATGAAGTCGCGAGAGCGTTTCCCCAAGAAATACACTGGCATTCTACCGCTGCAGGAACTGCACTTTCACCGTTTTGATCTCGTATGGATTGGTCGGAACGGCAACGGTTTTTTTCGTCACATCCAACGCCAGCGGGCTCGGCTCAGCTTCCATCAGATTCACCTCCCAGGCCCCTGTGGCTTCCTGCGGCAGCGTAAGGTGAACGGTTCCTTTATTACCTGCCCACTCGTAATAACGAATGACGATGGAATTGTCCTCCACTGATTTCTTCACTGCCGTGATCACCACATTATTCTCAGCCACGCTGAAGAAAGACTTGGTAGCAGGCAGCGGGCCATTGTGCTGCGTGCTGGCAACCACAAGCAGCGGATAGTTCAACTCGTAACCCTGCTGAACTGTCATTGCTTCCTTCCAACTGCCACCGTGTGGATATAGCGAATAGGTGAACTCGTGCATTCCCTGATCAGCTTCCGGATCGGGGAAAGTAGGCGAACGCAAAAGCGAGAGGCGCAGCACATTATCCTTGGCGTCGTAACCGTACTTGGAATCATTCAGCAGGCTGAAACCGTGGATTACGTCGGAGAGATCGGCCCAGCGCAAAGCTGGAACTTCGAACTGCGCCTGTTCCTCGGGTGTGCGCCGGGTGGTGGGACGCTGGACACTCCCATAGGGAATTTCGAATGTGGCTTTCTCGCTGTGCGCGCTCAAAGGGAATGCAACTTTCAACAGAATGTGCTTCTCGTGCCAATCGGCCTGCGTGTGGACGTCGATCCGCGGCACACCGGCTTGCATTGTGATGTCCTGGACGAAGCTCGAGCTTTGGAAATGATGGCGCACGCGAATAACAGCGCGGAGGGGAGTGTGCTCCCGCAATTTCACTTCATCGGCCTGTATCAGGTCCCAATGCTGTTTGACGAAGTCGGCATCGATGTTCCATGCATCCCACTTAGCCGGTTTGTCCACAAAAGCCTGCAGCAGATTGCCGCAGGGCAGTCCATCAGGAGATACCGCCGGTGAGCCTTCACTCTGAACCGGACGTCCCAACAGTTCAGTCTGGCTGCGTTTGTCAAAAAGGCTGGTAATGCAGCCGGTTTTGGGATCGACAGTGAGGCGAACGAAGTCATTTTCCAAGGAGGTGGAAGTTGCCCTGAGTAATGGTTGTGGAGAATTCGACGCGAGCTTTACTACGGGCTCCAAGCGAACCAGCTTGTAACCGACAGCGGGAACATCTTGGGCCAAAATTCGCATCTTCACGCGATTGGTCTGCGCATCCTTACTGACTACCTCTGAGGGTACTTGCCTTCCATCCGCATCGACCGCCTCGATTTCGCTCACCGCAGCAGCAAACTGGGCTTCGACTTCTACTTCATCTGTTCTCGCCCACGAAAGCGGATTGAAAACCAGCACTCCCACCCCGGGCGAATTCACTCTGGAAGCCAAATCTCGCAGTGCGCCATGAATGATGTCGCGATTCGCGCGCTCAGTTTCGGCATATTTGCTGGCGGCGTCGACATAATTGATGTGAATTCCCGAGCCGGGCAGGATGTCATGAAATTGGTTAAATAAGATTTTCTTCCAGGAATCGTCGAAGTCCTGCTGTGGGTACGCGGCACCGAACAGGGTCGCAATCGAGGCCAGTTTTTCCGCCTCCAGAATCAGGACCTCATTCCTGCGATTGCCCTTCTTCTCCTCAGCGTGCGTCGTCTGCACTCCGCGATGGTATTGGAAGTACAGCTCACCATCCCAGGTCGGAATCTTTAACTCACTTTCGTTCTTCTGCAGATCTGCAAAATATTGCTCCGCTGTAGAAAATCTGATCTGCGGATAAACGAGGTCGCCCTTTTGCCAACGGAACGCGGTGTCAAGGTCTTGTCGCGTGGGTCCGCCGCCGTGATCGCCAACGCCATACAGATACAACATCTCCAAGGCGCCGTGCGGAGCCGATATGGTGCCTCCATCCCATTTCCAGAGCATTGGCCCATAGGTGGCCGCGTCACGCGCCATTCTTAATGGATCGATTTGGTTCGCGTAATCGCTGGGAAAATAAGTGAGCACACGGCTTCCGTCGGGCGCTTGCCACCAGAAAAGCCGATAAGGAAATTTTGTGAACTCGGACGCCCAGAGTAATTTCTGGGTCACAAAATAATCGATGCCTGAGCGTTTGTAGATCTGCGGTAATTGCCAGTTGTAACCAAAAGAATCCGGGTTCCATCCTATATTGATGTTGATGCCAAGCTTCTGCTGAAAGTAGCGTTTGCCGTAAAGAATTTGCCGAACCAGCGACTCACCATCCGGCATGTTCAGGTCAGGCTCAACCCACATACCTCCGATGACCTCCCATCGGCCTTCTTTTACCCGCTGTTGAATCTCCCGAAACATGGCCGGATATTTCTCTTCAATCCACGTGTAAGCCTGCGCTGCGCTCGCCGTAAATTTGAATCCGGGATATTCGTGCATTAACTCGAGAGCTGTACCGAACGTATCGCGAACGACCTCGACGGTTTCAGTCCATGGCCAGAGCCAGGCCATGTCAATGTGGCTATTGCCCACCGCTTCTATCGCGAACTGTTGCACATATGGGCGAAGCACTTCCAGCTTACTTTGCGCACTACGAAGCGAGGCATCGAAAGATTCCTGGTCTCCTTGATCCAAGGCTGCGAGGTTGATCGCTTTGACAGCGGCGTCGAGTTGCTGCAGCCGGTCGGCTTCGTCATTTGCATAAGCGGTAATGAGAGTTTCGGCTGACAAGATCTGCAAACGCAGCAGCGCTGGGTCAGGCCGTTCCGGAGCAGGTTGTATCCGCATCTCGGCATGCTCCAGCCGAGTCGTATCACCACCGCAGCAACCCCCGCCGCCGGAATTGATCACCCGCACCGCAAGAGCCAGCGTTTCTCCTGGTTGAGCGTCGTCGATCAACTTTATCGGGATCTGACCATCTTCATCAGTACGAGCTACCCCCAAGCCGTTTGCGAACACGCTAATTGAGATCGCATGCTCGCTTCTGACCCGCAAATCGAGGGAAATAGTTGCTCCCCGGAGTCTATACCCATTCACTTGCTCCGGTACTTCGAAGCGGTGCACCAACCAGCGCGAGCCTTTCCATTCCTGGTTAACTTTCACCTGCTCCCAGCGGGAAAGATCGAGTGCGGGATTCTCCGCATGTGGAAGGTTGGCGTCGTGCACAGACCAAACCGGCAGCGGAATCGTGGTGATTGAGTGCAGCCGGTCAAGAGTTGATTGGTAGGGACCGGGAGGAGGCGTTAGCGACTGCGCTAAGGCTGAGGTAGGGACGAGAAGCACCAGCGTCCAAGCCAGTCGATGACAGATTCCATTCATAGACAAAGTCAATTTACTCCTGCGTCAAAATGTGCTCGACAAATCTCGGGATTATCTTCTCAGAGTACATGGCCATCACGCCGGTAGTTCGGGGATGCCTGAAAACTAGCTAGGATTCGGCCCTGAATGAGAGTTTGCCGGGCACGTCCCACATTTGAGAAATGGCGCGGGCCGTCACGACAGCCGGTTTATTCGGGTGTGGATCTTCTCGAATTCATACGTTCCCAAGCCCCGCTGTTTGGCTATTTGCAAGTAAGGAAGAGCTGAGACCTCCAAATTCCAATATGCCTTGGCCACGTAAGCATCGAGCGCCACCGGATCGGTTCCGGCGACCAGCGTCTTCTTAAACAGAACATCTTCGAGATTGCCCCCGGTCGGACCATTACGCAGAAGGATCCGGTAACAATCGATGACTGTTAGGGTGGGTCGCATGAAATCTGCTAGATCTACGAGACTTTCATTGATCTTTTGGTGCAACTGATGACGCGGTCCTCCCAGGATGCCATACCAGTTCTTCATTCCCAGAGTCGTGCCGGTGAGGCTGTGATGTTTGGCGATTGGAACGTTGATGACTTTGTCGGCATTTAGGAAGGGCTCAAATACTGGCCACTCGTGGAGAATCTCGCCCTGCAGGTCCACGTCCGTGAACCTGGCGAGATCCGGCAGGATGACTTCCGCTCCTTCGCGCTGCGCCGCCTCCGCGATTCCTGATCTCTGAAAGCAACGACGCGCCTCGTTGCAGCTCACGTCAGTCACAACGACTTTCTTCGCCCCGGCGTTCCAGCACTGCCGGACAATCTCTGCGACCACCAGCGGATTGGTGTTGGCTGCCTGTTCCGGAGTGCGGTCCCAACCGATGTTGGGCTTTACAACTACGATGTCAGCGCGCGAGATGAAGCGCCTGATGCCGCCCAGCTCTTCAATCGCCTGCCGCGCCAGCCGCTCGGGATCATCTCCTTGGATAATCGCCATCTCGGGCAGTGCAGCATCTCCAGCTACCGTATGACTGCGCTTTACGTTCATTGCCAGAACTGGCTGGGGGCGCTCGCTGCGTTCGCCGAGCCAGAGCCCAAGCCCGGCAGTTCCAGCAGCGACGCCACCTAGGCGGAGTATTTTGATCAGGGCTTCGCGCCGGTTGAGCGGTACGCTGTTATCCCTCTGAATGTCGGCGCCGCGGCGCTGGTTTTGCTTTTGCACGACAACTGCATTCTAATTTTGCTTGATGGCGACGCCTGTGCAGTCCGTCACACCACCTTGTGTCGATCGGCCCACATCTGTCATCCGAGCGGCTTTGGGCCTGGTTGGATTCAGCGCGGTGATCGGCCAGATTGTGCTCATGCGGGAACTCATCGTCGTATTCAATGGAAATGAGATTTCGCTGGGCATCATGCTGGCCACCTGGCTGTTTTGGACTGCGGTGGGCAGCGGCATGGCCAGCCGGTCCGTGCGCAGCACAAGCGATGCTCGAACTGCGGTCGCAGCCTTCGAATGCCTGCTTGGCGCTAGCCTACCGCCAACCATCTGGATCCTCCGCGCCTCTAGAACTTTTTTTCAGCGGGTCCCAGGCGAGTTAGTCGGGCCGCTGCCGATGTTGCTCACATCCTTGGGGTGCCTGAGTGTGTTCTGCATTCTCTGCGGAGGTCTCTTCGTCGTCGCGGCGCGCATGTATCAGGAGAAGCGCGCCATCTCAGGTCGTGTCGCGACCAGTTCCGCCTACTTGCTTGAAGCTGCCGGGTCAGGGTTAGGGGGAATCCTGGCCAGCGTCGTACTGCTGCGTTTTCTTGACTCCTTCGAGATCGCGATCGTCCTCGCTCTCGTCAATCTGTGCATGGCTGCCATCTTATGCTACCGGATGCGACGCGCGCAGATTATCGCCGTGGCGCTGCTGTCATTCGCTCTTGCTATCCCGCTACTTGTATACGTTGCCCCGTCTCTGAACAGCTCTTCACGGCAGCGCTTGTGGCGGGGATTTCACGTATTGGCATCCCGCGACTCCATTTACGGCAACCTTGCGGTGATTGGAACCGGCACCATCCGCAGCATTTACGACAACGGCGTGATCCTTGCCAGCGCGCCCGACGAAGCTGCCGCGGAAGAAGCAGTTCACTACGCTTTGTTGGAGCATCCTGCACCAGCAAATGTTCTGCTCATTGGCGGAGGGGTAAACGGCAGCATTACCCAAGCGCTGAAGCATCCGACGCTGAAGCGCGTCGATTATGTTGAGCTCGACCCTGCACTCATTGAAGTGACCAGGCAGTTCTTTCCAACAGCGTCTCTCTCTTTTGCAGAACCTCGGGTGCACATCCACTACGCAGATGGCCGGCACTATCTCAACACCGCCGACGACACATTCGACTTGATCATCCTCGATCTTCCCGATCCGCAGACCGCGCAGTTGAATCGCTTTTACACCGCGGAGTTCTTTCATTCCGCTCTTGATCATCTCGCTCTCGGGGGAGTGCTCGCATTGCAGCTGCGCTCGTCGGAAGATTACATCAGCCCTGATTTGGCAGAATTTCTGCGTTGCATTCACCGCACCCTGCGACAGGTGTTTCCGAATGTCGCCATCATTCCAGGCGAAACCATCCATTTCTTCGCCGCCTCGCAACCCAATGTTCTGAGTGATGATCCGCAAACCCTGATCTCGCGACTACGGGAGCGGAACCTGCAGACACAGTACGTTCGGGAATATTTCATCCCATTTCGCATGATGCCCGACCGAATGGCCCAAGTGCGGGAGCTGTTACAACCTCTGCCGACCACGCCGATCAATCGCGACTTCGAGCCAATCGCGTATTACTTCGATGTCGTGTTGTGGAGCGCCCAGTTCAAGTTCGGATATTCGAACTGGCTGCGGGAGGCAGCGCACATAGGTTTCACTCGTATCATCGAAAGTGCTCTAGTGACACTTTTATTGGCTGCGGTGCTGGTGGCATACCTGCCCATGCGAGAGACGCGCGCCCATGCATCCGTGGCATACTGCGTCGCTGCTACCGGGTTCACCCTGATGGCTCTCCAGATTTTCCTCCTGCTCGCATTTCAGTCCGTTTACGGCTACGTCTACCACCAACTCGCCCTCCTTATCGCCACGTTTATGGCTGGCATCTCAGTCGGGAGCTGGTTGGGCATTCGCCGCGTCCGATCCAGCGATGATCCACCATTCGGCGTCATCGCCACTATTCAGTTCATTCTCGCGGCTTCGGCGCCCGCCCTCATTTTCTTAGTCGGCTTGCTCTCGCACATTTCTGCGACGTTATTGGTTGCACAGTTTCTCTTTCCAGCGTTAGCGGGCTTAGCCGGAATGTTGGGTGGCTATCAATTTCCTATTGCTACGGAAATTTACCTTTGTGACAGCAAAGCCGGCCTCGGTGCGCTTTATACTATCGACCTGTTGGGTGGATGCGCTGGAGCGCTTCTGTTGAGCAGTTATCTGATCCCGGTTTTTGGGTTCTGGAAAATAGCATGGCTCACTGCGGCGGTGAACCTGGCGCCGGCACTCCTGGCCGCGAGGATGGGCCAACAGTCAAAGGTGCCTCAGGCATGAGCGCCTCAGGCTTTGCCTCTCCAAACACCACCGCCGAGAACATAAAAATATCTGTATTCTCATCCTTCCAGCAATCTGCGGACATGTCCGCTTTCGCACAGGTTTCTTCGAGAAACTTCTGACGATCCCACCTTGCTTCCACCGGAACCTGCGGGAGAAGAAGCCCTTGGTAAGTTCCGTTTTTCATGAGCAGACCGTGTTGCCCGACTTTGATCTCTCGAATATCAATCACCCGCCGTAACGGCGAGAGCACTGAGATTTCATATTCTAGCTGCGGTAGCTCCGAGGCTGACACCGGCCGAAAGCGTGGATCGCGCAGAGCGGCAAGGGTGGCTGTATCTCGCACAATCATGTAGAGAGGTTTAACTGCAGTGGTGTAGCCAATGCATCCCCGCAGTTCTCCCGATTCTTTCAAGGTCACGAATGCGCCGCGCTCCTGATTCAAGGATTCATTCGAGCTTGGGGATGGTTCGTATGCTTTTCCCAGCCGTACTGCATATTCGACTGATTTACGCGCGAGAGAGAGTAGTTCGCTTTTTTCACGAGCACTCAGAGAAAACGGCTGCTGCACAGCCTCCCGGCCTTGAGCTTTTACTAGCGCAACTGCACTGTATCCAACCACACGAGAGTGATCCCCCGTGACATCGCCGGAATTGGCATACTTGAGCACAAGCGCCTGGTTCGCTCCCATGCGCTCTGCTGCGATCATCGCCGCGACAATGGGCGCACCGCCACAAGCTTCCCAGACGCGCATCTCGAAGTTCTGTGACATGCTGAAATAGTCCCAAGCCTGCAATGCGTTCAGGGTTTTGTGATCAATCTTTACTGCTTCGTCGTAGGGGTGATAGTGCGACAAATCAGAACTGGCCAGAATCAGAGTGTCGCTGCCCTGGATCATCTTCGCCAGGGCCACTCCCAGAGCGCGGCTGCTTTCATAGCTCTGGTCTCCCATGACGACGGGCACGAGTTGGAAATCTCCCAGCACGCGCTGCAGCCACGGCAATTCCACTTCAAGTGCATGTTCGGCGCCTTTTGGCGTGGGAACATGCCCCTGACTGGAGAGCCGGATGGTTGGGCTCATGTTAACCAGTTGCTTTGCGAATGCCTTGTCTATTTGAACTGTTCCGAGTGGTGTCACGTAGGCATCGCCATCGAAGACCGAGGTGAAGTCAAATGCTTCGTAATGCGAAGGTGCAATGACGACGACGCGCGAAAACTTTCGTCCCTTCAATGCGGCATAGGTGTAAGCAGCTACTGGGCCGGAGTACTGATAACCTGCATGCGGCGCAACGACGGCGACAATCGGGTCAGTGATCGGCGGAGGGGACGCATGCCTCAGCATGTCATCGATCATCGCTCCCAATACCATTGGGTCCGCGGGATAGAAGCTGCCTGCGACTCCTGGTTGCCGCACGTTCGGGGGAGTGACGGCGAGAGAATTTTGTAGCGTTATGATCGCGGAGATCGCAATCAACCAACACGTTATTCGAGATTTTGCAGAGCGCACCTTGTCTCTCATGGCCACCTCCTCTTGCACCCTCAGGCGTGCCATACTCCCGGAATTTGTTGCCCGCAGAAAGGACAACTGCCCTTTCGAATCAGCATCTGCCTGACCATCAGCCCTACCCGCTCGACCAACGTTCGGCGGCACTTCGGGCAATAGGTGTTTTCGGCGGGATGTCCGGGCACATTGCCGATGTACACGTAGTGCAGCCCTTCGGCGTCGGCAATCGCCTTGGCACGCTCAAGTGTGGGAACCGGGGTTATAGGCAGGTTCTTCAGCAGATATTCAGGATGAAATTGCGTGAAGTGCACTGGTACCTCGACGCCCAGATTTGCCTTAATCCAGCGAACTAAGCCGATGAATTCCGAATCACTATCGTTCAGTGTCGGCAGCACTAAGTAAACTATCTCCGTCCACTTACCGATTTTTCGCAGAGTGACGAGTGCATCGAGCACGGGCTTCAATTCCCCAACCACAACATCCTTGTAATAAGACTCGGAGAAGGCTTTCAGATCGATTTTGACGGCATCCATTTTCCCGTAGGCCGTCTTGAGTGCTTCCTCTTGCATGTAACCGTTCGACACCACCACACTACGCACTCCAGCTTCGTGCCCGGCATCGGCTACATCCATCAAGTATTCGCTGAAGATCACTGGCTCGCTGTAGGTATATGCGATGGTTGGACAGCCGTGCTGCTTGGCTAAATCGGCGACCAACTTCGGAGGAGCGTATTCGGCTGGAACCTGCTCAGGCCGCACCTGCGAGATGTCCCAGTTCTGGCAGAATTTGCAATTAACGTTACAGCCGGCTGTTGCCAGCGAAAAGGCCAGCGTTCCGGGCAAGTAGTGGAAAAGCGGCTTCTTCTCAATCGGATCAATATGCGCGGCGCACACTCGCGAGTGAACCAGCGTGTAGTAGGTTCCTCCGTGATTCTCTCGCACACCGCAATAGCCGCGCTCCCGGTCGCCCACCGTGCATTCTCGCGGACACAGCTTGCACTTGACCTTCTTGTTCTGCAGCTTCTGGTAGAACTTCGCTTCGACAGTAAACCGCGAATCATCCTGCTTCTGCGGAGCAGACCCAGCGGACACCGCGACCAGTGGCTGGGCCAGGTCACAGATGCTTAACGCTGCTCCTGATACAAGTGCGCACTTCAGAAAGGAGCGGCGGTCGAGCGGAGATGAGAATGCACTGCAGTCACTTCTTAGGGCATTTTCCTTCGCAGGCGTGACAACGGCTGGAGAGTTTGCTCGCGCATTAGGCTCACCTGACATACGCAGCCTCAATCACATAGCAGCCTAGACCTCAACCATTGCAATCCGTTTAGGATCATTTGTCCCCAACCGATGCTGGGCGTCTGCCGCTGTCGCGATGTAGTGCGGCGCTCTGCCCTCGGCTTCCAGCGGCTTCATTCTCTTTTCGGCTCGCTTGCGCTCGATGATCTGCCAGCCGACGTAGTCGAGCGCAACAGGATCCTGGGAAACGATCAACTCATTGTTCTGCCAGGCATACTGCGGCTTGTATCCGGGCCCGCCTTCATAGGAAGCCGTGGTCGCATCGCAGATCGTCAAGCACATTCGGTTCCTGATCGCGGGCAGCATGTTCACGTCGGCGACGTACGGATCACAGCCATTGGGGTGGTACTTGTTCGGATTGTGAATTACGCCGTACATGTTTTTTAAAGCCGCGGTTATACCGGCACCATCATGGTCTTTTAGGACTGGCACGTTGATTAATGCATCACATCGTCGCGTCAGGATGTTCGATAACCGGCTGCCGATATCACCATAGGTTTCCAGCTCTTCTTCATAACCGACTCGATCAGTGCCAAAGCATTGGACAACATTCCCCGCGGTCGAAATGCGGAAGCCAGCACGCTCCAACTCTTCGGTATCGCGGTCCCAAATCACGATGTCTGCCGCTCTAATTCCAGCTTCCTGCAACCTTTCGCAAATGGCTTCAACAAGCTGAAGGTTCGAAGAAAGTCCTCGTCCTCCGAGCGCATTCACCTTGAGTCCCACCTTCGCTCCCGGCCGAACGAGTTTTTTCCATGGCCCAATGGGGTCATCAAAACTGAACAGAGCCTGCATAGAACGATCCAACAAGCTCAGAACACGGCTGGAATTTACAGTCGTGCCATTAGTGCGCAGCATCGCGTCGCGTGCGATCACAACCCGGGATTTTGTTGGGACCGCTCCTTGTTGGGCGGACCCAAGCCGTAAAACTCCGCTCGTGCGGAGAATCGCAGCACCGGTGACGCATGTCTTCAGGAACTCCCGCCGGTTCGTTTCACCCTTCCAGTCCATGAACGGTACCCCTGCTTGGAGACTTTGAAACCATCTCATCGATACATACCGCAATCGATGCCGGGGTTCAGTGACAACGCACACACGTGCGCGGCTCACTTATCTCATTCTTTCCTCGATAACCTGTCCTAGCTCCAGAAGAGCCTGGGGCGCCTCGCTTGACTGTTGATAGGCGACGATTCGAACCAGATAGAAGCCCTCTCGAAAGATCAGACTTTGGTCGTACACGCGAGCACCGTCTCCTAGTTGGACATGCCTAGCCTCGCCGGTCGGCTCCGAGTCGAAAATTCTCATCGGGCCTTCCGCACTTTCCATACTGTAAATATCCACCACCACGTCGAGCTTCTCCCGGTACTTGTAATCGGACGTGAACACTCGCTGCACTCCCGCCTTCAAATATCGTTCCGCCTCTCCATCGATGTATTTCCACAGGTTTGCAGCCTCAAAGGTCCGTGTGTCGCTGCTCTTCGCCCATCCTTCGGCCTCATTGGAGGGAGGAAAGAGCGCGTAGGCGTCGTGTTCTCGGTGACAACCGGCTTCTCCCAGAGGCGTCAGGCAACATGCAACCAATAACGCGCCGTACAACAGATCAAACATCTTTCTCACACCATGCTCCTTTTGCTTCGGTTCAGCAGGATCTGGTTTGTGCGCGAGCGACTCTCGCCAATACTTGTCACATAAACAGCCGCCCGATCCTGAACAGGACAGGCGTATTCACAAGCGCCGCAGCCCACGCAATGCTGCGGATCAATAAAAGGTTGTTTTATCTGCTTGAGATTCCCGTTTGCGTCGGCGACTTCGGCTGGCCACAGATAGATGGCCTTCGGTGATGTCGGACACCACTCTTCGCAGACGATGCATGGTGTGGCCATGGCCCAAGGCAGGCATCGCCCTCGATCAATGAATGCTGTGCCCAGAATGACCGGTTTAGCAGTGCCTGTATTGTCGACTGCCCAGCCTTTCTCCTTGGCCGTGATCTCCCAGATAGCTCCCGTGGGGCAAATTTGTGAACACAAGACACAACTACTCTCGCAATAGCCAATTCGCGGAATCATTACCGGCGTCCACAGACCTTCAAAACCTGCCTCGGTCAACGTCGGATGCAGAGCGTTGTTCGGGCAAACCTTCATGCACTCGCCGCAACGCGTACAGCGGGACAGGAAGTATTCTTCGTCAAGGGATCCGGGCGGCCGCAGCAAACGCTCATGGCGCTCGACTGCGAATCCAGGTGTGCTCCGCAATAGCGGAACGATGGCCGCACCCGCAACCAGTCCGGTGATCACCTTGCGTCGCTGCAAGTTCAGGACAACTGAGTTCGTAGCAGGGAAAAACTTGAACTGCAGCCCGTGCTCCGGGCACTCATCAACACAATTCAGGCAAAGATGACACTCGGGTTGTCGCCACGGAACATTACCAATCGGATCGTCGCCGCCTTGACATCGCAGCAGGCAGCGGTTGCAGTTCTCACAGTGCTCGGGCGTCTTGACTAAACCAAGAATCGACCAACGAGACAGCAAGCCGAGCAATGCTCCCAGCGGACACAGCGCCCGGCACCAGAAACGGGTGACTCGAAAATTCAACGCGACAAGAAAAATGAAAATCCCACCTAACCAAATTCCCTGGCGAAAGTACGGCTGCCTAAAACTCAGCAACCAACCTCCAAGAAGGAAGTGCAACACACTGCCGGTCGCCTGCAGCCCTGCAAGTTGGCTATGCTCCAGCACGCGCAGAATGGAGCTCACGGCATAATTCGTTCCGGGCAAAATAGAGAGACCCAGCGAGCGCACCAACAGTGAGAACGGATCCATCCATCCCACGAGCCCCGTGCCCATTACGGCTGCGATCAGGCCGGCAATCAGCAGGTAATATTTAGTGGTCTGCCAGCGCTTGTAGCGGTTTGACTCAATTAGCTGCTTCCCACGCTTGCGCTCGGATTTCAAGCTGCTAAAGAAATGGTGAACGGACCCGAGAGGGCATATCCAGCCACAGAAGAAACGTCCCAGAAAAATCGTCGGAATCAGAATCAACAAGCTCCATAACAATCCGTGGTACAACGCGCCACTCGCGAGTGCGTTCGACAACGCGACCAGAGGATCGAGGCGAAAGAACAAATTGACCGGATAAGGAAGGCGGATATCACCGCCAGCGGCGCGTAGCGACCCGCGGAACTCGGTGTGCAGCAGAAGAAACAAGAAGAGCAGAAAGAAAATGACCTGCGAAATGCACCGCAAACTGGTTGGCTTGAAAAAACGCACCCGGGCAATTCTCCTCGAAGCAAATCGACCAAAGCTCGCGCTGCGTCTGGAGCGTCTGCGTCCGCTTCAAATTCAATGTTCTGCCGAGCTGTCACTGCATTGCTGTGAGCCGGATCACGTGGTTTGGGCAGCCTCGCACCGAGGAGGACTTGTATAATCCATGTGACTACTTCCAGGAGCCTGGGGTGAAAGAAGGCATCCTCTTTATTATTCTTGCAGTTGCTGGGCAAGGACCTACGTTCGACAAGATACGCATCACAGTGAGCAACTACACCGCGGAATCAGGTGAATTCGTTATCCATGGTGCGGCGGCCGGAAAGCCCATTGATCTCCTGTGCGATCAAGACAGTCCGTTTTGCAGCGCTCCTGAGCGTGGCGAGTACTGGATGGTCAACTGGACAGTCCCGACGATCGAGTACCGTGGGCAGTACGTTTGCAGGGACGTGGACCTATATCGAATTGCATCTAACCCGGAGAGGGACCGGAAGCTCGGAGAGTACTGCTTAGTGCAGAAGTAACAGCCGCCAAATCGAGAGGCTCAGTGCCGCTACTGGGTACACTCCACACGGCAAGTGCGTCTGGATTTGTCCAGATCCTGTTACATGAGCAAGTCTTGCTTTCCGAAAACCGGGTCACAAGAGAGAGACTAGCCATTACAGCCGTTCGCGAACGTCTGGGTGACAGGCATCACGCTCAGTAGTGACGGCCCGGCGATTTCCTCGACGAGAGGCGTGCGATTCAGCTACTCTGGGATTATTAAGAATACGCAGGAGATTCTCACGCATGGTCTGACGGACGCATCACAGGGGTAGGCTTCTCGCATCCAACTGATGCCACACGTTGGAGGTGTACATGTTGGGCCTCCGTATTTCAGCACTGCTTTTGCGTACTTTCTGTCTGCTAACAGTTATTTCGCTCTCAGCCGCTACCGCGCTGGCGCAAGCAACAACCGCAACCGGCGGTATTCAAGGAACAATCATCGATCCTTCCAGTGCGGTCGTTTCTAGCGCGGCAATCACCATTAAAAGCGTGCTGACCGGCCAGGAGTTCCACCTCGTCTCGTCAAGTGCCGGCACCTACAATTCAGGCGCGCTCCTGCCTGGCACATACGTATTGGCGGTCGAGGTGGCCGGTTTCCGCCCCGTAAGTCTCCCCGTCATCGTGCAGGTAGGAGTCGTCTCGGCCGCTGACATCAAACTTCAACTTGGAACCGAGCTGCTGGCGCTTACGGTGGAGTCAGCAGTCGTCACCGTGAATACCGACCAGGCAACTGTACAAGGTGTTGTCACACCTGAACAGATTGCGGAATTACCCACGAATGGCCGTAATTTTCTCGATCTCGCACAATTGGAGCCGGGGGTTCAAATACAGGATGGTGGCGACTTTCATCCCACCAAGACGGGCTTCGTCGGCGTTTCGATTGGGGGTCGATTCGGTCGTACTACCCGCATCGAACTGGATGGGATTGATATCAGCGACGAAACCGTCGGCACCACCACCCAAAACATCCCGCAAAGTGCCATTCAGGAGTTCCAGGTCAGCCAATCGACCCTCGATCTTTCCACTGGAATCACATCTTCCGGGGCAGTGAGTGTGACCACGGAAAGCGGCGCCAACGATCTTCATGGAGGTGGCTTTTATAACTTCCGCAGCGATGACACCGCGGCCAAGATTCGCACAGGAGTTCCTTTTCAGCGGAACCAGTTCGGCGGACGGCTCGGTGGACCGATTTTGTCCGACAAGCTCTTTTTCTTTGTGGACGCCGAGCGCACCAAACAGGATATGGTAGCGCCCGTCGAGCTTTCGCCACCGTTCAACGTTCTGGACGGGACGTTCAACGCCCCCTTTCGCGAGACCGAAACCATCGCTCGGATCGACTGGCAGATTCACCCTGACTGGCGTGCTTTCTACCGCTTCTCTTATGACGAAGACATGGTGGTAGCAACTTTCTTGCCCGATACGTTCCAACCATTTCGCAATCGCAATCACACTCAGGTGCACGCGGTTGGCCTTGACTTCACTACCGGGGAGTTCACCCATAGTGTTCGCTTCGGCTACACGAAGTTCAGCAACAACATTGCCGATGCCACGATGGCTTCGGGAGCATTTAATCCTCTGCCGCAGATTGAGCTAGGCATTGGTGACGATCCTACCTGCGTGCAGGCTCCGAATCTGTTCTGCTCTGGCCCCACCATCCTCGCACCACAACAAATCCTGCAGAGCAACAAGCAGGTCAAATACGACGGAAGCAGGATCTTGGGATCACACATCCTGCGCTACGGAGGAGGAGTAAACCGCATCCTCGCCGGAGGATTCGAGGCACTGTTTAAGAACGCGCCTGGAGTGCTCTCCGTGTTCAACTCGCAAACTGAGCTTGCAGCTTCTTTCGGCCCGTTTCCCGGCGGCGGATCCAATCCCTTGAATTATCCCGCGACCTTGGCGGTGATCGGTAACGGGCAAGGCTTCTTCAGCGAGATTCCTGCCTTCGGTTTGCCGGGCGGAGGCAGAGCTGATACCCGCCTTTCTGTGTATTTTGGCGACCTGTGGAAGCTGAAACCAAACCTCACGCTGAGCTATGGGCTTCGTTACATACGCGACACGGGGCGCAGCGACAGCGACATCCCACCGATTCCGTGTTCTGAGCTGTCTCCCCTGTTGGCAGCTTCGCTGCCGCAACCGTGTACGGGGAACCTGCTTGACCTGTTCGGAACCGGCTTAGGCAACCGAATAAACCAGCCCAATGTGAACTTCGGGCCGCAACTCGGAATCACCTGGGATCCCTGGTCTAACGGAAAGACTGTCTTCCGCGGTGGTGTCGGGCTGTTTTACGAGAATTCAATCTTCAACGATCTTTCTTTCGACCGGCCAGCCCGGGAGCCGAGAGGGTTGTTCTTCGGCGCCGCGCGACCCTGCCCTTCCGGATTCGTCGAAATGCCGGATGGAACGACGGTAACCAGCGTCAACGGCCTCAACATCGCCACCCAAGTCTGCAACCAGCCTATCGGCTTAGTCGCCTCGGATTTCGTCGCGTTACAACAAATCTTCGTTGCCGCGACTTCGGCCGTCGGTGCTGCCGGTGTGAACCGCACATTTGTGGGCAATACACTCGCCGAAGGACTCGATTCGACCGGCAATCAGTTGATTGCGCCCAACTATCGCACGCCTTATTCGGTCCAGGTCAATGCTGGTGTGCAGAGGGAACTGCGCCGCGGCACGGTTTTGGCCGCGGATTACGTCCGCAACGTCGGCTTGCATTTCCTGATCGGCTATGACACGAACCATGTCGGAGATGCGCGCTTCCTCTACGTGCAAAATGCACTGGCGGCGATCAACGCAACACTTTCTCTTTGCGGCGTTGCCACCATCGACCAGGCGATTGCAGTTTGCCCGGGTCTCCACCCAGCAAATCCGCTGCAGCCGGGTAGCAAGCCCGGACCCGCCACCATCATGGACTTTGCCAGCAATGGGCTGGATTCTGGGACCATCTTCCAAGGCGGGCTGCCACCCGCGGCAGCAGGTTTACCTCCGGGTGTGGGAGCGGCCTTCCCAGGACAGAATCCATTTCTGGGAGAAGACCAGATGCTGTTCCCTATTGGCCGCTCGGTTTACAACGCTCTGCTGATCTCGATTCGCCAGGACGTCAAGAGTCCCATGCGCGGAATCAAACACCTGAACTTGCAGGCTTCTTATGCACTGTCGCGTTTTGTCAGTGTTGCCGAAGATCAGGACTTCATCAGTAACGCCGTGGATTTCCGCAATCCTCTGCATTACATCGGCCCAAACAGCTTGGACCGGACGGATCAGATCTCGGTGGGTGCTGTGGCAGACATGCCGGCCGGTCTGCGCCTCAGCTTGATATCGCATTACGATACTGCGCTCCCCGGCACGCTCGTGCTTCCCTCCACCGGATTACCGGGAGAGATTTTCCGTACTGATATCACCGGGGACGGCACTACCGGAGACATTCTGCCGGGCACCAATACTGGATCATTTGGACGGAGCGTGAAAGTTGGCGACCTCAACAATGTCATCAGCGCCTACAACAGCAATTACGCCGGCAAACTCACCCCGGCGGGCCAAGCCTTGGTTCAAGCGGGCTTGTTCACGTCCGCACAACTAACCAGCTTGGGGGCTGTTACTCCCCCCATTCAGCCTGCTCCGCCAAACCAAGTGGGCATCGATGCTCTGAAGACTGTCGACGCCAGCCTTTCCTGGGTCTTGCACCCAGACAAGATCATCGGCCGCCTACCAGAGTCGTTCACCATCGAACCCGCGGTGAGCGCATTTAACGTTTTCAACTTTGCCAACTTTGATCCTCCCACCCAACTGCTACGGGGCACCCTTAACGGCTCGGCAGGATCGGCAAACGGTACTCCGCCGGCACTGCGCAGCAACCGCATCGGCCTGGGTACGGGTGTGTTCGCCCTAGGTGCGCCGCGCATCTTTGAGTGGGGACTGAAAATCAATTTCTAGCAAGCAGGAAGCTTTGGTGCTTCTATGCGGGCTCCCTCAGTTGCAAGCCTTCTGCGATGGCCTGCTAACTCTGGGACGGTCTTAACCGCTGAAGTTTGCGACCGGCACCCGCGCAAAGTCGGAAAAGTGGGTTGGAGGCCAGGTCATGCTTCAGTACCTGTCGCATTATTTTCCTGTCGAGGGATTGAAAATCCTGATCGTGTTGTTTCTGTCCTTCCTCATTGGTCTGGAGCGTGAAGAACACAAAGCCGAGTCGGAGCATTACTCTTTTGGCGGCGTGCGGACATTCCCGCTCATAGGATTTCTTGGCTACGTGATGGCGTTGCTATCGGGAAATCAACTTCTGCCGCTGGCTATCGGCTTCGCGGTGGTGGGTGGCTTCCTGCTGGTATCTTATCGACACAAGCTCACTTCCGAAAAGGTTGCGGACACCCCGGGAATCACAACCGAAATCTCCGGGCTCGGCACCTACCTTTTGGGCGCCCTGGTATACCAAGGTTACTATTGGATCGCGACCACGCTCGCGGTTATCAGTTTGCTTCTACTTGAGTTGAAGGAAGTACTGGAGGGATTGTCCGGGCGCATCGCACCCCGGGAAGTTCTTACATTCACAAAGTTCTTACTGCTGACCGCGGTTGTCTTGCCGGTACTGCCTAACGCAGAATTTACTGAGTTCCGCATCAACCCTTTCAAGACGTGGACCATGGTGGTGGCGGTCAGCGTAATTTCTTATGGTAGCTATCTTCTCCTGAACCTCACCAAAGAGCGGAGTGGCGTCATTCTCTCAGCTGCCTTGGGAGGAGCCTATTCTTCAACCGCCACAACAGTCGCCCTCGCAAGGAGAGCTCCTGGTGAACAACGGTGGCATTTGTTCTCCGGCGGAATCCTCGTTGCATCGGGGATAATGTATCTCCGACTGGCTGTATTGCTTTTGCTGTTTAGCAGGCGTCTTCTTGCTATGCTGGCTGGACCTCTGGTGAGCTTGTGTTGCCTCGCCACGGCAGGCGGCTGGGTCTGGTCACGTCTCCCTGACCCCACGTCGGGACAACGATCGAAAAGGAGGGTTACACCGCGCAATCCTTTGGAACTTCGCGTGGCCTTCTTGTTCGCAGCTCTCTTTGTAGGTCTTCAGGTCCTTACGGGTCTGGTAGTCACTCACCTGGGAAAAAGCGGCATTTATGCCTTGTCTGGCATAGTTGGTTTGGTGGATGTAGATCCTTTTGTCTTGGGCATGACTCAATCTGCGGGAAACCTTACGCCAGTCTCTTTGGCTGCAAAATCCGTTGTAATCGCTGCAGCGAGTAACAACCTCGTCAAGGGGATCTACGCGTTTGCCTTCTCGGATCGGAAGACCGGCTTTCAAAGTCTTGGCCTATTAGGGTGCCTGGCCCTTCTGGGTCTTACTCCGCTCGCCTTCCTCTAGCGATCCGTTGAACCTCGACTACGCGCTTTCAGCGTTGCACTCGGCCTGACCCTCCGCCTTTTAGAAGAGCCTCCACTTCTTCTCTAGTTGACCGGCTGAAGTCTCCAGGAATGGAATGTTTCAAACAGCCTGCGGCGACTGCGAATTCGAGCGCTTCCCGATGCGTGGCGAATTGCTGCAAACCGTAAATCAAACCCGCCGCGAAGCTGTCTCCGCTGCCGACTCGGTCGACAATGTGGGTGATCTCGTAATGCCGGCTGGTCAGGAATTCCTTGCGATCGTTCAGGCACGCCGACCAGCCGTTATGCGAAGCGCTCTTCGACTCCCGTAAGCTTATGGCGATCGCCTTCAAGTTGGGATACTGCCGCAGCACCTGCACAGTTAGGCTCTCGTATTCTTCAACCTCCAATTTGGTCGAATGCACGTCCACCTTCGCCGAAATACCCAAAGCCATCTGCACATCCTCTTCGTTCGCGATCAGGATTTCCACCAGCCTTACCAGTTCCGGCATTACCTCGTGGGCACGCTTGCCCCACTTCCACAAATTCTTGCGGTAGTTCAGATCGCACGAAACGCTAATGCCTTGCTCTCGCGCCTTCGACAGAGACTCCAGCGCAAGCTCAGCCGCGGGGGCGCTGATCGCGGGGGTGATCCCGGTGATGTGGTACCAGAGCGCACCATCGAAGACCCTGCCCCAATCCAGATCACCGCGTTTGGCAACTGCGATTGCGCTGTGCTCGCGATCGTAGATGACCTTTGATGGGCGCTGGTTAGCGCCGGTCTCAATGTAATACAAGCTCATGCGTCCTTTTCCGCGCACGACCTTTGAAGTATCCACACCAAAACGCCGTAGTTCTCCCAGCGCTGAGTCGGCAATCGCATTGTCCGGGAGCACCGTGATATATCTCGACTGCAGACCCAGAAGCGCGAGCGCAACCGCAACGTTGGCTTCGCCTCCGCCAAATGTCGCTTCGAATCGCGGGCTTTGCAGAAAACGTTCTGCGTCCGGCGGAGCTAGACGCAGCATCAGCTCACCAAAAGTTACCGTTACGTTCTTCATAGCAGACTATCTTACGCGAGTAGATTGGCCCCTCATGCCGCGACTTCCCGTTGACTTGATTGGGGCTGGACGCACGCCAACTCGCCCAACAACGGCTATGATTACGCAATAGACTGTTGTAGTGTGCGCGGAGAAAGGGCATGAAGACTTGAGAATCACTCGGCTCAAGACCGCAGTAGTCGAAGGTAATTTCGACTGGACTTTTGTCCGCATCGAGACTGACGAGGGCATCCAGGGACTGGGAGAATGTTTTTTCGCTCCGGGGCTAACAGCAATTCTGCGCTCTTTGGAGCCGCTTCTTGTTCACGAAGACCCGCGTGATGTCCATCGCCTATTTCGCAAGCTGCAACTTGCGACGTCGGGCGCCGGTTCAGTCTCGGGGATTATCTATAACGCCATCAGCGGAGTAGAAGCTGCTCTTTGGGATCTCCTCGGGAAATGGCTCGACGTACCGATTTACCAGCTGCTAGGGGGCAAATTCCGTGAGCAGGTACGCATCTATGCCGACTGCCATGGCGGTGAAGCATTAGAGAGCCTGGATGAAGTCTTGCGTTCGCGTCCGCCTTCCTGGGTGAAGCAAGGGGCTGGGCATGCTTCGAAGAACTATTTTGGTGAAGCCGGAGACACTGCGGCATCATCTCCGGAGGATTATCGCAAGCGGGCCATCGCGATGAAACACCAGGGCTATACGGCATTGAAATTTGATCTCGATGTGCCCGGCACGGAGGGCCTCGATTTGCACAACCGTTGCCTGACCAATCCAGCGATCGATCGCATGGTGGAACTTATCGGAGCGGTTCGCGACGGAGTCGGATATGACATCGATGTCGCTGTCGATTGCCACTGGCGCTATTCTGTTAGCGACGTGGTAAAGGTTGCTCAGGCGCTGGAACCGTTCCGGCTGCTTTGGCTCGAAGATCCTGTTCCTCCCGAAAGCATAGACGCTTTACGCGCAGTGAGTTCACGGATAAGAATTCCGGTCGCTACCGGCGAAAACCTGTATTTATTTGAAGGTTTCCGGGAAATTCTGCAGACGCATGCGATAGGAATCGCCACACCCGACCTGCAAAAAGTCGGCGGCTTGGCAATTGCTCAGCAGATCGCGCAGTTTGCCGACGGGCAGACCATCCCGGTTGCGCCGCACAATATCAGCAGCCCGGTTGGGACTCTCGCATCTGCGCATTTCTGCACTGCCATTCCAAATTTCCTCGTCCTCGAATTCCACGCTTCGGATGTTCCCTTCTGGAACGATTTGGTCGAAGGAATCCCCAAACCGATTATTCAAGGCGGGGCAATCCGACTCCCGGACAAGCCTGGGCTTGGAGTCACACTCAACGAGGAAGTCGCCCGCAGGTATGGTCGCAAGGGCGAACCATTTTTCGAGTGAAGCGCCAAGCATCGGAACTGGATCACCCCGGTTTCCCAATTCTCGTCATCTTGTAGAATGTCCTCGCGGTGCCCGCACTGGCGTGCTTTAGTTGTCCCAGTTATATGTCATTGCCGAAACTGAAAATTCTGGGGAAAATTGTAGACTCCGGCCTGGTGGCTGTGGTTCGAGCCGAAGGATCGGAGCAAGCTTCACGCATTGCCGACGCCTGTGCCCAAGGAGGAGTGGGAGCAATCGAAATCACTTTCACCGTGCCGGGCGCTCCGGGTCTCATCGAGCAGCTTGTGCGCCGAGATGCTGCATGCGACATCGTGATCGGTGCGGGTACGGTCCTGGATCCCGAGACGGCGCGAATAGCGATCCTAGCGGGTGCAAAATTTATCGTTGGGCCATCCCTTAGCCTTGATACTGCGCGCTTGTGCAATTGTTATCAGGTTCCTTACCTGCCGGGCGCAGGTACGGTGAAGGAGATTGTTGAAGCCATGGAATGCGGCGCCGACATCGTCAAGGTATTTCCGGGAGAAACCTTGGGCCCCACGTTCGTCAAAGCGGTGCGCGGGCCTCTGCCGCATGCTTCGTTAATGCCCACCGGTAATGTGAGACTCGAGAATGTCGCGGAATGGATCCGGGCCGGAAGTGTTGCGGTTGGAATCGGGGGAAATTTGACCGCCGGCGCGAAGCGCGGCGATTTCCAATCGATTACTGATTTGGCACGACAATTCATTGCTAAGATTCGAGAAGCTCGCGAGAGTACCCGGTAGCGCGTTCGATACGAGCGTCGCGTACAAGAAAGATAATGAAATCCTGGAGCACAGACGAAGAACTCTTCGCCACCATCCGGCGCGAACTGTTTACTTGTGTGGTCGGCGACGTCATGGACAAAATGGGTCTTCAGCATCAATTCCTGCCGCCGCAGATTCGCCCCTTGCGATCCGACATGGTCGTGGTCGGTCGCGCAATGCCGGTGCTAGCGGTCGATGTCTTTGAAGAGAAAGTCACTGGAAGTAACAATAAGCTCATGCAGAAGCCGTTCGGCCTGATGCTTGAGGCTCTGGATGATTTAAAACCCAACGAGGTCTACGTCAATACCGGGTCGTCTCCGCGCAATGCTCTCTGGGGAGAACTCATGAGCATTCGCGCCCGTAAGCTCGGCGCAGCCGGCGCTGTATTAGACGGCTACTTGCGCGACACAAAGGCAGTGCTCAAGCTGGATTTTTCTTCGTTCTGTTGGGGCTCGTACGCGCAAGACTCCGCGCCTCGCTACAAAGTAGTGGATTTTCGTATCGCTATCGAAATCGGATGCGTACGTTTGCGTCCCGGCGATTTTGTTTTCGGCGATATCGACGGTGTATGCGTGGTCCCGGTTGAAGCCGCGACCGAAGTATTTACGAAAGCACTTGAAAAAGCGCGCGGCGAAAAGTTGGTGAGAAAGGCGCTCGAGGAGGGAAGCAGCGCGGTAGCTGCGTTTGAGAAACATGGAATCATGTAGGTCCACGCCTCTGGAGCGGGAACGATGATTCAAATCGATCTGTCCGGCAAAGTGATTCTGATCACCGGCGCTATGGGCGCCATCGCCGAGTACATGGTGAAGAAGCTGCACGAAGCCGGAGCCAAGCTGGTTCTACTCGACCTCAAACCAGCTGACGACGCGAACAAAATGCTACATGAGTGGAAGATTCCTGATGCAGCTTACGTCTATCACTCGATCGACATCACCGATTCTGCGTGCCTGAGGCGGACTGTGGACGAATCTTTCGAGCAATTCCCTCGCCTGGATATCATACTGGGACATGCCGGAGGTTGCGGGCTTCATCCCTTTGCCACCACTTCGGAAGCCGAATTTGAACGCATTTTCCGGTTTAATTTCCTGGCGCAGGTCAGTCTTACGCGCACCGTTTTTGCCCAATGGATCAAGCGCAAGATACCAGGTCACCTCATCTTCACGTCTTCTTATGTCGCACGGGTTCCGCATACTCAAATTCCCGCCTACGCCTCTGCCAAAGCGGCGCTCGAGAATTTCGCCCGCTGCATGGCGCTCGAATATGCGTCATTTGGCATCCGCGTTAATGTGATCTCGCCCGGAAATGTCGCCGCAGGAAGTTCTCTCAAAGTCTTCGAGGAAGATGCGGCCTATCGGGAGTTCGTTCTCCGCGTTTCTCTGGGAAAACGTAATAGCCCCGAGTCCATTGCCGATGCTTTCGTGTTCTTATGTTCGCCGCTTGCATCCGAGATCAGCGGACAAATCCTTAGTTCCGACTACGGTTCGGGAATTGGGAACCGCTTATGAAGGTCGGCCTTGGGCTGTACCGGCACATGTTGACGCGTGAATATTACGACTTCGCGCGGCAAGCCGGATGCACTCATGTAATCGCTCACCTCGTCGATTATTTCCACCGGGGAGCGACGAACCCTCGCCACAACCAGCCTACCGGCGCAAAATACGAGCCCTGGGGAGTGGCCGGAGATTCCGAGAAACTTTGGACCCTTGCCGAACTAAAAAAGCTTCGCCGAGAAATCGACGATGCGGGCCTGGTTCTCGCCGCAATTGAAAATCTCGATCCCGCCCATTGGTATGACATTCTGCTCGATGGTCCCCGGCGTTCGCAGCAAATTGAGAATGTGAAGACCATCATTCGCCGCATGGGTGACGCGGGTATTCCGATCCTTGGCTACAATTTCAGCTTGGCCGGCGTTTGCGGCCGCGTCACGACTCCCTTCGGCCGGGGAGGAGCCTTAACTGTCGGCATGGACGGCCCGGCAGACGATCAATCCGTACCAAATGGCATGGTCTGGAATATGGTCTACGACCCAGAAGCTCCGCCGGGTGACTTGCCTCCTGTTTCTCACGAAGAACTCTGGCAGCGTCTGCATAGATTTCTTGAGGACGTGATTCCCACTGCCGAGCAATCGGGCGTCAAACTCGGAGCACATCCCGACGATCCTCCCATGCCCACAATGCGCGGTCAGCCTCGTCTTGTGTTCCAGCCGCACATGTATCAGCGCTTGCTTGATTCCGTTCCCAGCCGTTGCAACGCTTTGGAACTTTGCGTCGGTACCATCGCGGAAATGACGGAAGGGGATGTCTATCAAGCGGTCGACCAATACAGCAAGCAAGGCAAAATCGCTTACCTTCATTTGCGCAACGTCGTCGGCAAGGTGCCCTATTATCGCGAGACTTTCATCGACGAAGGCGACGTAGACATGGTCCGAATCCTCTCGATTCTCAAGCGCAACCACTTCGACGGCGTCATTATTCCGGATCACACGCCGCAAATGTCCTGTCCCGCTCCCTGGCATGCAGGCATGGCTCATACCTTGGGCTTCATCTTGGCAGTCAAGGCCGTGCTGGAATCTACGACGACTGCCAGCGTCGCTATTGCGAATTCCACCCACCGAGGTGAATAAGCTGACACCCTTGTTGATTCAACCGCATTCGCGCCATCCGCTGGTGATCGCCGCTACCGTCTCAACTTTAGGTGGGCTGCTCTTCGGTTACGACAACATCGTAATCAGCGGAGCCATCGGCTACCTCAGCCAGCTTTTTCATCTTGACGCCGCCGGTACCGGATGGGCCGCGGGGTGTGCGCTCATCGGCTGCATTGTCGGTTGCGCCTCTGCCGGAACAGTCGCTGATTTTCTCGGCAAGAAGAAAGGTCTGGCTCTGTGCGCTATCTGCTTCGCGCTATCCTCCGCTGGCATGCTCTTTGCCGCGAGCCTTACTCAGTTCGTGGTTTGGCGTCTGATCGGTGGCTTAGGTATTGGAGCAGCTTCAGTGATATCTCCCAATTACATCGCTGAAATTGCGCCCACTCGCGTTCGCGGCAGATGCGTCACTCTATATCAGTTGGGAATTGTTGTAGGCATCCTTGCTGCAGTTTTTGTCAACATGCTCATCCAGCGCATGGGCGATGAAGCCTGGAACATCTCTATCGGTTGGCGATGGATGTTTCTCGCCGGAATCGTTCCCGCGCTTCTGTTCGGCGGCATGATTTTGCCCGCGGCCGAAAGCCCGCGCTGGCTGATGAAGGTGGGCCGCGACGATGAGGCAATTGCTGTCCTAAGCAGTATCAGCAATCCTGACGTTGCTCGCCAAGAAGCTGCCGAAATTCAGAACTCCTTGCAAAGCGAAGAGGGGCACATTTCAGAGCTGTTTACCACATTTCGGCGGCCGCTGCTGCTTGGCATCATGCTTGCCGCCTTGCAGCAGATTAGCGGGATCACTCCGCTGTTCTCATTTCTCCCGGAAGTTTTTCGTGCGGCTGGGGCTGCGGCGGGCGATGCATTCTTTCAGTCTGTCCTGGTCAGCTTGATCAACCTGTTGTTTACTCTGTTCGCGCTTTGGCTGGTGGATCGGGCCGGAAGAAAAACTCTCATCCTCGCCGGAACGACTTTGCAGTTTATCTCATTCGCCCTGGTGGGCTGGGTCTACCACATTCACGGAAGTGGCTTGGCGGTTCTTATCCTGGTGATGAGCTTCGTTGCCGGCCACGCTTTCGGCAACGGCGTAGCATGCTGGGTCATCATCTCGGAAATTTATCCCACCAAGGTTCGCGGCCGTGGCATGTCGATCGCCACCACCGCGCTCTGGCTGGTGGGGTATTTGGGCAACCAAATGTTTCCCATCATGCAAAAGAGCCTGGGCTCGGATGGCACGTTTTGGTGCTTCAGTGGAGGAGCATTGCTGACCATTCTGCTCGTCGCCCTCCTTGTGCCGGAAACAAAGGGCCGATCTCTGGAGGAGATCACACAATTCTGGATGTCAGAGCACTCCGTATCAGCAACCGCGGGAGCTGAGATCGACTAGTTATACCCCGACTCGAATACCCGGAACTGACACTCCGGCTGACCGGCAACATCAGTTGCGATCGCATACAAACCACCAGCCAACCGGTCTCCGGCAGGCGCCTCGACTCTGGCTGTTGTCACGTAGAGGGTCTTGCGATGCGGTCCGCCAAATGTACAGGTCGTTATGTTTCTTACCGGCATTTCAATTGTTCGATCAATCGATCCGTTTGGTGAAACTCGCACGATGCACCCACCAAAGAAGCGGCAATTCCAGAGATATCCGTCGGAGTCAACCGTCGATCCATCCGGCAGGCCTCTCGCAAAATCTTGAAGAAAAGGACGCTCATTGGCGATCGCGCCGGTAGCAGGATTGTAGTCGTACCGCCAAATTGTATTTGCGAGAGTATCCGCAAAATAGAAATGCCGATGATCAGGACTCCAAGTAAGGGTGTTTGCGATTCCGATGTTTTGCCGCCATATCCTCACTTCGCCGTTCGGATCGAGCCGGAAGAGGGCGCCATCCCGTCCACCGGCTTCGCCGTTTGAGCCATCCGGATTCACATTGTTGCGCATCGAGCCGAGCCACAATGATCCTCGTGGATCCGGCCGCGCATCATTCAGCCGAACTTTCGGCCATCCCTCAAGCCGGAAAAGAGGATCGTGGCGAGTATCGTTGTCCGGCTCCCACAGAATTACGCATGAGCCGAGCACGACTACCAGAACATCAGGGCGATCTGTGACTGCCAGTGCTGTCACCGGCTCTTCGAAGAACCACGTGCGTACGCATTGATCCTTGGGTCGAAAGCGATGTACAAGGAAACGATTTATGTCGGTCCAGTACACGGCTTCATGCGCGGCATGCCAGACTGCCCCTTCCCCGCACACATCTCCGCTTGGAGCCACGCAAATTGGGTCACCTATCATGACACGCCTAATCCGGCCACTGGGTCGGTGTTAATTCTCTAGGCGAGTTTATCCTTTCAGCGGGGTTTTTTGGGGCGTTGGTGCTTCAAAACAGAAACTTCAATGCCACTTGAATCACTCGCGGTCCCACGTCCTGTTGGATCTGCCCAAAGTTCGGCGAACTGATGTCGCTGACCGGCAACCGGAAGTTCGTGTGGTTCAAGAGGTTGAACAACTCCCCACGGAATTGAAATTCTTTAGACTCGGTTAAGCGGATATTCTTGAACGCGGAAAAATCCCAATTGATGTAGCCTGGCCCCTCGACCACGTTTCGCCCTTCGTCACCAAACACTTGAAATCGCCCGAGCGGATCGGGTTGAAGCTGTTGAAAAGCGCTTACATTGAACCACTCCTGCGGGGTGCGCGGGCCGTTGTTCGGATTTCCGATCAAGTTCGGACGGTTGGCAGAAAAGCCGGTGATCTCGGGTGCCTGCCCCTGCAATGACACATCGTTCGAATCGAATACCGTGAATGGAGTGCCGCTCATGACAGTCGCAATTCCGTTCAATTGCCAATTTCCAAGCACCTGCTGATACCAGTTGGTCGGGTGATTCCAGAAAGGAAGGTTCCACTGATAACTCAAGACAAACCGCTGCCTCGCGTCGAACATCGAACGGCCACGCTCGGCGGCAAGATCAAAGGGGTTCTGCGCAAGATCATTCTCTCCGGCAACGGGTTGCGATGCCGATCCGGTGATATTGAATGAAGAAACGTCATCAATCGTCTTCGAGTATGTGTACGACGCCAAGAAAGCGAGACCGTGGCCGAAGCGTTTTCGCAAACTGGCCTGAAGGGCGTTGTAGTTCGAATTGGCAACGCTGGCAATTTCCCCGATCGAGCCATACGCACAGTTATTCGGCTGCGTCAGGGTACATCCCGAATAAAGACGCCGCTGGTTGACGTTGTTTTCGTTCGAGATTGGATTCCCGCTGGAGTCAAGCCCGGGAATGAAAATTGCAGGGTCACCCTCGATGAAACGGGGCAGATGAATGCCGTTCGTTCCCACGTACCCGATCTGCAGCAGCCAGTCGTCGCCGAGCGAGCGCTGGACGTTCAAATTCCAGTCTTGCGCATAGGGCAGGCGAAGGTTGCGCGCGACCACTAGCAATGTCATCGGCTCAGGGAATGCCTCGCTAAAAGGATTTGGGGTATAAAAAGGATTGGCGAATGAGTTGACGGGAAAACTAATCTGCTCCGTCTTCAGATACGGAGGCGCGCTGACGGGATCTTGCAGCGGGCCGCCTTCTCCCGTGTAATAGGGCTCGTAGAAAATCCCATAGGCCGCGCTGATCACGGTTTTCGCATTGCCCTGTGGATCGAAAGCCAAACCCACTCGCGGAGCGAAGCCCGTCTTCTGCGTGGAAATCAGCCCCGCCGGAACGCCTGGATCACCTGGATAGAGCAGTCCCGGCGGCGCAGTCGGAATGACTTTCGACTGCGCACCCGGAACAAACAAATTCATTCTGTTGTGGTTTTCTGTAGCAGGAAAAGGCAGTTCATAACGGAGGCCGTAGTTGAGCGTCAGGCGCTCATTGACCTTGTACGTATCCTGCGCGTAAGCATCCAGCGCGCGGTCGCGGATTTCCCGGCTGAAGTCACCACCACCCTGCAGGAAAACGACGGGATTGGCCGACAGAAAATTGGCGAAACCGTCATTGTAGATAAAGCCTGCCACCGAAGGGATTCCCTGGAACACGAAGAAGCCGTTGGTGGCGATTCCCTGCAGTGCGTTGATCTGATCTCGCCGGTAGCCCCCGCCAAACTTAAAATCGTGGCGCCTGCCAATCCAGCTCAGCGATCCCGACACATCAAACGTATTCTGATACGTATAGCGCGGGCCTGTGATCGGATCACCTACAGAGGCATAACCCCCGATCTGGATAAACGGAGGCCCGGCTGCCACTGCCAGTGTCGGAGCGTACTGGAAGCCCAAACTGGAGGGCGATTCATTATTGAGATGCTCGTCGAGCAAAAATGTATTCCGCAGAAAAGAGAACCGCGCAACGCCAATCGTGCTTGGCGAAAAGATGTGCGTTTCCTGGGCAACGAAGTTTTGTGCCCGGTCAAATTCGCCCACTGGGAAACCCGGCACGTTGGCTCCGACCGGAGAAAGCGGATCGGTCGTCGGCCCGCTGCTGTACATATATCGGAAATTGAGCGCGTCTGCGGTCGAAAGATAATGATCGATGCGCACTCCGAATTGATTGTCCGTCTCGCTCTTGGTCTCGGTGGCAATGAATGTGTTCGATCCGCTGTTGGGCAAGGGAAAAAATGGGAGGAGATTCGTCGCAATGGGATCGATGGGCGTGAAAAGCGTCATCTGATTTAGGGGCACCGGCGTCCCAAAGAATGTGAGCTGCCCGTTTGCGTCAGGTTGGCCTTGCGCATTGACGCACAGGCCGCTGCTCGGGCTGAAGCTGTCTCCCCTAATATTGGTGCACAGCTCACCGAAGTTGCCCTGCCTCTCAGCCAGGGAAGGTACTGTCGCGGGCACCGATTCCCCCTGACGGTTTCGAAACCCCTCGTAATATCCAAAGAAAAAGGTCCGGTCTTTGATGATCGGCCCGCCAAATGTAGCGCCGAACTGGTTCTGCTTCAGCGGTTGTACCGATCGCGTGAAGTAGTCCGACGAATCCATTGCATCATTGCGCAGGAATTCCCACAGCGCACCATGAAACGAATTCGTCCCGCTACGCGTGATGATGTTGGTCGTGGAACCCGTGTTGCGTCCAAACTCGGCGTTGGCGTTGTGCGTCAGGATTCGGAACTCGTCGATTGCGTCAATGGGCGGCTTGAGGACAAAACCTCCGTCCACGGCACTGACATTGTCTGCGCCATCGATCAGAAAGTTGTTCGACTCCGGCCGTTGTCCGTCAACAGCGTAGCCCTGGTTCTCCCGCGCCGGACCGCCCGCTTCGAGCAGTCCCGGCGTCAAAGGCACGACGCCAGGTTGAAGTACCCCCAACTGAGAAAAATTGCGACCGTCAAGCGGAAGATCGAGAATTTCACGCTGCATCACCGTTTCACCCAGGCTGGTGACGGTGTTTTGGACCAGAGTCGCATCCGCCTCCACTTCGATTTGCTGCGCCTCGGACCCAACTTGCAAGCGTGCCACTACCGTTGCCGTCTGGTTGACATCCAGGGAAATGCCCTCCTGCACATATTTCACGAAACCCTTCGCCGTGACTTCCAGCCGATAGTGCCCCACTGGGAGCTCGACCAATAAATAGCTGCCGCTACGATCCGTCACTGTCGTGCGCGTCAATCCCGTCTCGATCTGCTTTGCGGTTACAGCAGCCCCCTCCACCACGGCACCGCTCGGATCGAAGATAGTCCCATGAATATTGCCCGTGATCTGCTGCGCAGCGACATCTATAGCTGCAAAGGCGGCCAGGACGGCACAGAGTAGGTTTCTGATGCGCATCATACGTTTCCTCGCAATCTTCTGTTCAAAAAAACGTGTCGGGATGGGCACACGTGCTCTGCCCTGTGCTGCGCCTAACATTGAATGTCTCGACGATTCGACCCCAAAAATGCCGCGATTATCGGCAGTGCAGCATTGCCGGTCAATAATCTGATTGGAGTATTGTTTGGCAAACGTTTTCTAGCCAGGGCTTGTGTTAACATGCGATCTTTGGGTAGTTTTTCGCGCCAGATCGCATGGATATTCGAGAAATTGCGCGGCGAGCAAGAGTTTCCACGGCCACGGTGTCGAGGGCGATTAACCGTGTTCCCACGGTCGATCCGCTGCTGGCCAAGCGTGTTTGGAAAGTAGTAGACGAACTGGGCTATTACCCCAACACACAGGCCCGCGCGTTGGTTTCCGGGCGCAGCCGCATTTTCGGCCTGATCGTTTCCGAAATCACAAATCCTTTCTTTCCGGAGATTGTTCAAACCTTCGAAAACCTGGCCGTGGAAAATAACTACGAGATTCTCCTCACATCCACCGTGCACGATCCCAAGCGCATGGAGTCATCCGTTCGGCGGATGATCGAACGCCGAGTCGATGGAGTCGCGATTTTGACCTTCGGCATGGAAGAATCCCTGCTCGAACACCTTCGGTTTCGTAAAGTTCCCCTGGTTTTCGTCGACGTGGGACCGGATACCCGTGGAATTATCAATATCCGTATCAATTATCAGAATGGAATCCGTCAGGCCGTGCAGCACCTGGCGGCGCTTCGCCACCAGCGCATTGCCTTCGTTACTGGGCCCTTGCATTTGAAGTCCGCGGTAGCAAGGCGTGAGGCTTTTAAAGCATCCATGAGGGAAATCGGATTTTCGCCCGAGCTCATCGTGGTTGGAGACCACCACGTGGAAGGCGGAATGCGAGCCTTAGTTGAACTCATCTCTTTGAGCCACCCGCCCAGTGCAGTTTTGTGCTCCAACGATATGACCGCAATTGGTGTGATGCGGCAGGCCTATGAGAGCGATATCCGCATACCAGATGACCTCTCAGTGGTGGGATTCGATGACATCCGGCTGGCGGAATTCACGATTCCCCCCTTGACGACCGTGCAAATGTCACAGAAGGGATTGGCGAGGATCGCATTCGAAGCCCTGCTACAAGAGGTAGAGCGAACTACCCCCTCTCAGGAACGCACGGAATATGAACTCAATACCAGCCTAATTCTAAGGCGTTCCACTGCTCTGGCTCCGTCCACACCGCCTGCTAAGGCCGTCAAGGGTCATCGAAGGAACGGGCCGCAGCAAACCCACACGATAGCGGTACCCTGAGCTTGCAAGTGTCCGCCGCCGGTCGTGGAAATCTCCTGTCACCAAAAGGTTGCGATTGACATCCATGTCGGAATAGTCTAGATTGCGCTAATTCCGAGTAAACGATTACTCTATTTGCTGCGCCTGTCACGAGGCTTTACAAATGCTGCTGCAAAGCTTGCGCGAAGAAGTGCTGGACGCCAATCAGGAATTGGTGCGAAGAGGCCTGGTCTTGTACACGTTCGGCAACGTCAGCGGCATCTCGCGGGAGGAAGGCTTGGTGGTTATCAAGCCCAGCGGCGTCCCGTACGAAAAGATGAAGCCGGAGCACCTGCCGGTGACCGACCTCGACGGCAATATCGTGGAAGGAAAGCTGCGGCCGTCATCCGATCTGCCTACACACCTGGTGCTTTATAGGGAATTTGCTGAAATAGGGGGAGTGGCCCACACGCACTCGGAATATGCAACGGCCTGGGCACAAGCCCGCAAAGCGATTCCTTGCTTCGGTACGACTCATGCCGACTATTTTCATGGCCCTGTGCCCGTGACGGCAGCAATGAGCGACCGGGAGATCGCCGAGAACTATGAAAAGAACACCGGTGATGCAATCATTCGCGTGCTGCGGCAGATCAATCCCTTATGTATCCCGGGCGTATTGGTAGCCAATCATGGACCGTTTGCCTGGGGAGTTGATGCCACAGCTGCTGCCCACAACGCAGTCATCCTGGAGGCCATAGCGCGGATGGCTTACTTCACGCTTGGCATTAACTCGGCAGCACAGCCAGTTGGCCAGGGACTTCACGACAAACATTTCTTTAGAAAACACGGCCCTGGCGCCTACTACGGCCAACCGAAGAACAAACCATGACACCATTATTAGCAGCCTACGCCACGGCTCGGTTGGCGCGCTTGTCCGCAGTGGACTTTGTTATCGTGGCCTTCTATTTTGCTCTGGTCCTTTCCATAGGGTGGTATTTAAAGGGACGCGCCAGGACCGGCGAAGATTTCTTCATGGCTGGACGCGAGATGACGGCATGGGTCGCCGGTCTGAGCTTCCTCTCCGCTAACCTAGGAGCCCTGGAACTGATGGGTTGGGCGGGGTCCGCTTACCAATACGGCATCATGGCGACGAATGCCTATTGGATTGGGGCCATTCCTGCGATGTTATTCCTGGCGCTCGTGATGATGCCGTTCTACTACATCTCGAAAACTCACTCGGTACCAGGATATTTGAAGTTGCGTTACGGGGAGCCCAGTCGCGCACTATCAGCGATCTGTTTCGCCTTAATGACCGTGCTCATGAGCGGTGTCAACATGTTTGCCATGGCCAAGGTCATGCAAATCGTGCTGGGATGGAATATCAATTTCAGCATCTGGGTCTCGTCCTTAACAGTCGCGATCTATGTCGCCCTGGGCGGCCTTCGCTCGGCCATCTTCAACGAGGTTCTTCAGTTTTTTCTCATCTGGGCCGGTTCTCTGCTCATTCCGATCCTTGGATTGTACGAAGCGGGTGGCTGGGGGAACCTCAAGCGGTTGATTGCAGATCGCGTATCGGAACAGTATGTCCACATCTGGGCTGGCGTTGGCTCATTCTCGAACAATCCCATGGGAATCAATTGGGTCGGGGTGGTATTTGGCTTGGGCGCAGTGATTTCCATGGGCTACTGGACTACAGATTTCCTGGTGGTTCAGAGAATCCTTTCGGCAAAAGACATTCGCAGTGCGGAAATGGCACCCATCATTGGGGCCGGTTTCAAGATGATGGTTCCCGTCATCGTGATCCTTCCCGGGCTGCTGGGTTTAGCCGTATTGCCGGAGAAACTGGTTCCGGAATCCATGGCCGCCGCCTTGGGAGCACACAGCTACAACGACGTACTTCCGCTCATGCTGGCCCGCTATTGCGGCCCCGGTTTACTGGGTCTGGGGATTACAGCGCTGATCGCCGGCTTCATGTCAGGAATGGCCGGGAATGTCAGCGCGTTCACCACCGTATGGACCTATGATATCTATCGCCCGTTGATCAAAAGCACGGGCAGTGACCAACACTACGTAAACATGGGGCGGTGGACGACCATCATCGGAGTGCTGATCAGCGTGGCTACTGCTTATCTGGTGATGCAGTTCGCCAGCATCTTGGATTACGTGCAGGCACTATTCAGCTTCTTCATCGCTCCGCTGTTTGGAACGGTTGTGTTGGGAATGCTCTGGAGGCGAACTAGTGGCCCTGGCGGATTCTGGGGACTGCTATGCGGCACACTTTGTTCAATCGGAATGTGGACCTGGGTAAAGGTTGATCCCACCGCGCTGCGTTACGTCGCGCTGTCCCCACACGCCAAAGGGCTGGCTCAGGACTATTTTCAGGCTCTGTGGTCATGCATCGTTTGCGTGCTCGTGACTGTAGGAGTCAGTCTTGCCACCCAGCCCATGCCAGATGGGGAATTAACAGGGCTGGTCTACGGATTGACGGAAGTTCCTGAGGTGGGGAGCGTCCCGCTGCATCAGAAACCGCTTTTCTGGGCAGCTGTGGTCACTGTGGCCTTTGTCGCTCTAAACATAGTTTTCTGGTAAGCGGGACTTTGCGGACGAGGAGCAGCATGATTTCGATCTGGTTCTTTATTGGGATTTCATTGTTGGTGAATGGCGCGCTAATTCTAGGCGCCGGCATTTACCAGCTAGTGGATCCGCCTGCGAACCCGGGTGTGGCCTTGTCCTATTTGCATGCCAATGTGTGGTGGGGTGCACTCCTGTTGATCTGCGGTCTGATCTATTGTGTCCGGTTCGCGCCAAAGCGGGCACCGTGAGGCGCACCTAAGGAGTGGTATGCCTGTCGACCAGAAAAAGCTAGCCATGGGAGTAATTGTTGGCAATCGGGGATTCTTTCCCGATCATTTGGCCAAGAGTGGGCGGGAAGAAATTCTTCATGCCTTGGAGAAGGCGGGCATTGATGCAGTAGTGCTTGATCCCCGAGAGAGCAAACATGGCGCGGTTGAAACGAGGGAGGAATCGCGACGCTGTGCGGAGTTATTCGCCCGCAATCGCGGTCGGATTGATGGAGTCATTGTTACGCTGCCGAATTTCGGCGAAGAGCGCGCGATTGCGGATGTTCTCCGCCTCGCCGATTTGCATGTGCCGGTGCTGATTCAGGCGACGCCGGATGATCCACAGAAGATGGGCATCGCGTTCCGTCGCGACAGCTTTTGCGGAAAGATGTCGGCCTGCAATAATCTTCGACAGTATGGAATTCCCTATTCTCTGACCACGCTTCATACTGAAAGCCCCGATTCCTCCGCGTTCGCTAAAGACCTGGATTGGTTTGCCGCAGTCTGCCGCGTGGAGAAGGGTTTCCGCAACCTGCGAGTGGGTGCGATTGGCGCCCGTCCTGCCGCATTCAACACCGTCCGCTATAGCGAAAAAATTCTGGAGTCGCAGGGTATTTCGATCGAAACGCTGGATCTGTCTGAGGTGCTCGGCCGTATCGAACGAATGAAAGACAACGATGATCATGCTCAGGCCAAGCTCACGGCGATCAAACAATACGTGGATTCCGCTAATGTACCTGCACCCGCATTGCTGAAGATGGCAAAGCTCGGGGCTGTAATCGATCAGTGGATGGCTGACACCGAGGTGACCATCAGCGCAGTTCAGTGTTGGACCTCGATTGAAGAAAATCTGGGCGTAGTTCCCTGCACTGTCATGAGCATGATGAGCAATGAATTGCTCTCCAGCGCTTGCGAAGTGGATATTTGCGGAGTGTTAGGCATGCATGCTTTGCGGCTGGCTTCAGGCACACCCTCGGCTCTTCTCGACTGGAACAACAACTATGGATCGGATCCGAATAAGGCCGTTTGTTTTCACTGCTCGAATTTGCCCAAGCATTTCTTCCGCTCCGTGAAAATGGATTTTCAGGAAATCATCGCCGGCACTGTGGGCAAGGAAAATACCTTTGGTACCTGTGTTGGGCTTATCAAGCCCGAGAGGATGACCTTTGCGCGCTTTTCCACTGACGACACCTCGGGCAAGATGCGAGGCTATATCGGCGAAGGTCGCTTTACGGACGATCCGCTGAACACCTTTGGCGGCGCCGGCGTGGTCGAGATTCCGCAAATGCAAAGGTTACTGCACCATATTTGCGCAAACGGATTCGAACATCACGTAGCCGCAAATCTTTCCTCTGTAGCTTCCTCCGTGCACGAAGCGGCCACGCGCTATTTGGGCTGGGACATGTACTGGCACGGCTGCGAGAGCGGAGCCCGCTGATGGCCATTGTGGCAGGAGTGGACTTCGGGACCCTCACCGTCCGGGTTTCTCTCGTTGATAGTGAACAAGGCTTGCTTGACTCGGCTGTCGCCGAGTACCCACTCCACCGCAAGCGGGAAGATCCGGAATACGCAACACAATCGCACGCCGATCACATGCGGGCGTTGGCGGCAGCCACTCGTGAGGTTCTAACAAAAGCAGGGGTTGAGGGAGACCAGGTACGGGCGATCGCGCTGGACACCACGGGTTCCTCTGTTATTCCAGTGGGGAAAGATCTTCAACCACTCGGTGAGTATTATTTGTGGTGCGATCACCGCGCCAAACGCGAAGCAGCCGAAATCACGGAAACCGCGCACCGCGAACAGTTGGAAGCGATCAAGTGGTGCGGCGGAGTCTACTCCTCCGAATGGGGATTTTCTAAGCTTCTACATTGGCTTAGAAACAATCCAGCAAAGCGATCGGAATTTGTCTCGGCGTTTGAGCACTGCGACATGGTGGCAGCGACGCTGTGCGGTATCACTGATCCCAGGAAGGTGAAACGCAGTGTATGCGCAATGGGGCACAAGTGGATGTGGAACGCACGGCTGGGAGGCCTCCCGCCCGAGAGCTTCTTAGCAAAGGTTGATCCTCTGCTGAGGGGGGTGCGTGAGAAATTAGAAGGAGACTATGAAACCTCAGACAAGATCGCGGGCAAGCTTTCTTCATTCTGGGCTGAGAAGCTGGGGCTGAAATCGGGTGTTCCGATTCCCGTCGGAGCTTTCGATGCCCACTGGGATGCCATCGGAGCAGGCTGCCGTACCGATGACATGGTAAATGTGGTTGGAACATCGACTTGCATTATCGGTATCACGCCTTCGGTGAACCTGGTTCCCGGCGTATGCGGCGTTGTTCAGGGCAGCGTGCATCCGCATCGTACCGGCATTGAGGCCGGGCTCTCCGCGGTAGGAGACATTTTCAACGCCATCGCCTCCCGCGCCGGCGGTGATGTGAAGACCCTGAGCCAAGGACTGGAAAAATACCGCGCTGGCCAAACGGGTCTGCTGCGCATGACCTGGGACAACGGTGATCGCACGGTACTGGTAAATCCCAACCTGCGCGGCGCTACACTGGGATGGAATCTCCAAAGCACTGCTCAGGATGAACTCTTCGCGGCTATTGAAGGCACGGCCTTTCACACTCGCGTCATTCTGGATCGCATGGCAGCCCATGGCGTGCAGATCAAGCGTGTGATCAACGCCGGTGGCATTCCGCAAAAGAACGATGTATTGAACCAGGTTTACGCCAATGTGCTGGGCCGGCCCGTCCTGGTTCCCAACAAAAGTGTGGTCAGTCTTGGTTCGGCTATTTTTGCTTTTCTGGCAGCTGGCACTTTCAAGACCGTCGAGGAGGCGCAGGATAAGATTTGCCCTTCGTACCGGACGTTTATGCCCAACGCACCGGCGCAGGCTGTTTATGAGAAACTCTATCCTTTATATAGCAAGCTCTACTTCACCTTGGGGCAGAGGGTCGCTAACGGACTAGGCGACGTTCTTCCGACGTTGATCGCGGTAGCAGAATCGGTGGCGAACCCGGCTAAGGCATAATCGGGGAGAGAGAATGAGCGTTGCAGGAAACAAGCCAATCATCGCGATCGGCGGGCTATGCTTGTTGTTAATCGGCCCCGCGGAGGCGAAGACAAAAGTGAAAAGCCAGCCATTTGGAAGGATGCCGGATGGAACTGCCGTAGAACTCTATAGCCTGGAGGACGGTCCTTACCAGGTACGCATCGCCAGCTACGGCGGGATCGTCGTCTCGGTGATGGCGCCAGACCGCAACGGCAAGACCACAGACGTCGTATTGGGCTTCGATGATCTCGACGGCTATGTTGCCAATAACAATGTCCCTAAGGGTGGCGCGTTTTTTGGCGCCATCATCGGACGGTATGCAAATCGGATTGCCCATGGCAGCTTTACCCTGGACGGACAAGAATATTCCTTGCCTCTGAACAACGGCGAAAATTCTCTTCATGGCGGCCCACACGGCTTCAACAATGTGGTCTGGAAAGTACGGCCGATCGCGAACGGAGTAGAGCTAAGTTACCTGAGCAAAGATGGTGAGGCCGGATATCCGGGTAATCTGACGGTGGTAGTGCGCTATACCCTGGTGAAAGGCGACTTGCGGATCGAGTATTCGGCTACCACGGACAAAGATACGGTCGTCAATTTGACGAACCATTCATATTTCAACCTTGCCGGACAAGGTGACGGGACTATTCTCAACCACCTCCTCACATTGCACGCATCTCGTTTCACCCCGGTGGATGCGGGATTGATTCCTACTGGTGAGTTGAAGCCTGTCGAAAGAACTCCCTTTGATTTTCGCAAGCCGACTGCTGTGGGAGCGCAAATCGATGCAAATGACCAGCAACTTCGCCTTGGGCACGGATATGATCACAATTGGGTTTTGGACGGTGGCAGCGGGAAGCTAGCCGAGGCCGCTGAGGTTTATGAGTCCGACAGTGGGCGCGTGCTGAGAGTATTCACTGATCAGCCGGGAATCCAATTCTACACCGGAAACTTTTTGGATAGCTCGATTAAGGGAAAAGGTGCAAGGCCCTATGAAAAACATGCAGCGCTGTGCCTGGAGACGCAGCACTTCCCCGATTCGCCCAATCATCCTACTTTTCCAAGCACTGAATTGAAACCTGGCCAGCGATATCACACAGTCACCATATATAGCTTTTCTACGCGCTAGTTTGGCAGCAGAGATGCAAATTTGTCGCTGGTTTTCCGGCACCAGCCTTACGGCAAACGATCTAGGACCCAAGACCACAATCACAACTTACGCAGTTCAGATTGTTCTTCTAGCCGCTTTTCTGTGGATACCGAATCGATGTTGGTCACAGTCAACCACTGATAGGGTCAGCATCCGGGTCAGCTTCGATCAACCGGCTGGGCGACTTACTCCAATTTGGAACTATTTCGGATACGACGAGCCGAATTACAGCTACACACTTAATGGGCGGAAACTTCTTGCCGAGTTGGCCGCGCTTGATGCGTCGCCAGTCTACATACGGGTTCACAATCTGCTCACTACCGGTAATGGCTCCGGGTCACTGAAATGGGGATCGACCAACGCCTATACGGAAGATATTTCCGGAAATCCCATTTACAGCTGGGACATCGTCAACCGGCTTTTCGATACTTTCCATGAAACTGGCGTTAAGCCGATAGTTGAGATCGGCTTCATGCCCAAGGCGCTCTCGACGCATCCCGAACCTTATCGGCACGAGTTTCCTTTGGCGCCGGTCAGTGAAATTTACACAGGTTGGGCTTACCCACCGAAGGACTACAGCAAGTGGGCCGACCTGGTATTCCGCTTCGTCCGCCACCTGCGTGAACGCTACGGTGATCCTGAGCTAAAGAGCTGGTTTTGGGAGGTATGGAATGAACCCGATATCGGCTATTGGCAAGGGACCGAGGATGAATTTCTCAAGCTTTATGACTTTACAGTCGATGCCGTGTTGCGCGCGTATCCTGAGGCGAAGATCGGCGGACCAGACACCACAGGCCCCAACGGTGGCAAGGCAGCCGAGTATCTGCGGGCATTCCTCAATCATTGCGCACATGGGAAGAACTATGTCAGCGCGAGAACTGGCAGTCATCTGGATTTTGTAAGTTTTCATGCCAAGGGGATGCCGGCGTGGCGCGGGGATCACGTGGAGATGGGAATCAGTCGTCAGCTTTCGGCTATTGAGCAGGGCTTCGAGATAATCAAGTCTTTTCCGGAGTGGCAGCACACTCCCGTGTTGCTGGGAGAATCCGATCCGGAAGGCTGCGCTGCCTGCTCAGCAAAAGGAAATCCACAGAACTCGTACCGCAATGGACCTCTGTATAGCACTTACACAGTGGAAGTCCTGAACAACATTCTGAACCTGGTTCGTGACGGGCAAATCGACTTTGTCGGAGCGGTTACGTGGTCTTTCGAATTCGAAGATCAGCCGTATTTTGCAGGTTTCCGCGAACTCGCGACCAATGGCATCGACAAACCCGTACTGAACGCCTTCCGCATTTTAGGACTGCTCGGCAGCGAACGCCTGAATCTAGCTAGCTCGGGGGCGTTGCAGACAGAACAGGTCTTGCGAACCGGTGTGCGAGAAAATCCCGACATCAATGCAATTGCCACTCGCAAAGACCGCGAGCTCGAGGTCTTGATCTGGAATTATCATGACGATGACATCCAGGCCCCCGATTCCCCGATTGATGTCACCGTGACCGGGTTGCCGCTGAACGCAAAGCGGGGGCTACTAGAGCACTTCCGAGTCGACGGAACCCGTAGCAACGCGTTCGCCCGATGGCAGGTAATGGGGTCGCCACAATCTCTTACAGAGATTGAATATTCCCAACTGCGGAACGCAGGTGAATTGCAGTTGTTGCATTCTCCGGAATGGGTAGATCTCGAGCACGGAACGGTTCATCTGCAATTTAGTCTATCCCGGCAGGGAATTTCCCTTTTGCGGCTGTCATGGTGAACTCACGTTTTCAACAGTAGGTTCCAGACCTGCATGAAAGTGGCTTGCCGGTTCGCCCAAGCATAATAAGGGATAAACGTCAGTGGGACGCTTCGTGTCTGCGGTGATCCTCCGGCGTAGTGGAAGTACAGGCCTTGCTCTGATGTGTCCCGCTCATAGACCTTGCCGGTGTGGTGCAGGACAAGCATTCCTCCGAGCAGGTCACTCCTGAACTCGGACTGGAATTGTTCCGACGGATGGCGTCCAGCGTCTACCGCTACATCACTCAGAAATACGCCGCTGGGCTGATCGATTTCTTCGAGGCAATAGATTAGTGGCCCCCGCTGAATTGCGACTCGACCCGAGTCGTCAGCAACGCGCGGATTCGCCTCAATCAACTGTGGGACAACTTCAAGTTGAAGGTGAATCATGTCACCGGGAGACCACCGACGACGAATAGCAAGATACTCTCCTGCTTTTGCGCCCGGAACAGAGTTGTTATTCACCATGACTTGCGCACGGTCGGTCCATCCCGGAATACGCACGTAGAACGTGAACTCAGACACTTCCGAAGGAGCGACTGTAATTTGCACATCACCATCCCAGGGATAGTTTGTCTTCTGCCTGACTTTGAGCCCAACGCCGTTTTCCAGGCGCCAATTGAGTTCCGAATTGTCGTAGAAATGTACGTAGAGGCCGTCACTGCTCGTACTGTAGAAGTACCCGGGAAGCGACCCAAAGGTGCGTTCCAGGTTCGGCGGACAACAGGTCACCTCGTACCACGGATTGCGGATCTTGTCTCCGGTGGAGGGATCAAAGGCCAGCGGATTGCGATAACAATAGAGCGTGCCGTCTAGCGACATACCCGAGTTGATTCCGTTGTATAGAGCCCGTTCCATCACATCTGTGAACTTTGCATCTCCGGTAACCGCCAGCATGCGCCAGTTCCACATCATGTTGCCGATCGCGGCACAGCTTTCGCCATAAGCGCGGAAATTCGGCAACTCATATGCGTCACCAAATGCTTCACCGTCTGACCGCGAACCCACCCCGCCGGTCACGTACATTTTGGTGGTGATCATGTCGTTCCAAAGAGTATGGAGCGTCTTCCAATAGGCCTCATCTCCAGTCTCCATGTAATAGTCAGTTGCGCCACAACAGGCATACATTGCCCGCACCGCATGACCTTCCATCTTCCTGCGCGCCGTAAATGGTGTTCCGCTAAACATGTAAACCGTCCGGCGCTCCGGTAGCTGAAGACGGTCGTCGCCTTGCAGGATGTAACCGGCAACGTCGAGTTGACGCTTGTCGCCAGTTATGCGGTACAGTTCGATCAGTGCCAGCTCGATTTCCGGATGACCGGAGACGATCGGTTTCTTTGGCGCCGGTCCATAATTCGGAATCAGGAAATCGTCGACGAAGCAGATTCCGGCATCGAGGAATTTGCGGTCGCCAGTCGCCCGATAGAACGCGATCGAGCCCTGCAGCATGTGTCCGATGTTGTACAGCTCATGACCCGTGGTTTGGCTTTGGACGGTCATCCGCAAGGATTTGCGGTCGTCTTGATAATAGGTATTGAGATACCCATTCGGCTCTTGAACAGCTACTATTTCATCAATGATTTTTTCTGCTCTGGTGAGTAGTTCAGGGCGATCTCCGGATTGCAGTACGAAACCGACGGCTTCAGTCCACTTATAAACATCGGAGTCGGAAAATACGGGTCCCATCTGCGGTGCATTGCTCTTCCCAAGCACTCGGCGGAAGTTGTTCATACGACCGTTCGCTTCCAGCAGATCATGCATAGTGGGAATGCTCTTAGTCACGTTGACTTCGCGGCGTGGCGCCCAGAAACCTCCGGTAATCGTCACAGCCCGCACAGGGATGTCTCGCAGTTTGGCGTGCGGTGATTTCGCGAGATTTTCGATTCCCTGATCTTTCCAGCCAGGCGAATCGGTCGGCGGAACTTCGCTGCTGCTAGGAGCGTTCGTTCCATTCACAGCTTCTGCGAAACTTCTACCGGTGGGCAACGAGGACAATGCTGCCGCCGAGATTGCAGTCGTTACAAATTGCCGACGCGAAATACTCTCTTTATGAGCCATGAGCTAAACCCGCTTCTAGAGCGACCATTGAACCACTGTGTAGGAACGTGCCGGAACTTCAAATCGGGTCTTGCTGCCCGAGGTTGTCGGAGGCGAAAACTTCTGCGGGACAACCTTCTGCGGAGTTGAGAAACTGTTCGAAGCCTTCAAATCATCACCCGTTAGAAGCGAGGCCGTGACCACACGCGTAGGTGCGGCATCCTCCCACACAACTTCAACCTCATGTGCCTTCGAAAGGTCCCGGTTGAGAATCAACAAGACAACTTTGCCGCTTGTATCGTAACAGCCGGTTGCATCCAAGTGCGGGACCTGGTCCAGTCCTGAGACATCATATGTAGAAGACTCGACGAGCAGGTTCAGCACAGAGCCTTTACCGAACTGCAATCCCCAGCTGTACGGGTAATAGATCGTCTGCCGGTAGAGACCGTTCTCATTTGTCACTATCGGAGCGATCACATTCACCAGTTGTGCCAGACAAGCGATCTTCACACGGTCGGCATTGCGCAACAGCGTGTTGACCATCCCGCCAACCATGAGCGCATCTTCCAGGTTGTAGACTTCCTCCAGCAGATGCGGTGCTTGCTTCCGGTGCCCGTCGACCGCATCCCCGCTGGTTGTGCGATACCAGACGTTCCATTCATCAAACGAGAGCCACAACTTCTTGGGCGAGCGCTTACGGCCGCGTACCAAATCACACACCGCAAGCGTCTCCGTAATCTGGCGCTCCATCATGAGATTTAGCGCCACGAACTTTGCGCTGTCCCCGCCCGTGTCACGAGAGTTGTTTCCAAAATAGCGATGCAGTGACAGCCCATCGACATATTCGTAACACCGCTCAAGCACCTCGCGATCCCATTCCAGATAAGTGGGCATGAAAGGCCCACTGGAACCGCAGGCAATCAGCTTAAGATCGGGATCGACATCGCGCATCTGCCGCGCCCCGTCGGCGGCTTTCAAACCATATTCGGTCGCCGACATGTGCCCGATCTGCCAGGGCCCATCCATTTCGTTACCCAGACACCAGTGCTTCACATTGTAAGCCTCAGCAATTCCGTGCTGGCGCCGCAGATCGCTCCAGCGTGTCCCCTTGTCTACATTGCAGTACTCGACCAGTGCCGCGGCCTCCTCCGCCGTTCCCGTTCCTAGATTCAGTCCCATAAGGGGCTCCGTACCTGCTGCCTTACACCATGCCATATACTCATTCGTTCCGAACTGGTTCGACTCTAGAGTGTTCCACGCTTTGTCGAGCAGTCGTGGTCGATTCTGCTTCGGGCCAACTCCGTCGAGCCAGTTATATCCGGAAACAAAGTTGCCTCCTGGATAACGAATAATGGGAACGCCCAGTTGACGGATTTCGTTCAGGACATCGGTGCGAAAGCCGTTTGCATCAGCCAGCTTCGAACCGGGATCGTATACGCCACCGTAGATCGCGCGTCCCAGATGTTCCAAGAACGAACCAAAAAGATTGCGATCGATCGGGGAGATCGTGCGTCGGGTATCTACGTAAATCCTAGCTGTTGTGTTGGCGGGAGCGGCTTGGGCGAATGATGATCGTCTGAAAACCAAGTCGGCGGAAAAGGCAACGCTGGCGACGGTTGCGTGCTGTAGAAACTGTCGACGAGAGCCAGAGGGCATCGAAGGTCGATCTCCTTAGTCGACACCTACGATTTCGCCGGTCGCTGGGCAACGCGGGGCTAAGGTCGAGAAACAGGCAAAGCCAAGCAGAAGATCTACGGTAATCGATTGCTTTAATCGAAACGAGCTTACACCCTCCTGGCTCAGAGTTGCCAGGCATCTCCTAGAATGCAAAAAAGAAGAACGGCGCTCGCTTAAGTACCCAGGGAAGTCGCGAACGCCGTTCTCTGGTGCCCGATGGGAGCCCGCGAGATTCGCCGCGGTATCAGGGCGCCGAGCTCTGCCTTCTATCCGATCAAAACGCAACTCGAATTCCCAGTTGCAGTTGTCTCCCGGGCAACGCAGTCGAAACCTTGCCGAAGCCAGGATCCCCCATTAGCGCATCCACCGGACCGAGATTGGCGTGATTGAACAGATTGATGAAGTCGAATCGGAACTGCAGATTGCCCTGCTCTCCCATCCAAGGTATATGGTTGTTCTTCAACATGCTGGCATCTACCTGTACCATGCCGGGGTTGCGGTAGATGTTTCTTGGCTCGTTTCCCTCTGCACCAAACGCAGGTTGTGGAAAGTCACTGGCTGTAAACAAGCCTCTGATATAGGCAGCCTTGCTATGGGAACCGGTGAAGTTCTGGGCTGGCAGGTCCGGGACGTCATAATTGATCCCATCCCTGTTATAGTCGCCGCTGTCCGGTGCAATCGAGTCCGGAATCACAGGAAATCCCGCAGCAGCAGGAGAAGAACACGCCGTTGGTGTTCCGTTCACATTGCACATGGGATCGGGTGGGCGATTATCGATCACCCAGAACGGGGTTCCGGTCTGGACGGCAATAATAGTGGAGGCTTCCCATCCTGAGGTCAAGACTTTGGCCACACCCTTGCCTACTCCCGGCAAGGTATAAGCACCGGAGAAAGAGAAGCGCTGCCGCACATCCCAATTCGCGTCGCCAAAGTAGTTGAAGTACGAACTGGTTTGCGGAATATTGAGGTTCGCGTCTTGGTCGAAACGGGTATCCGCTTCAGGAAAATCCTGCGCGTGCGATAAGGTATATGAGCCCTGAAAGCTGCCCCGGCGTCCCGCTTTGCCGCGAAGAAACAGAATCATCGCGTTATAAGTCGACCGGTTTGCACCGTTAACGTAGGTGATCGGCCCAAAATTCTCGTTCAGCGTGTTAATGGTTTCAACCACCTTTCCGCCGACCCCAGAGAAAGTAGCGCCTCCTGGGTAACTGTTCACATTGAAACCAGTGAG
>DASPRY010000067.1:0-7975 GCA_035624215.1 Terriglobales bacterium
GACTTCCACCGTGTGAGGATGGCACTCTACCGCTGAGTTAAGCGCCCAACTCTAAGAGTGTCTACAGTCTGCCATCGCACTCCGAAATTGTCCAACCCAAGTTCCCACTCAAACAGTTCATTGCGTTTGCTTGGGATCAGCAAGAATCGCGCCAGCCATGACATCTCGTGCAGCAAGTCGCGATTCCAGACCGGACTCCGTATACTTCGCAAGGGTCACTTCCGGGTTCTCATGCCGCAAGGCAAAAGGTTCGGACCGTAAGCCGAAATCATAAGCGAAAGGGAAATGTTGTATGGCCAAACTTGGATTCATCGGTCTCGGTGTGATGGGCGGCAACATGGTAGCCCGCTTGCTCGAAAAAGGGCACATCGTGACCGGCTACAACCGGACGCGCTCCAAGGCGCAGTGGTTGATCGACAAGGGCATGAAGTTTGCCGAGTCTCCCAAGGTCGTGGCGGCGGCATCGGAGGTGACATTCACGATGGTGACCGACGCCGCAGCGCTCGCGGCAGTTACAGACGGGCCAAATGGATTGCTCGCTGGCATGGACCCCGGAAAGTTCTACGTTGACATGAGCACCGTGAGCCCCGATGTGAGCCGCGCCCTGGCTGCTAAAGTTCGCGAGCACGGCGCCGACATGGTAGACGCGCCGGTTTCGGGCAGCGTCATCACGCTGCAACAAGGCAAGCTCTCCATGATGGTCGGAGGCCGCAAAGAAACTTTCGAGCGCTTGAAGCCGCTGCTTCTGGATATTGGGCCAAAGGTGACGCATGTCGGCGAAAACGGCGTGGCGCTGGCCATGAAGATTGCGTTGAATCTGCAATTGGCCGTGCAGATGCTGGCTTTTTCCGAAGGCTTGCTGCTGGCGGAAAAGAGCGGAATTCCGCGCGCGGTCGCGGTGGACGTGATGGTGCACAGCGCGATCGCCTCACCCATGATTCAGTATCGCGGTCCCTTCGTCTTGCTGCAACCGGAAGCAGCGTGGTTCGACGTCAACATGATGCAGAAGGACATGCTCCTGGCGATGGAGTTGGGCCGCAAGCTCAATGTTCCGCTTCCCACCACCGCCGTTAGCAACGAGTTCCTGAGCGCAGCGCGCGGTATGGGCTGGGAGAAAAAGGACTTTGCCGTCGTCTTCGACGTTTTGGCGCGGATGTCGGGAGTTGAAAGATGACGACTGCCGAAGGTCGCGTCAGAACCTGTGGATTTGTGGGTTATTGCAATCAACGCGGCTCGAAGCGGATCTCAATCAGTTCCTGGGTCTCCTCCGGACCAGGAGCGAACTTCCAGTTCCCTACGGCGTCCTGAGCGGCCTTAAGCAACACCGGGGATCCGCCCGCCGGCTCGACTAATCTGACCGAACCGTTGGGAGCGATGGTTGCGCGGACCCTCACTACCCCGGAAATGTGATTATGCCTGGCCAGATCGGGATAGAGGGGAGCCAGCTTATACACGACTTTGCGCGGTCGCGGGGAAGCGTCCGGACCCTGCGCGGGCGACGCACTAGCTGCTATGGTCAGCAGCAGCAACAGAAAAAAGGTAAAGCGAACGCCCATTGCGTACCCCAGGAGGAGCCCTTAAATTTTAGTGTAGCCCGAGATTGACCTGCGGCGAGGATTACGAAAGTCACTCGAAAACACATTGTCAATCTTCCGCATGATCCGCTCCGCCAGACCCGCGAGCGAAGAAATCTCCCGCGTGATCGTGCAAGTCACAGACTTCTGCAACAGATAGGTCTACAGTAGCCAAAGAAGCCGAGAATCTTGGCTGAAAACATCGGAGGGAATTGTCTCATGAAACACAAAGCGCCGTTCCTACTTACGCTGGTGCTGGTGACAATCTGTTTCTCCGCGATCGCAGCAGCGCAGGCGCTCAAGCCTGTCCAGCTTCCGCCGCCGCAGACGACAGGGGGACGCCCTCTGATGCAAGTGCTCAAGGATCGCAAATCGACCCGCGAGTTCGGCTCAGGCACGCTCTCGCCGCCAACGCTTTCGAACTTGCTCTGGGCGGCTTTCGGAATCAACCGGCCCGACGGACGACGCACCGCGCCCTCCGCTATGAACTGGCAGGAAGTGAGCATCTACGTGGCAACCGTCGCAGGCGTGTACGTCTACAATGCCAAAACGAACTTGCTGGAGCCCGTGCTGGCGGGCGACTATCGCGCGGCTACTGGCACGCAGTCGTTCGTGAAGGATGCCGCTGTGAACCTCGTCTATGTTTCCGACCTCTCCAAGACTGGCGGCGCGGCTTCCTCAGAGACGGAGATGTACACCGCCGTTGACGTGGGATTCATCGCGCAGAACGTTTACCTGTACTGCGCGTCGGAGGGGCTAGCCACGGTGGTGCGGGCGAGCATCGACAAGCCCGCGCTTGCCAAGACCCTGAAGTTGCAGCCGCAGCAAAGAATCATCTTGGCGCAGTCGGTGGGGTACCCGGAGAAATAGAGAAGGAATGTCCGACCTTTTCTCACATCCGAGCCTGCGACGGCCATGATGGCTGAAGGTGATCCGAGCAACAAATGTCGTTGAAATGCCCAGCGGCATCCCTGAAGTAATACTCAACTGCAATGACCACCTTCTCCCAACATGAACCGCTGACCGACGCCTAACTCGACCGCCTCGCCAACTTCTTGAAGGGCTGCGAGGCCAGCAGGGCGATGAACGTCTTGGCGCGGGGCTTCTCTTTGATCGTTTTCCTATCACCGCGATTCGCAGGAGCCCTGGGAGCGCTCGCAGCGCTTCTCTGCTGAGGAATCAGACCGCTTAATCCCTACAAGTGAAGCGAAATGATCCCCAGCAGTGGAATGCGTACCCATGCGGGACGCGCGTTCAATTCATACAGCACTTCGTAAAGCGCCTTATCGACAAGAAAGACATCAAGCATCGTTCGAAAATCGTCATCCTCTGCCGGCAAAAAGTTCGCGCCCTTGGCGGTTTCCCGATAAGCACGCAAGAATTCGGCGGCAACGCAGCGTATCCAGAGCTGGGCCCAAGCTTCGAGACTCGTCATGTCCTCCGGATGGCGAGCCCGAAAATCAATCAGGCTTGAGTAGGCCGCATAACTGAATGACCGCAACATTCCAGCGACATCCTTTAAGGCGCATTGCTTGGCGCGCCGTTCAGCCAGTGGTCGCGCCGGTTCCCCTTCGAAATCGAGGATCACAAAATCAGTCTTGACTTTCAGGACTTGGCCCAAATGATAGTCTCCATGAACTCGAATGCGCCAAATTTGAAAACTCTTCCGCCTTAGTGCCTCGAAATGCTCCAGAATCTGCGTGCGCCTGCTAAGGATGGCGGTAGCAAGCTCCACCGCATCATCTGGCAAGTACGGTAAACGCTCTTTTAACAAGTCGAAGATCCGCGACGCATGTTGCCGCAGGTCCGCAAGGAGAACCTTGAGATCTTCCGCTGTCAGAGGTTCTGGCACGAACGCGGGGTCGTCGACAGCGGAAGCCAGCGCCAGGTGCATCTCGGCGGTGCGGTGTCCCAGAGTAGCGGCCGAATCGAGATAAACGCCAACATGATCGCGGGCCGCCTGAAGCACCGGCCGTTCCGAAAGCTCGGCGGGACGCTGCGTCTCGTTGCCCACGTCTTCGGGAAATGGCAGTGGGGCACAGTTTTCAAAATAACGGTCCAACTCTTCTAAGGTCCACTTCCAACCATCGCCTTCATTCGCCACCAAACCTTGGAGCATTGCCAAGGTCGAGCGTTCGCCACCCATGCTCGGTTCGTATTCCATCAAACCCGCAAAGGCGGGCACTTGTGCGAACTGGGCCTTCTCCGTGAGGTATCGCCCGATCTCGGCGTCGGGGTTGATCCCGCGCTCCTGACGCCGAAGCATTTTAAGGATGAAGCGATCGCCAAAGAGGATCGAGGTGTTCGATTGCTCTGCCGAACCGCGTCGCACTGCCAGCGCAGCTCCATCGCTTCCCCGAAGCACTGGAAAAGCCTTGCCCCGCAAGCCCCGAATCCTTCCGTGACACGCTTTTATTTCGTGCTGGTCTTCGATGAAAGCAAGGAGTTCCTGGCAAGTGCTGTCGTCGAACGCCGCATCGTGCAGCAAGCCGGCTCCCCTGGTCGACAAAACCGCGGCCACAATTGCATCGGGGGAAGTACGTTGCAGCTCGGCAGCCGTGTCTGCGTAACTCATCGTGAGAGGAACAAGGTAGGTATCCGGTTCTCCATCGTCGAACTGCACCTCGACAAACACCACGGCCGAGCGACCCGAATTGAATGGCGACCAGTCCTGGATGCGCGTGGTCTTGATGCGGCGAGATTTTCCTGCGAACCAACGCTGCTTCGGAAGATACTGGGGGAAGTGCTGCGTTTCCAGCCGCTGACGGCTTGCCCCATCGAGCACCCCTTCCCAGCCGGCAGTCGCATTCAACGGCGTTTGTTCCACGAAGTCCATGCTTTACTCCGCGGGCTGGGTCCTCTGCTGAAGTCCTAGCCAAAGGAACGTGCAGCTCATAGATGATCGCATCCTTATACCCGAGCAGGTCCCCTGCACTTCCCCGCCGTTTGGCCCTCGTTTCCGCACCTCACCCGCGGCCGCAAGACTCGGGCTGGTAAACTACGATTCCTAACGGCGGAAGAGTCGTGCTTTAGTGAATAGAGTTGTCCAGAGCGACCTAGAGATAGTAGTCGAAATCCCTCTCCGTTCGCACCCACCTCCTCAGCAGCAAAACACGCGCCGGCAAACTTCCAGGAACGAGTTCCACATAATTCCTCGATCCCTGCCATAAGAACCGACCCTCGCTGAGCAAGTCGTGTGCCTGAAATGCATGACGCGTGTCCAGTCCGATGGAGTCAAGATCAAGATCAATCCAGCCGCTTTGGACATGAAAACAATCCAGATTCACCACCACGACGATCACACTCGAGAGGTCATCTGTGGCCTGGCTATAACAAATCAATGCAGGATTATCTGTCTCGTGAAAACGCAAGTTGCGATTGCTTTGCAGGGCTGCATTTTCCTTGCGGATGCGATTCAGGCCGGCAATGAGACTCTTTAGGCTGGCCTTGGATTCCAGATCCCGGTGCTTGAGTTCGAATTTTTCCGAATCAAGATACTCTTCGCCGCCGAAGTCGAGTGGCGCATTCTCGCACAGCTCAAAGGCCGGACCATAGATGCCATAATTGCCGCCCAACGTGGCCGCCAGTATGAGCCGGACCATGAACGCGGGGTGGCCACCCACTTGCAGAAACTCCGGGAGAATGTCGGGCGTGTTCGGCCAAAGATTCGGGCGCAGGTACTCCCTCACATCGGTATGCGTCAGTTCGGTAAAGTACTGTGTCAGCTCCTGTTTCGTGTTACGCCACGTGAAATAGGTGTAGCACTGAGAAAAACCAAGCCTGGCAAGCCGATGCATCACATTGGGTCTGGTAAACGCTTCCGCAAGGAAAAGCACGTCGGGGTATTGCTTTTTGATTTCCGCGATCACCCACTCCCAAAAAGGAAATGCTTTGGTGTGAGGGTTGTCCACTCGGAAGATCCGTACTCCTTCTCCGATCCAGAAAAGGAAAACGCTCTTCAATTCTTCCCATAGCGCTTGCCACTGCGCCGCCGCGAAATTCAGTGGGATGATGTCTTGATATTTCTTCGGAGGGTTCTCCGCGTACTGAATGGAGCCATCCGGCCGTGTGCTGAACCAATCCCGGTGTTCCCGCACGTAAGGATGATCCGGCGAGCACTGCAGAGCTATATCAAGTGCGACCTCGAGCCCCTGATCGCTAGCTTTTTTCAGGAATCTTCGGAAGTCCTCCAGGGTTCCCAACTCGGGGTGAATGGACTTATGGCCGCCCTCCGCCGACCCTATGGCCCACGGACTTCCGACATCACCCGGCCCGGCAGGCAGGGTGTTGTTCTTTCCTTTACGGAACGTTCTTCCAATGGGATGAATCGGAGGAAGGTAAAGGACATCGAAACCCATCGCGGCAATGTACGGCAGCCATTGTTCGCAATCCCGAAAGCTTCCATGACGCTTCGCTTCGGGCGAGCACGACCGGGGGAAGACCTCGTACCATGTCGAGAAGCCCGCTTTCTTGCGATCGACCACGACCGGCAATTGTTTGTCATACCGGGTGACCAGCTCGCGCTCAGGGTAAAGTTGAACCAACCTCAGCAGATCGGTGTCCAGAGCAAGCGCCGTTTGCGGCTCAAGCTCTTTGTTTTCTCGAAATCTCTGCACCCAGTCGCGTAGAATCTCGCGGTCCTTTCCCTGGGCACGGCTCGCGGCTGCCTCAATCAACCCGGCGCCGATCAGCAAATCGACAGCGATATCCTGTTTTGCCGAGATGCGCTTTTCCAGGTCTCCCTGCCACGTCTGAAAACGATCGATCCACCCTTCGACCGTGTACGTATATCTTCCCAACTTCACGACGCTAAACTCGCCACGCCACCGGTCATTGCCGAGCGGCTTCATGGGCGACACTTGCGGCTCGTTTCCCTCATGCCAGTAGACGAGCTGGCAGGCGACCTGGTCGTGGCCGTCGGTGAAGACATCGGCTTCCACAACCACTTTTTCACCTATGACCCGCTTGGTCGCGAATCGCCCACATTCGATTTCCGGTGAAAGGCGTGAGATTACGACACGACGTCGGCCATCTGATGTCGCTTCCGGCATTGGCGTGGAACTCTCCCTTCTTGTCGCCCCGGGAATTGCTGGGCATTGTGTCCAAGAGCAAAGCGACGGAACCATTCTACGACCCACATTGCCTTCCTCGCTTGCGCCCTCCACTGCCAGCCCATACAATTTCTTCGCAGTGCCAGTATGTCTCGCGCGCGCCGAATGGGCCGGCGTTCAAACTCGCGAGTCTACGATCGATCCAGCAGGATTTGCGGACCGTGCGCGTCGGATTATTCACAAGAGAGTTTCCTCCCCAAGTCTATGGCGGCGCGGGAGTGCATGTCGATTACCTGAGCCGCGAGCTGGCCAAGCACATCGCAGTCGAAGTGCACTGTTGGGGTCCGCAAAATTTTGATGACGCGAATCTGCATGTACGCGGCGCCGAACCCTGGCAAGAAATTACCGACGGCACCGAAGGAAAATTCAAAGGCGCTCTCCAGGCTTTGTCCCTCAACTTGACGCAGGTGAAGTCCCTGACCGGCCTTGACATCGTCCACACCCACACTTGGTATGTGGCGATGGCCGGTTATTTCGCAAAGAAGCTGTACAAGCTTCCCTTTGTTCTTACCACCCACTCCCTGGAGCCGCTTCGCGCCTGGAAAGCGGAGCAGCTCGGCAGCGGCTATGCCATGAGTTCCTGGATGGAACGGACGGCCATTCTCGATGCCGACGCCATCATCGCTGTTTCCGAAGGCACCCGAGCCGACATCCTGCGCGCCTACCCAGAGGTGCAACCCGATCGCATCCATGTCATCTATAACGGCATCGATCCGGCCGAATATCGAAAAACCTCCGAGACCACGGCGTTAATCGATTATGGGATCGATCCGGCTATTCCTTACGTCTTGTTCGTCGGCCGCATCACCCGGCAGAAGGGCGTCACCCATCTCGTGGACGCCATTCGTTACTTGCCTCGCGAAATCCAGGTGGTGCTTTGCGCCGGCGCGCCGGATACGCCAGAGATTGCCCTCGAGTTGCGGCAGAAGGTCGAAGAGGCCCGGCGTGGACATCCGCGTATCGTCTGGATTGAAAAGGTGGTCACCAAGCAGGAGGCCATACAGCTTTACAGCAATGCGGGGCTCTTCTGTTGCCCCTCGGTCTACGAGCCCTTCGGCATCATCAACCTCGAAGCAATGGCCTGCGGCACTCCCGTAGTCGCCAGCGCCACGGGAGGCATTAAGGAGGTCGTACTTGACGGAGAAACCGGCTACTTGGTTCCTTTCGACCAAGATCCTGTCACGAGTTACCCCCTTGATCCCGAAAAATTTGCCCGCGATCTCGCCGCTGGAATCAATCGATTGCTTCAGGACCCGGAGACGTGCAAGCGCTTCGGAGTTGCGGGACGAA
>DASPRY010000082.1:0-14501 GCA_035624215.1 Terriglobales bacterium
AAGAGCTTTCTGGCTTCCGGCACTGAGCTTGTGACGGCGACAGTCGCTCCTTGATTGCTTATGGTGTAACTGCTGACGGGAACTGCAGCCAGAACCGCCAAACAGAACAGCAATTGTCTACCTTGTGGCCACACATAACCAACTTTCCACACAAGAGGTCGAACCGAGATTAACACGATAAATCGGATGGCCGCGGGTTACGCTCGTAATGCATCGCCTCGAGGTGCCTTGTTGATGCTCTCTGCATCGTCGGGGGATAGAGTTATGGGCGGCAGAATGACTGCACTTGTGCCCGCCCAGCTTCTCGACGATGGTATTCCCTGCTCACGAGAAAGCCCTCCGGACCTTCGTCCTGCTGGGCAGACTGGTGGGCCTGATTCCAATCGCCCTTAGCATCCCACCACAGTCCGGCGAGGGCCAGCGTGAGTTCCGCAGGCGGATTGGCTTCCCTGAGTGATTTGCGGAAATTATCTAAGGTCATAGTTGAATCTCTTTGACCCGGTGCTGGGCTTCCAGCCCGCGAACACATTATCACTTTTCAGTTTGCCAGGATGATGATGCAAGGCGGGGAAAGGCACAAGCTCGTGCGCGAGCTCTTACAGAGTAGCCGAGAGCTAATAGATTGGCTGCAAACCGGATGAATTGGGAACCCCATGCCCTTAGCGGTCCGTCGGGTTCATCCAGCATTTTTCTCGTATGGTTTGGCTGCTGCTTAACCTCGTGGTCCGCGTTCCGAGCGGGACTGGTCCTTATTAAGATAATGCAACATTTCGTTACTGTCGCGAGTCGCGGATGAGAACTACATCTGAATCTGTGTGACCGCGGATCAGGCCCAGCTTGCTGCCATCGAACGACCAATGAAAATCAGCAATCCGTTCGGAGTTGAAATTCGTGGTTTGCTTCCCCGGCCAACCGTCGAGGGGCTGCATCCACAAGTTATCTGCATCCTTGTCGCGGAAAGGATAAGCCACAGCTTTGCCATCCGGCATGAAGCGGACAGCTCCTTGGGAAGGGCGCTGCAACTCGGAAAGTTTGAGACTCTGCGGAGAATCGACCGCGACGACGGCCAGCACTTCCTTCGGACTGCTGGTAGAGGGGAAGGTGGCAAAAGCCGCCAGCTTGCCGTCCGGCGAGAGATCAAATCCCAATGCAGGAAACTCGCTGATGGGCTCGGACTTGCCGCCGTCTAAAGAAACTTTGGTCAACTTTGCCCCACCCGACATGTCCAAATAAAAAACTGTTTTGCCATCTGACGAACATACCGCAAACACATTAGCCTTGCCATCACTTACCTGCTTTAAATTTCCCCCACTGGCATCGATACGCCAGATGTTTTGAACTTTAGCGCCACCGTGCCCCGCAAGCATGAAAACCACGTAACGACCGTTGGAACAAGCAGACGGCATCATGGCGAATCCGTCTTGTTGTGTAGAAGTGAGCGGTGTTTTGCTGTGCGATTGAAGATCAAAAAGGCTCAGGGTGAAATCCTGGCTCATAATGATTTGCCCATCTTTCGTCCAGGAAAAACCCATGAAAGGAGCATGGGTAGCAATCTGCTCGGCCTGGACGCTGCCTAAATCGGATGCCGGTGCCACATAAAGATCGTATTGGCTTTGTTGAAGCACCGTGGCCAACGTGCCGCCATCGGCAGCCAGACTGAGGTCAGCATAGTCGCTGATATCCTGAGTCACCGACTTGACCTTTCCGTCCGGATAAGAAACTTCTACAATGCGAGCCCGGCTGAAGTTCGTCTCTTTGTCGGTTGACAAGGCAAGCAAACCACTGCCATTTGGTAACCATATAAGACGGCTCGGGAGTCCGAATGGGATGGTCGAGAAAAGCTTCTGCTTGCCAGTCGCCACATCGATTGCCACCACGCCGCTAAGCGCATCTTGGGTCGGTTGAAGTATCACCCCGGCAATAGTCTTTCCGTCCGGTGACCATGCGGGATCACCGATCACCTGACTGAGACTCCCTTGCACCAAGGTTTTCCCTTCGCCGGTGTCAAGCGAGTGGACGACCAGACGGAACTTACCCATCTCAGGATTGTTTTGTACGGTATAGACCAGGCTCCGTCCATCGGGAGAAAAGCTGATGTTGGTGTCCACATCGGTGACCAGTTTTTGCGGAGTGCCACCCAAAACCGGCGCCCGATAGAGGTAATGCAGAGCCTGGCCCAGCTCTCCACGAACAAAATAAAGATAATTTCCGTCAGGAGAAAACCGCACTCCGAGGTACTGCAACGGCTCGGGGGGCATTACTTGGGTATTGCTGTTAGTAGCGATATTGCGCAGCCAAAGGCTCTGCTGGCCATTTTCCTCATGGACATTCAAAATGTATTTGCCATCCGGAGAAATCGCCACCAGCCTGGCCTTGCCGGTCTCAGTAACCTTGCTGACCGAGAAGTTTTGGAAGGCGGTCGTCCGCCCACGAGAGAAGAAAGCATATATCCCGTAAGCCCCCGCTACGGCCAGCAGAATGGCCAGCAAACCCGTGATCCCTAGCCCGAATTTGTGTTGGCGGGCTGCAGCAACGACCGCCGAACTGCTCGAAATCCGTGTCGCAGTCGGTGGAAGCGCGGGAACGGGCTCAGCTACTGATCCAGAGACCGCCCGTGTTTTGTGTCCGGAGCTGGAGTCGCGCTTCAGCCTCTTAAGCTCTCCCCGAAGATCAGCTGCCGATTGATAACGCAGGTCGCGGTCCTTCTCCAGCAGCCGCTCAACGATCTCCTGCAGCTTCGGCGGAAGCGCGGGATTAAGCTGCGTCACCGGAATCGGGTCGTGCTCCAATATGGCATTGAAGATCACGGCCGTAGTGTTACCGGAAAATGGAAGACGGCCGGTCGACATCTGGTAAATCACAGTTCCGAAAGAGAACAAGTCGCTGCGGGCGTCGAGTTCCTCCCCCCGCGCTTGCTCCGGAGACATGTAGGCAATAGTCCCAACCGTCGACCCTGGGCTCGTCAAATGCACAGGGTTTGAACTGACTACAGTCTCCACCATTGCCATTTCCGCCGCCCGGGTCAGTTTGGCAAGGCCGAAATCCAGGATTTTCACCTGACTACGCTGCGTAACGAAGATGTTCGCCGGCTTGAGGTCGCGATGCACGATGCCCTTCGCGTGCGCGGCCTCGAGGGCATCTGCAAGCTGAATGCTGATGTCAAGAAGCACATTGAGAGCCAGAGGCCCGGACCCCAGCTTGCGGTCGAGGCTTTGGCCCTCCAGCAGTTCCATGGAGATGAACGCCTGGCCGCTATCGTTCTCCACCGCATAAATCGTGCAGATATTGGGATGATTCAGGGCGGACGCGGTGCGAGCTTCCAGCAGGAAACGATCCAGTGCACCCTGATCGCGAGCCAGTTCCGGGGGAAGGAACTTGAGCGCAACCCGGCGCCCGAGCGTAAGATCCTGCGCCTCATAGACCACCCCCATGCCTCCGCTACCGAGCTGTCCGGTGATGTGGTAATGCGAGATGGTCTGGCCGATCATACGGAGGAATGCTAGGCCGCTTGCGGGCGCAAAGTCAATTCAGCGGAGATGCCGAACAAAGTGCATAAAGCAGTGGACGTCAGCAGGTGCCCGACCTGGGATTGCCATCCGCCGAAAGTTCGGCAAGTCCGTTGACTGGCTACTGACAGGGAAGAAAAGAAATAGTCGAAATCATTCGCACTCGCCGAGGCTGAGCGCGGGGAGCGACTTTGGTTGACTCAACTGCTGTTGATTCATTGGCTATTTTCACCAGGGGGTGTGTGCCGTCTCAGCGATCTAGCAAACGGGTGGTGTCCTAGGACACTACCAGCAAACGGAGTTGCTCTAGAGTAGCATTTCGCTCGGACACAGCCGAAAGAGCGCACGGGACACCGTGGAGAAACTCCGCGACCAGAGGATTATATGTTCGGCGCGCGGCGAACGGATCCGAGTCTCCCTTGCTCCTTACAACGATGCAAGTGACGTGATGAAGCTTTTTCAGGCGCTCGTGGGGTTTCATTCCGCATCAACTCCAGCGTAACGTCCATGGAGAGAATCTGTACGGCCCACTCTGCCGAGGAGGCGTGACCCGCATAAAACGCCGTAGCATTTTTGCTTAGTATCGTGACACGATATACCAAGGCATTTGTGCCGCTTCAAAAATTGAATGAAATTTTGCATTTTTGAGTGCTATAATCCATTCAGCTAGCTCTGTGTCCAGGTCCGGAAAAAACCGGACCTGTTGCCTTTTATGGACATTTTTCGCTTGCAAGGTAACGAACTACGCGACATTCTTGGAGCGCAACAATGTCCGCAGTTTATGGACTGCGCCAGGTATTTGCTGTAATGATGTGCTCCCGAGGCCCAAAATGAACCCCTGTTGCGCTGCCTTCCCAAGATAAAAGGAAGAAAGGGGCACCAGCCAAAGGTTCTCCCGTGCGCCGCGCACGCTAAGCTCCCTGTCCGGGATTCCGTTCAGTACCACCGAAAGATGCATGCCCGCCTCTGTTCCCGTCATCTCCACCTCCGACCCAAAGTGATCGTGTAGATTCTCAATAAGCGCATTCCGGCGCTCCGCATAGACCAATCGCATCCGTCGGATGTGGCGTGCGAAATGGCCTTCACCAATAAAATCCGCCAACACGGCCTGATGGAATGTTGGCGGGCCAATGTCCAGCGCAAATCGAACAGCAAGAAACCGCTCAACCAGATCTTCAGGGACCACCACGTAACCGAGCCTCAGAGAAGGGAACAACACCTTGCTGAATGTTCCGATGTACACGACCCGCGAGTTCCGGTCGAGTCCTTGCAACGAAGTCACCGGCGTGCCTTCGTAGCGATACTCACTGTCATAGTCATCCTCGATAATCCAGGAACCGTTGCTTTCTGCCCAGTCCAGCAATTGAAGCCGTCGCGAAGCGCTCATCGTTACGCCGATTGGGTATTGGTGCGAAGGTGTCACTAGCACTGCTCGCGCACCGACGCATCGCTTCGCCCCGGCGGCAACATTCAGTCCTTCAGCGTCGACCCTCACCGGCACGACAACGCATCCGCTGCATGCGAAAACGCTTCGAGCAAACCTGTAACCCGGCTCTTCCATCCACACTTGATCTCCCGGATCTAACAGCACGCGAGTCGTTATCTCCAGCCCCTGCTGAGAGCCGCTGACGATCATGATCTGGCGTGCGTCGCACCGCACTCCACGTGCGATCCGAAGGTATTCGGCGATCCTTTCTCGAAGCTCGTTCAATCCCATTGGATCACCGTAGTCGAGCGACTTGGCTCGCGCACGACGGACGTGGCGAGTTACTAGGCTGTTCCACGTCGCCAGAGGGAAATGGTCGAAATCTATTTGACTCACGCTAAACGGTCCCAAGCCGCGTGACCTGTAGAACCCTTGTGCACTCGAAAGATTCAAGCAACGCTCCGAAACTCGCCGTCGGTCTCGGTTAAGCCCCCTTGACTGCTCGGATGCAGGCTCCGTCTTAGCGGTGCGCTCTGGAAGCGACCTGGAGACTACCGTCCCGGAGCCAACCCGACTTTCGAAATAACCTTCTGCCAAAAGTTGTGCGTACGCGTTGAGTACCGGCATGCGCGAGATTCCTAATTCAAGCGCCAGCACCCTGGTAGAAGGAATCCTCTGACCTCTCCGCAAGCTCCCATCCAATATCGCTTTCCGATAACCCTCGTAAACCTGCCTGTATAACGACTTCGATTTTCGCTTTTGGACTTGAATGACCGGTGCGATACCGGAAGGAACCTTTTTCATTCACGAACCATAATGGCTATATGAAATCTATGTCAAGTGGATATTGTGCAATGCCATTTTCAGTATCACTCTTTCTTCATCTACAAGTTCTTTGAGGGGGCAAGCGGTGAGATACCGAATGACAGTTACAGGCGCGGCGGTTCTTTCCCTGTTCCTGTTGGCCTCCCTTTCTTCGAGCGACGTTTCTGCAAATCAAACGGGTCCTCAGCCCGCGGCCGACTCACAAAACCAGGTTCAAATTAAAGGCAAGGTCGTCTACGTTTGTGCCTGCTTGAAAACGAAGTCGTGTTTCTGCATGACCGAAGCCAAGATGGAAGGGCCGTGTGCCTGTGGAACCCAAGGCGGACCGCCAATGAAGCGAGTGCCGCTCGACAGTGACTGGGCAAAAGAGAATCGCGACGCTCTTGCGAAGTAGGTTAAGTCAACAACTTCTCACGCCGCAAGTCCAGCGATCATCGGTCGGATTGCGCAACCTAGCGGCGAATGCGTCGTCTTGCTCTCCCATCATCCAGCGTGGATCTGTTCCCGAAAGGGTCGTTTGCAGAAGGGCCAGACGAGCGCTTGGACTAATTGTCGAGTTCAAGTAGCCGACGAGGCATTCCGTGAATCACAGTGCACATCGTATGCCGGATGTTGGCACTATAGGAGCAGAGCAAATGCTGCAGTTTCCACGAGTGGCTGTGGTGGATTGGATTCTTTCATCTGCAAGCTTGTGGTTTCTATTTAGCGCGATCTTATTGAAGTTGTGCTTGCCTTATATGGCCGGGGTCGCCGTGTTCACGATTGGTGTCATTCGTATCAGAAAGGAGGTTGCAAGCGCCCGCGGCGTTGACAGGATCACTCTCTTGGGACCGTTGTTCCTCGCTGTACCTATGGCCATTTTCGGCGCGGACCACTTCGTATTCGCCGAATCGATAGTTCCCTTGGTGCCGTCATGGATTCCGGGACACCTCTTCTGGGTTCTGTTCGTTGGGGTTTGTCTTGTTGCCGGTGCTCTTAGCCTGGCCCTTCGCAGATATGCAATTCTGGCCGCTGCTTTATTTGGAGCGATGTTGTTTTTTTTCGTTCTGCTCATGTGGTTACCGGCGATCGTGCAGCAACCCAGCGATCGATTCGCGTGGGCGTTGGCTTTTAGAGATTTGACATTTAGCGCAGGAGCCTTGTCTCTTGCTGCAGCGAAAGTTCCTGTGCGCTGGACCCGGTCCGCGAACATTGTTCTCCATCTGATCCGCGTCGAAATCGGCATTGCGGCAATTTTCTTCGCTGTAGAACACCTTCTCCACCCCGAGTTCAAACCTGGAGTACCGCTCGAGGAGTTGACGCCTATCTGGATTCCAGTTCGCCTGCCAGTGTCGTACCTGACTGGGCTAGTCCTTCTGATCACAGGCGTGGCCTTAGTCGGGAATAAGCGGACAAAGTTAGCGGCTACCGGGCTCGGGCTATGGCTCCTACTGCTCGTCATCGTCGTATACGCACCTATCATGATTGTGCAACCCTGGGCAGTAGTAACTGGGGGATCTGATGGGCTTAACTTTCTGGCCGACACAGTGATGTTCAGTGGCAGCGTGTTGTGTTTGGCCGGAAGTTATCGCGAGAAGGTGACCGCATACGCAACTGCCAGCACCATGGAAGTACGGTAACAACATTGAGTTGGCGCTGTTCTGAAAGAAGCGCGGCAATCTCATGATGGTGTGACAGAGATCAAGGGTGAGGTGCAGGATCATGCGAGTCTTAATCGTTGATGACGAACCGCTGGTTCAGACGTCTCTGGCCAGCGTACTCGGCGCCAGAGATGACGTTGAGAGTTTTGATATCGCGAACGACGGCGTGGAAGCGCTCGAAAAGTTGCGCCGTGGAGCCTATGACGTGCTGCTGTTGGATATCAACATGCCTTGGATTTCCGGAATGGACTTGCTCGATCAACTCCGGGAAGATCGACGCTCGATTCCCTCCGTCATCTTTGTCACTGACCACCAGGAGCACGCCGTTGTCGCATTTCAACGGCAAGCCGTGGATTACAGTCACCTGTTGACCGAACATTTGAACGAAGTTCCGGAGCGCGCCTCGCTACAGAACGCCACTCAACGGGCAATGAAGCTGCTGGACATACTTCCAATTCCTCGGGACACGGCACGACCACGCTCCCCAAAAATCGCGATCAAGGCAAAAGGAAGAATTCTTTTCATCGACCCGTACCAGATCGTCTCCGTTCACGCTGAGGGCAATTACGTATTGCTCCGGAAAGAATCGGGCTCCTACCTTCTCCGGGAATCGATTTCGGATATGGCGGAGAAATTTAAGGCTTACGGTTTTATCCGGATTCACAGGTCGCTTTTGGTAAACGGCTCGATGGTGGAGGAGATTCATCCTTACGCAGCAGGGGCATATCGTGTACTCATCAAGGGTGGCAAGGAATACACGGTGGCACGGAGTTATCGCAAGAATCTCAAGTCTCTGGCGGATTTCTGGATCGGGAGCGAGAGTTTCCTGGCGGATTAAAAAGTCACTAGTGCTGTTCTATGAACTTATTTTCTGCCTTGTCGCTTCAAAGTTGAGTCCGAAGCGATGCGCACTGGCAAATGCGCCATTGGAATCGAATTTCTGTCTTCCTGTCGCAAAGCAACTCCGACTTGATCGGTTCCTTAATGGCAATCCGCTGCCCAAAGAAGACGCCGGCGCCGATGTTCGTTTCGATGCTAAAGGTGCCTACATCGAAGTGACTGATGCACCGCTAGTTGCTGGGCCAACCGTAAGTCGGCCCCTCGCTCACACCCAACGAGCGTTTCGGCGAGCTCAAGCAAGACAATTCGTGTCGTTTCATAGAAGTCGTGCTTGAACCTTCCATTTTGTGGAGATCCTGGCCGAAAGCTGGCGCGTTCTGCCAGAATTACAGGCCCAATAACGTGATGGCCACGTCGGTTTCCTTTCACGTTCGTACCTGCCTCGTAGCTTTACGTCACAAAGCGAGAAAAACTCAGCGGTGATGGTAGTGAGAATGCACTCCTGGCCCATATGTTTGGAGCAGTTTCTCTGGATGCTTTTGGAAGCTCTCGTTTTCAGGATTGTTGTTTTTCACATCGCAAGTGAGCGGAGACGACGACTATGCGATCTAAATGGGTAGTTACGCTGGCCTCGGTACTGGCTCTTGTGCTCCTGGTATTTCTTGGCACTTCGCTAGCACAAACGATTACCACCGGCCAACTTAGCGGTATCGTTACCGACCCCTCTGGGGCCGTAATGCCAAATGTACCCGTGCAACTCAAGAGCTTGGATTCTGGCGCTGTGACCAACGGCAAGACGACTTCACAGGGCTATTATGAGTTTGCCTACCTGAAACCTGGAAACTATAGCGTTAGTGTTAACGCCGCTGGTTTTCAAGTGGTGGAGAAGAAAGTTGCTGTGGCCCTGGGTGCTAGCTCCACGGCGAACTTTCAGCTTGTGCTCGGTTCCTCGACAACGACCGTTGAAGTGACCGCCACTACAGCAGCGGTTGAGACCGAAAACGCCAATCTGACTGCGAATTTCAACTCCAAGCAGTTGGAGCTGCTTCCTAACCCGGGTAATGACCTTTCTGCGGTTGCTTATACCGCCCCAGGCGCGGTCATGAACACCGCTGGTGGAGCGATGTTCGGTGGCGGCAACTTCGAAGTGAACGGTCTGCCTGCGACATCCAACCTGTTCACGATTGACGGGGCGAACGACAACGATCCCTATTTCAACGTGAACAATAGCGGAGCCACGAACCTGACGCTGGGCTTGAATGACGTTGAGGAAAGCACCGTCGTTTCAAACGGTTATAGCGGATCGTTCGGAGGCTTGGCGGGCGCGAACATCAACTACGTAACCAAGTCTGGCACCAACGCCTTCCACGCCAATGCGGTTTACTGGTGGAACGGCAATATCCTCGATGCCAACAACTACTTCCGCAACCAGGCGAATGCCATAGCTGGAAGCAATGTGCAACCGCGCCCCTTCGTGAACGACAATCAGTACGCCGGATCGTTTGGCGGCCCGATCAAGAAGGACAAAGCGTTTTTCTTCTTTGACATTGAAGGCTTAAAGCTGGCAATCCCCGCGCCTCAGACCTTGTTTGTGCCTACAAAAGGCTTTGAGTCGGCGGTCCTTGGGAACCTAACGAGCCTTGGATTGGGAGCCTCGGTTCCGTTCTATCAGACGATGTTCGGGCTGTATAACAGGGTCTCTCAGGCCGGCGCCAAACAACTGGCAGGGGGTGGATGCAACGACGTCACCACGGTAAACGGCATCGCCTTCGGCGCAGCGAATCCTTGCGCCGTTCAGACCGTGGCTGCGCTTTCGGCACACACTGGCGACCAACTCATCGTCGGAAAAGTTGATTACAACATCACTAACAATGACAAGTTTTTCGCGCGCATGGAGAAAGAGAAAGGTCTCCAGGCAACCTACACCGACGGAATCGATCCCGCTTTTAACGGCATCAGCGATCAGCCGAGTTGGCAAGGGCAAGTCGGTGAAACTCATACCTTCGGCGCGGATAAGGTCAACGACTTCAAAGCATCGCTGCTCTGGTACAGTGCGTTTTTCGTTATGCAGGATCAGGCAGCGGCGAATCAGGCTCTTCCGTACCCGGGGGGAAGCGTCACGTTCGCCCTCGGGGATGGCACCCTCTCATCTCTGAATCCTGACAATCTGGCGTTTCCGGAAGGCCGCAACATCACCCAGTGGCAGATTGTGGACGACTTCAGTTGGGTTCGCGGTCGGCACAACTACAAAATCGGTGTCAACTTCCACAAGGACTATGTCACCGACGGCAACTTCTTCTTCACAACCCCGCTAGTCGAACCCTTTTCGCTAGGGAACTTCGCTACTGGCGGCACAGGCGGGGCTGGCAACCTCATTTTTCAGGCTTTCCCGCAACGCCTCGAACAGCGGATTGGCCTGTATCAGCTTGGTTTCTACGTCTCAGACGACGTAAGAATTACAAGCAACCTGAAGCTGACCGCCAGCCTACGGTTCGATCACCTCTCCAATCCGACCTGCCAGCTCAACTGCTTCCAGAGATTCGCTCCAGGAGCTTTCGGAAACAGCACTGCCCCCGTAGACAGTGCCATCCAATCCGGGTTAGGTCAGGCGTTCCCGTCGGTCACGACGATCGTGCCGCAACCGAAGATCGGATTCGCCTGGTCACCGCGTGGAAGTCAGAAGACTGTTCTCCGCGGCGGCGTCGGAATGTTCTCCGATGCGCTGCCCACTGGCGCAATCGACGACTTCATGCAGAATGCACCTCTTGACCCTCAGATCGCTTCCTTTGGCGGTTACATCGCGCCCCCGCAGACGGGTACGGTCAACGGTATCTCTCAGCCTCTATACCTGATCTCGCAGAATGCAGGCAACGCCTTCAAGGCGAACTACGGGAACGGAGGAACGAGCTGCGCACTCGCCGGTGCAAACCCAGCTACCTGCGTGCCAGTGTTTAACTTCTACAACGCCACTGCTGTGCACGTTCCCATTTACTACAAATGGAGCTTGGAGGTGCAGCAGGCAATTGGGTGGAACACAAACCTGAACATCCTCTACGTCGGCAACCACGGGCAGCACGAGGAATTCTCAAACGCGGCGTTGAACGCATGGTGCTGCGCTCCGTCGCAGCTGACTTCGGCTACGCCAACACCCGGTCCCTTCATTGGACCGACCTTCGCGAACTTGCCGGCTACGGTTCCGGACGCCAGGTTCGGACAGGTGGCGAACGCGCAGAACATTGCCAACTCCAACTACCACGGGTTGACGTTTACGGCCAACCACGCCTTCTCTGGCGGCTTCCAGTTCCAGGCTAGTTATACCTGGAGCCACGCCACGGACCAAATCTCCAACAACTCTCTCTCTCCGTTCGGTCTGAACACGATCGGGCTGTATGCGGATCCTGTTTACCCGCAGAACCCTTACAACCCCGGCGGAAACTATGGCAACGCCGACTATGACGTTCGCCACAACTTCACAATGAACTATGTGTGGGCTGATGGTTTCCGCCATCTAACTCATTGGGGGCCGAATACCCTGGTGAAAGGATGGACGTTCTCCGGGACGATCATTGCCCACAGCGGTTATCCTTTCACGGTGTATAGCTCCGCCGACTCGAACGCGTTGCAGGCAACCAACTACGGGTCGAGTAGTAACCTGCAGTACATCTTTTCCGACCAGATTGGCGCTCCAGCCAATTGCGGTTCGTCTGCAGCGACGTTGACCGCCGGAGTTCCTAATGCCTGCATGGTGGCTAGTAACTGGCTTGATCCGGCCACGACCTATGGGAACCAGTTGAGGAACCAGAACCGCGGTCCCTTGTACTTTGATACAGACTTCGGAGTAGAGAAGGGGTTCGGCGTAGCGAAGTGGGAGAGCGCTCAATTCTCAGTTGGCGCGAAGTTCTTTAATCTCTTCAATCACCCCAACTTCTACTTCCCAGTCATGAACCCGGCTAGCGGCGCGTTCGGGACCATTATCGAGACTGCTCTCAACCCGACCGGCATTTACGGCTCAGGCTTGGGAGCGGATAACTCGGTCCGGGCAATTCAACTGCAGGCCAAATTCACCTTCTAGTCCTGGGTCTGGGGCTCTGCTGACACAATCGGCATTGCGAAAGCGGGGCCCCCAAAACCACCAAATGTCCTGCCGTTCGAAGAAATCACAACTGTGGGGATTGCTCCAAAATTGCCCCGATAACCGGGGGAGGGCTCCCGCAATCACGGGCGAACGAGAGCGACCAAAGCGCGCAGGACTGCGCCAGCAGCATCCGGTCCGACTGAGTTGACTTCTCCATACCAAGGTTCAGCCAAAGCGAAGCACAGCCGAAGCAAAGCATTGCGTGCGTTAGCCATGTTCTTGGTGCTTCAAGGACAATGGACTGGCCATTTCCGCAGGGAGGGGGATGTGATATCCATTCCTGGGGAAATGGCCAGTCCATAGCCTTTTCTGGTTGATTTTGGAGCCTCTGGCTGGTATTCGGTACCGCCTCAAATCGGCTCATCCCGCCTTGTAACTCAGACAGCAGTCACGGCCTGTCTGGTTTGTGGGCGTCAGTACGCACACCCGCTCCAAAATTCCGGCGTAAGTCTGGAATAGGGCGCCTCCCGGATCAGCAGCGAAACTTGTTCCGCCCGCCGCTGAAAGCGGCGCAACCCCGAAGGCAAGAAGCTCCGCTCCCGCGTCCGCATGATGCGTAAGCGAATCGTCCCAAAGCAGGTCACAAAATCCCGCTCGTAGTAGCTGTTGCGATACCGCCGCCGTTTTCCCCACCCACGCTCATGCCAAGCCCAGCCCGTGAATCGGTCTCGTTCCCGTTCCGACTCCAGCTGGAAAAAACGCTGCCACGCCTGCCGCGTCTGCCCATACAGATCGCCCCAGAACGTCTCTTTCATCTCGTCCAGAAAATGTTGGAAATGCTCGTTGATCGGTGTTACTTTCGCCATCGGGTGTAACGCTCCTTTTCTGAGGATTTGGTTTTAGCTTTGGTCGGCCAAAACCAAGTTACACCCACTCACATTTTACACACGAAAACTTACATCACCGTGGCAGAATCCTAAGGTTGCTTTTCAAACATGCTGCAAACCAGTGGAGCTTCGCCTTGTCGATAGATGAGCTAGGTAAGGCGCTGGCAGGATTCCGATAAAGTAGACTTCTGAAATCCAGCCAATTCTTGGTAGAGGGGCAAATCATGAGACTGCAGAAGGTTCTGGTGGGAGTGATTCTCGCATTCTGTGTGGCCGCAAACGCGGCCGATCGCAAGTTCATTGTGAAGCCACGACCCGCTGGTCTCGCCTCCTTGCCCTTCAGCGATGCAGTGCTGGTAGGCAACACTCTTTACATGGCCGGCACCATTGGCCTCGACCCCAAAACCGGACAGCCACCAGCTAGCGCGGAGGATGAAGCGCGACTGGTGATGGACGCGACCAAGCAGACCGTCGAAGCGGCTGGGTTCTCGATGGATGATATGGTTTCGATCCAGGTTTTCTGCACCGACCTGAAGCTCTACGAAACGTTCAACAATGTTTATAAGACCTACTTTCACGGCGACTATCCGGCGCGAGCGTTCATCGGGGTGAACCAACTGGTGCTTAATGGCAGGTTTGAAGTGATGGGCACCGCCGTGAAGAAGAAACAAAGCAAGCGAAGGCCGAGTACGCGAAGCTGCAGTGACCCGCTGCTAAGCCCGTTTATGGCGAGGAACAACGAACCGTCCTAAATCACCTGTTGCGAGCAATCCTGATTCCCCTCGGCAGACCCCAGTCTTGACCGTAATATAAGGGCGCGGCATGCAGCAGAACCAACTCGGCCACAAACAGCACCTCGCCCAAAATAGGAACGTCAGCTTCCTGATACTCCTGAGTACGGATAGGGGAACGGCAATCCCTGGGTTCGACGTGGGTTCTTCTCATTGAAGCGTTGTCCCACTGTACGTGAGAACCCGAAGTTCCACAATAATGGTTTTGCCCGGGCTTCCCCGCACGTAAAACCTCGGATCGGACGTTGACAAGCACTTGTACCCGGACCACGATTTCACAAAAGGTCCCGAGCTATGGCGCAAACTGTAAAGCCTGTGCAACTAAACCCGCGGACCGTGGAAGCATTTGATGCTTACATTCACCACGCTGAAACGGAAATGGAGCAGACTTTGCAGGGAAGCGGGCCATTCCTCTGGTCTCAGCAGACGCCAGAGCGCGCTCAGGAGGTCGATCGGGGGCAGGTGGTGGCGCAATTTTGGTCTGGCCAAGGGCCAGTCAAGGTGCCGAAGG
>DASPRY010000083.1:0-6144 GCA_035624215.1 Terriglobales bacterium
CGAGGTTTGTCTTCGTCCAGACTTCCATTCGCTTCGAAGTTTAGGCCCACGATTTCAAGACCCTGGTTGTGGAATCGATGATACAGATCGACGAGAAACGGGGCCTCGTCCCGACAGTTGGGACACCATGTTCCACCTATCTCGAGAATCACGACCTTCCCTTGGAATTGAGCATCGGTGTTGGAAACGACTCGCCCATCGACATCCGGGAACCGGAATTGAAAAGGCTCGTCAGGATTCTTCACATGCGTGTATTTCGTTGGATCAACGGGTTCAGGAATTCCTTTCGCGCGAGCAGCGGAGACGGGCGCGGCAATGTATCGGTTTTGCTGGTTCAGCAAAATATCCAATGTGCCGTCGGGTTGAAGTGTGGCTTCGAACAGTACGGGCCGCTCGCCCGCAAAGTGGCTCAGAACTAACTTCTCACCCTGCCACCTTCCCGTGAGTGTTCCGGTGTCACCATCAACACGGAGAATCGAACCACTTACGTCGGGTCCCGATTGGCGAAGGAAGAGTCTCCAAGAAAGCGCGGTGCGAGGATCCTTTGCCAGGCTCTGGTCCTCGCCGAGCAGTTTCATCTCCCACTCTCCTGCGACTTTGGGTGGCGTGGTTGGATCGGGGCTCGGCGCGACATATGGGCGCGCATGAAAGGCATATTCCTTCCCGTTTTTCCGATTGTAGCGGTAGGTGCCGTTCCACTGCCCCCCGTCAAATGTGGCCGTCAGAGTCGTATTCAGGAATTCGTAGTCGAGCCGGAGCGTTCCTGAATTCAAACTACCGGATGTGGAGCCAATCTTTCGGTCTCCCTCGAAGAAAAATCCGTGCCACTGATTTCCCTGGCGACTCAATTCAAACCGGAAGGGAATTTCTGCCTTCCCGACAACCACCACGGCGTTCCAAAGACTATCGGGTTCGGTCTGCGCGGTGAGTGGGGGGAAGAGAGATGGATGCAGCAACAGTGCGGCCATCAACCCGATGAGTCTCAGGTCTGATCGGCGTTTTTGACGCCATGTATTCGAATGCATACCTAATTCCTTCAGAAAGAGCTTGGAGGCGCGAGGCGGAATCGAACCGCCGATGAAGGTTTTGCAGACCTTTGCCTTGCCACTTGGCTACCGCGCCTCTGCTTGCTGCACCGAAATCCGCACAGCAGAGACAAGCCCCGCCCGTGTGCCCTAGTCTGAGCTAATCGCCCTGGCAGACCGAGACTGCTTGTGCAGGCGCCGCATTCAGATTCACAATTGGGGCACCGACCAAGTTGCCCCACTCCGTCCAGGAGCCGTCATAATTCCGTACGTTTTCGTAACCCAGCAAGTATTTCAGGACGAACCAGGTGTGAGAACTGCGTTCACCAATGCGGCAGTAGGCGATCACTCCGTCGTTGCCGAGAATACCTCTCGATTCATAGAGCTTCTTCAGTTCGTCATAAGACTTAAAGGTACCGTCTTCGTTAGCGGCCTGGCCCCAGGGAATATTCGCGGCGCCGGGAATGTGGCCGGCGCGCAAAGCGGTTTCAGAGAGTCCCGGAGGTGCCAGAATCTTTCCGGTGAACTCATCCGGAGATCGAACATCGACAAGTTCAGCGCGCTTTGTCTTCTGTTGTACGGCATAGATGTCTTCTTTCCGTGCACGGATCGACTCATCGGGATCAGCCGCGTTGTAGGTTGTCCGCGGGACCGTTGTGGGTTCCGTGGTAAAAACCAAACCATCGGAGACCCACTTTTTGCGGCCGCCGTTGATCAATCGCACGTCCTTATGGCCGTAATACTTCAACTGCCAAAAAGCATAAGCCGCGAACCAGTTGTTGTTGTCACCGTACAGAAGAATCGTCGTGTTGTTCGAAATTCCGGATTTCCCCAACAGGGTTTCCAGAGCTGACTTTTCGATCAAATCGCGACGGACGTTGTCTTGAAGCTGTGTCTGCCAGTTCCACCCCACAGCTCCGGGGATGTGGCCCTTGTCGTATGCGGTTGTATCTACATCGACTTCGACCAGGCGAGTGCCTGGACGGTTTAGATTCTGGGCGACCCAATCTGTTGAAACCAGGACCTCAGGGTGCTTATATCCGGACATCGTGCTCTCCTTTTCTGCTCAAATTTAGATGGCCAAAAAAACAGAAAACCCACCTACCAGCTCAACTGGTGGTGGGTCGGTACAGCTGATTCTCGCTAGAGTTAGAGTTTAGTCTCTATGCCTCCCCACACCAGCAGCAACATATGCGCAACAGCAACACATAAGCGTCGATGTGAGGCGATCTGACATGACCAATAGCTTAGCCCTCTCTGCCGTTTGTTCCAAATACAAAATATGCATTCATTGTATTCGATTCTCAGTATTTCGGAATGCTCGCATCAACCTCGTCGGACCAGGCCAGGATTCCGCCCTTTAGATTCAGTACTTTCCGGAAACCCGCCTTGCGCAGGAAATCGACCGCTTCGGCCGAACGTTTGCCGCTCCGGCAGTGGGCTACGATCTCCACCGAGGAGTCTAGCTCGTGTACACGCCTGGGTAGCTCGCCTAGCGGAATCAAGTGCCCTTTGAGGTTGCAGATCTGGTATTCGTGCGGCTCGCGCACGTCCAGAACGAAGAGCTCATCTCCCCGATCCTGCCGAGCCTTTAGCTCCTTCGGTGTGATCTCTGGAACTTTCAGGTCCGGGGCCGGTGCTTCTTCACCACGAACGCCGCAGAACTCGTAGTAGTCGATTAGCTTGTCAATCGTGCGATGCTCACCGCAGATCGGGCAGTTGGGATTCTTCCGCAGCTTGAATTCGCGAAATTCCATTTCGAGTGCGTCAAACAACAGTAACCTGCCCGTCAGGTTGCGGCCGCTACCGAGGATCAGTTTGATGGTCTCCATCGCCTGGACGGAGCCCACGATCCCGGGCAACACCCCCAGCACGCCGCCTTCGGCGCAGGATGGCACCAATCCGGGAGGAGGTGGTTCCGGATATAGACAGCGGTAACACGGCCCTTGCGGCATCCCGAAGATAGTGATCTGCCCCTCAAAACGGAAGATCGAGCCGTAGACGTTGGGTTTGCCGAGCAGAACGCAAGCATCATTCACGAGATAACGGGTAGGAAAATTGTCCGTGCCGTCCACAATGATGTCAAAATCCTTGAAGAGTTCGAGCGCGTTCTCACTGGTCAGCTTTGTTTCGAACGCCTCAACTTCAATGTCGGGGTTCAAGTTGGAGAGTCGTGCGCGAGCTGCCTCACTTTTCGGTTTGCCGACGTCGCTCGTGCCAAACGTGACCTGTCGCTGTAGGTTTGTGAAGTCGACAACGTCGAAATCGACGAGTCCGAGCTTCCCAACTCCTGCGGCCGCCAAATAGAGCCCAAGTGGCGCACCAAGCCCGCCTGTGCCGATCAAGAGCACTTTGGCCTTTTTTAGCTTGAGCTGCCCATCCATGCCAACTTCCGGCATGATCAAATGGCGGCTGTAGCGCAAAATCTCTTCGTTGCTGAGAGTCTCACCTGGCGTTGATTGCGTTGAGGTGTAGCTTCCGCCAGCAATGGACGGAATGATGTTGATGATGTCACCATCCTTTGTAGGTGTATTCTCCTGCGCGAGATAGCGGATATCTTCGCCGTTGACGTAGACGTTCACGAAGCTCCTGAGCTTCCCCTCGTTCGTAAAGAGATGCTTCTTCAATTCAGCATACTCGGTCGTGAGGCCGTGAAGTGCTTCGGCGACAGTCTTCGCCGAAAATTCCGCGGCGGCTTTGCCACCGGCATGCGGTCGGAGCGGCGTCGGGATCAGAACTTTAACGGCCATGCTGTTTTTCTCTCCTTGAGATTCAGTGATGTGTGGGAGCCTTTTCCTGAATTTCGAGGACCTCTTGGGTATATCCGGAGCGATCCTCTTTCAATCTCCACGAAGTCATCTCGTCGGAAACACGCTGGCGCACGCTCACAATGATGTAGCTGTACCAGGGCCATGCGTGCTCGCGGTCATACTCACTCGGCCTGGCCGGATGATCGGGGTGTGAATGATACCAGCCCACGACTTCCAGGCCACGTTCCTCGGCGGCACGATCCGCGTCGATCACGTCGCGCGGCGTCACCGAAAAGCGGTTATGTGGCGAATCGTCTCGACGATTCACCAGCGGGAACAAATCCATAATCTCCCGCGGCAAAGAAGGCTCCGCTTCGCTGCTCGAATCGCGCCCCAACAAAGCGCCACAGCATTCGTGAGGGTAGGTCGCTACCCCGTGCTGACGAATCGTCTCCACAAGTTCGGGTGCGATGCGAAGTTTGTCCGTGCTACTCATCATCAGATCTCGTCCCAGAAACGCTCGCTTAAATACTTTGCCGCCGAATCAGGAAATACCGTCACGATCACCGCGTGCTCGCTGGCGGGAATTCGCTTCGCAACCTCAAAGCTGCCGTGCAATGCCGCAGCCGAGCTCGGGCTCACCAGCAGGCCCTCCTCTTGCGCGAGTCGTTTGACCAGGCGATAGGCATCTTCGGTCCCCACTTCTACGTTTTCGTCCGCAAGGGTCTCGTCATAAATTGCCGGACGAATCGCGCTGGGCATGTGTTTCCAGCCTTCCAGGCCGTGAAAAGACGAATCGGGCTGCAGGCTAATGCAGCGAATCTTTGGATTCAATTCTCGTAATCGGCGCGTAGTTCCGACGAAGGTTCCGCTGGTGCCCAAACCCGCAACAAAGTGCGTCAGCGTTCCTGACGTCTGCTTCCAAATCTCATTCGCGGTGGTGCGGAGGTGCGCTTGCCAGTTCGCGGGGTTGCTGTATTGGTCGGGATAGTAATAATCCTCGGGGTGCTCTGCGACGATCTCGCGCACGCGACGGATCGCGCCATCCGTTCCGGCTTCGCCCGGCGTGATCACTAGTTGTGCGCCGTATGCCGCCAGGATTCGCTTTCGTTCGTGCGACGCGCTCTCCGGCAGGCACAGTTTGACCGGGTAGCCCAGCGTCGCACCGATCATCGCGTAGGCGATGCCGGTGTTTCCACTGGTTGCATCGATGATCGTCTTTCCAGGACGAAGAAGACCACTAGTCAGGCCAGCTTCAATCATGCTGAGCGCCGGGCGGTCCTTGACGGACCCTCCCGGATTAAACCACTCGGCCTTTGCGTAGAAATCGATGTTCGGAAACTCGCGCCCGATATTGGCTAGATGGAAGAGAGGAGTGTTACCGATCTGGTCCAGCAACGAGTGGCGCACAAGCCCAGCCTCGGGCTGATCGGCTGTTGCCGATGAGCGAATCGCCGTTGCTGGTATCTTGCTCCCTGTCACTTCCGCTTTCTCCAGGTCGTCTTCCCAACTGCATTAGAGCTGCAATCCGCCTGTCCCACATAAGGTTAGATGTAGATGTACATCGACCTGGTATTTTTGCCCACCAACCGCCTGACGTGCTTACTCTTCGCAAACCTGACCTCTCAGATCGAATGGTGGCCCAGTTTCAGATTCCAGAGCGCCGCTGCCAGGGCGTCGATCTCTTCACATGTGTTGTAGAACGCCAGGGATGGACGCACGGTGCTCTCCACACCAAACCGCCGCAGGATGGGCTGCGCGCAGTGATGGCCCGCGCGGACCGCAATGCCTTGGCGATTGAGTGCAGCGCCAACGTCTTCGGTTCGGTATCCGTCCAACACAAACGACAGGACACCTGCTTTTTCTTTTGCAGTTCCGATCAATCTCAGGCCGGGAATCCGTTGGAGTTGTTCGGTGGCGTAAAGGAGCAGATCGTGTTCGTGGTGAGAGATGTTCACCATCCCAATGCGATCCAAGTAATCGATCGCGGCACCGAGGCCCACTGCATCAGCGATGTTGCCCGTGCCTGCTTCGAAGCGCCCCGGCGGTGGCTGATAAATCGTCTTTTCGAAGGTGACATCCTGGATCATGTTTCCGCCACCTTGCCACGGCGGCGAGCTTTCCAGAACATTCGTCTTTCCGTAAACGACGCCGATTCCTGTTGGCGCAAACATCTTGTGTCCCGAGAAGACGTAGAAGTCGCAGTCGAACGCCTGCACATCGGTAGACACATGGGAAACCGCTTGCGCTCCGTCCAATAGGACCTTTGCGCCGTAGCGGTGCGCCATCTCAATCATCTCGTGCGCGGGTGTAACCGTGCCGAGCGCGTTTGACACCTGTGCAAATGCAACCAGGCGCGTCTTCTGCCC
>DASPRY010000103.1:0-20836 GCA_035624215.1 Terriglobales bacterium
CTCGAGCATGCGATCCCAACTGTCGCCGTTGGAGTAGCGCAAGCCATGGTTCTGGTAGGTCTGCCATTCGCGAAACAGGGTCTCCGCCGCATCCTGGCGCATGAAGTAAGCGCCCAGGGCTCGTTCGAAGGCACGGCCGAACAACATGGCCGCCCTGGTGTCCTTCTCCTGCCAGCCATCGAGATAGCGGTGGCGATAGCGCCGAGGGCAGGTCAGATAATGGCTGATCTGAGTGTAGCTATAGACCATTACGCGACCTCAGACCCGGCAGAAGTTGGCGGGGACACTACAGCAACCGCAGGTGACAGATCCTGCCATTGACTGGCTGGTGCGAAGCCTTCGAGATTGACGAAACTAGTGCCGTTTACAACGACATGGCCGATCTTGACTACACCTTGAAGCCCAACCAAGCTCTTCTCGTCGATTTCGTCATGCCCGAGCAGATCGGTGTCATAGCCGAAGTCACGCAAGAACCAGTTCAGTTTCCAGAGAGCCCGGCGAGTGCAGTAAATGCGACCGGTAATGTACCGCTTAGCGAAATGCTGGGGTTCGAGCACAACAAGGCAAAGAATGTAGTAAGGCTTATCAGGATGCCAGCGATACTGCGCACGAACCACTCGGACCAGATACAGGCTGTCCGGAAGTAGAACGTTTGCTGTCGGATCGGCCTCGTGCAACCCCTGAATATGGCGCCTCATGCGGCACCTGCTTTAGCACTGCCATGGTTGTTGAGTTGACAAAGCAACGCGTTCCGGTCTTTTTCCGCCCAATCAGCAAGGTGTACGACGAAGTTTTCGACCTGCTCGCGAGTGGTATCTCGTAAGGCCTTCACTCCGCAGAAGTCCGTCGCGTACGACTTGACCAACGTGGCGTCAAGCCCATGCTGGCGAATGAGCTGGCAGAGGCGATCGCGGACCGTGCGACCGCCGAAATTACCATTGGCCTTGCCATTGCTAGGTTGCGGACGCTTCTTAGACTCAACAGCTGAGCCGGGATGTCCGGCGAGGGATCCGATCTCCTCGACGGAGCAAATACCGATTCCGTATGCTTTCCGCAAAGCACGATTCACTGCGCGAGTCTCGGCCACACGCATTTCGGCACCCTGAACCAATGGAGAAATATTGGAAGGATCGGCGTCACCGAAGCCGGCGAATCCTTTGCAGTTGCGAGATTTGAAGACGGTCGCTTTGAAGGCCCAGCGTGAAGCGGCAGGATCACAGAACCGGACAGCAGGTCGGACCTGAATCCCCATGCAACGCTTTCGGCGGGCAATTCCCAGGAGGCCCGCATGAGTGACGTACCAACGTCCTTCCAATTGCAGGAGATCTCCTGAGGCGATCGACAGAGAATATCTCTTGCTCAGATCCTCTAGACACTGGAGAGAGATTTTGGAAAGATCTCCCCACAAATCGCGTGCAACATCGAGATTAACTCTGAAGGTTTTCGATTGCATCTTGTTCTCCTTCTCTCTAAGTGCTGATCCTGACAAAACTAATTGGGCGCCATAGATATCCGTGATCCGTACCTTTCATGCCAATTGCCTGCGGCTCATAGCCGTGCCATAAAAGAAGAAGTGGGTGATGTTCAGTGTCATACCACTAAGAGGAATAGTGTACCACTAATAGGAATATTCAATCAAGCGAAGGTTTCAATCCCGACCCGACCTCAAGGCGATCGGTCGCCGTATCCGAGAAATTCGCGGCTTTGACCTCACGCAGTCAGAGTTCGGCAGAATTTTAGGCATCGGTCAGACGCAGTTGTCGAAGTATGAGATGGGTCAGAGCGCACCGACACTGGAGTTGCTGTTCAAACTCAAAGCATACTCCGGCAAGAGCATCGACTGGATCGCGACGGGCGAAGATCAAGGACCGACCGAAAAGTAGATTGGTAACCGACCTTTCAACATTCTTGCGGACTCCCGGCGGGGTTTCCTTTGAACCGCATACAAACCGACTGAATTGGGAACCGGCATTGGTCTTGGCGGCGCATGGTGGTTGATCCACGATTTACGATCTAACGCGCAACTTGAGCAATCAACGCACACTTATTAGCCGCGAGTTCGGCAAGTCCGTTGACTGGCTACTGACAGGGGAGGAACAGCAGAGGGGGACAAACTGCCCTACGGCTTGTGCCAATGGAAAATTTGTCACGGCCGGTTCACAGCCGTGGTAAACTCAACCTGATTACCTAGTGTACGCGGGATTGCGTTTCCTTTCTGCTCTCCTTCCTACCCCGTGGTAACGAGATTGGTCTGTAAAGGGTTCAACCGCAGCTTCGGTCGTTCCGGACCGCAAGCGCAGGCCATGCACTTTGTCATAGGTTCCTGCCGACCAGGGCGCGGATCAAACGGAGGAACCTGTGCAGACTTCAAATACAGCTAGTCCATTCACCGCGGCGCCTGTCACCCCTCAGCTTCGAACCATCGTGGGGGAGCGACTGCCAAACGGCATTGTACTCGACCTAGTACGTGAACCATCGGGACTGATGGTCATCCAATTTAATGGAAGCCAGACAGTGACGGGACGAACTCTCGTAATCGACGAGGTCAGCTATTGTCCTCCGATTCTCGATCCCACGATCGACGCAGCCATTATTTTTCCTTGCTGTGCCACTGAGTACGGCAATGATGCCCGGCTGCTCCGGCGTGTCGCCGACGTGTACTGCAAGCATGCTGGTTTGCCATGGGACCTGGCGGTGTACACAGCGGTATGGATTCTCCGAACTTGGGTATTCGAACTGAGCCCAATTCGACCGACGCTGTGCGTACGCGCCGAAAATATGGCCCAGGCACTCCCCGTGTTTCGAATCTTCCGGGTGCTCTGCCGACGTGCTCTGAGTGTAGCTGAGCTGAAGCGCGAGCTGCCTTTCTTCTTGCAGTTGACTATGCTCGTGAATGACAGGAAGATGCCGCTTCGAGGCAGTGAGTTTTGGACGTCTGCCAATTATGTGGACACTTTCATCCTCGGCCCCCGTGGGACGATTCGCCAAATTGCCTGCTCTCGTGCCGTCTTACTGCAGACCTATGACCCGCTGGAGGCCTGGGCCGAGGACGGCAACGCAATGCACATGCAGTTGCCGCCTGGCAAGGGCTGCGTTCCGAGCGATGCTTCGCTTGCCGCGCTCGCAGAGGAATTTCAGCCCCAGCTGCAGATGTTCCGCTTTCGGCATTTGCGTCCGGCGTTGGACACGAACAGTGCCATACTACAGAAGCTGCCCGATTGCGAGCTCACGCGCGAACTCTTGCCTTGCATCCCGGATGACACAGAAGTGATCGAAGCGTTGGCGCCTCTGCTCCAATCGCATCAACAGGATGCACGCGATCGCCGCTCGCGAGAGCCCCGAGTGGCAATTGTCGAGGTTCTCTGGACTCCCGTACACAAACCAGGAGAAGCCACCGCGACCAAAATCGCGAAACTGCTGAACGCCCTGTTGCGCTCCAGGGGTGAATTCCGTGAACTTAACGCACACGAGGTGGGCCGGCTGCTTAACAGGATTGGCTTGGTTACCCACCGAGGCGTACTGACGTTCAACGCAGATGTGCGGCAGCGCGTGCACGAACTTGCTGCCCAATTTCACCTTGAATTACCAGCGGTGGAGGGATGCCCCATATGCTCGAAGTCCGTGATAACACAATGAATTTGTAATTTCTGCAATTTCTGCAATTTCTGCAATTTCTGCAATTTTTTCAAGGAGGAGAAAATGTCTACCTTTAAACCCCGGCTCAGCCGGGCTGAAGAAGCCGAATATTTCGAGAGTTTGGGTGAGTTGCAGGCCGAAGGCGTGGATGTCGGTCAGTTGGAGGAAGATGACCTGCCGGTGACTATACAAGTTGGATCATCGATTGAGAATTTCGTATTTGACAGATATCGAGGAACTGCTGCGCATTACGCCTCCTATCTTCAGATCGTTGCTAATAACCCGGGTATTGTTATTGCGGATGGCGAGATCACCGGTGAATTCGATGACGACATCCTCCTTGAAAGTAACGTTAGTGAACGAGTCATTTTCGATTTCTGTGGCCAGCATTTTCATCGCGATACGATTCTGAACGAGCGAATCGAACAGGGCCTGCGCTTCCATTACCGTGGCCAGATGATCGAAGGCTGGATATTGGGCTCAGGTTCCAAACCCATCCCGCAAGAATTCGGCAATGAAAGCTGCACCTGGCTGCAGCTTAGTTTCTTTGATCCGCTAGGCCGCAAGGCAGAAGCTAAAGCGCCGCCTTCCGTGCTCAGGTCCAGCAGACCTCCCGAGCAAGCCCCCCAGTCCGAAAAAGGTCTCTACGCCGGACCAATCCCCGGGCCGGATTTCGAGGAAGAGGTTCATCTAAGCTTACTTGAGCTGCGTGCCGAGGAGAAGGTCCAGAAGGAAAACCCAGGAGCAACGCTGGCGGAACAAGAACGGCTAACTCAAGAACTGTTCAAGAAAATGTGTGCTGACCGTCAGAAAATGAAACTGGAGTACACGAACTCTTTACTTGCGCGAGCAGCCAGAGTTGCTCGGTAAGGGTGACTGATAAAGACAATCTGGGGGAGGGAGAGCAGAACAAAACTGCGGGAGCTTCTTGCTGAAAACCGTCGCGGGCCAGTTAAGCCGCAAGCGAACCAGCTGAAGCTGGGGCGGAAATCGCCACGCTTTCACCTGAGGTCGTTCCGCGTCTTGAACATCCTTATTTATATGTTGGGACTGACAAGTTCCCCTCTTCCCCCGAGCGCCGTTAGCTCATTCGGCCATTCGACTTCGACCGTGGAGCGCAACACCAGGAAGGGTTGTGTGCGGGAGCTCTTACAGAGTAGTCGAGAGCTACCGATCCGTATGCAAACTGGCTGAATCGGAAATGGCACAGTCTTCGCGATGCATGTTCATCCAGGGGTTTTCTGTTCATTTTTGTCAGAGATGACAGACTGAGGTTATCGGCCCTCGCCGACCGTATTTTGTTCCTGTTGATGTTTGGTAATGAACTCGCTCAATCTACGTCTATCGTCGTCAGCTAGCTCAACGAAATCGATCCCGTTTCCGACCTGCGGATATTTTGTGACCACCGTGGCCTGGGCGTGGATGCTGGCTCCCGAAATCGAGAGTACCAATTCGAGCTTCGTCCCTACCTCCATCGTGAACATCGTCTCGATGTAACACCCGCAGAGGCTGATTTCGTCAGTGGTGGTGCGCATGGGCGGAGCACCGGCGCAAAGCAGCTCAACCGGAACTTTGGCCTTTATTCTCGGATAACGGCGCCGTTCAAGATGGTCCGGCATTTCGCCGCGAATCATACGACGAGTTGCCGGGTGAATCAAGCAGTTGAACGTCCGAACATGGCAACCCGGTGCGACGAGAGCACGCCACGCTGAAAAATAGTTGGGCAAGATATGCGGGCGAAGTATGCTGCTCCCGCTACGCTCAGAGAAAGACCCGAATCGCGGCCACGCTGCCGGTGAATTGCGTGAAGACCCTGAACGAAGTTTACTCCACGCTGCGGATGCGGCGGCGCTACGAAGTTTGGTTCCTGCGCCTGGGATTGGCGGATGGCGCGGGCGGATGGTGGTTTCGTTATCTGCTGATGAACCCTGGGCGAGGCGGTTGTCCGGAACATCCGCGTGGCATGCCGGTTCAAGTCTGGGCGACATGGTTTCCGCGTGGCGGGAAGCCGTTGAGCTTCATTCAGGGATTTTCGATCGAGCGTCTGGATCTAAGCGCGCGAGGACAAAATCCGTTCCATTTCCGCGTGGACAGGAACCAAATCGATGAATGCTCGTGTCGCGGAGACTTGGCGCTCGATGGGCACGAGATTTCCTGGGACCTGCGCTGTCGTTCTACTTTCCGCGCCAGCCTCAGCGAGAAAGGATGGGTAGGATTTTCGCGATCACCGCATTCGGATGCTTTTTTTTCGGGACGAATCAGGCTGGATGAGCGGAGGTTTGAGGGCGATCTCCTGGGATTTGGAGTTCAAGGGCACAATTGCGGATACCGCCATCGGAGCTTCTGGATTTGGACACACGTTTATTTCTTGCGCTCCAATGAAAAGCCACCGAGCACGCTTGAAGCCCTGACTTATGACATGCCCTTGGGACTGACATTTCGAAAAGCCGTGCTCTGGCACGATGGAGAGCAGCACGTATTCCGAAATTTGCGGCAAAGCACAAACCGCAGCGATCAATTCGTCTGGAATTTTAACTGTTCGACCGAGAATGGATTTCGATTGGAGGCGGCTATCGATGGCACAGGCCCAAGCTTACATCGTTTGCCGTACCTGAAGACGAATTGCTCGGGCAGTCTTGAAGTCATGAACAACAGTCTGGCGAAAGCGACCCTGCAATTGAGCCCGCCTGGTAAACCTGCAGAGATCCTGGAAACAACTACCGGGGCCGTGCTGGAGATGAGCGGCCAGCCGCGCCGTTTCTAGCCTGAGCCATTGCCAGACGCTCGGCGACGATGGTGTAAGCCGCGGGATTAAATGCCATTCCGATGTGGGTACCAGGAACCTCAAAATCATGGTCGGGATTCCTGGTCATGCAATAGCGCCAGTCGACGATGCCATCGTGGCGCGTATAGATAGCGGTTTCAAGCATTCCTTCCGGAATATCCCGCCTTAGCGAATCAATAAAGTTGCAAGTGCAGCGCCCGGTGTAGCATGTGGGCAGCACACGCTGGCCGTGTTCCTGCAGAATTCGCATGCGAACGGCTTCGGCGGCGCGGAGCACGGTTCGGCTCGTTACGGTGCCACGGAACGGGGAGGCCAATGTAATGACGGAAGCGACATCTTTGGGTCTCTGCCCGGCGAGAGAACGGGCGATGACACCTCCCAAGCTGTGACCAATGAGATGAATTTTTCGTCCGGTCTCGGCCAACGCCGTCTTAATGGTCTCACTGAGATGGCGTTGGATGAGCAGGTTTGGGCATTCGGCATTGATGCCGATGCCGGAAAAATATGGACGATAGCCAATCCGGGCCAGCCAGCCGTGGAGTTCGGTCAAGTAAAGGTCGGTGCCCAGGAAACCAGGAATGATGACGACGCCAGAGCCGTCGCCACGCGGCACACCGAAACCGTAATAGACCGGAGTTGCGTGTAACAACAGGATTTCTGCGCCGAAAAGCGCCTCGGTCCAGAGTGAGTTATCGGCATCGGAATGAAGCCGTGGGGTACGCTTGCGAATTCCGGTTTTTGAAGCAGCCTCGGCTGGTTTTCGGGTTCGCAATTTTATCCTGATTTAACCCGCATCCAGGCTACTGACACAAAATTCGCATCAGAACTTGGACACCCACGCGAATTATACCGCCGAATTTTTATCCGGCGTATACAGCCGTAAGACTCTATCTGGCACGACCCGGTGCCAACGAACTAAGACTTCGCGTGGCGACGTTTCCTGCTGGTTTTGCCTCGTCCCAGTCGGGCTTCGAGTTCCGCCACCCGCTTGCGTAGGACCTCCATCTCCGGTTCGGGTCCGGAGCTTATCTGGGACGGGGCAGCCGCGCCCAGGAATCGCTTCATGGTTTCCAGCGGGGAAAAGATGGCGGACTGCACGCCGGTCAAACGGTTCTGGACCGCGTCCTGTATCTTTTGATAGGCATCGAATGCAGATTTCAAATACCACATTACGAATTCCTGGCGTACTTCATCGGAAGCAATAATCAATTGCCGGAGCAGTTCAAGAGGCAAACCTGTAGGCTTGTCCTTGGCATCTTCAGTTATGATTTGGGTCAAAATCACACGCGTCAGGTCGCGGCCGGTTCTTGCGTCTACCACCTTCACTTCTTTGCCATCCCGAATCAATCGGGCAATATCGTCCAGATTCACGTAGCGGCTGGCCGCTGTGTCGTAGAGCCTCCGATTGCCGTATTTCTTAATAATCACGGAGCCGGCCGCGGGTGGGTTTTTTCTCATGTTGCCTTGCACAAGGCAATAATAACATCTTGACATAACGTGTCGATATACTTATACTTACAATGATGCTGCAATGCAGCAATCTGGAGGTAATCGATATGCCGGCAGCCACAAGGACAGTGACTCATCCTCGGGAGTCGTCATTTGTTTCGGTGCTTTCGGGCTGGGCACAGCAGGGGATCCAGAGCTTCTTTGCCACGCAACGTATGCTCCTGGATTTGGCCATGCGGCAGAATGCAAATGTAATGCATGCTCTGCGGCAACAGCTGTCTGACCCGCACCATTCTCCCACCGCCATCTTCAGCGAAGTCGCTGGGGAAGCAATGAACAACTTTATCGAAGCGCAAAAAATACTTCTTGATCTGGGCAAACAACAGAACGAAATTCTCATGAGCGGAGTAAAAGAACGCATAGGCGACTGGCCCGCGGCGCACGCCATGACCGATCTCCTGCGGCGCAGCGTGGACACCTTCATCCACATGCAAGAGGAGTTTCTGAAGATTGCCGGGAAACAAACTCATACCTGGGTGGAGGCCGCCAGGACGGGCAGAACCTATCAACCCGAGCATCTTGTCGATCTCGCCCGCGAAGGGATGGAGAACTTCGTTAAGGCGCAGAAGCAGTTCCTGGATGTTATCGCCGAGGCGACGGCGGAGGCCACCAGCGGCAAGCGCACAAACGGCGCAAAGAAAATGAAGAAAACTGAGCTGGCCGACCTGGCACGGCAGGCAACCGAATCGTTGATTGAAGCGCAGAAAAAACTGGTGGATGTAGCCGGGAAACAGATGAATGCCAACGTGAAAACCGGAGGCAAGACTCTCGAGCTGCTCCGCCCATTTCCCTTCCTGCCGTTGGCCGAGCTGACCCGCGAAGGGGTGAAAAGCTACGTCGATGCACAGAAAGCATTGATGGACATGATGGTAAAACCCGTCACCGGACACAAGCCCGAGCGTCACAAGAGGCCGGGCCGCGCGAAAAAACATGCAGCTGCCGCAGCGGCGGCATAAAACACGGCATGGGCGTGTGGTCCGCGCATCCGCGCAGACCACACGCCGAAGCATCGGTTACTCCACGCTTGCCGTGCTCTAAACTTCCCAAAAAGAGACTTGGCTCACACTGGGCTGTGACCGGCGTTGCTGACCTTACGCCCATTCTAATGGTCAACTGGGGTTGGTTTGCTCCGGTACTCCCGGCTGGCCCAGGCGGTGCGGAGTTATTGCCATGGTCCTATGCGACTGGTCAAAGGCGAATGCTGGTTATGGCCGAAGGCTGGTGAGTTCCGGACTAGAAGGAGCACGTTCTGGTCGAGAAGCATTTCTCCACGGAGGAGCCCTTGCTCCGTTTCTTAGCGCTTCTTTTCGAAATGCCTTAAAGCCTGCGGCTTTGGGCCTGTGCCTCGGTGTATTAGGCGGGTATCCGGCGAACCGAGCTCAGTCCCGAAGCAGAGCAGTTGCATTCGGTTTGCTGGGTGGTGTGATTGGCTTTGGTTTGGGCGTTGCCTGGGAGAGCCGGCACCTCGCCGTGAGCGTGGCTTCGGCGGTCTTCGGGAACCTCGAAAAAGTGCGCGATGAGCATTGGCTGGAGAAACATCCCATCGACTACGCTTAGAGACTTGAGCAGCTTTTGACGGCGGGTACCAACAGTTACCCGCTGTGCTCATACTTACAGAACAGAAAACGGGATTGTGCTTCTCGTTGGAACTGGCCCCGACACATTGCCAGGGGACAGCGATGGTCACGAGCGAGAGTGTACAAGTGCGAGTCCAAATTCCACTTGCCACAGAAAACCCCAGTGAAGAACGAACTGCCTACCTCGAAGGACTAGTCAGGCAAGCCAGAGTCGCCGCCGCAGTTTTCACTCAGTTCACGCAAGAGGACGTCGACCGCATCGTCAAGTCCATGGTGCTGGCCGGGCTGGGGCAGGCTCAGAATCTGGCCCGCCTGGCAGTGGAAGAAACTCGGCTGGGGGTGATGGAAGACAAAGTCATCAAGAACATGGTGGCCACCGAGTTCGCTTACAACTACGTGAAAGACAAACGAACCGTTGGCATCATTCGCGAGTATCCCGAGCGCAACCTGGTGGAATTGGCTGAGCCGATCGGGGTGATCTTCTCGCTGATACCCATTACCAATCCCACCTCCACTGTTCTCTTTAAATGCGTTATGGCGATCAAGACGCGGAACGCAGTTATTTTCAGCCCGCACCCAAAAGCAGGACGCTGTGGAGCAGAAGCCGTGAAGATCATGTACGAAGCGGCCATTAAGCACGGAGCGCCAGAAGGCGTTTTTACTTGTCTGGAATCGCATAACCTGCAGGAGAACGCCTACCTGATGCGGCACAAAGATGTAGCACTGATTGACGCCACCGGCGGACCAGGCGCAGTGAAAGCTGCTTACAGCTCTGGCAAGCCGGCGCTAGGCGTTGGTCCTGGCAATACGCCGGTTTACCTGGAAAAAACGGCCGACCTGAAAACCGCGATTGTCGACATCATCATCTCCAAGACATTCGACAACGGAACCATATGCGCCTCAGAGCAAACGGTGGTGATCGACGATGAACTTTATGATCGGGCCCTCGAAACATTTGCGCACCTGGGGGCCCACATCTGCAATGAGAACGAGACCAAGCTGCTGGCGCGAACTTTGATCGATGCGCGGACTGGATGCATGCAGCCCATGGCGATTGGACAAAAAGCCACGGACATAGCTCGGTTCATCGGACTTTCAGTAGAGCCGAATACCAAGCTCCTAATCGCGCCCATTCAGGGCGTGGGACCCGAACATCCTTTATCGGTCGAAAAGCTGTTCCCGGTACTGGCGGTATACCGCGCGAGATCGGTAGACGAGGCGCTGAAAGTGTGTGTCGATGTGAACCACTGCGGCGGGCTGGGACATACCGCGGTCATCTTTTCGAGAGATGACGATGTCATCCGAAAATTCGGGGCGACGATGAACGCCGGGCGGATCATTGTGAATTCCCCGGGATCGATCGGAGCGCTGGGCGGCGTTTACAACGATCTGGTACCCACGTTCGCGTTCGGATGCGGCACCGGCGGCGGCAATAGCACAACCGACAACGTAAACATCTATCACTACCTCAATATCAAACGCCTGGCCCGCAGAACACAAAACCACATGTGGTTCCGCATTCCTAATCAAATTTATTTCAACATGAACGCAGTGGAAAATGTACGCCAGTTTCCGTCGCGCTCAACCGTGGTTATCACCAATGCAGCTCTAGAGCGAGCGGGACATGTCGATGTTGTCCGGCGCAGTATTCCCCCTCAGACACATGTTCATGTATCGGTGATCCCTGATGCGGAGCCTGAGCTCAAAGTGGTGCTGCAGGGAGTACAAGATCTCAATTTCTATGAAGCTGACCAGATCATTGCGCTGGGCGGAGGATCGGTAATCGACGCAGCCAAAATCATGAAGCTTAAGTATGAGTCGCCCGACGCGGACATGGAAGAGCTGGCTACGCCGTTTCTGGATTTGCGCAAACGTGTTGTGCAGTATCCGACCGAAAAGATCAACCGTGCCCAACTGATCGCCATTTCTACGACCAGCGGTACCGGAAGCGAAGTGACTCCGTTTGCCGTGCTCACGGACAATGAGCATGCGCGAAAGGTCACACTGGCTGATTACTCGCTGACTCCGGATGTGGCTATTGTCGATCCGCAGTTTGTGATGACGATGCCAAAGAATCTTACCGCTGATACCGGCATCGATTGTCTGACCCACGCGCTGGAAGCCGGAGTCTCAAATTACGCTTCGCCCTATACCGATGCGAACGCCATGCAGGCGATTCGCCTGGTGTTCAAGTATCTGCCGATGGCTTATGAAAATCCCAGCGACGAAGTGGCACGCAGCATGATGCATAACGCGGCATGCATTGCGGCCTTGGCATTCTCCAATGCGTCGGTAGGTGTGAATCATGCGCTGGCGCATGCGTTCGGTGCGCGATTCCATGTTGCTCATGGCCGCGCCAATGCGCTGATGTTGCCGCACGTAATTGCCTATAACGCGGCCGTGCCTACGAAATTCATGCCATCGCCCTACCAACAAGGGTATGTGGCGCACAAGAAATACGCCACCGTCGCGGATTTGCTCGGTTTTGGCGGCCAAAACGTTGAGGAAAAAGTCGGGAACCTGATCGCAGCCACTGAACAGCTCCTCAATCGCCTGGGATTCCCGCGTTCCATTGCTGAGCTTGGGATTTCCAAACAGGAATTCGAACGGGCTGTGCCTGAGCTGGTGAAGACTGCCTTTGACGATCCCTCCTGGCGCTCGAATCCTCGCATGCCACTGATGGGCGAATTGGTCGAGCTGTTTTGGAAGGCGTACGAAGGACGGAAGCCGGCCAATGTGAGCCCTACAACCCAGCAGCAGTACGCGTAACGGGGGAGAGATCTCGATGTTAATCACGCTCGACGAAAAGCAGTTGGTTCCGGATCTGCAGGAAATGTGTCAGAAGCTGGATACCAGCGGGACCGAATTGGTAGTGGATTTCTCGGCAGTGCGCCGGATTGATTCCAACGCAGTGCGGGTAATCGAAGAGCTGGCACAGAAGGCCGAGAACAAAGCTGCCAAGGTGGTGTTGCGCGGCGTCGATGTTGACATTTACAAGGTGCTCAAATTGGTGAAGCTCGCGTCACGATTCTCTTTCGTCGCCTGAGACGCGCTTCGCTTTGAGTGTATTGACGCAGGAGAGCGACGATGCGGGACGATTCGCAAGGCGATCGGCTTTCATGGGGTGACACCGTATTCCTCCACCTCGAACGAGAAGGTATGCCCTTGAACGTAGCCAGTGTCTGCACATTTGAGGGGGAGATTCCGTTCGCAGCGTTCACCCAGTTTGTCGAGTCGAAGCTACCACTGCTCCCGCGCTATCTCAAGCGAGTGGTAGCCGCGCCATTCAATCTCGGGCTGCCGAGTTGGGAATACGACCCGAATTTTAACCTCAGAAATCACCTGCGCGAAGTCACCCTTGAACAGGGCTCTGATGCAAGGCTGAAGACTATCGCCGGAGAAGTCCTGAGCAAGGTGATGGATCGCCAGCGCCCGCTCTGGGATTTGACCCTGGTGCATGGTCTCAAGAACCGCCGTACCGGACTGATTGCGCGGCTGCACCACTGCCTTGCCGATGGCATTGCGGGGGTGGGCATCATGAACGTACTTCTGGATGCCAGCCCGGACGCGCCCCACCTGCCGAAGAGGAGAATTCGGCTCCGCGTCCCGCCACCACGCGACCCGTTGAACGCGCTCTTAGGTGGCGTCGTAGATTCTTATTCCGATTTCGTGAAAAGGATACTCTCCGCGTTGGCCGATCTGTTGAGCATGGCGGAACGCGTAGTCATGAATGGCGGGAAACTGCCCAACGACGAATTCTCCCAGCTATTGCCCGAACTCACCGCGTTCACCGAGAGGCTACGCTTCAATGTGGTGTACCGTGGCCCCCAGAAATTTGCCTGGGCGGACCTTTCACTCGCCGAGGTTAAATCCATAAAACAGACGTTTGGAACCAGCGTAAATGACGTGATTCTTGCACTGGTCACCTCCACCATACAGCGCTACCTGGAACTGCACGGTGACCGGGTGAAGGGGCGGCTGTTCCGTATGATGGTTCCGGTCAACTTGCGGGGCAGCGAGAGTCCGGGTGAGTTGGGAAATCGGATCTCGCTGGTTCCGGTGACGGTCCCTCTGGACATCCGCGAACCCGAGAAACTGTTGGCGGCTGTCCATAAAAGAACGGAGTTTCTCAAGAGCGTGCATGCCCCCGAGCTGATCAGTTTGGCCGGTGGACTGATCGGAATGTTCCCCACCGCCTTGCAGGCGGCAGTTGGCCCGGTTGCGAGTCAGTTGCCGATTACGCCATTCAATCTGGTGTGTACCAATGTGCCCGGGCCTCAGCACGCTCTCTACCTGCTTGGCCACAAAATGCTGCGCTGGTATCCGTACGTGCCGGTGGGCGGAGAAATGCCGCTCAACTGCGCCATTCTAAGCTACAACGGCAGGCTATATTTCGGGTTCAGCGGTGATGTGCACGCGGCCCCAGATCTGCGATGTTTGGAAACGCTGCTGCGATTGAGCTTCACCGAGTTGCTGCAGGCAACCGGTGACCGTCCGCCGCGTAAAAAGAAACGCACGAAGTCACGCCCGATAGCAAGAGAGGCATCAGGCGAAGAGAAAATCAGCATAGCTATTCGGGTCCCGAATTCTGCTAAGCCGATTCAACGGGCGAGTCAGCAAGGGCAAACTCCGGAGGACAAAGTCCTGACCCAGTTGGTTGCTTAGGACTCTGAATGCCGGACAGAAGCAAGAATTATCAGCTCTCTCAGAGAAAGCGCGGCTATGGCGGTAGGTCTCCAATCACCGGCGCAAGCGACCTTTTGGCTGGTCCAGGGACGAACCCTGTTCCTGATGATCCCCCTCCTGGGCACCGCGCTGTTTGCCTACATTGTGGCCCGTCGTCTGACGCCGCTCATTCGGGCCCAACGCGATTTTCGTTTTGATCGGCCACTGACACGGCTAGGGAGGGTTTTCAAGTTCTGGCTGGGACAGTGGAAGCATCCGCGTTACCGATTCGCGGGAATTACCCATATTCTCATTTTTGCCGGTTTTATTCTGCTGGCGACGCGTGCGTTCTCCCTCCTTATTATTGGGGCTTTCCCGAATTTCGTTGTCCCGGGCTTATCAGGGAGGGCTGGACATGTCTACGGCTTAACTACGGATTACACCGCAACCATAGTTTTCCTGTGCATGGTGGTCGCGGTGATCCGGCGGTTGGTCTTCAAACCCGCACGCTATGCAGTTCCGGCGCGATACGGGAAGGGCCACCCCGTTGATGCGATTTTTCTACTCGCATTGATAGCAATCCTGATGGTGGCCGACAGTCTGTTTGCTGGCGCCAAAGCCGCCTCTAACGCACAACAAGGGCAAGCTGCTGAATTGCTGGCTGTGTTCTCGCTTCCCTGGATGTTGAAAAACATGCTGCTTTCGACCGCAGCGGCAAAATTGCAGGGCATCTATCTCGCCGCCTATTTTACCCACGAATTTACCTTCTTCTTTCTGCTCTGTTACCGGCCGTTTGGAATCCAGTTCCACGTTGAGACATCGTTGTTCAGCATTTACTTCGCAAAGCTGGACCGGGAAATCTTAAAGCCGGTGAGATGGGGCGAGGAAAACCTTGATCAGGTGAAATCCTTCGGAGTCAAGACATTCGAAGATTTCACCTGGAAGCAGATGCTGGATTTTTATTCCTGTGCCGATTGCGGGCGGTGCTCGGACAGGTGTCCATCGAACGCGGTTGGCAGGCCGCTTTCGCCGCGATTCCTCAGCATTAAGGCGAGGGATTACGCGTTCCAGCATTATCCGGTTTTTGCGAAGCTCAAGAACAATAATGGCACAGCGCTGGTCGGCAGTATTTATTCGGACGACGAAATCTGGTCCTGCACGACCTGCGGCGCGTGCGAAGAAGAGTGCCCGCTACTGGTCGAATACATCGACAAAATTGTCGATTTGCGGCGCGGGTTGATTGACGACGGCAACGTGCCGCAGTCCCTGCAAAAACCGTTGAAGGCGCTGGAGAGTCGTGGAAACCCGTACGGTAAGTTGGAAAAGAAAAGGTCGGAATGGGCCAAGGCGGCGGAGTTTCAGCAAGTCTGCCGGGTTAAAACACTCGACCAGAGCAATGGCGCCGACACGTTGTACTTTGTCGACAGCATTACTTCCTACGATGACCGCATGCAGTCGATTGGGCGGGCCACGGCAAGGATTCTCGACCACGTGGGAGAAAACTTTGGAATTTTGGGCGGGGCGGAAAAAGACAGCGGCCATGAAGTCCGGAGATTCGGCGAAGAGATGCTGTTTATGGCGCTGCGCGACCACAATGCGAAAGCAATCAACGGTTCCGGTGTTAAGCGCATCGTTACCGCTGACCCCCACACTTACAACGCTCTGAGGCACGATTACAGAAACATGCCGCCCGTCGAGCACATCAGCCAAGTCATCGCCCGGGAAGTGAAAACCGGCAAAATCAAATTCAATCCCGCAAATGAGGACTGCGTTTACACCTATCACGACCCGTGCTATCTGGGACGGCACAACCAGATCTATGACGATCCCCGGGATGTGCTCGACGCCATTCCCGGTTTGAAAAGAGTCGAAATGAAACGCTCGCGGGACCGCTCATTCTGCTGCGGGGGTGGCGGGCTGATGTTGTTCTACGAACCAAAAGAAGACCAAAGGATGGGTGTGAAAAGAGTTCAGATGGCGGCCGAAGCCGGAGCGAATGTGATCGTAACTGCCTGCCCGTTCTGCATGGCCAATATAGAAGATGCAATCAAAGTCGCGGGCATGGAAGGAAAGATGAGCGCAATCGATTTAGCGGAGTTGGTGGATCAGCAGATGGCGCATTCATCGTAGCGCCGCCATCTCAGCGGGACGTTACTTGGAGGTCCAACGTGGAAATTCTAGTTTGCGCAAAAAGAGTGCCGGACACCAGCGAGAACGAGATTCAGCTGAATCCTGCCGGAAATGACATTGAGCGTGACGACCTCGTCTATTCAATCAACGAAGCGGACAACTACGCAGTCGAAGAGGCACTTCAGATCGTCGCCAAAGCCGGTGGAAGCGTCACGGTGGCTACCGTGGGTGACGAAGACGACGAGGAGATCCTTCGCCGAGAGATGGCCATGGGCGCGAACCGCGGCGTGCTCATCTCGGATGATGCTTTCCACGGATCGGACGGCTGCGGCATCGCCAGAATTCTGAAAGCCTTCGTGCAGAAAGGTAATTACGACCTCATTCTGACTGGAGTTCAGGCTGAGGATGGGGCAGCGCAGATCGGCGGCATGCTGGCGGCGATGCTCGACTATCCATTCGCTTCGCTGGTGAATTCAATTGAACTTCTGGACGGCAAGAGACTCAAGATCTGCCGCGAGATCGAAGGCGGCAACCGGGAAGTGAACGAGATCGATCTTCCCTGCGTGTTGTCGATTCAGACCGGAATCAACGAGCCGCGTTATGTCGGGATGCGAGGCATCCGGGCGGTGGCGTCCGTTCCGATTCCCACCATGCGCGCAGCGGATTTGGGGATTGACGTCGGAAGCGTCGGAGAAGCCACCGCAAAAGTGAAGCGCGTGGATTATTTCGTGCCTGCCTTGGGCAAGGGCGCCGAGATCCTGCAAGGCAACCGCGAAGCCAACATCGACAAGGTTCTTGAGCTTTTGGAGGCCAAAGGAGGGCTGAGGTGATGCCTCAAATTTTTTGCTATGTCACCCACAAAAATGGTACGACCGATGATGCCGCAGCCGAACTCGCGGCGGCGGCAAGAAAGATTGATCCGGCGGCGTTTCCGGCGGCTATTCTCACGGGGTTTGGTCCTGCGCTTGATGCCGCGTGCAGCTCGCTACCCGGCACTTTTTCAGAGATCTGGAAAGTTCCCAATGAAGCACTGGCTTATGCCAATGCCGAATTAATCCGGAAAGCTGTGGTGAAAGTTCTCCCGCCAAACAGCATCGTTCTGCTGTCACATGAGCATTTTGGGATCGATTTGGCACCGGGACTCTCGATCAAGATGAATGCAGCTTTTGTCTCTGATGCAGTGGAGATCGAGGGCCTGGAAGGGAGCACACTGAAGCTGGTTCGGCAGGAATTTGGTGGGCAAATAAGCGCCCACGTTCGATGTGATATTTCCTCGGGCGCAGTGATTACGATCCGGCCGGGCGCATTCAAACCCCTGGAGGCCATTTCGACCCGCACAGCGGTAGTGGAGAAATCCATCGAGGTGGGTGCGCTGACCGCCGGACGACGTTATCGCGAGACCATCATCGCCGAGGTTGGTGACGTAGATATTACGAAGCAGAACATCCTAGTTTCAGTCGGCCGTGGCATTCAGGACAAAGACAATGTGGCGATTGCTGAAGAGCTCGCCGAAGTTTTGGGCGCGGCGGTCAGTTGCTCGCGACCGGTCGTTGATGCCAAGTGGCTGCTAAAGTCGCGCCAGGTGGGTTCATCCGGAAAAACGGTCAAGCCGAAAGTTTACCTGGCGTGCGGCATCAGCGGGGCTTCTCAGCATCTGGCCGGCATTAAGGGTGGTTTCCTGATCGCAATCAATAAAAATCGAAAAGCACCCATTTTTCAGGTGGCCGATGTCGGAATTGTTGACGACATCCTGGAGTTCTTGCCAGAACTAACCAGCAAAGTCCGCGAAATGCGAACGGTTTCCGCAAAGTGAGGTACTGCACATGATTGCACCCAAGACGCTGAAACTGAGTCTCAAGTCGTTGCGGGATTTCGCCAAGAAGCGACTTCCGGAGGAAACAATTCTCGAACTCGATGAGCGGGATGAATGCCCGTTGGACATCGTGCAGCACATGTGCGATCCGGACCAGCTCGGCATTCAACTGCTCTTCATTCCGGAGGACTGCGGTGGGTTCGGCGGCGGTGCTTTCGACGTGTATTGCGTGTGTGAGGAAATGGCACGGATCGATCTGGGCATTGCTACCGCGGTCCTTGCCACGTTTCTGGGCAGCGATCCCATCACGGTAGGTGCAACTCCGGAACAAAAAAAATACTGGCTGAGCCGCATTGCGCAAGACGGATTGTTGTTTGCCTACGGCGCCACCGAACCGGAAGCAGGCAGCGATCTTGCCGCACTTCGCACCACTGCGGATCGGGTCATGGAAGATGGAAAAGTGGTGGGCTACAAGATCACGGGCAACAAACAATGGATCAGCAATGGAGGTGTCGCCGATGCGTACTCGGTTTTGGCGAATGCGCCGGGAGGCCCAAGCTGGTTCGTGGTGGAAAAAGGCGCCAAAGGTTTCAACCATGATGAACCGGAGGACAAGCACGGCATTCGTCTGAGCAACACCGCGGCTCTCTCGTTCGACAACGTCTATGTCGATGCCGACCGGCTTCTCGGAGGGGTAGAGGGCCAAGGTTTGAATCAGGCCCAGCTCGTTTTCGGCTACACGCGTCTGATGGTTGCAGCGTTTGGTCTGGGGGCCGGGTGGTCGGCGCTGGATCGAGCAATTCCCTACTCTACAAAGCGCGTTCAGGCTGGAGCACCACTTTCACAGAAACAGGGATACACGCACAAGTTGATCGTTCCGCACGTGGTCCACTTAGAGGCGGCGCGCGCCTATATCGAGGAAACTGCTGAGCGCATCGACGCCGGTGAAGGAAGCTTGAACACGGAAGGCGCGATTGCAAAGTACATGGCAACCGAGGCCGGAAACGCCGCGGCCGAAGCCAGTATTCAGGCGTTTGGCGGATATGGCTATACCCGCGAATACATGGTGGAAAAGATCAAGCGCGATGTTCGGATCACCACCATCTACGAAGGCACCTCCGAGATCATGGAGATGACCATCAGCCGCGATCGCTGGCAGCTTCATTTGAAGACTCGTGGACAGCATTATCACGAGCAAGCGAAAAAGTATGAAGCGCTGCATGATCGGCATCCCGATGTTGGCGCTGACATCGCGGCGCTTGCTTTGCATGCATTGGCAGAAGTGATGGAGAAGGCGCGGCTCGCGCGCCTCACTCGCTACCAACATATTCTTCTGCGCCTGGGCGAGCTGATCGCGTACGCGGAGTGCGCAGGCACACTGTCGCACCGGGCAGCCTTTGCCGCGGAGAACAAGCTTAATGAAAAAGCAAACCGCCGTTTTGATGCGACTGCGCTGGCCGCGCTGGCCCGGATTTTCGCCCGCGAGGCAGCACTGAAGATTGCGGAAGAGGGATTGCGTTGGGTTGCCGGAGCCGGTGGTATCAGCGCAGGCGAAATGGCCTCGTTTGAGGTCAGTTTAGATCTGCCCGCTATTCACCGCGCGCAGTTGGATTTGATTTCCGACATGGATTACATAGCGGACGTTTTATATAACCGCGCAGCCAAACGGAGCCAGGTAGCGGCTTAGCCGGAGTAGTTGCGCGACATCTTCATAACTTTCATCGGGCTGACGAAGGAGGAGCGTCATCATGGAAAAGTCTGCGCATCGAGCCATCGCAATCGTCGGGACCGGAGCCGTTCTGCCCGATGCCGCCAACGTCACGGCCTTCTGGGAGAACGTGAAAAATGGACGCTACAGCATTACCGACGTCGAGCGCGAACGTTGGGACCCGGCGCTGTACTACGATCCCGATCCCACGGTCCCGGACAAGACCTATTCGAAAATTGGCGGATGGGTACGGGATTTCCATTGGGACCCGACGAAGTGGCGGCTGGCGATTCCTCCGCGGGTCGTAGACGCCATGGATGGAGCACAGAAGTGGGCCATCGCCTGCACCCGCGAAGCGCTGGAGGATTATGGCTATCCCAAACGGCCGCTGGACGCCAATCGCACGGCTGTGATCCTCGGCAATGCCATGGCCGGCGAGAAACACTACCTGACTTCCCTGCGCGTGTACTTTCCGGAATATGCCCGCGAACTCGCCGAAAGCGCCAGTTTCGCAGCTTTGCCGGCGGCAGTGCGTGCCGACATCACGCGCGAATTGCACGACCGCATCGCCAGGCACCTCCCGGAGATAACCGAAGACAGCATGCCCGGTGAATTAGCCAACTGCATTGCCGGACGCATCGCGAATATCTTCAATTTCCACGGTCCGAATTATGTTTGTGACGCCGCCTGCGCGTCGGCGATGGCGGCAATCAGCTCAGCAGTCGAAGGCCTGGTGCAGAACGATTTTGATGTGGCGATCACGGGTGGCATCGACCGCAATATGGGTGCGCCCACGTTTGTCAAATTTTGCAAGATCGGCGCGCTGTCGGCGACCGGCACCCGACCTTACGCGGAAGGAGCGGACGGCTTCGTCATGGGTGAAGGTGCGGCGATCTTCTTGCTTAAGCGCCTGGCCGATGCCGAGCGCGATGGAGACAAAATTTACGCCGTGCTGCGCGGCATGGGTGGATCCAGCGACGGCAAGGGAAAGGGCATCACCGCGCCCAACCCGA
>DASPRY010000106.1:0-51203 GCA_035624215.1 Terriglobales bacterium
ATCGCTCCAAACACTGCTTGCAGCACTTTGGGCGTGGTGGACATCTTTTGCTCTACCACCATGCGCCCGGCTTTCATCCACCACACAATAGTAGCTCGAACGATCACCCAAATCCAAGCCGATGGTCAGTTTCGGTTGCGAGAAATTTCTGCTCTGCTCTGCCGCCGCGGTGCTAACCTTCTTCATTGCCGGTCTCCCTTATCTCTTGCGCTTCGAGCGCGTCGATAATTTGGGAGCGTACAGCATCCCGTTCGGAGACCGGCCTTCTCATCTCATCTGATTACGTAAATCATCGTCGTACACGAGGGAGTTCTTGGCGCATAATTACCCGTTGTGCGGGTTTTGAGGGAGGTATACGTATGGGCAAATATGGTAAGGAATCTCTAATTTACACAGTGATCTTTTGTCTGGGCTATCTGTTCGGCTGTGGCGGAGGTAGCGTAATGAGCAGTTCCCCCAGCGGCGGAGGAAGCACAACGGCCAGCACAATCCCACAGATGGTGAGCAAGGATTCGCGTCCAATCGCACTTGCACAGAGCAGCACAGGTACCCACACTGGCATGGCCGCATTTCTACTGAGCACGGGCTTTACAGCACGTTCCAAAGTGAGCATTTCCAACCCTTCAGCCGTAGCCCAAAGCTATGAGTCCGATTGTGCGCCGACAGTCGCCAACCCTCCTGGTATTCACGCCACATTTGGTAATTCGGGGTTGCTTTCGATGATCTACGCTTACGCTTTCTGGTCACCTTGCTCCTTACTTGAGCACCTTAATTCCGTGGGCGGCGACGAAAATGGTACTCCGCAAGGCTATCCAATAGTTCTCGACGGGACGATCAATACGCTTGTGATGTATGGCACGTTTGTTAGCGGCAAGAGATTCGAGTGTGTGGACACAACCGACACAACACCTCTTTCCGATGGCTCGTTTGTGCGTGCCTACTACGATTTGGCGAACGACTCGGTCATTCTGGGTAGTGGGACAACACAGCTTTCCCCGACCTGCAGCATCTCTATTCCCTCGGGCGACGACGTGGTGGAAATACATGTCCAGTGGTTAAAGAGCTGAGGCTATGAATGGTAGGGCGACAGTGAGTACTACCTTTCTTCATCTCAACGAGTGAAATATCTCCATATCACTCAAGTGCTTTCGGCAGGGATTTTGAGCGATAACGCCTGTTTTCGCCAACCCGGAAACCCGAACTACAATACGGACATGAAACCGGGTGACACTGCGAAGCTGATTGGTACACCTCCAAACGTGTGCAATGATGCGAAACTCCAAACTCGCACGCTTTTCGAAAAGTGTCTAGGACAGTCGTTCGTGATTGCTGCCGTGGAGTCGTTTGACGGGGTTCCGTTCCCTCTGGCGAGAATTGATGTAGGCCATGTCATCGGCAAAGAGCCTTGGGAACATACGATCTGGGTGGAACGTGAATATTTGGAATTACAGGATTGCTGAGCGGAGTGCAATCGTCTAAGCATATGGAAAATTTTGATCCTAATGACCCCCTATCGGTGTACATGAGGGAAGTCGGCACCCTTAAGCCTCTAAGCAATGATGAGGAGACGAAGCTCTTTCGAGAACTGGCAGGACCGGGCGATTGGGATGAAGTACGGGAAAATGTAGCGAGAAGGTTAATCGAAGCCCATCTTGCGCAAGTCGTGATCATTGCACAAAAACGCCCAGCCTCGGGTGTTCCGATGTTGGACTTGATCGAAGAGGGCAACAAGGGCCTGATGAATGCCGTCAGGAGCTTCGCTGAGAGTCCAATCGGTGACTTTACTGCCTACGCCGCTATCTGCATTGATGACGCAATCAAGAAGGTTTGCGGATAGTTGGCGAAAAATCACTCAAAACCGCCGGTTGAAGTCGAGCACAATAGCGCTATTATCCGCAGAACTGGTAATTGCTGAAGGCATGCGTCCCCAATTGCGTTCGGTCACGATCATAGCGATGTGGTTCTTGGCTCTCGTCGCGGCAGTCACTTCCGCCCGCTACTTCCTTCGTCCGGCGCCATTGCTCCTGCCAAACGAAATCCTCGCTCTATCACGTCACCACACCTGGATCTTGGTGCACATCGCTGGTGGGATTGTGGCGATTACCGTGGGACTGTTTCAATTCGTTGGCAGTCTGCGCAATGCCCATCCACGCCTCCACCGTGGGATGGGATATCTGTACCTGGGCGCTGTGTTTCTGGCGGGTTGTGTGGGCTTGGGGCTTTCCTCAGACACTCCCATGTTCGCTGCGGATGGATTGACTGATCTAACTACTTTGGATCTTTCCTTCTTGGGGCTCAGCCCCTCTTTCCTCGGCTACAGCAGCCTTTCCAGGTTTTCATCCAACCAGTTTTTTCTCGTGAGGGCCGGATTCACGACTCTCGCCATCGTGTGGCTGTTGACAGGCGTTGTGGCCTTGACCCGCGCGCGCCAGCGCCGTTTCGAGAAGCACTTTGCGTGGATGATGCGCAACTATGCGCTGACTTTCGCCGCCGTCACGGTGCGGCTGGCTGGCCTGCCTTTGCTGGTTCTCACGCGTGATCCGGTTGTGGCCATTACGTGCACATTTTGGAGCTGGATTTTGAACCTCGTGGTTGTGGAATGGATCATCCGCCATGAGCCCATCTCTATAGTCCCCCAAACGTCGTAGGTTTGAGCTTAGACGATTACACCTTATCCAATCCTCGGAGGACACTACTTGGACGTCACAGGCGCCATGTACGTGTGGGTGATCCGGTCGTGCCAGCAGAGCCGATCTTCGTCAAAAAAGCACCAGGCGTAGCCTAACCCGAGGGACAAGCCGGACAATACTGAGGCCAGCACGCGCCAGCGTCGAACGCGCTGCGGCACTGGGCGCCCATCGAAGCGACTCAATCGCAGCCTGGAGAATCTAAGGCCCGGAGTAGTTCCCGTATACACGAGCAGGAGGTATTGATAGCCGATCCAGAAGGATGCAATTACAGCACCGGACGCAAGGACAACGTGCCGTAACTCTATCAGGCTGGAGGTGATTCTAAAAAAAATGTAAGCAAAAAGCATGGCAGCCAGGATCACGAACAGCCCATCGATCGCCAGAGCAAGCATACGTCTTGACATTGAAGCCGGTTGCAGGGGCAAGTCTATTCCCGGTCGTTTCTCGTGGACTTGCTCGTCTACCGTCTCGATCAGGATTCCCCCCAGAGCTGGAGGCGGCGGTAGAACTTCCGGCGTTTCCAGGATCGGCGGGTGATCAAATACAGGGTCTGCCAACTCATCTCGCACCGAGAGTTGATCCTGCACAGGCGGCAGAAAGTCCGGGATTTTGCTTGTAATTGCCTTCGGCTCTGACTCGGACACCGGAGAGTACGTTGCGGACTCAGCCGATGGCAGACCCTGATGCGAAGGAAAGTCTTGTGTCTCCGGAGTTTTGAGGTCGGGTGGCTCACTGATTGCTGGTTGGATGTCTGCCGCGCTTGCGCTCCAGGGAGATTGCGCACTCTCGAATTTCAGTTGTAATGAGGGGTAACGCGGCGGGCGGGGACGTTTTCGCGCCCGATAATGGCTGATCTTCGCCTGCAGTTCCTGCCGCCAACTGTCGTTATTCGCTGTGCTCGACTGTTGCACATATGGACTGCTTTGGAGCAAGTCAGTTTTCTGGACTGAGCCGTCCGCGTCGGTAACGCGCGGCGCAGTGGAGTCTGCTTCTGAACTTGTCGGGATCGCGGCTACTGGCTCGTCCACCACAAATTGCGGACGTTGTGGCTTTTCCTCAAGGCTGGCAGCAAATCGCTGTTCGCTCGCATCGTAAGCCTCAGGATCCACCAAAATTGGCGGCGGGAGTGGAGTCTCCGCACGATTGCTGCCGGGTTCAAATCTTGGCTTCATGTGACGATCGCGTGTGCGCTGCGGTTGCGCAGGTCTTTATGACTAACCAATGTTCAAACCCCTGCGCTTTGCCACTTGGGCTGGCACCATGCTAACGTCACGGTACCCGAGCTTCAGCATCGCGTTCGGGGAATTCCTGCGCTTGCACATGAGTCCCCGCAATCGATTTCTTATCATGGCGATGTTTGCCTGTCATCTATTAGTCGCTCCTGGCTTAGTTACCAGCCAGTTGCTTTCTGCCGCCGCTCCCCCCGAGACGGATGAGGAGATTCCTCCGATTCCGGCTGCACTCAAGACAGAAGATGTCACGATAACTGCTCTACAGCAGGAAAAAGAAGGTCCAGTTTATAAGCTCCACGGTAATGCTGAGATTCAGTACGGGCTCTACCGCCTGTATGCCGACGAAGTAACCTACAACTCGGATTCGGGCGAAGCCACTGCGGATGGTCACGTGGTGCTGGATGGTGACCCTAACGACGAACACATCGAGGCCACTCATGCGGTTTACAACATTAGGGATGAGAGTGGACGCTTTGAACACGTGAACGGAAGCATCGGCGCACAGCGGCGCGGAAATCGGTTGTTGCTGACCTCCTCCAATCCGTTTTTCTTCTCTGGGCGACTCCTGGAGAAAACCTCTCCCGATCATTACAAGGTCTATGACGGAACGGTCACAACTTGTGAGTTACCGCGACCGCGATGGCGGTTCAAAGCGAACAAAGTCATTGTCGAGGTTGGCGGCACCGCTAAAATCTATCAGAGCACCTTCGGGATTAAGGGAATCCCGGTTCTGTATCTCCCGTTTGCCACGCTCCCTGCCGAGCGCATTCCTCGCCAGTCGGGCTTCCTGATTCCGAACATTGGAACTTCATCGATCAAAGGGGAGATTTTGGGAGAATCCTTGTTCTGGGCGATCAATCGCAGTATGGACGCACATATCGGCGCCGAGTACTTTTCCAAGCGTGGATGGGCACCGCAAGGCGAGATTCGCGCACGGCCCAGCGACAAAGCGTTTGCCGATCTCACTTATTTCAGCGTGTTAGACCGCGGGTACGGAGTTCCTCATGTGAATCAGGGCGGCGATGAAATTCACCTCGTGGCCGAGGATGAATTTGGTCATAACTTTCGCGGCGTTGCCGATGTGGATTATCTCAGCTCATTCGTATTCCGGCTTGCCTTCAGTGAAGTGTTTACACAAGCGATCAATTCAGAAGTCAAGTCTGATGCCTTCCTGTCGAACACCTCAAGAGGATACTTTTACAACGCCGAGATGGAGCGTTATCAGGATTTCGAAAGCACGACTCCCGGCGATGTGGTCAGCATTCTTCATGCCCCAGGGGTGGAGCTGGGCAGCATTGATCACCAGATTGGAAGCTCACCGCTTTACTGGTCGTACGACAGCTCTCTGGAGGGTTTATCTCGCAGCGAACCGGGGTTCAGTACCGCCCCGCTGCTGGCCAGGCTTGATGTGTATCCGACTTTGTCTATGCCGCTGCGCGCAGGAGGATGGTCTTTTCGACCGGAATTTTCGCTCCGCGATACCGCCTACACGCAGGAACTTCTTCCTTCTTCGACCGGAACGCTTTCAGTAGCATCGCAGACCGTCAATCGCAAAGCGCTGGAGGGTTCGGTCGAAGTCCGGCCGCCCGCCTTGTACCACGTATTCGATCGCGAGTTCTTAGGACGCAAATGGAAACATGTCGTTGAGCCCCGTGTTACCTACAATTACATAACGGGCGTAAATAATTTTGCCAACATTATCCATTTCGATGCGCGCGATATCCTCACTGACACCAATGAAGTCGAATACGGAGTTGTGAACCGCCTTTACGCCAAACGAATCGCCGCATCGGAAAAGTGTGCTCAGCCCGGTATGCCCGCGCTATTCGTGGGAGGTGCGATTCCTCAAAATCCCGTACCCTGGATTCGGCGCTCTCAACCGACCGAGACACCTTGCAACACCGGGCCGCAAGTTCGCGAGGTTATCACCTGGGAACTAGCCCAAAAGTATTTTCTTGATCCTATGTTCGGCGGGGCTCTGGTCACGGGGCGAACTAATGTTTTCACCAGTACCATTGACCTGACCGAGATTCCATTTCTTTCGCAGCCGCGTCGCCTCTCGCCTTTGATTTCACGGTTGCGGGTTCAAAGTAGCGCGAATACTGACATCGAGTGGGATGTGGATTACGATTTCAAGCAGGCCCAGACGAATGCCAGCACAGTCTTCGTGAACTATCACCTCGGGCTCTTTACCATGGGCGCGGGCGATGCTCTTCTCCATCTGCCACCCGAGGCCAGTTTCTTAAATCCCATCCCTCAGCCACAAAGCTTCAATCAGTTCCGGCTGCTACTGGGATACGGTCACACCAACAAACCAGGATTCAGCGCCGCGACCAACATCGGAGTTGACGCAAATCTAAATTTCCTGCAGTATGCCGCCGTACAGACCACGTATAACTGGGATTGCTGTGGCGTGAGTCTGGAGTTCCGCCGCTTTGCGCTTGGTTCGGTGCGAAACGAAAATCAGTACCGCTTCACGTTTGCTCTGGCCAATTTGGGAGCGCTGGGCAACCTGCGCCGTCAAGAAAGACTGTTTTAGAATCTGGCGACATGGCCACAAGTTCCGCTGTGGAACCTTTTGAGGACAATTCGCTTGATCCCCCAGTTCGCGGATTCCTGCATCGCCCGAGTTCGCCCGCAGGAGACGGCCTGGTCCTGACGCATGGCGCCGGCGGGAACTCCCGTGGTCCGTTATTGATCGCCTTGGCTGAGGTCTTTTCGACTCACGGAATTCTGGGCTTCCGTTGCGATTTGCCGTTTCGCCAGGCCCGCTCATACGGTCCACCCAGACCGGGAGAGGCTACGCGTGATCGCCAGGGCTTGAAGAATGCTGTTCACGCTCTTCGAAAAATAGTGGTCGGTCGGCTTTTTCTGGGCGGGCAATCCTACGGGGGCCGTCAGGCCACAATGCTTTGCGCCGATGAACCCGGCCTGGTGGATGGACTGATGCTCCTTTCGTACCCGCTGCACGCACCCGGGAAACCTGATCAGCTTCGAATCCAACATCTGCCGAGGCTTGCTACGCCCGCTCTCTTTGTGCACGGCACGCGTGATCCGTTCGGATCAATCGAGGAGATGAAATCCGCGCTGAAATTGATTCCCGCCCAAACCGAACTTCTTCCCGTAGAAGGCGAGGGTCATGATCTGGGTTTCAAAGGCAAGAAACGCCGTGATGATCTTCCGTCGATGATATTGGCCGAGTTTCAGAAGATGTTTGGAGTTGGTTAAGGAATCGGCTTCTGCGCCGCGGCGACCCGCGGAATGCCCTGCAAGTCATTCGTGATCTGCACACGCTCCCAACCAGTAAGCAGGCGCTCCACACTTTCCACGATCGTGCCGCTGATTTCGATCACCAGCCAGCCGCCAGCCTTGAGTACCGCGTCAGCCTGAGGAATGAGTCGCTCGATAACCTCCGCTCCCGTCGGACCCGCAAAAACTGCCATTCGAGGTTCGAACTTCCGAACCTCGAGCTGCACATGATCCCGCTCCGATTCGCCTACGTAGGGAGGGTTCGAGACAACCAAGTCAAGTGAACCGAGAGCCAGTCCGCGCAGCAGGTCGGTTTCATGAAAACTAATGCGCTTTTCGAACTGGTGCCGGGCAGTATTGGCGCGAGCGATTTCAAGCGCAGCCGCAGAGACATCGGTGGCATGGATTTCTGCTGCTGCTAATTCCCTGGCAAGGGCCAGCGCAATGCATCCTGATCCGGTGCCTACGTCGACGATGCGTAAAGAAGACCCCTGGCTTTCGCGTGCCAGGCGTAGCACAGTCTCAATCACGTGTTCAGTTTCTGGGCGCGGTATCAGCACCGCCGGGGAAACGATCAGGTCCATGCCCCAAAACTCCTGATGCCCGGTGATGTACTGCGCGGGAATTCCACGCGTGCGCTGGTTTACCGCATCCTGATATCGATGTTCTTCCTCGGCAGAAAGCTCGCGTTCGGGATGAGCATAGAGATATGCCCGATCGCAGCTTAGCGTGAACATCAGGAGCAGCTCCGCATTCATGCGCGGCGAACCGACGTGGGCCACCGTTAGCTGATCAACGGCAGTAGAGAGCACATCCCTGAGAAGCACCAGCTTATTTCAACACACTCGGATCACGGACTCGTACCAAGCTAAAAACCAGGAGCAAGAAGCTGTATTTCACTCGTAGCGCAGACTCTCTACCGGATCCAGCTTGGCGGCACGAGCGGCCGGGACGGTTCCGAATAAGATTCCTACCAGCGAAGAGACCACAATCGCCACGATTGCGGACAGCCCTGAGACAGGAATTCGATATTCCGTCAAGAAACGCACGGAGAAAGGTATTGCCAAACCTATCACGATGCCGATAAACCCCCCAACGAGGGAGATCAGGATCGCTTCTGACAAGAACTGGAACCGGATTTCGCGACGCGTGGCCCCGATGGCTTTGCGGATACCGATCTCCCGAATCCTCGAACTCACGGTTGCCAGCATGATATTCATAATGCCGATTCCGCTGACCAAAAGAGTGACAGTCGCAATCAACAGTAAGACCAGGGTCAAGGCGTTGGCGGTCCGGTCGGCGACCGCGACCAGCTCGGTCAGATTTTGTACCACGTAAACTGACTCAGGCCGATGACGCGACTGGATGACTCTCTTGACCTGCTCGGTAGTCGGCAAGACCATCGACGGCTCGGCGGCCGAGAAGTATAGCTGACGCACATCAGGAGAATCAGTAAAGAAACGTGAAACCGAGTATGGAATGAGCAAAGAATTTTCCGTCACTTCCGACATCCCGAAAGTATTCACCCGTTCTCTGAAGGTTCCGATGATGGTGAATGGCAGGCCGCCGACTTTTACCACTTTGCCGATTGCATTCTCCATCGAGCCGTACATCTGCTCGGCGAGCTTTTGCTGCATCACACCAGCTTTGTTCCGCGCCTGCTCATCCTGGGCGTCAAAAAAACGGCCGGAGAGCACTACCAGATTTCGCACTGCAGCGTATTCTGGAAACACTCCCAGCAAACGCAGATCACGTTCCTTCCCGCCACCAATGAGAATGCGATCATCGAGCGGAACTACAGGCGAGGCTGCGACTATCCCCGGCACCTGTTCGAGGACAGCATGCATGTCGCCGATCGTGAGCAGGTCGGGAGTTTCATTTTTTTGCCCGCCGCCTTGGTACTCCGCTTCGACCATATTCGCGCCGATCGATTGAATCTGATTCAAAACGTACTGCTTGCCTGTCATGCCGATCGTAACCACGAGGATCAGCGATGCGGTGCCGATGACCATTCCCAGCGCGGTGAGCGCAAACCGAACCTTATTGGAACAGAAGGTGTCGTACGCAAAGCTGAAAACTTCGCTAAAGACCACATTCGGCGGATGGCCGGGTAGCGCGCTGGTCGCTGTGGTCGACATGCTCATTAGATGCTACGCGCTATCCGCCAGCGGCACAATGCAACCAGGGATTCGGACCGGGGCAAACTGATCTTCCACTTTACTCTTGCGCAGATGATTCCATGGCCGCGCCTGGCACATAGTACGAGGGGTACCCGGGATCGAGGCGGCGGCCGTTCGGGCTGAAGATTCTGAACCGCGCGATTCCCAATTTTTGCAAAGCGAATTGCAATGTAGTAGCCACCACACCCAACCCATATTTCACGCTACGCCGAAAATTGATGGAAGACGCCTCTTCAAAATACTTGGTCGGGCACGATACCTCTCCAATGCGATAGCCGAAATGCACGCATTGGGCGAGCATCTGGTTGTCGAAAACAAAATCATCCGAATTTTCCAGCAACGGCAACGAGGAAAGCACCTTGCGGCTGAATGCCCGATAGCCGGTGTGATACTCCGACAACTTTACGCGCAGAACGAAATTTTCAAATGCGGTCAGGAGGCGGTTGGCTGCATATTTCCATAACGGCATTCCTCCGCTGATGGCGTTGGCATGTCCTCCGATGATCCGCGAACCCAGAACCACGTCGTATACGTCATAGGCCACCATGCTGGCCATAGCGGTCACCAGCAGCGGAGTGTATTGATAATCGGGGTGCACCATAATGACCACGTCGGCGCCGGAACTCAAGGCTTCGCGATAACAGGTTTGCTGGTTCCGGCCGTAGCCGTAGTTGCGGTCGTGAACGAAAAACCGCAGTCCCAGCCGTCGGGCTACTTCAATGGTCGGGTCGGAACTGTGATCGTCCACCAGAATCGTAGTGTCCACCAGCTCCGGCAGTTCATGCACAGTTGCTTCCAGCGTTTTTGCGGCGTTGTAAGCGGGCAACACCACGGCGATGCGTTTGCCATTAACCATGCTTAGAGATCGAAACCAGGGCTCCCCCAGCCTACCACGCTAAACCGGGTGTGTTGGCCAGTTAACCAGATATCATGATATACGGCGTTGATAGTCGTCGAGCGCTCGAAAAATGATTTCCGCGTGTTTACTGTGTCATAGGCAGTAACTCGCGTCGCGGTACCTGCATCCGAAAGCTATGCACAAATTATCGATTAAGACCCGCAAGAAGCGCGAAGTAGTAGACATCACCGAGACGATCGAAGAACTGCTTCGGAAACGGCGGGTTGACGGTAGCGGAATCTGCAGTTTGTCACTGCTGCACACTACAGCCGCACTCACCACCGCAGACCTTGATCCAGGAACCGATCTGGATATGCTGGATGCCTTCGAGGCGATGATTCCGAAGTTGCGCTATCGCCATCCTCACAATCCCGCCCACGTTCCCGATCACATTCTTTCAGCATTGATCGGGACATCAGTTTCCATTCCCTTCGAGAACGGAAAAATGCTTCTCGGCACCTGGCAACGCATCGTGCTGATTGAACTAGATGGACCGCGAGAGCGCGAGATCGCGGTCACTTTGCTGAGCGAGTGAGCAGAATGGTGGCGATGGTTACTCCCACTCAATGGTGCTGGGTGGCTTCGAAGTAATGTCGTAGACCACGCGGTTCACACCCTTCACTTCGTTCACGATGCGATTCGAAATCGTCTTCAGAACATCGTGTGGAAGCGGGACCCAATCGGCAGTCATGCCGTCTTCAGACTGCACAGCGCGAATGGCACAGGTGTAAGCGTATGTCCTTTGGTCGCCCATCACGCCGACCGACATCACCGGCAGCAGCACGGCGAACGATTGCCATATTTTCGAATACAGGCCAGCTCTCTTGATTTCGCCGACAACAATATCGTCACACTCGCGCAAAATCGCGAGCCGCTCCGGCGTGACTTCACCCAAAATGCGCACTGCAAGCCCCGGCCCGGGAAACGGCTGCCTCTGTAGGAGTTCCTGGGGCATGCCGAGATCGCGGCCGATTCTGCGGACCTCGTCTTTGAATAACTCCTTTAACGGCTCAATCAGCTTAAGGTTCATCTTCTCCGGTAATCCGCCCACGTTGTGATGTGATTTAATCACTTGCGACGGACCACGCACAGAGCGTGATTCGATCACATCCGGATAAAGCGTTCCCTGCACCAGCCACTCAACTTTGCCTTCTTGTTTCTCAATGCGATGAGCTTCCTGCTCAAACACGGCAATGAATTCGTTACCGATGATCTTGCGCTTCGCCTCCGGATCTGTGATCCCGGCCAGCTTGCTTAAGAAGCGCTTAGTGGCATCTACCGCGTCCACGTGCAGGCCCAGCTTGTGGCGCAAGTTCTGCTGAACCTTCTCGAATTCATTCTTGCGCAGCACGCCATTGTTGACAAAAATGCAGGTCAGGCGTGAACGGCCTTTGCTGTCGCGCAAAGCACGATCAACCAGCGTGGCAGCCACCGCAGAATCAACGCCGCCGGAAAGCGCGCAGATCGCATGACCTTTGCCAACTGTCTGGCGGATGCCGGCCATAGTGGCATCGATAAAGTGCTGCGGCGTCCAGGTGGGCTTGGCCCCACAGATTTGCAGCGCAAAGTTGCGCAGAATGTCGCTGCCGTGCTGCGTATGCTGCACTTCGGGATGAAACTGCACTGCCCACATTTTGCGGTCGGCATTCTCAATCGCGGCCACTGCGTTTGACGAACTCGCAGTCAGGTGAAACCCAGCCGGCAATTCCACTGCTTCATCACCATGCGACATCCAGACATTCAGAGTTTTGGGTACATTGTGAAACAGGCGGGAGTTGTGTTCGATTTTGACATTGGCGTAGCCGTACTCCCGTTTCTCCGCAGCGCGCACTTTCCCGCCGAGAACGTGCACCATCAACTGCAAGCCGTAGCAGATGCCAAGTACGGGCAGACCGAGCTCAAACACCAGGCGATCGGCGATAGGAGCATCTTTGTCATATACCGATGACGGCCCGCCCGAGAGCACAATCCCTAGCGGGTGATAGCTGCGGATTTCCTCGAGGCTGGCGGTGCAGGGCAAAACCACCGAGAAGACATTCTGTTCACGGATGCGGCGCGCGATGAGCTGGGAATACTGCGCGCCGAAATCAAGAACAACGATGGACTGGGTTTCCACGGACGAGTGTCTCAGATTGGAGCGTAAGTGTAAAGCTATCGGCGCCAGTGCCCGAGTGTTCGAGCTCGACACTTAGCTAACGCGGCAGTCTATGCCGTACGCGACTTGGTTGCAGATGGCACCAGGACGTCGTAATGCCGCACGTACGGTGTGCGCTCTCGTTCCGGGAAGTACCGATCGTCTTCAGGATAGTACACAGCACGCTCAGGTTCAGGCCCAGCGAAGCGCCGCACTGCGTCCATGTTCTCCCAGAGCGTGATCAAGACGTACTCGGTCTCTTCTCCGATCTCCCTAGTTAGAACCAGGACATCGTTAAAGCCTTCTGTCGCTCTGTACTCCTTAAGCCCAGTTTGCTCCAGGTAGGAAAGATAGGGTTTGCCCATACCCGGCCGTGTGCGCCCCTGCCACATTCTCGCAATCATGCTGTCTCCCCCGCTGCGGGTTGTTCGTTAGGCGTCGCGAAGCGCAATCATTTGGATCGACCTTAGTCGTTCGCGATGCTGGAATGTACTTGGCCAAAGGACCCACGGAACGTAAAAGCACCGGCACGTAACAGATGCAGGAAGGGTGAGCAACGACTCAGACGTTCCGCTCGGCTCCCGGCAACGTACCAGCCTGAGGCTACCGTCCGCTACCAAATAAGACGGCATGACCGCAGGATGTGAGAACGTCGATGCATGCCTCGGACGTCGTGCAGACGCCTCAACCTGCTAAGATTATGCAAAGCTCCGGTTGGTAACTTACGACTGGGAGCCAAGAACTGCTCATATGTACCGCGGACGCACTCTCTCGCTCAGCTTTCCTCCGTTCACCTACTGGATAAAGCGGATCATCATCGCATGTGTAGCGATTTATTTTCTGCAAGTGGTGCTGGGGGCGTTTTCGCCGCCAGCTTTGGGCTATCTGTTTTCGTTCGGAGCGCTCATTCCCGTGGCTGTTTTGCACGGATGGATTTGGCAGATCGTTACCTATTCTTTCCTGCATGCGGGCGTGATGCACGTGCTGATCAACATGCTGATGCTGTGGATGTTCGGTGCGCAGGAAGAAATGGATTGGGGATCAAAGAAATTCCTTGAGTTCTATCTGTTCTGTGTTGCCGGCGCGGCGCTGACCACGATCGCGGTCGCCTATTCTCCTATCCGCGGCGTCAGCCCGTTAACCCCGACGATTGGGGCCTCAGGCGGCGTCTATGGCGTGTTGATGGCGTTTGGCATGCTTTATGGGGATCGTGAAATCTTCATGTTTCCGCTGCCATTCATGATGAAAGCCAAATATATGGTTGCCATTATGATTTTTCTGGTCGTGATCGCAACTTTTCAGCCATCGCAGGGCGGAATCGCGAATTTCGCCCACCTCGGCGGACTGTTTTTCGGATTCATTTACGTCAAATTCATGCCGCGTCGAGGATTGACGTACGGCGCCAGCGAGCAGTATTTCAGCCTGCGCAACGCCTATTACCGCTGGAGACGCCGCCGTGCCGCCCGCAAGTTCGAGGTGTACATGCGGCAGCATAACCGCACGGTCAGCTTCGATGAGCACGGCAACTACATTCCTCCGGATGAAGTAGACAAGAAAAACGGTGGCTCGAAATCCGGCTGGGTAAACTAGCGGCAAACTCTACGAACCGCAATGTGACAATATGCTTCGGAATACTCTCATCCTCCTCGTTGGGGCTTTGTTGATTAATAACGCGCCTGCACAGAATGCGACAGGATCCCTCCGTGGTGTGATTCAAGACTCCAGCTCGGCTCGAATTCCGCATGCTTCCATCAGTCTGCGCGCGGATGGATCGGCTTTCGAACGGCAAGCTACGAGCAATGACCATGGAGAGTTTCGCCTGGACGATGTACCGCCAGGGAGGTATCAACTCAGCGTAAGCGCTGGGGGATTTGCAGAAGCGCAAGCCGACGTAAAGATCATCGTCAGCACGGTTCAAGATGCTGTTGTCACTTTGAAGCCTGCCGGCGCGAGCGAAAGCGTGAAAGTTCAGTCGGAGGGTTCCTCGGTAACTACGCAAGCGATCGATACGGCGAGCGCTGTCCATCAAACGGCAATCATGTCTCAGGATCTTGAAAATTTTCCGCTGGCCGCCCGCAGCTTTGCCAATATCGCCTACCTCGCTCCCGGAACCGAGCCCGTGGAGCCTTCCGATCCCACAAAGGCGCGCATTACCGCAGTGTCAACCGGTGGAAGCTCCGGCCTGAACAACGTGCTCTCCGTGGATGGGGCGGACAATTCCGACGATTACATCGGTGGATTCCTGCAAAACTTCTCTCCCGATGTGATTCAGGAATTCTCGATGCAAACCGCCCAGCAAGATGCCGATACTGGCGGCACCACCGCCGGTTCTGTCGTCATTACGACCAAGCGGGGGACGAACGACTGGCATGGCGACGCGGCAGTTTATGATCGCCAGGCCGCGCTGAATGCTCGCTTCCCCATTGAGAATCCTGCTCCCAATCCCAAACAGCCGTTTTCCCGGCAGAACTACGTAGGCACGATCGGTGGGCCGATCAAGAAAGACAAATTGTGGTTCTTTGCAGGGTTTGAGTACGTGCATGAGAATGCCAGTATCGCTTACAGTCCGGCCAGTATCACGCAGTTTAATGCGCTCGCGATGCTCGCTTCCGAGGGGCTGATTCCGGGTGTCAGTTCGATCGCGGTTCCGGCGTTTGTGCCGGTTCCTTTCCGCGACAACGATGGCTCATTGCGATTTGACTGGGCGCAGTCGTCAAAGTCAACTTGGTTCCTGCGCGTTTCCGGTGACAGTTATCTCACACACAATGCATTGGTGCAGCAGGGGACCCTACCCTCGACGGGGCTGACCACCCACAACAATTACTGGAATGCCGTGATCAGCAACACATACATCTTCAGCCCAACATGGGTTGGAACGCTAACTGTCGCCGCGAGTGAACTGCATCTCACGCAAGCCCGGAACTCAGATCTTGGTTTCGCGCTGGCGTTTCCCTTTAGTTCGACCTCGTTGACAGTTTCGGGGTTTGAAACCTTTGGTGACAATCAATTCGCCACCCCAATTACCTTTTTCCCCGACCTACGCAATCAGGAGAAATATCAATTACGCTACGATGTGAGTCACAGCACGGGTCATCATGCGCCGAAATTCGGCATCAACTTCATTCATGAACCGGTGCTCAGTGGAGCATTCCCGGGCAACACGGAAACACTCTATCAGTTCCTGCAGAACCCGACCTATTATCTGAGCCAACCGACGTCGGTGTTCACGGCGGATATGCAGGCCGGGGCCTCAACTTCTAACCTCGGCGGACCTTTCTCGCAAGACGTACAGCGGCTGGCTTTTTATGGCGAGGATTCCTGGCGGCTGACGCCTCGTTTCACCCTCAACTATGGTTTGCGCTATCAGACGAGCTTCGGATTGTTCGAGGGGGCCGGCCGCAGTCAACTGCAGAACCCCGCGTATCTCACATTGCAGGCTCTGGGAATTTCTTTGCAGCAGGGCGCACCCCAGGACTACCGCGCACAAATCGGGCCGCGGCTGGGCATCGCATATGCTCCGGGGATTAGCGGCCGAACTGTCATCCGCGCCGGCTTTGGGATGTTCTATAACGACCTTGCACAAAACGGATGGGCGACTGCGTTTCAGGCAGTGAACCGGCCCGCGGGGTCATGCAGCTTCGTTAATGTTCCAGGAAGTTATCCGCTGGTCGGACCCGGATGCATCACCGGTGGCGCTGGCGCAAGCGGCAATTTGATTGCTTCCAATTATAAGACTCCTTACAACATCCATACGACCGCCGGAGTGCAACACGCATTTGCCCGGAACTGGATCTTGAGTGCTGATTACACCCATGAAGAAGGAAATCACGGTTACCGGGCTTACAGCTACACCAGTGGTGTGAATCTTTTCACTCCCCTAATTCCCACATTCGATCCCAATTATGCAGCCGATCAGGCCAGTGTGGTGCCCAATCTGAACTTGTTTAAGTCCGACAACCGGTCCAGCTACAACGCGCTGATGCTGCATCTGCAAGGCAATGTTTCGCGGCGGTTGAGTTTGATCACGAACTACACGCTGTCACGAGCAGAGACCTGGGGCTGCGTGCTTGGCGAACTTTTTGATTATGTGAACGGGGTTTGTAATCCGCTAAATCCCTTCGGGCCGGGAGACTACGGGCCGTCGGGCGAAAATGTCACACACCGCTTTGTTCTTGCCGGTATTCTGCGTCTGCCCGGCGGATTCGACCTGACGAGTTTGACGCAGGCGGAAAGCGCCCGCCCGATCACCATCACAACGGAGGACAACAGTCAGCGCATCTCCGTCAACGGCGTGCCAACCAGTTTGGACGAATTCCGCGGAACCCCATACGTTCAGTTCGATCTTCGCGTGAGTCGGCCTTTTGACTTTCATGAGCGTTGGTCCGTCGTTCCGTTCATTGAATTCTTCAATCTGTTTAACCGTAACAACCCCGGTGCGAACTATATTGCCAACGTGGCGGACTTACCGGTCCCGTTAGCCGATCAGCAATCAGGAAATGTGACAGCCATTTGCACGAACGCGGCCTGCACCGCAACTAAACCGGTCACCAGCTTGCAACAGTTGGCGATACCAGCCGGTGGGCTGGGAGACTTTTTCGGACCCGGCACGACCGTCGGAATCCCTTTTGCGGCGCAAATAGGGGCGCGTGTGACCTTTTAGACCCGGACTTAAAGGTCGTTTTTGTGACGTCTTTATGCGACATACCGCGTTGTATTCCGAGGCTGCGCTTTGACACTGGTGGCACACATGTTTAATCTTGGCACTGGATGACAGCAACGGTTCCAGGGATGGTTGTTCTTGTAGTTGCCACCTTTCCATTCATCTATTACTTGATAGCTCTGTACAGTTCCTGGCGGTTTTTCCAGGGCGCAAAAACCAAACAATCGGGAACTCCCGCCTTCACACCCGCAGTCAGCAATCTGAAGCCGATTCGGGGCATTGATCCGGATGCTTATGAAAACTTTGCTAGTTTCTGCCGTCAGGACTATCCCGATTACGAGCTGCTGTTCTGCGTCGGCGACAAAGATGATCCGGCAGTTCCAGTTCTTGAGCAGCTGGCGCGTAATTTTCCGCAGCGGCGGATTCGCGTGCTATTCGGCAGTGGCAGCAACGCTCCCAACGACAAAGTAGCGAAGCTGGCGCGGCTGGTCAGTGAGGCGCAACATGAGGTGGTCGTCATCAGCGATAGCGATGTCCGGGCACGTCCCGATTACTTGCGGACGATGGTTCAGCCGCTGGTCGATCCCAAAGTAGGCGCGGTGACCTGCTTGTATGTGCCCATCGAAGAAAAGTCGCTGGCACAGAGTCTCCAGACCATCGGCATGGTTTCTGATTTTTATCCCGGGATTCTAGTGGCGCGGCAACTCGATGGTGTTAAGTTCGCCCTCGGCACTACCATTGCCACTACGCGCACGCGCCTTGCGGGTTTTGGTGGATATCGCGCGATCGAGAACCGCCCCGGTGACGACCTACTAGTCGGCAGGCTGATCGCGGAGCAGGGGTACGCAGTTGAGCTTTTGCCCTATACCATCCAGACCGTTGCCGATTATGAATCTATGCCCGACCTTCTTCATAAGCGGATGCGCTGGGTGGTGGTGATGCGGCACATGCGGCCCTGGGGTCATCTTGGTCTGCTACTTACCCAGGGGCTACCGTGGTCGCTGGCGGCGGTAGCATCGCACCCCACCTTGGGCGTGACGTTCGGGTATCTCGGTACGTATCTCGCCTTGCGTATCGCGATGAGTTGGATTATTGGGGTCAACGGTCTCAAAGGGCCAGCACTTTGGAAGAAACTGTGGCTGATCCCGCTCTGGGATGCGATGGCCTTCTGCATTTGGCTGATCAGCTTTGGGCGGAATAGTGTCCGGTGGCGCGGCGGGCAGTATTACATTCGCGATGGCGTGCTGGTGCCAGCCTCGGCCAACGCTGCAAAAGAATAGCAAAAGCTAACTTCTAACCCTTGCTGTACGCAACTTCCCGCTTAGACTGGGCTGCGGTACGGCGACCTCCGTTGCGCTTCCCGGAGTTGGTTTCCACGACCTCCAGATCTGTCTCCCCCGGCTGCATTGTCCGAAGCTTGGCCGACTGCAAGTACCGATCATTTCGCGCCTGCCGCCAGTTGACCTTTGGCATCATCATGGCCGTATCGACACGGTCACGATATCGCATCGCAATGTTCATCAGCGAGTCAAGCAGCGAATCCGAGAGTAGATGCGGCGACAGGCCGAGCTCGATCAGCTTTGAGTGGCGGGCATTGTAGTAATGCTCCTCGGCTTCCACCCTCGGGTCTGGAATGTGATTGACCTCGACGCGCAGTCCGAGTTTTTTCCCGGCGGTTTGCACCATGTGCGCCAGGTCCAACACTGAAAACTGTTCGGTGAACTGATTGAACACGCGAAACTCGCCTTTATTGGCAGGATTGAGGCAGGCGATCTCAACGCAGCGCACGGTGTCCCGAATATCGAGAAAACCTCGGGTTTGTCCGCCCTTACCGTAGACGGTGAGGGGCATGCCAATCGCCGCCTGCACGCAAAACCGATTTAGAACTGTACCGAAAATCTCGTCGTAATCGAATCGGTTGATTAAGGCTTCGTCCATGGCTACTTCGTCGGTCATGGTTCCGTAAACTACACCCTGGTTCAGATCTGTAGCGCGCAATCCCCAAATCTTGCAGGTAAACATGATGTTGTGGCTGTCATGAACTTTCGACAGGTGATAAAAAGATCCTGGCTGTTTGGGATAGGGAAGCACATCCTTGCGGCCATTGTGTTCGATAGTGATGTAGCCTTCTTCGATATCAATATTGGGAGTGCCGTATTCGCCCATGGTGCCCAATTTAATCAAGTGGCAATCGGGGGCAAATTCCCGCAAGGCAAAAAGCAGGTTCAAGGTTCCCACTACATTATTCACCTGCGTGAAGACCGCATGTTTGCGGTCGATCATGGAATATGGAGCGGCTCGCTGTTCGGCAAAATGCACAACGGCATCGGGCGTGAACCCCTTGAGGGCGGAAGAAAGGAAGTCGTAATCCATTACGTCGCCGATGAAGAGCTCGATCTGTCTTCCCGTGAGTTCCTGCCAGGTTTTCAGACGGTCGGCGAGGGGACGAATGGGCGTCAAAGTTTGCGCCCCGATCTCATGATCCCATTGACGGCGAATGAAATTGTCTACCAGGGCAACTGAATGTCCCTTGTTGGAGAGGTAGAGGGCAGTGGCCCACCCACAGTACCCGTCACCGCCCAGCACAGCAATCCTCATTGTCCCTCCTTGCCGATCTAATTCGATGATCCTGGGAATGCGTTCGTCGCTCTTTCACAGTGCCGCTTGAGATGAGGTCATGCGGATCTCGGTATTTCGTCTTCCGGTTATTGCTGCTAATTGCACTTAGCATTCTATCGCAAGGCTAGCAGAAGCGACGAGTGTGGCGTCGCTTAAAACCCACCGCGCGCAAGATTCGCGAGAGCATGGTTCGTCAACACTACTTTGCCTCCACTGCTAGCGACAGTGAAAAGTTGCGGATTTCCGACAAGACTGGCGAACCGCGGTAAGTCCGCTTGCTTGGCCACTATATAGGCACGCTGAGGCTGCAGCCAAAGGGCCTTGAATTGCGCATCATCGATAAACACATCCGGTACACCCGGAGCATAGGCGCCATACTCCAGATTCATAAAGCGGCCATTGAGCAGCAGCGCTGAACGGTTCGTATAGAAAAAAATTGAAGAAAATGTGTAGTAATGGTGATCCACGATTAGCGTTCCGGGCGAGGATTTCTGGAGCGCCTCGGCGAGGGGCCGCGAAGACAGATAGGGATCGAAGGTTATCATGGCTAGTCTGGCCGCGTGCAAGAACAGCACCATCATCACCGTCGCTGCGAGAACGGCACGTTGCGTACCGGCTTTGAAAGTTCCTGCTGCACCGACAAGAAAAGCCAGCGCGGCAAGCACAAGTGGAAATCGCAAATATGCAAACGATGCAAGCGTGAGGTCCTCCATGTGCCCCAGCGACAATTTGTAGGCTTTCGGGTGTTGGGTGAGAGCTGAGTAGATCTCGCCACTCGCCGGATATGTGCGGCTCAGAATCGCGATGCTGATGGCGGCGGTGGCTGCGATTGCCGCAACGACCGACAGTATAGCGGTGCCACGCCGGATCCAATTGCCATCGCTCACCATGGCTGACCCCAGTAGCAAGGCCAGCGCGGGATAAGCCGGCATTGAATAGTATTCCTGGGTTGTAGAGAACGTGAAAAAAACCAGGATAAAGCCAGCCCAACAAAGCACCAGCAATCGGGTGCGTCCAGCCCGATTGGCCGGTTTGAATGAGAGCCTGGCAATAGCTGGCAGGTAGACACTCCAGGGAAAGAGCCACAGCAGGTGAAAAAGCCAAAAATAAAGCCGCGGGACGGTATCGTAGTCGCGCGGATAACGCAGATTCAGAAAACGCAAAAGCTGCTCATTGACAAAAAAGAACCATAAAAATCCATGGTATTGGCCGGGTCCGCTGTGCAGCGTGAAAGCGAAGTACGGAGGATTCCGCAAGGTCGCTAGAACGTGCCAAGGAACTGCGACGGCGAGCACGATCAGTAGCCCACTGAAAGGATGAAGCCGCTTCCAGGCGTGTCTCAAGAAGAGCTGACCCGTCGCATGGAGATAGAGCAAGCCTGCGGCAATCGGGAAGACGATGCCAATCAAGCTCTTCAGCAAGAGTCCCAAGCCGAGATTCAGTGCCAACACCGCCGCCCAGAACCTGGGATGGGGCTCTTGCTCGTCCAGGGCACGCAGGAATGCCCACATGGCCACGGCCACGGTCAAGGTGAGCATTACGTCAGGGATGAGGATGCGGGTGAAAAGAAATAAGCCGATGCAGGTTGCCATACATAACCCCGCATAAAGTCCTGCGCGCCGTCCAAAAGCCCAGATTCCGAATGCAGCTGTGACGCAGCTGAGGGCCATGGCCGATAGAGCGATTGGAATGCGGGCGGCCCAATCGTGAACGCCGAATACGGCATAGCTGGCTGCGATGATCCAGTAAACCAGCGGGGCTTTTTCCAGGTAGACGACACCATCAAGACGAGCTGTGACCCAGTCACTCGACGCCAGCATGTTGCGCGCAATTTGTGCTTGCACGGCGTCAACGTCGTCCATGAGAGAAGGGGGAGAAACGATGCTGCCCAGATAAACCGCCGCTGCCACCAGCAGGACAGCTAAATGTACGTACCAGTTCTTGCCCGGGCCAGCTCCTTCGAAGCGGCGGACGCAATGTGAATCCGCCATTTTTTCATCCAGAGAAACAGGACCATCAATCCCCATAGGTGATATCCAAGATTTGCGCGCCTCTCCAAGTGTTGCTGTACATACCCCTTGATCGCCGCGGGACGGAACAATTCCGCGTACTCCGACGCTCCAGCTGGTAACGTATCCACGAGCAGTGAACGCAGTGGGCCTCGCAGCCAGTCGTGGGCAGGAATATCGAATCCGACTTTCTTCCGGTTCAACGTCGAAGCCGGCAGATTCTCCTTCATTAGCTCCTTCAAAAGAACCTTCTGCCGCGAGCCGCGAATTTTCAGCGATGCAGGCAAAGAGGCGCTGAACTCCACAATGCGATGATCCAGGAAAGGCGGACGAACCTCGAGCGAATGAGCCATGCTCATGCGGTCGGTCTTAGTCAAAATGTCGTCCGGCAGAAAATATTTCTGGTCAAACCAAAGATAGGGAGAAAGATCATCATCGCTGGTGCGGATCCGGCTGCGCAACTCGTGTAAGGTGCGATGAAGCGCACCAGGAAGTCGATGCTCCAGCAGATGAAGCCGCTCGGCATCGGAGAAAGTGCCGTTCCAGTGTACATGCGCCCGTTCCGGAGGCATGAGGGAGCCTTCCAGAAAGCGCGTCGCTTTATATTCGAAGCCAATCTTTTCATCGGATACCGGCCACTGGCGGAAGCAATTCAATCCTAGCCGAAGCAACGGGCGCGGCAGCCGCCGGATCGGCGCCGCGAGTTGGTTAGCGCGATGCGTCAGATACCCGGCAAAGATCTCGTCGGCGCCTTCGCCGCTAAGGCTCACGGTTGTTCTCGTCTTGCTTAGCTTGGACAGAAACCAGACCGGAAGAGCTCCGGCATCAGCGCTGGGCTCGTCAGAATAATAAGCGAACTCCTCGATCGCGCTTTCGAGATCAGACTCAGGATTCAGGTCGAGCTGTTCATGCTCGGTGCCGTAGTGATTGACGACCCGCTGAATGTATTCGCTCTCATCGAAACTACGGCCACGAAACGAAATCGAAAAAGTCTTCAGCGGCGCACTGGATTCGGTGGCGGCATAATGCAAAATAGTCGAGGAGTCAATACCGCCGCTGAGCCACATGCCGAGCGGAACATCTGAGATGAGGTGTTCGCGAATGGATTGCCGGAGCAGACCATCAAGTTCGTCTTTTGCGTCTTCTAAAGTACGATCGCGCGGTACGGGTGTGGGGAGAGTCCAATAAGTGTTTCTCGATACCTGTCCGTTCCGCCACTCCAGCCACTGACCGGGAGGAACCTTTTCGATACCTTCTACCAGCGTCCACGGACAGGGCACGTAATTCATGGAAAGATAGCAATCAAGGCCCTCCAGGCTGAGACGGCGATCGATTTCAGGATGAACAAAAATGGCTTTCAGCTCGGAGCCGAAGAACAAATCTTCGCCGCTGCGCGCGAAAAAAAGCGGCTTGATGCCCATGCGATCGCGGACGAGCACCAGACGCCTGTCTGACTCAGTCCACAGCGCAATGGCAAACATTCCCCGCAGACGAGAGAAACATTCGGTATCCCACTCAAGAAAGGCGTGCAGAACGGTTTCCGTGTCACACTGGGTGAGAAAGCGGTGGCCGAGCTTTTCCAGTTCATGGCGCAGTTCGAGGTGATTGTAGATTTCACCGTTGAAGACGATGGTGGTTCCGGCGGTGGTGATCGGTTGATCTCCGGAGCCGAGATCGATAATTTTGAGCCGGGTAGCACCCAGCGAAACAACTTTCGATTCAAAGACACCCTGCTGATCCGGCCCGCGATGGATCAGCGTGGCCGCGGCGCTGCGGATGCGCTCGGGAGCAGGAATCCAGTTTTTATGGGTAAAGCCGGTTATGCCACACAATGTGGAACACATCTCCTTAGGACGAGAGCTTTGAGAAGAAGTCTCGCCTTATCAGCCTTGGTTCGAATGCTACTGATTCCGTCTATTATCCACTATTTGGAAGTGTGATGCTTGATCTCAGGAGGATGCCAGCAGAGGATCAGCCGGCCAATCAAATCACGCGATGACCGCAAAGAGACGGTCCGTTCGACATCGCGAGTCTTGCCTTTAAGGGCGTCTAATCCGCTTGGGCCGTGCGCGGCGACGACATCGCGGCTTCAGTTCCGGATAAGGTTGCCCAACCGCGGCGCGAAAGGTCCCAGAAGATCAGATAACCGGCGAGCCCTGCGATGAGCAACAGCAAGATGCCCCAGAGCCACTGCTGGAAAACCAGTTTGCCGATGCCGAACAAGCATCCGTAAACCAGGATGACGCCCATGACCCAATCAAAGGCATTGCTGCTGAGGTCGCGGATTTCCGGCAACTCCGGTACGAGCCTGGCGACGTGCTTCCATCCATACACCGTGGGGTGCACGCGGCGGTAGAAACTCAGCAGTGTCTTCTCTGATTCAGGGCTGGTTGCGAACGTGGTGACGATCCAAACCAATGTCGTGACGCCACCGGTAATCAGAGCGCTTTTTGCATATACGACTGCGTTGTTGCCGGTGAACTGCACATGGTGGAGCGCGAACGTCATCACCGCGGCAGCGATCATGGCGGAAATCTCGCTCCACGCGTTAATGCGCCACCAATACCAGCGCAGGATGTAGACCGCCCCCGTCCCGAAACCGATGTTCAACACCAGATCCCATCCCTGCTTGATCGAGGTCAATTGCATGGCGGTGTAGCCGCTGGCGAGCACAAGAAGCACGGTGAAAAGTTTGCTGATCCGAACGTAGTGCTTCTCGGTCGAATGGCGCACCAGGAAGCGCTTGTAAAGATCGTTTACCAAATACGAGGCTCCCCAATTTAATTGCGTTCCGACGGTAGACATGAAAGCTGCCAGAAATGCCGCGACCATGAGCCCGCGCAGTGCAGGAGGCAGGTAATCACGCAGCACCATTACATAGCCCTGTTCGGGATTCTGAGCGAAGGCGGTATTTGGATGAATTCCGCCATTTGGCGAGTACACAGCAATGGCGACCAGCCCAGTGATGATCCATGGCCAAGGCCGTAGTGCATAATGTGCGATGTTGAACCAGAGCGTCGCCCCAAGGGAATTTTTTTCGTCCTTGGCACTGAACATTCGTTGCGCAACGTAACCGCCGCCGCCCGGCTCGGCTCCCGGGTACCAGGCTAACCACCACTGCATGCAGAGGTAGACGAAGAACGTCAGCACCGGTAGGGTCCAGAGCGCGTTGCTCATGAAGCCCATGTGGAAGTCGGGTAGGAAAGCAACTGGATTACCTATCTGCACGCCTGTTGAACGCATATTGTTCTCAACTGTCTGCAGGCGCACCTGCAGCGCATCCATGCCCCCAAGCTTGGCCACAGCCACCCAAGCCAGAGCAATGATCATCGCCATCTTTAAAACGAACTGAAACAGGTCGGTGACGAGGACGCCCCAGAGTCCGCCGATAAATGTATAAAGCCCCGTGAAGGGAATAATGATGAAGATGCAGATCAAGAGGGAGGTGGTATGCGGGTTTCCCAACGCGTAGTGAAAACCGGCGAACCGCAGCACGCGTCCTTCGGCGATGGCAGGACCCAGCAGAACGGTGATGATGTTGATCATGGCCTGCGTCACCCAGCCCAAGATGAAGCAGTTCATGAAAAGCCCGAGATAAACGGCTTTGAAACCCCGTAAAAAAGCAGCCGGTTTGCCTCCGTAACGAATTTCGACGAACTGAACGTCGGTCAGGATTTCGGCACGCCGCCAATAGCGGGCGAAGAAGAACACGGTCAACATGCCGCCGACGCACAGCCCCCACCAGATCCAGTTTCCGGCAACGCCGGACTTGGCAACCAGGCCGGACACCAGAAGAGGCGTATCAGCGGCAAAGGTGGTCGCGACCATGGATGTGCCAGCCAGCCACCAGGAGACATCGCGGCCTGAGATAAAGAATTCTTCGGTATTTCCACTGGCTCGGCGCCGGTAGTAAATGCTGATCAGAAGATTGATCAGCAAATAGGCGGCGATCACAATCCAATCGGTCGAAGTGAGTGGCATTTAGCACACCCTCTGTGGCTCTGGCGAAAACGGATTATGTTTTGTGGCCAGATGTTAGCAACGCTGACAGGATGGTACCAGAACAGATTTACAACGTGGCAGAGCAAGACGTGGTTCGCGAGGCAAGCGGAGAATTTCGTCTGCGTGATCCGGCATTCAGCGATGAGGATTAATGCCGCCTTTCGGTCTCGCGCAAAATGGTCGCAAAGTTCCGTCCGCCCATCGTGAAACCTTGTTCGACGTAGCCGGTCACGGCAACTTTGGCGCCCCCGCCGGGAACTCCGTAGTTTCCGGCGAACACCCACATTGTCCCTGTCCCATCGTCGAGCAGGAACGCCCCACGTCCCATGGCGCCATAAGAGTCGACCACTCGCCCCGCGATAGTCACCTCCCGCCCGAGATAGCGGCCGGGATCACGATCTATTCTGGCAATGCTCTCTCGCGGTGGGCAACCCGCAAGTAGGAGAATTCCCAAGGCGAGAGCGACTACAGAAGAAATTCTGGTACGTATCCGCAAGGGGTTATCTCTCCGAAAGCAATCTGAACAACAATACAGATAACCCGGCAGCGCGTTCCAAGTTGCCGGTTTAAGCAAAGATTTTCTTATCCAGTTTTGACACAAAGTTTCCGGCGTATGGTCGTGAGTTGCTGAAGTGAATAAAACAGACTTACAGTATTCTTCGAACGTTTAGCTCAGAATCGATGACGAGCCTCTCGTATATTCGGCGCCTTTTCCGCTACGACGATTGGGCGAATCGCGAGATTTTAAACGCTTTGCAGAAACCAGAGCTTTCCAGTGAACGGTCACTGAAACTCCTGGCCCATATCGGTTCTGCCGAGAGGTTGTGGCTGGAGCGTCTGCGCTCACTGAAGCAAACTCATCCGGTATGGCCCGATTTCAGCTTGCAGAACTGCAAATCCGAGGTTGAGGAATTAGCCAAGCTGTGGCAGACGTACTTGGGGTCAATGAAGGAGAGCGAACTCGCCCATTCGGTCACTTACAGGAACAGCCAGGGTGAAGCCTGGACCAGTCAGACGCAGGACATCATGATGCACGTCATTTTGCACTCTGCCTATCATCGTGGGCAGATTGCTGCACAGATGCGCGCCGCCGGGTTTGCTCCGGCCCATACCGATTTCATTCATGCAGTACGGCAAGGATTTATTGAACAGGGGTAGCGAACCGAAGGGAAATCGTGCTGGCAGCAATGGCAAGAAGGGTGAGAGGCGGCAAAGCGATCAGGGTCCACACCGGAACTTTCGCCAGGAACAGCAATTGGGCAGGTGAAATGAACAGCGAGCAGATCGCGAGGATCACCGCGGTGATCCATTGCCAGGCAAGGCAGATGCAAGTTCCCCTGGCAAGTGCCCGCGGGAGCAAGCTGGAACTTTTGGCCGGTTGCAGCAGCGCCAGAAGCGGCGGTACGAGCAGAACCTGGTTGTAGACGGTAACTGGAAGGATGGTCACCGTCACGCTCGCAGCCCAAGCCAGTAGCCAGCCGAAATTTGTCGAGCCCGCCGGGCAGGCCCTGTACCGAAGAGTCACCAGGACCACCACAATGCAAAGCGCAACCCCAGCCACTCGGGACAGGATCGGTCCGAAGACAAAGCGCAGAATTGATGGATCGGTCGCATAACTTGTGTAGGCACGAATGGCGCCCACAAACTCCGCTATCCAGTGCGGAAGCACAATTTGTCCTGCAACCATCAAGGCGCACATTGTTGCAGTAAAACTCAGAACCAGGCGCTTGCGTTTTTGCCAATTCCCGGTCGTCCACAGCAGAAAACACAAGATAAACAGGGCCGAGAACTGAGGCTTGATGCTCGAAAAGGCCAGAAGAAGACCGCTGAAGAACAAGTAATTTCGCGCTGCCGCTGCTGCTGCGAAAGCCAACAAAATGGCTACCAGCGCCGCGAGGTTCTGCATATGGAATTCCAGGACAGCCGGATAGGTGCTTATGGCCAAAACCATCCCCGCGAATACCAGCGCCGTTTTCGTTCGGAATCCCATGGCATACATCCACGCAGGCACGCTGGCTGCAATGCCGAACAGCAGCAGCCAGGCCGATATTGTTTGCACCGTCGCAAAGGAGAATTCGAGTGTTGGAGCAAGTAAAAACACCACGTACACCGGGTATGCGAAGGCGACCTGATCAGTGGGATCGTCAAGCCTGTCGGGATCGAGCTCACGCCCGTAGAAGCCGCGTTGAATGCCTCGCGTCACCTCCGCACTGTAAGGATCACGGTGATGGAGCAATAATTCGCGAGCCCCAAACCATCTGGGGTATAGGTCTGAATTGTTTCCGATCGGGATTCCTTTTGATTGGGCGGCTAACGTGTTGGCAGGCACGAGAATGCACTCCGCCCAGCGCCACACACCGAAACAGACCAGCAAGCAAGCGCTGAAAACCAGGAATTCACGTCCGAACGGGAACTCAGATTTCACGTTGGCATTAAAACACTCATTAATTTTCCAGTGCAATTCAGTTCTTGACAGGTCGGGGCGAAACAACTGTGAGTGCCAGCAATGTAATAGGCCACAAAGCCAGCGAGGTATAGTCAGGGACATGCGCTGCGGTACGAATCCACACAGGTGGAAGCACAAGCGAAGCCAGAGAGAGCAGCCCAGCTGCAAGCCATTGCCAAAGCTGGCAGGCGAAGGCTGCTTTGATCATGCCGCGGCTGAAAATAACATCTTTGGATGACGTTCCATATTGGCTAATCAGAACGAGGAATGCCGGAACCAGCAATAGAGCATTGTATGCCGCCAATTTTGGCAGAATTACGAGCGTTGTCGTTCCCACCAGCGCGACCGCCCAGGCAAAGTACTCAGAGCCGGCCGCGGCATTTCTCCATTTCCAGCACACGATGGCAACGTAAAGGACGACTGCGAATGTGATCACCGCGGCTATGGAGGCGGGAAACAGTACCTGGATGATCGACGGGTCAGTTCCATATGAAGGATATGCTCGGACTGCCGAGATAAAGCGGCCAATCCAATGAGGAGAACAGACCTCGGCCGCAGCGACCAACAACCCGAGGCTGCCAGCAAACCACCAAAGCAGGGCCCGCCGCTGCCTGCTGGTTATTGACCAGGCCAGAAGCCACAACACCACCAGGCCAGAAGTATCTGGTTTCACTGTGGAGAGCGCAAGAAGCACTCCGGCCAGCCCTAGTCGGCGAGCGACGATTGCCGCAGCCGCTCCCGCCAGGAAGAGAACAACTAAAGCTGCCAGATTCTGTTGGAAATACTCCGCCACGGCCGGCGAGCTGCTGGTCGCAAGCAGCATGCCCGATACGATAATCGGCCATCTTGCAGGGATACGAATGGCATACATCCAAAGCGGGACGGTAGCGGCCACAGCTGCTAAGAGAAACCAGCGGAAAAAGACTGCCACCGCCGAAAAGGGCAGTTTTACGGTCGGCGCCAGCAAAAAGGCCGCATATAAGGGATAAACAAAGGACTCCTGGGCAGTCGGGTCGGAAGGATTCCCGGGATTCAAGGGGCGACCATAAAAGCCGATTTGAATCTCACGCGTCACCTCTGCGCCGTAAGGGTCGCGCCGGTGCAGAAAAAGCTCCCGAGCGCCAAACCACCGAGGATATAGATCGGAGTTATTACCGATAGGCCGGTGCGCGGCCAAGATGGTCGCGGTGTTCGCGGGTGCGAGGATGTACACAGTCCAGTGCCAGAATCCCAAAGAGATAAGCAACGAGATTACCAGCACGCTCCCATGCAAAACGCGCTTGCCCTGGGGCAGTTCCACGCCAGCATTGTAACTGGCTGCACAGCACGCGTAATTTCCCATTTGCTTGCCCTGTTTTGCGTGGCCCGGCCACCTGCGTGATACCTTGGAGCAAGATCGAGCCTTTTCTGTCATGAAACGTAGCCTAAGGCGGCTAGCACCGCTTACGCTTGCAGTGCAGATAGTTCTCGCATCGCCATCCGGGGTCGAGCCTCTGCCGGAACCGGTTTCCAACAACGCCGTTGCCATTCTTAAGCTCCATGGGCAATTTCAACTTTTCTCCCTGATGGGAATAGGTCCGAAGAAAACGTGGAATGCCGTGACCAATGCCGGCTACGAGGTAGATGCGGGATCTGCCAAAGTGCGGACTATCCATTCTGTGCCGGGAACTGCAGGCCGCATTGGAGCCATGGCGGTAGGTGCGACCGGGCGCCTGTTTCTGTTTGGTGGCTATGTTTTGTTTCAAGGCGGGGGAATGGCCGTTCCTGACGGGAATTTCTATGAACCGAGCAAGGATCGCTGGGTGCGACTTCCCGATATCCCAATTGCAGTAGGTGATGCTGTCATTGGGGTGTATCGCGAGCGTTATATCTATTTGGTTGGGGGTAGAACCAACGGGCGCATAATTTCCGATGTTCAGTTGTATGACCTGGAGAAAGCGACGTGGTCGAAGGCGACTCCGATGCCGGGGCCCCCGGTATTCGGGCATGCAGGAGGCATAGCCGGTGACATCATCATTTATGTCGATGGAGCGCGCACAAATGACGCCGGACAAGGGCCAAGATTTGTAGCCTCCGACGAATGCTGGGCAGGACGAATCGACCACCATAATCCCGGCAGAATTGAGTGGAGCAAGTTGCCCAACCATCCCGGCAACGCTCGCTTTCGCATTGCTGCGGGCGCATCGGAAAAGGATGGGGCAGTTTACTTCGCCGGCGGCTCCGACAGTCCTCATGACTACAACGGTACGGGTTACGATGGCAAACCCGCCGAGCCCGCACCGTTCACCTTCGCCTTTAACCTGCGCAGCGGCAAGTGGGAAATGCTTAGCGAAAACACGCCCGATCCCACCATGGACCATCGCGGTTTGCTGGTTACGCCGGAAGGACTGGTAGTCATTGGTGGAATGGAAAAGGGGCAGCAGGTGACGGGGCGGATTGCTGTTCTACCCAAGACAAGGTAGGCGACTTCGCAGCCCGAATGTCCGTTATCTTGCCCTGGCCAGCACTAGCGTGACGTCGTCTGGCTGCTCGTTCGCGCCAATCCAGTCATCCACTGCAACCGTCACGATCTCACTGATGCGGGCTAACGGCAAGTCGCGGTTTTCGCGAACGAGGTCGACAAGTCTTCTTTCTCCGAACTCGCCGAAGTCATTTTCCGGCTCCGTAACCCCGTCGCTGTAGGCCAGGAAAATCTCTCCCGAACGCAGCGGAACTGAGGCTTCTTCGTAGGTCATCTGGTCAAAAAGCCCGACCACGGTGCCGCCACACTCCAACCGCCGAATTGCGCCATCGTCGCCGATGATGATGGGGGGCAAGTGTCCGCCATTGCTGTAGGTGAGCTGGTGACTGGCGCCGTGATAAATTCCAAGAAATAAAGTAGCGTACTTTTCCTGCGGAGTGCTTTCGTAAAGTTGATGGTTTAAGAGTGCGAGCAATGCGGCGGGGGAGACTTCCGGGTGTTGGGAGTCGGGAACCAGTATCGTGCTTACCTCTGGAACCGCACCCACTGCGATCGGTTCGCGCAACGCCGGGATGTCCTGCAGGCTATAGGCACGCACGGCCGAGTGGATTGTGGCCATCATCAAGGCCGCTGAAATTCCCTTCCCACTGATGTCGCCGACGGCCAGCACCAGCTTGTCTGACTCAAGGTTCAGGAAGTCGTAATAGTCGCCGCTCACCGTCCGTGCCGGCCGACAAAATCCATGCACTTCAAGGCTTGAGAGCTGCGAAATCTCCTTCGGAAAGAGCTGAGATTGAACTTCCTGCGCAATCACTAATTCGTTCTCGAGGCGCTGCTTCTCTTTCTGCTCCTCGATCAGTTTTTCCAGAGACGCAGTCATGGAGTTGAAGGAATTTGCCAGCGTTGCGATCTGGTCGTTCGACCTCACCGAAATGCGGTGGCTGAAGTCAGCGCGATTGACATGTTTGGTGGCGTCATAAAGTTGCGCCACCGCGCTCGTTACGGTGCGAGTAAGACGCGTTCCAATGATGAGGGCAATAACTTCGATGATGCAGAAGACGATGAAAACGAACAGCAAGAAGACTTCAATGGCCGGAGCCAAATATCCGAGGGCCTCGAACAAGCGATCGTACAGCTTGGAAATGCGAGTCTGGACAACGATTGCAGCGGGGCTCGAGGTATCGCCCGTCGGCCAGTCTACGACCGATACGGTGGTCGGAAATGTGACTTGGCGATCCAGGCTACGGACCGCGGGCGGCAACGAGCCGACACTGTAAGTCGGCGGCCCGAGCTTGCTCAGATCGAGAACATATTCTCCTTCTGGCCTTTCGACAATCACTCTGGTGCCTTGCTTGGGCTGAGACTCATTAGTTTTCTTGAGACTCAACCCTGTCGCATACAACGTGACCTGCCCAAGGTTTGTGGCCAGCGCTTGCAACATTTGCTGGTCAACCGGCTTGCTGGAGAGCACAGTCAGTTCTTTGCCGCCTACCGGGACGGTCTGCACAGCACGAAGAAAAAGGTTGTTGTGATCGCGAACAACTCCGGCAAATGAAGTTTTCAAATAGGAGGGAAGCATCGGTGCCAAAACGTTCTCGGGATTAGGATCGCTGTTGAGAATCAATTTTTTATCCAGCCAAACGCAAAGTTGGCGGTGAGCCCAAGCCTTATTGGTTCGACGCAAGCTCTCGAGCAAGGCGGTGCTGTTCGGGCCGCGCTCCACTTCCGCGGCTATATGGTGGGAACTTGCCAGGTTGGCCGCCTCCACGCTTTTCAATTCCGAACTCAAGCCCGTAGTGAGGATGAAGGTAGCAAATTGACCGGCGAACAAGTAGAAAGAGACCAGCGCCAGAACGGCCAATAACACAACCGGAATTATGCCGATGAAGACATAGGTAACAATCAGCCGGTTCCGCAGTCGCCAGAGCAGCTTCGCCTTGGTCCATCGAATTGCCAAAATGGCAAAAAGAACGATAACCGCGAAGCTGAGAAACCTGACCCAGCCGTCCAAACCCTGACTCCAGGAAATCTTGAAAAAGCCGAAAAGCTTCTCCACCATAAACAGCAGAAGATCCAGAAACAGCAAGTACCATGCAATCAGTGCGAGTTTGCTGGCAGGCAGCAAACCTGCCTGGGAAAGCCGGGTGCGGAACTGGGAATAGGAAACTGCCATGGTGTTACTGAATTATAGATGCCGCGCCGGAACAGCGGCTGCAGGAGTTCCGAAGGTAGCTTCAGAGTCCTGCTAGAATGCCCTGTGCTACTCAATCGTGAACTGGTTTCGAAAACGGCTCTCTTATTGGCCGCAGCCATGCTGCTGTGCCCTGGGTCCCTTACTCAGGAACAAGCAACGGTCAAGCTCAATGTGCTGAACGTATGTTCGCCTTCGCCGGAAGAGCGACAAGATATCGCCTCGGCGTTGAGCCGAATTCCCCAAAAGGCTGCTTTCAGCCAGGATTTTGAAATCGATCGCGGACGATCGATCCCCGATCAAAGTACAACCTTGTTGGTCAGCGGTCAGAGCGCCCAGCTGCCATCGGATGCGGGGCCGTCCGAATGGGTGCGTATCCGGCGCGACTTTCCTGCGTCGTCTCCCTTCTCGACTGTGCAGTACTCGTTTAGCCGGGACGATAAAAGCATGGTCGAAACGCTGGTATTTCGCGTTCGTGATCCCAAGGACGTAATGCAGATCGCGCTCGAAGACAGCGCCTCGGCAGTGACAACACCCGCCGCTATGCTGGCTACGGACACTCCATCGAGCCGCATCAAGTTGGAGCGTTATGGAAAATCTTCGATCGTGCTGGCTCGCTGCACTGCATCTGAGTCGGGTCCGGCCTCCGACCAGAGTGCCTATGAGCCGCTGTTCCACAGCGCCTCCGCGATCGCTGCCAAATACCGCGGATATCTCGGCGTCCGCCGGAGTGTGCCGGAAGAGTTGTCCCGGGTTGGCATGAAAAACGGATCAGAAAGAAGCGTTCCGCCGACTAACAAGAACAGGCAAACGCAGAAGAAAGCGCAGTAGTCATTGAAGCGAAATGGCGGTCCTGTCAATCTAATCTTTTCTTATGGAAAACAACATCCGCAATGTGGTGATCATTGGTTCAGGCTGCGCCGGTCATACAGCCGCGCTGTATACCGCACGCGCCAAACTTAGCCCGCTGGTCATCGAAGGCCATGAGCCCGGGGGGCAGCTCTCACTAACTACGCTGGTGGAGAATTTCCCGGGTTTTCCCGAAGGAATTCAAGGCCCGGAGCTGGTTGAGAACATGCGCAAACAAGCCTCGCGCTTTGGCGCAGACTACAAGCTTGGACACATCACTAGCGTGGACCTGAGCATCAGGCCCTTCCGGCTCCACATAGGTCATGAGGTGGTTCATGCCCGTACCCTGATTATTGCGAGCGGCGCCTCAGCCCGCTGGCTCGGATTACCGCACGAGCAACTGCTGATCGGACATGGCGTGTCATCTTGCGCAACTTGCGATGGTTTCTTCTTTTCCGGGAAAGAGATCACTGTGATTGGCGGCGGCGATTCCGCCATGGAGGAAGCGATTTTTCTTACCCGTTTTGCCACGAAGGTCACGGTGATCCATCGCCGCGACACGTTTCGGGCCTCGAAAATCATGCTGGAGCGCGCACAACGCAACGACAAGATCCATTTTCTTACCAACACGGTGGTCGACGATGTTTACGATGTTTCCAAGAACGAAGTCACTGGTCTGAAGTTGCGAAATGTGAAGACCGGCGACGTTTGGGACTTTCCGACCAGCGCCATATTTCTGGGAATCGGCCACATTCCTAACGCAAAAATATTCGACGGCCAGCTTGACACCGATCCGGACGGATATCTGTTGACCAGGAATTACGTGTTTACCCGCGTCGCCGGAGTTTATGCCTGCGGGGACGTGCAGGACAGGCGCTATCGCCAGGCTATTACCGCCGCCGGCACGGGATGCATGGCCGCGCTGGAAGCAGAGAGATTTCTCGAACAGCAAGACACCTGATCCGCCATGCCGCCGCTCCCACATTTACTTGTGATGGCCGTCATAGCTTTGCCCACGGGTGACTGTGGTACAAAATTCTGTGCAAGTTACCTTTAATTACATGGTGTTGATTCTTGCGAGTCGCCGGTGCTAAGGGCGATCTTTATTTCTCTTGCCGAAAACCGTACCCTCCGCGGCGTCGCTGAGCGGTCGGCCATCGGCCAGAGATTTTCCAGCCGCTTTGTTGCAGGCATACAGATTGGGGACGTGCTCCAGGCCGCCCGCAAGGTCAACCTGTTGGGGTGCAGCGTTTCTATCGATAATCTGGGCGAGAATGTTACGAACGCCGACGAGGCCCGGTCCAGTGCCGCAATCTACCATGAATTGCTCGATGAAATTGCCAGACAGAAGTTGAATGCCAACATCAGTCTGAAACTTACGCATATGGGACTCGATGTAGACGAAAAGCTTGCTCATGATCAGGTCTCCAGCCTAGTGGCCAAAGCTGCCGCCATGAATCCCCAGAATTTCGTGCGGGTGGATATGGAAGGCTCGCCATACATTCAGCGCACACTGAATCTAGTGCATAAACTGCATCGCGTGCCGGCAAATCAAGGCTGCGTGGGTGCAGTGATCCAATCCTATATGCATCGGTCAGAAACAGACGTTGAGCAACTCCTGGCTGCCGGGATCCGCATTCGGCTGTGCAAAGGCGCTTACAAGGAACCTCCGGACATTGCGTTTCAGAAAAAATCTGACGTAGACGCCAACTATGTGAAGCTCATGAAGGTCATGATGAAGAGCGGGATTTATCATGGCTTGGCGACCCATGATGAAAACATCATTCGCGAGGCCAAGTCCTTCGCGACTCGCGAGAAGATCCCGCGCGATGCGTTCGAATTTCAAATGCTTTACGGCATCCGTCGGGACTTGCAGCAAAGTCTGGTAAAAGATGGGTGGCGCATGCGGGTTTACATTCCATTCGGTACGGAATGGTATCCCTACCTGATGCGCCGCTTAGCCGAGCGTCCGGCTAACGTTTTCTTTATTGCCAAGAATCTCTTTCGTCGATAGGGTGCAATGCGCTTGCCACGTCGAAACTAGTTACAGACTGGCAACTGAGAACTGAGAACTGCTACTATCGCGTCAGTGGCCACAGCCAGGAACACTCCCAAAATCCCTGAACAACGTGAGCGGCTAGTTTCGGCTGCGTCGGTCGAGGACGACTCGTCTTTTGAATTAAAGCTGCGGCCGCAACGGCTGGCGGAGTTCATCGGCCAACCCAAAGTCAAAGAGAATCTAGCGGTAGCCATTGAAGCAGCCCGGTCGCGGGGCGACGCATTGGACCACGTTCTGCTTTATGGCCCTCCCGGACTCGGGAAAACCACTTTAGCCAATATTATTGCGAACGAACTCGGGGTGGCGTTTCAGCCGACCGCGGCGCCTTTGCTGCAAATAAAGGGCGATCTCACCGCCATACTTACAAACATCCGCGACAAGCAGGTGCTGTTTGTAGATGAAGTCCACCGCATGCAGCCGGCGCTGGAAGAGATCCTCTATCCTGCGCTCGAAGATTACAAACTCGACATCATCATCGGGCAGGGACCGGCAGCTCGGACGCACACGCTGGATATCAAGCCATTCACTTTTATTGGCGCGACCACCCGGGCCGGACTTATTTCTTCACCGCTGCGATCGCGTTTTGGTATCGTGCTCCGTTTGGAGTTTTACAGCCACGAAGATTTACTCATTATCGTCGAGCGATCGGCGGAGATTCTGGGAGTGGAAATCGATCATGATGGAGCTCTCGAACTCGCACGCCGGTCGCGTGGCACTCCGAGAATAGCCAATCGGCTGCTGCGGCGGGTGCGCGACTACGCCCAAGTAAGAGGCGCAGGCAAAATTGATCTTGCGACCGCTCAAGCGGCCCTGCAGATGCTGGAAGTGGATCGCTACGGATTTGATGAAGTCGATCGCAAGCTACTGCTAACGATCATCGAAAAGTACCAGGGTGGTCCCGTGGGCGTGAATACTTTAGCTGCGGCTTTGGCAGAGGAGGCGGACGCAATCGAGGAAATCTACGAACCGTTTCTCATGCAGATTGGTTTTCTGAACCGCACACCCAGAGGACGAATCGCGACCCAGCTCGCATATGAACACTTCGGAATCACGCCCAACCGCAGGCAGAGCTCGCTGTTCTAATTTCTCTGTCGAGCTTGCTTCGCCCGGAGCTCTTGGCTTTGCGTAGGGCAGGCTTGCCAGCGCGGTGCTGCCTGCACAATTAAGAAATGATTGCTCATCTGCGTGGACGCTTGATTGCCAAACATCCCAACCAGGCGGTGGTTGAGACGGCTGGCGTCGGCTACGATGTCACCATCAGCGTACCGACTTTCTCTGATCTCCCTGCAGTGGGCACAGATGTTGCCCTGCACATCCATACCCACGTGCGGGACGACTCCATTGCGCTTTACGGGTTTCTTCGTCCGGCCGAAAAGCAGCTCTTCGAAAAATTGATCAGCGTAAGCGGGATCGGGCCCAAGCTCGCGATCACCGTCCTTAGTGGAATGGCTGCCGACGAAATGGTGGCCGCAATTCGCGGCGGCGATATCGCGAGGCTCACCCACATTCCTGGCGTCGGCAGGAAGACCGCGGAACGGATGGTTCTGGAACTTCGCGACAGGCTGCCGGTCGCAATTGCTGGCGAAACAGCGGCCGCCCCAGCGATGAGCGTCGTGGAAGAAGATGTGCTTTCCGCGCTGATGAATCTAGGATACCAGCGGGCCGCGGCGGAGAAAGCACTCTCGACGGCTGCCAAGGGGCCGTTTGAAACGATGTTCAGGCATGCCCTGGGAGTGTTGTCGAGATAATTCTGGCTTCTCTTTGCGACCTCTGCGTTCTCTGTGCCCTCTCTGGTTTCTCTGTTTTTGTCAGAACGCAAATCAGAACCCAAGAACGATGTCGAATCTTGAGGTCACTCAGCGCTGAGTGAAGGCGTTTGCGGTCAGGTAAGCGGCAACGAAGCCCAGCAGCAGAACTCCACCTTCAATGCGAGTTGACCAAACATGGAGAGCATCAAACTGCATGCGAACGGGATTGTCGGGCGGGACAGAATCGATTTCGCCAATGGAAGCGCGCAAAACATCCATGCGCGGGATGATGCCGAACTGCGAAATCAGTGTGAGCACAAGCATCAGCACGATGATCACGTTGCGTGCTGCAAAAACGTGCAGAGTGCCAGACGTAAGCCGGGCGTAAATCGTCGAGCTGAGCAGATAGACGATTCCTGTGACGATCCCTATCCAATGCAGTCCGCTGATTGAGCGTGCCACAACATTTCCCGCGAGATGACGGGTCGGCAGCACGGAGAAGGCCGCGGGAGCGACGACGAAGGCGAAGAAAATGAGGCCGCCCAGCCAGAGGATCAAACACAAAAGCATTACATAACGGAGGAACGACATGGCGGGAGAATTATAGTCCAGCCAGCTAGCGCGCTCTTATCCGGTTTAGGGGGTTCGAACGATCAGATGGGTATCGGCGTGCTCTCGACAATTTCTGTGATGAGCTGCTCGGCCTGCTCGGATTTCTTCAAAGTGGACGCGTAGGTGCCGTTCACCACGACACGGTGCGCGAATACAGGCACCACCAGCGGCTTGAAATCTTCAGGCGTACAGAAATTGCGCCCCGCAAGAAACGCTCGGGCTTGGGCGGCGCGGTAGAGCATCTGAGCGCCACGCGGCGAAACTCCCAGAGAAAAATTCTCCGACTCGCGGGTTTTGCCAACAATGGTCAGCGCGTATTCAACCAGGGACTCATCCACTCGCACTCCGGTCACGGCCTGCTGCAGTTCGAGCACATCGGCCCCGGAGAGCACGGGTTGCATGGCTTCCAATTTCGCGCTTCCAGCTTCAGACCGCAGAATTTCGCGCTCCGCCTCGCCGCCGGGGTAGCCCATGCGAGCCCGAATCAAAAAACGATCCAGCTGCGATTCGGGCAGCGGATAAGTTCCGTGATGTTCCACGGGATTTTGCGTTGCGATGACCAGAAAAGGCTGCGGCAGCGGATATGAGTGGGCATCGACGGTAACCTGGCCCTCATTCATGGCCTCAAGTAGGGCGGACTGGGTCTTGGGTGTGGTGCGGTTGATCTCGTCGGCGAGTAGCACGTTGGTGAAAACCGGGCCACGCTTGAATTCAAACTGCTGCTCGATGGCGGAGTAGATGGAAATGCCCAAAACATCTGAGGGCAGCATGTCGCTGGTGAATTGCACCCGCTGAAAGCTGCAGTCCAGAGCGCGGGCCAATGCCTGGCCGAGGGTGGTTTTACCCACGCCAGGAACGCCTTCGATCAGGAGGTGCCCGCGAGCCAGGAGCGAAACCACCGCGAGCCGGATGATCTCATCTTTGCCGCGAATAATCTGCCGCAGAGCATTTTCGAGTTGGGCCGCGCGATGCGAGACGGCGCTGGCAGTTTCAGGCGACATCAAGCCGATTCTACTATGCAGAATGGGCGAAAGCGGGTTACGGAGGTTATGAAAAACAGCCGTTGGCAGTTAGCACTTGGCATTTGACCGTGACATTGATCAGCCCGCCTCGCCATCAAGTGCTAAATGCCAAGTCCAAAAGCTGGGCTACTGCACAAACTCTGCCGGACGACCGGTCAGGCGCTCGATGCGCTTGGCGATCGGCGGATGGGTGGAAAACAGACTGCCGAAGCTCATTCCGCCCAACAAAGGCTGGATGATGAACAGATGTGCGGTGGACGGCGTGGCTTGCATGGGCAAACGGCGTGAGTACGCGTCCAGCTTGGCCAAAGCGCTGGCCAAGGCATATGGATTGCCGGTGTAGTGGGCGCCGCTGGCATCAGCCTGATATTCGCGGGATCGGGATACGGCAAGCTGGATCAATGTGGCGGCGATTGGCGCCAGAATCAGCATCAACAGTGCGGCCAGACCTCCGCCCCGGTCACGGTCGTCGCGACCGCCCATACCCCCGAAGAACATCGCCCAGCGTCCCATGCTTGCCAGCATAGTAATAGCTCCGGCGACCGTCGCCGCGACCGAGCAGATCAAAATATCCCGGTTATTCACGTGGCCTAGCTCATGGGCCAGCACGCCTTCGAGCTCTTCATCGTTAAGGAGATTCAAAATGCCCTGGGTCACTGCGACGGATGCGTGGCTGGGATTCCGGCCGGTGGCGAAAGCATTCGGCGAATCGGTCGGGATTACGTATATCTTCGGCATCGGGATGCCGATTTTTTGCGTGAGCCGCTCCACCACCTGATAAACGCGCGGCAACTCCTCGCGGCTGGCCGGCTGGGCACGATACATGGCCAACGCGATCTTGTCCGAATAGAAGTACGCAACGAAGTTCATGACCGCGGCAAATACCAGGGCCAGAATCATGCCATTCTCGCCGCCAAAAGCCCGGCCAATGAACAAAAGCAGCAGCGTCAGAAGCGTAAGCAGAAACGCTGTCTTAAATGTGTTTCCCATGTGAGTCTCTCGGCTAATTAGATGGTAACTGAAGGCCAGAGATTCAGCCGCGGGGATAGGCATTCGCCGCCACCGTGCGCCTCCGCTATTGCCTTGCTTAATTTGGGCTTAGCTGACAGATGAAGACGCTCGCGCGCCTCGCTTGACCACCCGCTCCAGAGTCTGGTCCAGAGCCGCTTTGGCTTTTTCGTACTCCTGCTGCGAAATGTGGCCCTGCTTGTGCTCCACTTCGAGCTGAAAAATCTCCTCTTTCAGCGCTTCAAGCAGCAGAGCCGAGCGGTCGGAAGCTTTGGGCTTGGGCGAACGCGCAGCTTGGGGAAGCGCGGTTTCGGAAGGCGCGAGATCCGCGGCCGCCGGCGAGCGGCGCACAATGTACACCGCCCCAGCCGCCAGAACAATTCCGAAGCCACCGAGAATGTACCAGCGGTACTTCTCCAGTGGGTCGGGAGCATCGATAGGTGGGCCAAGACCGCCGCCAGGGCGCGAGTCACGCGCCACAGTGGCACCTTCGCCGCTGGTTTGGCTCTCGCCTCCGCTATCGCTTAGCATGCCGGTTCCTGAAATGGTGAAATCCAGTGGTTCTCCAACCGTGGTGTTAGAAGCAACCTCAACCTGGGCATCGCTCTGGCGTGGATCCTGCATTGACTGGAACGCTGCGCCCTGGCCAGCTGTGAACTGCATGCTTTTCGGGAGCATCACCACGAAATGTTGCGAACCGTAGATTGCCCTGGGATTGATACTGGCTTGTCCGCTGTAGGGCAGGTGAAAGGCAACCTGAAACTGCGTTTCTCCGGGACGCAGCGGAAATATAAATGCGTAGCGGTTCTTCTCTTTCTGCGGAACCGGGGAAGCATTGATCGGCTGGCCTCCGGCAGTCATTGCCATAGCTTGATCGATATTAGCTCCATCAGCCAGGTAGAACTCAAAGTTCTGGTCGTTCATCTGCGTGCGTGGGGGGCTCGATTTGTTGTCTACAGCGAACAAACGGATGCCTTGGAGCTCGTTACCCTGGGCCTGGAATCGCAGCACGTCGGCTGTAACGCTGATTCCTGCAACTTTCTTGGCCACGTCGTAGACCTGTACTTCCACTGAAGTGGTTCGGGGAGGCGCCATGCGGTGATAGGTGACACCTTGATGAATGGCCCGGACTAGGTGCGGCCCGCTGGCATCATCCAGCTTGAGCGAGAAATGGCCGGCAGCATCAGTCGTTGTGCGGCCGGATTCCTGCATGCCCTGTGAAAGGCTGAGCAGCACAACATCATCGCCCGCAACCGGTTTGTTTGTGGTTGCGTTGGTTACGGTGCCGGTCAGGGTTTGGGCCACGAGTGCAGGAACCGCGAGAAGGATGGCAACGGTGGCGATAAGCCTGTCGAGCTTGCGCTTGACCCGGACTTCTCGACTTTGTTCAGGGCAGGCTTTCGACGGCGCCCGTCCCCACGTGTACTGAGACGATTTCAAACTCGTTGTCCCTTGCTACCTTGAATTGGCATCCGTTCACCTTCTTCCAGCCGCGCAATTTCCGCGAGCACAGCCGCTGCTTCTTCCTCCAGAGAAGCCTTCATGGCCTGGTAATCGGACTCGGGGAACTTTCCGGCTTTGTATTCGAAGTTCAGGTCGCGGAGATTTTCGTAAACCACCTCGCGACGTTCACGCAAGTAAGCGAGGCGAGTTTTTTGCGGGCCAAGATACAGCTTGCCGGGGAGGTAAAACACGTACACTAGAGCACCGAAGGTGATCAGCATGCAAGCCAGGAGCGCTATCGTCATACTTCAGTCTCTCTCCTGGCCTGTTCCCGGAAACGCTCCAGCTCCGCGCCACGCACCGGAGCGGGAAGATCGGCTGGCCTCAGCAGTGGACGCGACCTCCAGGCACGCACGATGAAGCTGACAAGCACAAGTCCGAGAAACAGCGCTACGTAGGGCGTGATCCATGCGACACGGTCGAACCCGGTTTTTGTGGGAGCGGCAAGAACGGTTGGTCCGTATTTCTGAACGAAGGACTGCAGGGTCAGGTCGTCATTGTCGCCGCGATCAACTGCCGCGACCAACTCGGCGCGCATGCGCTCGGAATAACTGCAGCCGACGTGATTGCACTCCAGCAGGATTTGGCGGCAGCCGCAGGCACACATGAGACGATGACCGAGATCGTTAAAGCGCGCCGACTGGTCACCGGCACCGGTGAGAGCTACTACGGCTACGACAAGAACAGCCATCTGCAGTGGCCGGCTCAGGCTTACCGATTCAGCATGCGACACAAAAGGCACGATCAGTCACCCACCCCCACCGGTTCGGCGTGCATACGAGCCGGAGCCGGCACACGCACCTGGACCGCGTTCGGGACCAAGGCGAGCAGAGTGCCGGCAATCATGATCCAGACGCCGACCCAAATCCACATCACTAGGGGGTTCAAATGCGCCTTAATAATGGGACGACCGGTATCCTGATTCACCCCCTCGTACACCAAATAGAGATCTTCCCGCCCGGTGGAGCGGACGCGGGGCATGGTCGAGGTTTGCTGGCTGGCCTTGTAGAAACGCCTCTCAGGATAGAGCGTATCGATCTGTTTTCCGCCCTTCCACACATTCATTACTGCCCATTCGCTGCTGTAATTCGGGTTGTCATCCTGCGTATAGGACTGGCAAACCAGAGTGTAGGGTCCGATTGTCATGCGATCGCCATAGCCCATCTCTTGCTCTTTGTCTTTGTTAAAGGCTGAACCGGCAAAGCCGATCATAATGACGATCACGCCGAAGTGCACGATATAGCCGCCGTAACGCCGCGTGTTACGGTGAGCAAGTTGCCCCATCGAAGCCAGCAGATTCTGGCCGGTATGGCGGGCAATCACCCGGCCTCCGCGAACGAATTCGGAGATCACGGTCAGCGCCACCAAGACCGAAAGCATGATGGTCATCAGCGAATAAAAGTAGGAACTGTCCTTCCAGTGACGCAGGCCGAGGGCTACGAGCACCACGCCGACGGCCAGCGCACCAACTGCCGGCCACAAAAAGTTACGCTTCAAGCTCTCGACCGAAGTCCGGCGCCACGCCAGAAGGGGACCGACCGCCGTCAGCAGCAGTAGAAGCAAGGCCACCGGGATGTTCACGCGATTGAAAAATGGCGGCCCGACGGTAACCTTATTTCCCTGAACCCATTCCGATAAGACCGGGAACAGCGTTCCCCAAAGCACCGTGAAGCAGGCGACCACGAACAGCAGATTGTTGAACAGAAAGCTTGACTCGCGTGACACCAGCGATTCCAGTTTATGCTCGCTGCGCAGATGAGAACGATTCTTTACGTAGAAAAAGACGCAGGTGGCGAAGATCAGCGCCAAGAACGCAACAAACCAATCCCCGATCGACGATTGCGCGAAGGCGTGAACTGAGCTGACCACGCCGCTGCGGGTCAAGAACGTACCGAAGATCGAAAGCATGAAAGTGGAGAAGATGAGCCACATGTTCCAGGTCTTCAGCATGCCGCGTTTTTCCTGCATCATGACTGAATGCAGAAAAGCGGTGCCGGTCAGCCAGGGCATCAGCGAGGCGTTCTCGACTGGATCCCATCCCCAATAACCGCCCCAGCCCAGCACGGAATAGGCCCAATGCGCGCCAAGAAAGATGCCACAGGTCAGAAACCCCCAGGTCACCATGGTCCAGCGGCGGGTAATGTGGATCCACTTTTCACCGGGATAACGCATGATCAGGGCCGCGAGGGCAAAGGCAAACGGCACCGTGAAACCGACATATCCCAGGTAGAGCATAGGCGGATGGATAACCATCTCGGGATACTGCAGCAACGGATTCAAACCGTTGCCGTCGGCCGGGAGGGAACCTTGCATCACGGCGAAGGGATGGGCGGCAAAATTCAGCAGCAATAAGAAAAAGACCTGAACCGCGCCAATAATGACGGAAGCGTAGGCGAACAGGCGGGGGTCAGTTTTGTATCGCAGCCTCAACACTAGGCCATAGGCGGCGAGGAGCAGCGACCAGAACAACAGCGAGCCTTCCTGTCCAGACCAAAGTGTGGCGAACTTATACGGAGCAGGCAAGTCTCGATTGCTATGGTGAAAAATGTAGGCGATGGAGAAGTCATTCTGGAAAGCCGCCACTACCAGAACAAGAGCAGCGAGAAGGACCACGCCAAACGTGGCAATGCCAGCCCGCCGTGCGGTTTCGCTTAACCGCGCCGAGCCAGGATTTTCACGAACCAGCGCCAGCAGACCGGCGAGGAAACAATAGGAACTCAACGCCAGCGCGAGCAGGAGGGTAAAGCTGCCAATTTCTGACATCGGGAGCCCTGCAGTATTTTTTCAGAAACACTGTGGCTAGGCAACCGGAAAGCAGGCCAATAGGGCAGGATGCGGCGGGCCCCCTGCGTCCCTCCTAAGCAATACCAGGCACAGGATTTCAGGGGCACCGAAACCCGTGCACCGCGCTTACGCGCTCTGCAGATGGTTGTTGCGGGCGAGTACTTCTCGTTCCGCGCGGAACCAATCTTCCGTTTCCTGGCCAGGTGTCCGCCCGCGTTCTTCGTAGAGTTCGTATGCCCGCTGGCGGATCTGCGTTTCCAAGTCAGTCGGAGTTGGGGCAACTGACACACTGTTCTTGCGGATGGCCGAGGCGGAGATCGCTTCCGGCATCGGAATAACCTGTTTGTTGGGTGGTGAAGGGTTACGCGGGGTCTTTGCTCTTGCCATTTTCGTTACTCCTTAACTGATACAGTCCATGAAAGAACTGAATTTATGAATTACCCGACAAACACGATGACCTGCTACCTGAATTGGGTTCAAGTTGACGGGTGTGAGTTTAATAATAAACCGAGTCTCTGTGGATGTGGAGACATTCTGAGAAAATTAATATGTATGAAAGACAGATTCGGACTGTGCGGGCTTGCAAACAGATTGAAATCAGTAAAAATCATGCGATGTAGTTCTTGCTCTGGTGACGTCCAAGGGGAAAACGCGCTCGGCCTTAACAGAAATAACATTGTCCTGGTTCTGCAGAATACCTTCCACCATGAGAAATTGCTCAGAACCGACCAAGAGGCGATTCTGTTGAAACAAATCGGGGGTGATGATGGCATTGGCTACTCCGGTTTCATCTTCTAAGCTCAAGAATACAAAACCTTTTGCTGTGCCTGGTCGCTGGCGGGCGATGACGCAGCCGCCAATTCGGAGATACTGGCCATTCGCCATATGACGGAGTTCGTTAGCCTTCCGGATACCGAGCGCGTTCATGCGCGCCCGCTGATAGGCCATAGGATGTGGTCCAACCGTCAGGCCAGTGCCGCGAAAGTCAGCTACCAGCCGCTCCTCGGCATTCATAGGACGCAGCGGCGAAGCGCGGTCCGGATCATCTAAATCGTCGAGCAGCGGACCGGAGAGACGAACTGCACGTTCCACTTGCCAGAGAGCATCTCTTCTGTGCAGTTTCAAGCTTCCGGTTTCCAGTTTCGAGTGGTCAGCGGTTATTGAATGGTGGTCAGAACTATTCTTATTACCATTCCGAGTGGGATTTATCCCGCGAGGAATCCGCTCTTCGTTCTTACCGGCAACTGACAACTGGCCACTGGTCACAGCGTTCAGCGCTCCGATCTCGGCCAGCGTAGTTAGTTCATCCTTACGCAATTCGGGCACGCGATGAACAAGATCACCGATGGAAGAAAACCGGGCTAGCTTTCGTTGCCGAAGCAGTGCCTGACCGGCTTCCTCGCGTAGGCCGCGCACATAACGCAAGCCAAGGCGCAGCATAAGTTTCGAGTGGTCAGCAGTCAGCGGATCGGGGTCAGCAGCGGACTCTTTGTTTTTGCGAACGACGAACAACGGACGACCGACGACTGAATGTTGAGTGCTGAATGCTGATTGCTCCAGCGTGCAATTCCATTCTGACTTCGTCACGTCAATCGGCAACACCTTTAGCCCATGCCTCTGCGCGTCTTTCACGATGGTTGCCGGATGATAGAAACCCATGGGCTGGTTATTCAGCAGGGCGGCTGTAAATGCGGCCAAATAGTGGCATTTCAAATAAGCACTGGCGTAGGCGATAAGCGCGAAACTGGCGGCATGAGATTCAGGGAATCCATAGAGCGCGAAAGAAGTGATGGAAAGGACAATTTGCTCCTGCGCTTCCGGTGAAATACCGTTTTGCCGCATTCCGGCGCGGAGTCTGGCTTCAATTTCCCGCATGCGCTTTTCCGAGCGCTTAAATCCCATGGCACGGCGGAGTTCTTCGGCCTCGCCACCACTGAAATTGGCTACTGCCATAGCCATCCTCAGTAACTGCTCCTGGAAAAGCGGCACACCCAGAGTGCGCTTGAGCACCGGTTCGAGCGAGGGATGCGCGTAGGTCACTGGTTCGCGCCCCTGGCGACGCTGCAAATATGGATTCACCATCTGCCCGACAATGGGTCCGGGACGGATGATCGCGACCTCCACGACGATGTCGTAGAAATTTTTGGGGCGCAGGCGCGGCAGACATGACATTTGCGCCCGGCTTTCGATCTGAAACATGCCGATGGTGTCGGCTTTCTGCAATGTTGAATACACGTCCGGATCATTCGCAGGCAGATGCGCAAGATCGACTTCCTCCTGATAATGATTGCGAATGAGCTGAAGTGAATCTTCCAGCACGGCCATCATGCCCAACCCGAGCAAATCAATTTTGATGATGCCGAGATCGGCACAGTCTTCCTTGTCCCACTGCACAACGACGCGTCCCGGCATGGAAGCAGGTTCAAGCGGAACGACGGAATCAAGCTGCCCCTGGCAGATCACCATACCGCCGGAATGTTGGCCGAGATGGCGTGGCAAATCCTGCACGGCAACGCAGAGCTCGAAATATTTCCGCAGGCGAGGGTGTCTTAAATCCAGCCCGGCATCACGAAAACGCTGATCGAATGTGTCGTTCTGATCACGGTATTCCCAGGTGGACACGGCGGCGGAAACTTTGTCGAGGGTTTCTGGATCGAAGCCGAGTGCTTTGCCCATTTCGCGCCCAGCCATGCGGCTGCGGTAGGTAATCACGTTGGCCGTCATGGCTGCGCCACGCTCGCCATAGCGTTGATACAGATATTGAATGACCCGTTCGCGTTGATCGCCGCTGGGAAGGTCAAGATCAATATCTGGCATTTCGCCGCGCTGCTCCGAAAGAAAGCGCTCGAAAAGCAGTTCCATGCCGACAGGATCAACCGCGGTAATGCCGAGCGAATAGCAGACCGCGCTGTTCGCTGCTGAGCCGCGTCCTTGTACCAAGATCTTTTCTTCCCGGCAAAATCGAACCAAGTCCCACACGATCAGGAAATATCCAGAGAGATCGAGCTTCTCGATCAGCTTCAGCTCCCGCTCAATCTGCCGACGGGCGCGGCTTTGCAGCTCGGCTGTCGCCCGGCCATAGCGCTGCTGAAAACCTTCCGCAGTGCGCTGGCGCAGGAACGACATCATGGTCTCGCCTTCCGGCACGGGATATTTGGGGAATTCATATCCCAAATCCTCCAACGTGAACTCCAGCCGCGATGAAAGGCCGACACTGTTGGCAATAGCTTCTGGAAGATCGGCGAACAAAACATGCATTTCTTGCGGTGATTTCAGGAAACGTTCGGAATTGCGCGCCAATAAGCGGCCGGCAGTGGCCAGCGTGCAATGGTGACGGATGGCAGTGAAAACATCGCACAGTTCGCGCTCGCGCGGAGTGGCATAGCACACCCCGTTGGTGGCCAGCAGCGGAAGGTGCAACGAGCGGGCAATTTCAACGGCAGCATGATTGCGCGCTTCCTGCTCACGATGAAAATGCCGCTGCAGTTCTACATAAACATTGTTATGGCCGAAAATTTCGATGAGGTGTTTCAAACAGCTCGTCGCTTCCTCCATGCCGCCATGCGCAAGGACGCGGGCAAACGGGCCATCTTCGCCACCAGTAAGACAAATAAGCCCCGCAGCGTGTTCACCCAGTTCTTCTCTGCGCACTGCTCCTTTCCCTTTGCTTGCACGTAATTTCATTTTCGTTATTAAGCGGCAAAGATTCTGGTAACCGAGACGGGAAGAAACAAGAAGAGGAAGGCAAAAACAATTGTCGATTGTCGATTTTCGATTGCCGATTGGTTTGGCTTTTAATTCTGCATTCTGAACTTTGAAATCTAAAATTTCGTCGCATGTTACTTCAGCTCCTATATGAGCCTTCACTCCTGCCCGGCTTGCTGCCATATGGAAACGCGGTGAGCCATAGACGCCGTCGCGGTCGAGCAGCGCCATGGCCGGCATATTCAGGTTGGCGCATTCCGCGATTAAGGTCTCGGGCAAGGAAGCGCCTTCGAGAAAGCTGAACGCTGAACGGGAATGGAGTTCGATGTACATACAGCACTTAGCAGTCAGCACTCAGCAGTCAGCGCTTGGCAATTAGCATTTAGCCATTGAGGAGAGCAACAATCTTTACTGGCTGAATGCTGGCTGCTGAGTGCTGAATGCTAGTCGTAACTGCCCTCCAGCAGCCATCGGCCGCTGAGCAGGTCGTGCACCAATCGATAAAACGCAATGCCGGTGTCTTGCTGAACGGCGATGTCCCATTCGTCACGCGCCCATCCGTCCTGCTCCCACCAGTCTCCCGAAGATCTCCAAGGCCCGGCGGTCCACAGGATCTCGCCGTGAATTTCTTTTCTCTTCGAACTGGCAATGTGTGCTGGCCGTCCATCCTGCATCCTGACTGTGACGGCAGGCGGCGGGCGGAGGACGCGCAACGCGGTGACGAGATCATCAGAGCTTTGCGTCGAATGAGAATTACCGTTCGCGCCAGAGTGCGTCGACGGTTCACGGACAGCAAAACGCTGCATGCGGAATCCGTGGGGGCAGTGCGTGTCCAATAATTGCAGCGACCCCACGCTGTCTTCTCCGATAATGCCCGCAATCCTGGTCAGCGTGAGCTCGAGTTTTTCCGGCTCTGGCAACGGCGGCAGAAAAAGACCGTTCTGCGCAGAACGCGGGCGCACCGGCTCAGCGGCCAGATGAATTTTGACAATGGGAGCCCCCGGAGGATGCATCTTCAAATCCAGCTGCAGCAGCTTGAGAAAAGTTTTGGCATCAAGCAAAGGCACCGGAAGACGGAGGGTGCGGTGAAAGCTCTGCCGAGCTTGCGCTCGGCCCGGACGGGCGAGGGCGCCCGTCCCTACATGGTCGATCAAAGCTTCATCATCATGCCATCCAGTTTGTAATTCCAATTCCAGCCGCAATTCCTGAGCGGCAAGGGAGTGTGTGGCCAGCTTCGCGCACAGCTGCTCCAGCATTCGGCTCAGCAAAAATGCCAGCGGCTCCAGCAGCACCAGCGGAGATTCCAACTCAATGGTTTCTTCGAAAACTAGTGGTGGCTCGACCGGAACCAAGGTACGGGTAGTAGCCCCGCAAGCCAGTTTTTGCAGATAAACACCATGCACACCTAGGCGCTCGCTCAAGGCTACATCGGGCAAGGCCGCCAATTCTCGGAATTGCCGTATCCCCCAGCGCTGGAAAGTTTCCAAAAGCTGTGCCGATTCGGCAGCATCGTGTTTTCCCGCAAATAAAACCTCCACTGGCAAACTGCCCAACTGCTCCGCTTCTTTTCCTTCGGAAATAACAGTCACCCCCAAAAATCCGCGGGCCGCGAGGATGGCGGTGTCCGGATTCGCGGCAACCGCAATGCTGCACTCCAGCCCAAGCTCGGACGCGCGCTGTGCCAAACTGCGCGCAATTTTGGGTAGCGTCCCAAACAGTGTCTCCAGCTCGGTAATATCCAAAACAATGGTGTCCGCAGTTACATCCTCAACTTGCGGCGAAAACGATTGTGCACAATCGAGCAAGGCAGCGTGTGCCGCAGCCTCCTGTGATAACGAGCGGTCCCGCAATGCCAGATTGGCGCAGGTTTCCACTTGCACCTTGGTCATGCCGCGATCGACACCTGCACGACGGGCACGCTCGTTCGCGGCAAGAACTTTTTGCAGCGGAGCTTTGCCCTCAAGCACAACCAATGCCTGCGAGCGCAATCCGGGTTCGGCGCGCAGCCATGCCTGCAGCGGAAAATCAGGAACGAAGATGCAGGCAAAAGGCATTGGAAATTGACCAGTTGGGATTGCCGGCTTTCGGTTGAAAAACTTCGGAAATCCGTCGGGCTTTACCCTGCACGAACTGCTTTTGTCGTGAATGTGGCATTCACCGATCCAGCCGGTTTTCGCGGTAGACGTGATCGTAGAATTTCACTGCGGACCTGGAATCCTGCCAGCAGTTTCGTATGGGATGGAAGCTCGAAGAACAAAGTCTGCGACTTTTGCGGTTTCGGGCTGCAGTCGTGCGCTTCCACTATGCCGTTGCTTTCCGCTGATAGCTGAGAGCTCAAAGCCGAGGGCTTTTTCACAAAGGACCCCATACTAACGGCTTCCGATTGCATCTTCAGAAGCAAGGCAGCACAGGTCTGAGTGCATGGCGCCTGGGTGATCACGAATAGCACCGTGGAGGTGTGCTCCACAGCTCGTTGAAAGCGGAACCAGGAGGTCAGCGGAATACGCCGGGCCATTTTGAAAGGCACATCCGCCAGATCAACCGCTACCAGACCGAAGCCGCCGCTTTGTAATAGCAAATCTGTGACCCGCAGCGCCTGCTCCATCAGAGTTTCTATGCGCCGGTTGTTTTTCTTCGTGGTCCTGAGTGTCGAAGGATTTCTTCGCGGTGAAAAAGGATTTTCTCCACACCGCACCCACAGCAATCTTTCAAAATTCACTCCCGCGGACGCCGCCGATGCCGGATCGAACGTATCACTCACATCCACCAAAGCGCAAGCTTCCTGTCGTTGAGTTGCACGTGCCAATAGGGCTAATAACAAGCTGGTGCGGCCCGAAGAAACTTGGCCACACACTTCCGTCAGGCATCCCCGCGGAAGACCGCCGGTAAGTGCATCCAATTCGCGGATTCCGCTGGAAACTAATTCAGGCGTGGGACGGACTTCGAGCCTGGACGCCGGGACAACGTTCGATAGAGTGGCTGCTAATAAAGTCTTTGCAGAAATTATTCCTGCGGGGGCTCCTGATTGTGGGATGAAAAAAGGACGACTTGCCGGCGCGCCCGAAAATAGCGGAAAAGACGACATGCGGACTCCGAGGACAACAGCGCGGGATCGACCCCGAGCGAATACAGAGTATTTTCG
>DASPRY010000113.1:0-129123 GCA_035624215.1 Terriglobales bacterium
TGAAAAGGTCAGCAGGTGCCATCGTGGGAACGGCGTTTTCGCTACGGCCTGTCGAATGCAGACCTTGGTCATTGTTACGGCCCACCTCTCAGTGTAGGCCGCGAGTTTGAAACGTTTTTTGTAGTCCGCGTTATCTGCAGATTTCACGGGCTGAAAAGGAAATGCATATGAATCCGCATTGAAGGCCGAACTGCTGGAAGGCAGTCCGGCCCGCAAGTTGTTAAGCGGCTTGTTCGGCCTGTTTGAAGATCACTTCCATCTGAGCAAGCAATTCTAAGATTTGCTGCTGCTGCTCTGGAGTGAAGTTAAGGAACGGGAACTGATTTCCGAGTTTGCTCAAGCGTGGACCAATGATGTCATACATAAAATGATTCCCTTTCTGATTTGAGATAAAGAAAGCCCAACCGGGCTGGTAATGGGCCTTTGTTGGCTGTTCCGAATCTGGCGGGGCGTGAAACTCTTGGATCGCTTGGCCGCACCGCGGTGCCGAATCCATTGTACCTCGGAGGCAGCATGGCCAGCACAGATTTTACTTCTCTATAACCCAGATCTAGCCTATTAACTTATTGACGGGGAGGAATGCCCTGTGACATTTCAAGTTGCCCTTGTCGGAACGGATGGAATCTTGCTCGCCAGTGATCGTCTTGCGCTGTACTACACCCCTTTACCTACCGGAGGTCAGGCAACTCAACGAACCGAAACAACGAAATTTAGAAAGAGCGATGACCGATCCGTTATTTGTTTCTTTGCGGGTAGTGGTTTCGCGGGTGACTTGGCGCAAACAATTGCTGCGCCATTCAAGGGCAATTCTCTCTTGGAGTGGGAAACCCCTTTGCAAAACATCGCGAGCAGCTTTAGGCAGCCACCGATGCCCGGGCTTTTCGTGTTTAATCGCAAATATTTTACATAACTCGGTCGGGAAGAGGATTTGACGTGGTTTCTGGAGGAAAAGTGCCGCTGCGGGGCGATTTCTCACTAGATGACTGTTATCTTCTTCGCTGCCTGCTAGGAGCACTGGCAATAAGGGCGATTATGCTGCTTTTTGTAGCTGCCAACAATTACAGAAAGAGAAAGCCCAAAGATCCGCAAATGTGGCTTTTTGTACCCGCTGGCGAAAAGAGAAAGCCTGAACATCCGCAAACTTATTGGGCCACGTACCGCGATTGTTGGAACGGATTCACTGGCGTACATATAGACATGTGGCTTCCGTTCGTGATCTGCTTTGCTGAACTATGGGCATATCCAATATTGATGCGCACTCAACAATTCAAAGTCATTGGGGCGTGGCTCGCAATTCGTACAGCAGTATCGTGGCATGGATGGTCTCGCCATAGGACTAGCTATTATCGATTTCTTCTAGGGACCGTCCTGACTCTAGCGACATCGTACTTCTTTTTGACGCGACACGTTCACATGCCTTAGTCGGATTGTTTGCGCGGCCTTCCGCCGCCGTGTGTCTTGCGCCTAGCAGCCATTTGGCGGTAATGTTCCGGGCCGTGGCGTCTAGAAGTAGCCGATCCGCCCTTATGCCCTAGCGCAGCGGCGGGAGTAGGCGCATTCTTGATTAGATCGTTAGTCAGCGGAAGGGCGGACTGTAGCAGTTCGCGGCAAGCAGCGGAGCGGTTTTCGGGCAAGGGCGGAGTAGTCTCAAGAATGCGGTCTGCGTCGGAAAGCAGGTTCTTTAGGGCGGCCAATTCTTGGCGGTTCGATCCCATGCCTTGACGATATGGCGGCCTTCAGCGAAAAGCAATTGCCTGAAGTTTTCCACCAACGCACATTTCGGCCACTACCCCACCGCCCCACCACTCGCAAATCCACTGCCCAAACTCTACAATCTGAGATTTATGGCCGCTTCGGCCCGCCCCAGTTCGTTCATTCTCACTTTGCCCAAGGCTGAGCTGCACCTGCATCTCGAAGGTTGCATCGATCCGCCCACGCTCCTCCAGTTGCGGGCAAGTCACGGCAAGAACAGCACCCTCGCCGAAATCCAGCAGCTTTATCAGTACGAAAATTTCACCGGCTTTCTCATGGCGTTTAAGGCGGTCACCGACGATCTGCAAACTCCCGAGGACTTCGAGCTGATCACCTATCGTCTGATGGAAAAGCTGAAAGCAGAAAACGTGTTGCATGCGGAAGTCTACATTTCCGTCGGCGTGTGCCTGTGGCGCAAGCAGGATTTCAAGGCAATCTTTGAAGCTATGGAGCGAGCACGCGAGCGCGGTGAGCGCGATTTCGGTGTCTCGCTTCTCTGGATTTTCGATGCAGTGCGCCAGTTCGGCCCGGAGGCTGCCCAGCGCGTGGCCGAGCTTGCAGTCCAATATCAGCGCCCCAGCGTAGTCGGATTTGGCATCGGGGGCGATGAATTGAAAGCTCCGCCCGAGCTCTTCCGCGACGTCTACGCCTTTGCCGCAGATCACGGCCTTCGCCTGACTGCCCATGCCGGCGAGAGCGCCGGACCGGGATCGATCTGGGGCGCGCTTAATCTTCGCGCCGAACGCATCGGCCACGGACTCACTGCCTGCCAGGACCAGGAATTGGTCGAAGAGCTTTCCCGGCGTCAGCTTCCAATCGAGATTTGCCTGACCAGCAACTTCCGCACCGGCTGCTGCTCCTCCGCGGCTGAACATCCGGTTCGCAATTATTTTGACCAGGGCATCATGATCACCCTTAATAGCGACGATCCTGCCATGTTCGGGACCTCATTGGCCCGGGAATATCAGTTGGCCCAGGAGAAATTTGGTTTTACCGATGAGCACCTGCGGGAGTTGGCAAGGAACTCCTTCGAGGCATCCTTCCTCCCCGCGGAAAAGAAAGTTAACTTCCTCAACCTGTTCGATGCCATTGCCGCCAGGTGACATTCTGGCTCCCATTGGCTGCTTGGACAGTCCCATGGATTTAGCTGTTAGCCGTGACCTTCGCGCCCATACGCCCTCTGTCCGGGTGTCTCGGGTAGCGCAAATTTCGCGATGCAGGGCAGCCTTCCACCGTGTTGATAGCATCGCATTTACTGTCTGCAGGCGGTGCTTAGCCTTGCCTTCGCCTTGTCGAAGACATAGAATAATGCTCACGAACGTGTGTCCGAGTAGGGCCCTTTTCTATGTTCCTGTTCTCGGTGCGTAGGTACTTTTCTTGCTCGCTGGTGTTCATGTTCCTTCTGGGCGTCGGGCTGAAGGCAGCCGCTCAGCAGAGCACAGCTTCGACTGACTCCAGCCAGGCTTCCCCCTCCACCCCGCAAACTTCACAGGATCAGCAGCTTGACCCGCTTAAGCGCCCGATTACCGACAAACAGAAAAAGGAAAATGCTAAGTCCCTGAAGCAGGAGCTCAGCAAGACTTACAAGAAGTGGCTGGACGAGGACGTCGTTTACATCATCTCCGACGAAGAGCGCAAGGCGTTCAAGCAACTCTCCAACGACGAAGAACGCGACCAGTTCATTGAAGCTTTCTGGCAGCGCCGCAATCCCAATCCCGATAGCGAAGACAACGAGTACAAGGAAGACCACTACCGGCGAATCGAGTACGCCAATGAGCACTTCGCCGCCGGCGTTCCCGGCTGGAAAACCGACCGCGGCCGCATTTATATCACCTATGGGGCGCCGGACGAGATTGAGTCGCACCCCTCGGGTGGATCCTACGAGCGCCCGATCGAAGAGGGCGGAGGCGAGACCTCGACCTATCCATTTGAGGATTGGCGCTACCGCTATCTTGAGGGAATCGGGCAGGAAGTGATGATTGAGTTTGTCGACACCTGCATGTGCGGCGAGTATCACATGACGGTCAATCGCGGCGAAAAAGATGCGCTGCTCTATACCCCGAACGCCGGTTTGACGCTTTATGAGCAAATGGGCATGGCCGACAAGAGCAGCCGATTCACGGGAAATGGTTTGGAAACGCTGGGCGCCGGACCGATGAGCAGCATGATAGCCAGCAAAGAGTTTGACCGCTTAGAGCAATATGCCAAGCTGAATGCTCCCCCGCCGGTCAAATTCAAAGACCTGGAAGAAGTGGTCAGCCACAAAATTACTTACAACCTGATGCCGTTTGACGTGCTTACAGATTTCGTCAGGGTAACTGGCGACACCGTGCTGGTTCCTGTGACCATCCAACTGAAAAACCGAGATATCACCTTCCAGAACAAGGACGGAGTACAACTCGGGACGGTCAACATATTTGGGCGGGTCACGACACTGACCGGGCGGGTTGCCCAAACCTTCGAAGACACGGTTCAAGCTGACATTCCTGAGGAGTTGCTGGCCAGAGCCGCGGAGAATTCGCAAGTATATTGGAAAGCTCTTCCACTGCGTCCGGGGCGGTACCGCTTTGACATCGTGGTAAAAGACGTTAACGGCGATCGAAAGGGAACCTGGAGCAGGGGAGTTGTGGTGCCGGATTTCGCGGACGACAAGCTGGAGACTTCATCGCTGATTGTGGCGGACCAGATGGAGCCGGTGGCATCGAAGAATGTGGGTACGGGCAGTTTCGTGATCGGCGCCACCAAGGTGCGTCCGCGCGTGCCTCCATCGGACGGAAAGCCGGTCACCTTCAAACGCAGTCAAAAACTCAATTTCTGGATGCAGGTGTACAACCTGACGGTGGACGACAAGACGCATAAACCTTCGGCCACAGTCGAGTACGATGTAGTGAATGCCGCGACTAATAAGCCCGTGATTCATACCGTAGAATCGACCGACAACATGGGCAACATAGGCGACCAGGTGACCCTGCAGAAGACACTCGCGGCGGCCAACCTTGAACCAGGCGTATATCGCCTGCAGATCAAGGTAAATGACAACATCTCGAAGCAGTCGGTAGACCCCACGGCGACTTTCGCCGTAGAATAAGCCGCATCCGGGTAGGTGGTGGGTTGATGTTCCATAAGCTCGGGTTTTTGGCATTGCTTTTGGCCCTGACGCTTCCGGCTTCCTCAGCCGAAAGACCGGGGACCATCTCCGGCTACGTGCGGAATGCGGCGGGCACGCCGCAGATGGGTGCGGTGGTCGAGGTCCTGGGCTCAAACATTGTCACTGCCTTCACGGACGATCACGGGTTCTTCTCTGTCGGCGGACTCGTGCCCGGCATCTACGATATAAAAGTTTCTGCGGCATCTTTCCTGCCATCGTTCCGCGATGGAGTGGGACTGCTCGCGGGCGGGAAAGTGGTTTTGAATCTGACCTTGAATACGCTCTTTGACGCCATTAAAGTTACGCCCGCGCAAGGCCCGACGGACCAGGATGACTGGAAGTGGGTACTGCGCTCCTCCGCCAACCGGTCGATTCTGCGCGCGGTTGAGGACAAGTCCGGCCCGGTATCCGCAACCGCGACAGGGGACGCGGCAAAGAACAACCACGAGCTGAAGGGGAGCCTTTCCTTCGTGGCTGGATCAGGCTCTGAGGGATTCGGCAGCGCGTCGGACATGAGTACGGGATTCTCGGTGGAGCGTTCGATCTTCGCTTCCGACACGATCGGGCTGTGGGGCAATATCGGCTACGGTAACGGCGCTTCCTCGACGGCGTCGGTGGTGCGTGCTTCTTTCAGCCACAAGATGGGTAACGGATCGGAGCCGCAGTTTGCTCTGACCATGCGCAATCTGCCCGCACCCTTCGACCTGCCCAACGCGGCCCTGCAAGCGCTGTCGATGACCACTTCCGACAATCTGGTGATGGGTGATGTTGTGGAACTGCACTTCGGGAGCGAATTGCAGACCATCCAGTTTTTGGGACACGTGACGGCGTTCAGACCATTTGGATCGGCGGATGTCCATCTCTCGCCGGACACGGTGGTCGAATACCTGTACACGACATCCGAACCCTCGGAGCTCGTGGAGGAGGGTTTCGAATCGGCGCCTGCCGATTTGAGTGACTCGCAGCCACGCGTCAGCATGGTGAATTACAATTCCGCGCTCGAACATGCCCATCATCATGAGCTTTCGCTCTCGCATCGGGTGGGCAACAACACGAATGTGCAGGTGGCGGCGTTCTATGACCGCGTGGTTGATCCGGCGCTCACCGGGATTGGGGAATTCTCGACTGACCGCGGCATGGTTCTGCCGGATATCTTTTCTGGAACTTTCACCTACCAGGGCAGCGATCTGCAGACGGGAGGCATGCGGGTGGTGGTGGAGCAAAAGCTGAAGGACCATGTTACCGCGACCATGGACATGGACTACGGCGGCGCACTCACGATGACAACTCCCAACGCCAGCCTGGCCAACGCGCAGCAGTGGATGGGCACGCGCTATCGACACAGCGTGGCAGGGAAACTCACCGGCACGACGCCCAAGACCAAAACACACTGGATTGCATCGTATCGCTGGACAGATGGCCCGTCGCTGACGCCGGTGGACATGTTCAATGGCTCACCCGGGCATGCCGCTCCTTATCTCAACTTCTATCTGCGCCAGCCGGTTCCCTTGATTTTCCCCGGGCACATCGAAGCGCTGGTTGATCTGCGCAACCTGCTTGCGCAGGGTTACATCCCGGTGCTGGGCGAAGACCGACGCACCGTGTACCTGGTGCAAGACGCGCGCGCGGTTCGCGGCGGGCTGAACTTCACGTTCTAAAGGCACTGCCGGCGGTTCCAATCTTGCTGTTCCGCGAACGCGGAGGCAGGTCCCCCTGCGTCGCGGTTGCCGGTCAGGCTCTCCAAAATTCCCGCCCGACGTCGCAGAGAACTCTCCGTTGGGTGAGGCACCCCCGGCGAGCGTGAAAACATAGATCCTTCGCTGCGCTCAGGATGACAGCGTAGAGGGGCTCCGTGAGAGTGGGGCACCCGCATCTGCGAGGGATGCAGATTTCTCGCTCGTCCTCACCGCGCAAGCGCGGCTGCGGACGGCTCGGAATGACAAAAGGTAAGCGGCATAACCGCACGCCTGAAGCCGTGCTCTTCCACGGCGAGCGCGAGGGTTGAGGGTAGCTTTCGAAAATCCCCACCGTAGCGTCGTGGAGAACGTTCGATTAGGATGGGCGACCGCGAGCGCGAATGCATAGATCCTTCGCTGTGCTCAGGATGACAGCCTGGGTGGGTTCAGAAAGGGTCAGAACGGTTCGCGGTTTCTGCGGTAGCGAGGGTTCGCGGGCGAGGGCGCCCGCGCCACGCGATCCATTTTTGAGAGTTGCGAGAGCCTGGGGCGATTCGGCGCGCTATGACGTAGTGGTGGAGAGCGGCGGGCGCTTGTTGAGAGTGCAGGTGAAATCGACGGTGTGCCGAAGCAAGAGCTCACGATGGTCATATGTATGTGCGGTGCATCCGAACTTGCGAACCCGGCCGTATCGACGAGGGGAATTCGACTTTCTGGCGGCGTACGTGATTCCCGCAGATGTGTGGTACATCATTCCGTCGCGGGTGGTGGTGAGAGGGAAGATGGGAATGATTGTGTTGTCGCCATTTCATCCGCGGCACAAGTACAGGCGCTATAAGGAGGCGTGGCATTTGCTGAAGCGGGCGGTCCGTTCTTCGAGGAGGCGTGCGAAATAGATAGATCCTTCGCTGCGCTCAGGATGACAGCGTAGGGGGGTACGGCTTAGAGATCGAAGCCCAGTTGCAGCTTGGCGGCTTCGGACATAAGGCCGGGATTCCAGGGAGGGTCAAATACGACCTGCACGTTGACCGCTTTGACTTCGGGCAGGTGAGAGAGTTTGCTCTCGACATCGGCCTTAAGCACGTTGCCCATTCCGCAGCCGGGGGCGGTCATCGACATTTTCACGTCGATGGTCTTGCCGCCCTGCTCGTGGGGTTTGATCTCGCACGAGTAGATGAGACCCAAGTCAACGATGTTTACAGGAATCTCCGGATCGAAAACGGTTCGGAGCTGGTCCCAAACCATCTGCTCGCTGAAGCCGGCTTGTGAGGCGGTTTTGTCTTCCGCGGGAGGAGTGAGGCCAAGAGCGTCGGCGTCGCGGGCATCGATGCGGAACATGCAACCCATGTCGCTGACCACGGTGTAACCGCTGCCGAGGAACTGTGCGATTCGAACTCTGCTTAAAGCGGGCAACACGCGGTGAATGCCACTGGGAATCTCGATCGCATCGCATGCGCGTTTTAGCTCGATGAGTTCGTACATATAAACCTCATTACTCGGTGGAGACCGCGTCCTGCTTGCCTTCCAAGGCGGCCTGCAGAGTGTGCCACGCCAGGGTTGCGCATTTCACCCGAGTGGGAAACTCTGAAACGCCGGAGAAGACGGCAAGTTTGCCGAGCTCGGCCTGGTTGCCATTGACCGTCTGGCCGGTGACGAGTTTGTGAAAGCGCTCAAATATTTTTTCCGCTTCGGCGCGAGTTTTGCCTTTCAAAGCCTGCGTCATCATGGAGGCGGAAGCCTTGGAAATTGCGCAACCCGAGCCTTGAAAGGTCACATCGCGGATGGACTCGCCATCCATGTGCAAGAAGACGGTAAAGCGATCACCGCAGAGCGGATTGTAGCCCTCAGCCTTGTGGTCGGCGTCGGTCAACTCGCGATAATTACGCGGAGCGCGGCTGTGCTCGAGGATCAACTCCTGATAAAGATCGCGCAGCTCGGCCATCAGGCAAAGACCTCCCGCACTTTTTCGAGACCGCGCACCAGAACGTCAATTTCTTTCTTCGTGTTGTACAGACCGAAGGAGGCGCGGGCGGTGGCGTCGAGATGAAAGCGTGTCATGACGGGCTGCGCGCAGTGATGGCCGGTGCGGATGGCGATGCCTTCCTGATCGAGAATGGTGCCGATATCGTGCGGGTGGACACCGTCCATTACGAACGATAAGACGCCGGCTTTCTCCTTGGCCGTACCGATAAGACGGATGCCGGGAATTGCCGATACCTTCTCCGTTGCGTAGGTGAGCAGCTCATGCTCGTAGCGGGCGATGTTCTCCATGCCCAGGCGCTTCAGATAATCGATTGCCGCGCGGAGGCCGATTGGACCGGAGATGTCGGGCGTTCCGGCCTCAAATTTGTGCGGCACCTTATTGTAGACCGTCTTCTCGAAGCTGACGGAGCTGATCATTTCGCCACCGCCCTGATAGGGAGGCATGGCTTCCAGCAAAGAAAGTTTACCGTAGAGGACACCGATGCCGGTTGGGCCATAAGCTTTGTGGCCGGAGAAAGTGTAGAAATCGCAATCGAGCTGCTGCACGTCGACGGGCATGCGGGGAACTGCCTGAGCGCCGTCCACGAGGACGGGAATATTTCGGGCGTGCGCCATTTTCACGATTGTGGCGATCGGATTCACCGTACCCAGCGCATTGGAGACGTGGCTAACGGCGACGATCCTGGTGCGGGGGCCGAGCAGGCGCTCGAACTCGTCAAGAATCAATTCACCGGCGTCATTGATCGGCGCCACGCGCAGTTTTGCACGCTTTTCTTCACAGAGCAATTGCCAGGGAACGATGTTGGAATGGTGCTCCATGGCGGTGATGAGCACTTCGTCATCGGCGCCGACGTGAACGCGGCCGTAGGTCTGGGCGACGAGATTGATCGCCTCAGTGGTGCCGCGCACAAAAACGATTTCAGCGGACCGCGCTGCATTCAGGAATGCCTGCACGGATCGGCGCGAGGCTTCATATTCTGCCGTGGCTCGCTCCGAGAGATAGTGCACTCCGCGATGAATGTTCGCGTTATAACACTCGTAGTAGCGGACGAGGGCATCGATCACCGCCCGCGGTTTTTGCGAGGTAGCGGCATTGTCGAGATAAACCAGCGGATGCCCATGGGCCTGCTGGTGAAGGATGGGAAAATCAGCGCGGACTCTCTCGACGTCATATCCGGACTCGACGGCGCGCACTTCCGGCCGACCGGACTGCAAGGGCGATCTGGCGAGCGTTGTCATCCCACCTCCTCCCAGGATCTTTCTTTATCCTCCCCCTTGGATTCGCCGGGCAGATGGCGGGCCACCGACAAAAGATGTTTGTGGATGAGGCGCTCGGCATAATCCCGCGCCGCACCCGCCTTCATGCGATCCAAACATTCACTGGCAAAGGCCAGGAGGAGAAGTCGGCGCGCCGCGAGCTCATCTATGCCGCGCGACCGCAGGTAGAAGAGAGCGTTCTCCTCAATCTGTCCGATCGTGGCGCCATGAGTACATTTCACATCGTCGGCGTAAATTTCGAGCTGCGGCTTGGTGTCGATTTGCGCATCATCGGAGAGGAGCAGGTTGCGGTTGGTCTGCTTGGCGTCGGTCTTCTGCGCGTCTTTGTGGACTACGATGCGTCCGTGAAAAACGCCGTGGGCGTGACCATCCAGAATTCCGTTATAAAACTGGCGGCTGCTGCAATGTGGCTGGGCATGCTCGACGTACATGTAGTTATCGAGATGCTGCCGGCCCTCGCCAACAAACAGGCCATTAATCAGACACTCGCCCCCTTCGCCGGCAAGAACCGGATGCACATTGTTGCGAACCAACCCGCCACCGAGCAGCAGGGAATGAGAAGCGACGTTGGCACTTCGTTCCTGCTGAATGCGCAGGGTGGAAACGTTGAAGGCCCGCCGATGTTCGCGCTCAATCATGTAGTGCGCAACGGTGGCGTTTTCGCCCGCAATCAATTCCGTCGCGCTATTGGACAAGACCGTGCCACCGCCCAGTGAAACGTATTCCTCGACGACCGTTCCCTGGCTCTCATCCTCGAACACCAGCAGATTGCGCGGATGGGACATGATTGGAGATTCGTTTTCGGTCGAAACAAACAACAAGTGGATTGGCGCGTCCAGGACTTTGCCGCGGTGAACATGAACGTACGCTCCCTCTTCAAGGAATGCGGTGTTGAGGGCGGAGAACGGATCGCGTTGAATGTCGAGATAATGGCCGAGGTGGGCGGCAATCGCCTCAGGCTTGGTTGCGATCTGATGCTTGAGGTTGGAGATTTCTACGCCAGCCGGTAAGGCCGCAATCAGCGACAACTCGCTGGCAAACTGCCCGTCTATAAAAACCAGCCGTGCTGTCACGCCTTGAATTGTCCAGGACTTCAGGTCGCTCGGTGAAGGTTGCGTCTGGCTCTCTTTGGCTAAGGCGAACTGTGTGCGGGCGATGGCAGAGACGTTGGTGAAGCGCCAATCCTCATCGTGGGTGGTGGGAAAACCGGTTTTGCAGAAACGGGCAAACCCGTCTTCGCGGAGCTTGTGCAACCACGACAGCTTACTTCCGGCTGCCCGCTTGGTGAACTCGGTGAAGGTATCTAAATAATTGCCGACTTGCTGAATTGCCGTGCTCACATTTCCTGCCGTTTAGTAATCAGAATTTCTAATCGAGTGTCCTGCCCGCTATGCCGAGGCCGGGGCACTTTGGCGCGCCTCAGCTTCGACCCAGCTATAGCCTTTTTCTTCCAATTCCAGCGCCAGTTCCGGCCCGCCGGAGCGCACGATTCTTCCATCCACCAAAACGTGCACAAAATCCGGGACGATATAGTTGAGCAACCGCTGATAATGCGTAACCACGAGCATGGCGCGATCTGAGCTGCGCATGGCGTTTACGCCCTTTGCAACTATCCGTAACGCATCGATGTCCAAACCAGAGTCGGTTTCATCCAAAATCGCCAACTGGGGCTCCAATACCGCCATCTGAAGAATTTCGTTGCGCTTCTTTTCCCCGCCGGAAAAGCCCTCATTGACGGAACGGTTCATGAGCTTCTCGTCCATCTCGAGCAGCTTAAGTTTTTCTCGAAACATTGGGAGAAAATCCACGGCGTCCATTTCGTCTTCGCCGCGATACTTGCGGATGGCGTTCAGCGCCGAACGCAAGAAATATGTATTGCTGATCCCGGGAATTTCGACGGGATACTGGAAGGCCATGAAGACGCCTTCGCAGGCTGCCTCTTCCGGCTTCATTGCCAGCAGGTCTTTACCCTTGAACAAAACCTCGCCGGATGTGACTTGGTAGGTTTCCCGGCGCGCCAAAACCTGCGCCAGCGTGCTTTTGCCTGATCCGTTAGGGCCCATGATCGAGTGCACCTCACCGGCATTGACTGTCAGGTCGATACCTTTGAGGATTTCGTGCCCACCGACGGTGACGTGGAGATTTCTGACGTCGAGCAAACTCATTAGTAGCTTTCCTCTCTTGTGTTGCCATTCTGAGCGGCCTTCAGCATGGGAAGAATCTATCCACTTTTCAGCTTGAATACATAGATCCTTCGCTTCGCTCAGGATGACGTTCAAAGTTTCTTGTGGCGGTGCAAATGCAATATTCGTACCCTGCGTTCTTACCCGACACTGCCTTCCAGGCTGACGCTCAGCAACTTCTGGGCTTCGACGGCAAATTCCATCGGCAGCTCGCGAAATACCTGCTTGCAAAAGCCGTTCACGATCATGGAGACCGCGTCTTCGGTCTTTAGTCCACGCTGCTGCAGATAAAAGAGCTGGTCCTCGCCAATCTTCGAGGTTGAAGCCTCATGTTCCATCCTGGCCGTCGAATTCTTCACTTCGATGTAAGGGAAGGTATGGGCGCCACACTTGTCGCCGATGAGCAGCGAGTCGCACTGCGTGTAGTTGCGCGCTCCGGTAGCGCCTTTTTGAATCTTCACCATTCCGCGATAGGTATTTTGTCCGTGGCCAGCCGAAATGCCCTTCGATACCACCGTGCTGCTGGTGTTCCTGCCGATGTGAATCATCTTGGTGCCGGTATCGGCTTGCTGATAGTTGTTGGTCAGGGCGACCGAATAGAACTCGCCCACGGAGTTGTCACCCTGCAGAATGCAGCTCGGATATTTCCAGGTAATGGCAGAGCCGGTTTCCACCTGCGTCCAGGAGATTTTCGAGTTCACGCCGGCACACTTGCCGCGCTTGGTGACGAAGTTGTAGATGCCACCCCGCCCCTGCTTATCGCCCGGATACCAGTTCTGCACCGTAGAATACTTGATCTGCGCGTTATCGAAAGCGACTAGCTCGACCACCGCCGCGTGCAACTGGTTTTCATCCCGAATCGGCGCGGTGCAACCCTCGAGATAACTCACGTAGGCGCCTTCGTCGGCGACGATCAGGGTTCGTTCAAACTGACCAGTTTCCGCCGCATTGATTCGGAAATACGTGGAAAGCTCCATCGGGCAGCGCACGCCCCTAGGCACATACACAAACGACCCGTCGGTGAAAACGGCCGCATTCAGGGCAGCAAAGAAGTTGTCGGTATGAGGAACCACAGAACCCAGATACTTCTGAACCAGCTCAGGATGCTTCTGAACGGCTTCGGAAAACGAACAGAAGATCACACCCAGTTCCGCCAGCTTCTCCTTGAAGGTGGTAGCCACCGAAACGCTGTCAAAAACGGCATCGACGGCAACTCCCGCCAGGCGCTTCTGTTCTTCCAGGGGAATGCCGAGCTTCTCATAAGTCCGCAAAATCTCGGGATCCAGCTCATTCAGGCTCTTCAAGCCCGGCTTCTGCTTGGGGGCGGAATAGTAATAAATGTCCTGGTAATTGATGGGGGCGTACTTGATATTCGCCCACTTTGGCTCGGCCTGGGCCTTCTCCAGCGATGACCAGTAGCGATAGGCCTTTAAGCGCCAATCCAGCATGAATTGCGGCTCATGCTTTTTCGCCGAGATCAAGCGGATGATGTCTTCATTAAGCCCTTTGGGAACGCGCTCGTCTTCAATTTCGGTGACGAAGCCCCACTTGTATTCACGTTCCGCCAGATCGCGGATGGTATCAACGTTCGTACTCATTGCATTCTCCCGGACGTCTGACTTTCAATCTGCACGAGGTTGCCGCGACTGTCGCGAACGGCGGCAAACTGCATAGGCCGGATCAAATCCCAAAGCATCACTTTCTGCAGCGCCCCCTCCACCACGCGATTGATGAGGCGCTGGTTGTCTTTGATCGGACAGGAGGGTTCCAGGTCGCAGAGTCCCGCTACTTCCATGTTGCATTCAGTCAGGGCCAGCGGCCCCTCGAGCGCTGAGATAATGTCAGCTACAGAAATAAGCCGCGGATCGCGCGCCAGACTGTACCCACCCTTAATTCCCCGATGGGATGCCAGCAACCCACCCTGGAGCAGCAACTTCAACAGCTTGCTCACAGTAGGCAAGGGCAGCCGGCAGCGCGCCGCGAGATCGCGAGCAGTATGCAGCTCGCTTTGCGGACGCCTTGCGATCTGGCTCATCAGAACCAGTCCGTAATCCGTTAATTTGCCCAGGCGAATCATTTCTAAGTTATTGCCCAATCAGCACTTTTTAATATCAATTCTAAATAGCACCGTTTTGGTACGGTTTCATTATACCCGGGCTGGGACGATCGAGCAAGTCCCGGCAAGCTCAAAGTGGGGAAAAGGGAGAAGGACAGGTCCTTACGCAAAATCTGGAACCCACGTAGTTGAGCCTCGACACTACAGGCCGGGTGAACTCGCCAAGCTGCTTACCGCTCTGCTTCAGGAGTCAGAATCGCCAATCTTAACGAGCTGCGGTCAGCGCATTTTCTTCCATGGCGATGGCGCGCGGAAACAGGATGTTGTTTTCAAGATGAATGTGCTGATGCAGGTCCGCTTCAAATGCCGCCAGAGCCTGGTAGAGGGTTGCATAACTTACGCAGGCATCGTTGGGCACAGTGAACTGGCGACTCTCCTCGCGAATGTGCCGCAGCGCTTGGCCGGCGCCGTCATGCTCCTGGGTCATCACGCGGACCGGGTTCTGCACCGTGCCGAATGGGGGCGGCGGCAGCGGCTCGTTTTGCGTGCTCGCCTGCTCCATGCGGATGATGTAAGGGAAGAGCACATTTTCCTCTTTCATGAGGTGCAAAGTAAGCTCCTGAGCGAGGGCAGCAAAAATGTCGCGGATGCTTAGCAGTTCAGGATGATTCTTCCCGTGCACGGAACAAACCTTTTCGAATAATGCTTTGAGTCGCACGATTTCATCACGGGTGAACTTGTGGTGAGACTTCACGATGTGATTAATCAATTCGGCCAAGGAGCCCGATGCCCGCACCGGTTCCGAGTTCGTAGTCGCTGCAGATGCTGCAAGTGCTTGTATGACGTCTTTGAGTTGCAGCTGGGCTGCGCTGCAGGCTTCATCCAAGGACTTGCTGCCACCACAACAGTAGTCAATTCCAAACTTCTCAAACACGCGAGGAGCATTCGGGATTTCAACCGCCAATTCGCGTACGGTCCGATCAGGGCTTAAGTTCATGATGTCCTCCTTTGTATCCGGATAGCGAGAGTTATGCACGGGAGTTTCTCAGGTGCATAAATAAAATCCGGCAACGAGAATAATTCCGAACGCAAGGTTGTGAGCAAGCTCGGTCCAGCCCAGGCGGCGCACTACAAGCGGTCCGGGCGGGGCAAAGAACCAGGCAACAGCGCGCACCAGGGCGGGAACAAAAGCCAGCAGTACAAGTCCCGGCAACATCCCTGTGCGCCACACGGCCAAGAGCGTAACAACCACGGCGGATTGGGTAATAAGGAATCCTCGACTACGCGCCAGTTTCTGAGCCGCGTCCTCGATGTGAGCCGAATGGATGCGGAGCTGCACAAACTGGATCTGGTTTACTGCAAACAGCCAAGTGCCCAGCCAGAGCAGCAACGCCAACCGGCTGAGGTGGCCCACGCTGACGCAGTAGGCTGCTGGTGCGGTGACAGTCAGGCCGAGGGCGCCAATCAATTGAGCCAAGCTTCGGGTCTGGCGGCTTTTCTTCAGAGCTGCTTGTGCGGCGAAGGCCATCCCAGCGATGATTCCCAGCGCCAGCAGTTGAGTGTTCTGGCCAGCCCAGAAGAGGCCGGCGAGCGCCATCGCTGCGACGGTTGTCAAAAAGAAAATGACCTTTGCAACGGCATTTCGTTCTTCAGCCGATTGGGCACGCAGCGGGCTGGTTCCGAGCCAACTTTCGACTGGTGTTCGCAGCCAGAAGATCACGACCGTAGCGATGATCAGCAGAGGAAGGTAAACAAAGCGGCCGCCGGTCAGAAGTCCTACTGCAGCTCCGGTTGCCAGCGGGACGAGCAGCATTCCCCAAGCCCCGTGCTCGCGGGGCACAATAAGCGAGCGCAGCCGGGAGATTGGGGGACGGGAAGTTGCCGCGAGTTCGATTGCCGGTCCAGCCATGCGTCCATTTGCGGCTTGCCAGGTTAGCCTGCAGCCGTGGGCTCCTTCTGTTTTGCCTTCAGATTCGTCATGCGCGGCTGGTAGACGCAGAATGGTTCCTCGTCGAGGTAGTCACCCGTGGCCGCGAATGCGCGGGCGCGGCAGCCCATGCAGAGGTTGCGAAACTCGCAGCAGCCGCATTTTCCTTTCAAGTTCTCGGTGTGGCGAAGAGCATTGAAGACTTCGGCATGCTGCCAAATTTCCGCAAAGGTCTGCTTGCGCAAATCGCCGGCAATGACCGGCAGGTAGCCGCAAGGGAAGACTTCGCCTTCATGCGAGATGAAACAGACGCCGGTTCCTGCCAGACAGCCTTTGGTCATGGCATTCATATCGGAGGGATGTCCGCCGGGGTGACCTGTGCCATGTTGTTGTGGGTTCAGCGAAATGCCGGTCCCGCTGGGCATAATTGTTTCCATGGGTCCGATGCTGGATGGGTCTGACGTGCTCCTGGCAGCCTCGGCCACGGCTTGGGCAGCGACGGCTGAGTGGCGCTCGGCCACGCGGCGCTGGCGAACCACGCGGAAATAATGCGGGGCGCAGGTGGCCTTCAACTCGATGCCGCCTTCGAGGGAGCGGTCGTAGAACCAGTTCAACATCTTCTCGTACTCATCCGCAGGGACCATCTGCTCAGCGGCGATGTCAACGCCGCAGCCCACGGGAACCAGCAGAAAAGTGTGCAGCGCGTCCGCGCCCAGAGACTTGGCCAGTTGCAGCACATCAGGCAGTTGCCTGGCATTGTGCCGGGCAATGGTCATATTGATTTGCACGGACATGCCCAGCGCCTTCAAATTGCGGAGGCCTTGAACCGCGGCGTCGAATGCTCCGGGAATGCCGCGGAAGGCGTCGTGAGTCACGGCGTCGGCGCCATCCAGGCTGATCGAAACCCGCTTGACACCGGAGTCGACGATCATGCGGGCTATCTCTTTCGTGACCAGGGTTCCGTTGGTGGCCAAGGCGACGCGCAGGCCTTTCTCTTGCGCATAGGCGGCCAACTGGAAAATGTCAGACCGGTAGAGCGGTTCCCCTCCGCTCAACACCAGAATAGGTTTTGCCGCCTCGGCGATTTGGTCGATGATGCGAAGCGCGGTCTGAGTGGAAAGATCGCGGGGTGAACTCAGCTCGGTTGCGCTGGCCCGGCAGTGAATGCATCGCAGATTGCAACCCTTGGTAACTTCCCAAAAAATGAGGCGTGGTTTGTTGTCGTTGGAAAGATGGGAGTGACCGTTACCATTGCCGGCAGCCATCTGCGATCTCCTTCCTATGCAAACCCCCGGGATTTCACCCCTGTGGATAACGATAGGGGGAAGATGAACAGCCAGCCGTGACTAATGTCACGGGAAATTGTGACGGCGCTCACAATGCGGATCTCGCGGAAATGTGATTCTAAGGGTCAGATTCTTTGGAAGAACTCGATTACCAGATCTATTATGACGTTCCGAGTGGCAATTTTGCGCGGTGAACCGGCGTAAGGAAGAGACATTGGCAGCCACAAAAACCCAGAACGATGAAGCCGAGTAATCAGTTGTCTCCCTCACTACCGCGAAGGCGTTTTGCTGAGATATTGCTGGGTGGCGGGTTTGTGGCCACTGCCATTGCCTTCGTGTATCCGGTTTTGCGTTATTTGATTCCTCCCAAGGCTTCCGACCTGGGCAGCGATGCAGTAGTGGCCGGGCATATTGGTGAGCTGAAGCCGAACAGCGGCAAGATCTTTCGCTTTGGCAGCCGGCCGGGACTGCTCATCCGCACCGCCAGTGGCGACTACCGCGCCATGTCTGCCACCTGTACCCACCTTTCCTGCACGGTGCAATATCGCCAGGACCTGCATGAGATCTGGTGCGCCTGCCACAACGGCATGTACGACTTGAACGGCCGAAATATTTCGGGCCCGCCGCCGCGTCCTTTGGAAAGCTTCGAGGTGCAAGTTCGCGGCGAGGACATTTTTGTGAGGCGAGCGCGGGAAAGCTGAGATGAGTTTTCTACAGAAGGTGCGGAACTGGCTCGACGAACGTCTGGAGTGGGACGATCTCATCGAGCCGTTGCGCCAGAAGACGGTCCCCCTCCATCGCCTCTCGTACTGGTATTTTCTCGGAGGGATTACGCTTTTCCTGTTCGTGATCCAGGTGCTGACCGGAATCCTGCTGCTCCTCTATTACCGGCCTGGAGCCAACGAAGCCTTCGAGAGTGTGCAGTACATCATGACCCAGGTGCAGTTCGGCTGGTTAATTCGGTCGATTCACTCCTGGTCAGCAAACCTGATGATTTTCACCGCCTTCGCGCATATGTTCAGCGTGCTCTTCCTGAAGGCTTACCGCAAACCGCGCGAACTCACCTGGGTCACTGGGGTGATTCTGCTTTTTCTGGTCATGGGGTTCGGTTTCAGCGGTTACCTGTTGCCGTGGAATACGCTGGCCTTTTTCGCTACCAAGGTGGGAACTGAGATTACCGGGCAAGTTCCACTCTTTGGCAAACCACTCATGATCTTCCTTCGCGGCGGCGAAGAGGTGACCGGGGCCACGTTGATCCGCTTCTTCGGATTTCACGTTGCGGTTCTGCCAGGCCTGGCCACTTTGCTGATTCTCGCCCACGTGTTGCTGGTGCAGCGTACCGGCATGAGCGTACCTCCGAAGCTCGAGATGGGATGGAAGGCGAATCCTGGTGCGAAGCGGGAAATGAAGTTTTTTCCCAACTTCATGCTGCGTGAACTGATGGCGTGGTATGTGGCTCTGGGGATGCTGGGGGCGCTCGCCGCGCTTTTTCCCTGGAACCTGGGAGTAAAAGCGGACCCTTTCTCATCCGCTCCTGCGGGTATCAAACCGGAGTGGTATTTCCTCTTCATGTTCCAAACCCTCAAACTGATTCCGGCTAAAGTCGGGTTCGTAGATGGTGAAGTCCTGGGGGTACTGCTTTTCGGCATAGTCGGCATGGTGTGGCTTGTGCTCCCGTTTTTCGAAAGCGATGACCCTTCGCGTACCAAACCGTGGATCAGCGGACTGGCTGTTTTTGCTCTTACGTACATGGCAGGCATGACTCTCTATGGGTATTGGGCAAAATAACGCGCGCCGGCTTGGCCGAGCCGGCTTGCTTTTGTTGTCAGGAGTTCTGCTCTTGTGCGCGGTTGCTTACGGCCAAAGCAAGGATTCATGCCTGGATTGCCACTCGACGCTGCCGGATCCGCTGGGCGTGAGCCAGGAAAAATTCAGCCATGACATACACGCCCAGAAGGGCTTGACCTGCGCCAGTTGCCACGGGGGTGATCCGACCAGCGACGATCCGGATAAAGCCATGAGCCGGAAAGCGGGTTGGAAGGGCCAGATTGATCGCAAGCAGATCCCGCAGTTGTGCGGCCGCTGCCACTCTGACCCGTCATACATGCGGCAGTTCAATCCCAGCCTGCGCACCGACCAACTCAGTCAGTACCAGACGAGCGTGCATGGCAAGCGGTTCGCTGCCGGGGACACGAAAGTTGCCGTCTGCACCGACTGTCATAGCGTGCACGATCTGCGTGCTCCCAGCGATCCTGTATCGACAGTTAACCCAGTCAATGTGGCCAACACCTGCGCTCACTGCCACGCCGACAGCGGTTACATGAGCAGTTATAAAATCCCCACTAACCAGTTCGCAGAGTACAGCAAGAGTGTCCACCATGAGGCCCTGATCGATCGCGGAGATTTAAGCGCTCCGACCTGCACCACCTGCCACGGAAACCACGGTGCGACGCCGCCGGGCGTGGCGAGCGTGGCCAACGTGTGTTCAACCTGCCACGTATTTCAGTCGCAACTGTTCGACGCCAGTCCACACAAGCAAGCCTTTGCGTCGGCAGGCCTGCCGGCGTGCGTGACCTGCCACAGCAATCACGGCATTGTGCATCCTACGGATGAATTCATCGGCACGGGGGCGAAGTCGGTGTGCAGGCAGTGTCACGCTGAAGGAGACGCGGGTTATGCCACGGCGGCAAAGATCGAACAGCAGCTAGGTCAGTTGGAAACGGCGATTGCCGGTGCGAACCAAATTCTCGGAACCGCCGAGCGGTCAGGCATGGAGGTGAGCCAGGCCAAGCTTGAGCTTATCCAGTCGAAAGACGCGCTGATCAAGGCTCGGGTCACCATTCACAGTTTCAATGCGGACCGCGTGGCAGCCGACACCAAGCCCGGTCTGGAGATCGCGGCGAAGGACTATGATGCGGGACAGAAAGCGCTTGCCGAGCGCAATTACCGGCGCATCGGATTGGGAATCTCTCTGATAGCAATTGCTCTGGTTTTAGTGGGACTGCGGCTGTACATCAAGCAGATCGAGAGCTGAGACTCGCAGCCACGAATTTGCTCCTATACTTAGGGTCCCACCCCTCCGGTGTGGCAGTCATTGCAACTGACCTGGCTGAGGTCGCCAATATCTATTGGATGCTTGAATGGAACTCCTTCCGAAGAGATCAGCTTGGTTGCTCCCTCTCGCTGTTCCAGAATGCTGTGGCAGATATCGCAATCTTTGCGGATCATCCTGCCGTCGGAACTGACGTGTTGGCCGTCGTGGCAGCGGAAACAACCGGTGAAATAGAAGTGACCGATATTGTTGGGATGAGTTTTCCAGTTGAGCTTCATTTCCGGAAATGTCGTGCTGCGGTAGATGCGCTGCACTTCCGCGATGGCACTGCGGATTTCGTTCTGCCTGGCCTTATCCACGTCGGGATACTTAGTGAGATAGAACGTATGGAGATCGGTTGCGATGCCTTCCATGGCTGCTTCGGTGGTGGGATAGGTATTGGTCAATACGGTTACCGCCTGCTGTTTGAGGAAGGGTAAGGACGAGTCCAAGCGGCCGGCAAACAGAGAATCATCGACGGCCCGGTCCGGTGGGACATAGATGTGGGTGGGGCGATTGTGACAATCGACGCAATCCATGCGCCGCTTGGGCCGGGTGGCGATTTCTCCTTTAGGCAGGGGAGAATCCTTAACGTTGTATTCAGTGATGCGTCCTTGCTGGTCCTTTACCCGAATGTAGGGAATGACCTGCCGCTGTTCGTCGGTGGCGATATAGGTGATCTCGTTGGAGATATTCATGTGCCAATGAATGCCAGAGGCGGAGCCGGTGCTGGGATCGCCGCCGCCGGTCTTGAGCAACATGCGGATCTGACGCGGGGTGTTTTTCTCATCATAGGCATAATGAGTAAATACCTTGAGCTGCGCCCCGTAAAAACGGCGCGGCCAGTGGCATTCTTCGCAGGTTTCTGGTGCGGGACGCAGATTGTGAACGGGGGTTGGGATGGGACGAGGAAAGGTATTGAAAGTTACCGCAATCACCTGACGCGCTCCCGAAAGCTTGGAACGCACATACCACGAGGCCCCGGCACCGACGTGGCAATCCACGCAGGCTACTCGCGCGTGAGGTGAAAGCTGATAGGCGGTGAATTCGGGGTTCATGACCGAGTGGCACAATTGCCCGCAGAACTGCACCGAATCGGTGAATTCGTAAGCCTTGTAGCTGCCGACCACGCTCATCATGATGAAGATGATGGTGAAGCTGAAGAAGAAAGCGATGGCCCCGCGTTGTGTCGGATCATTGAAATCGATTCTCAGATAGCGCACCGGTTCACCGGGGAGTTGTGTGCGGCGTTTGCGACGGTCCCACCACACCCCGGCCGGAATCAGCAGCAATCCCAGGACAAGAAAGGCCGGTCCCACCATGTAAGCAAGAATGCCGATGTAGGGACTAGGCCTCTCCGACAGGACATCGATCAGAAACAGGAACAGAATGTTCGCCAAGCTGACCAACGCCAGCGCTGCTCCCGTAAGGCTGATTGGATTCCTCAATGCCCGCCGTACTCCAGCCAACCGCCCCACCCCTTCAGGTTGTGAGGTGGGATTTTCAGGACTCATTCATGATCTCCAGGAATCACACAGTGAATTACATCTGCGGCGGACGGCGGCAGCAGAGTGTTATCAATATTGACTGACGAAGGACGATTGTGCTTCATGCAAGCGCAAATGTCCAAGTTTAAGGTTACTTGCGAGGTTCGACCACTGACGCTTCCACAGCGGCCGTCTCGTGCTCGTTCCCACTGGCAGCCGGCATTGACGCGGGCTGGCTATGCGAATCATGCTGCTCCGCTTGAGCGGCTTCCAGCAAGGTTGGCGCGTCCAGACCGTGTTCTTCCCGGTAATGCGCGACCGACATTTTTCCATCCCACCAAGCCCAGTTCATGGGGTAAACGTCAGGATCGAAAAATACCTGGTAGAAGTGCCAGACCACGATCGCGAGAGTCGCGAGTACGGCTTCATACAGGTGGATTGCGGTTGCGACGTCCAACCACCAGCGCGGCAGCAAATTGCCAAAGAAAACCCTGGCCCACAGCATGATTCCGGTGCTTGCCATAACGATCAGCCCCCACACCAGGGCCCAGTACTCAGCCTTTTCGGCATAGGTGAAACGCCCAAACTCCGGTTTCTCTGAAGTAAGGCCGAGATAGTAGCCCATGGTGCGGGAAACGTCGGAAGCATCTTTGGGAACGGGCAGGAAGTCCCGGAACAGGCGGCGACCATCGCGGGTCAATGCGAGGTAGAAGAGGTGACCGAGGCCAGAGGCAATCATAACTACGGCTGCTACTCGATGCGTGATGCCGCGCACCTTCTCCGTCATTCCCAGCATTGCGGCGAACCAGGAATCGGGGAACTTGAGCGCAAATCCGGTCATGACCAGGACAATGAAGCTAACCAGAAGCGTCATGTGCTGTATGCGCTGGAAACGGTTCATGCGGGTAATGACCCGATGCTCAGATTCCCGTCGCAGGATAGCTTTGCGGCGCCAGATCACGAAGTTGTGCAACAGCATTCCCCCGATCACCACCACAATCATGCTGAGATAAAACTTCTTTATCCAACGCACGGCAACGCTGCCGGTGTCGGCAGAGAGCGGCGCATCCACGTGCACTTTCGCGGCAATGAATTTTTCGGTTACGCCAGGATGGCATTGGCCGCAAGTTTTTACCAGGTTCTGGCGGTTGATGGTGGAACGCGGGTCGGTGGATGGCAGGATGTTGTGCACGCCGTGGCAACTGGCGCAATTGGCCACCACCTGAGATCCCAGCTTGGAGGCAAGCCCGTGATAACTTGCCAGATAGGTTGTCGCCCGGCGTCCTTCAAAGCCGAACTCTTGCGATAGCCGCACGCCTTCATGGCAGCGTGCACAGGTGGCAAGAGCTACGTTTTGGGCATTGACCGGGGAATTAGGATCACTGTGCGATTTGATGGAATGAATGCCATGGCAGTCGGTGCAGACGGGAGCCTGCCAATCGCCGCGGCTGATGGCCTGGCCATGGATACTCTGCGCATATTGCTGCTCGACAACGCTGTGACACTTGGCGCAGGTGCTGGGGACATTGAATTTGTAGATCGATGACTTGGGATCGGAGGCCGCCAAAATCTCGTGTGTACCGTGGCAATCGGTGCAGACCGCGGCCTTCTCCGACCCGGCAGCCACGGCGTGTCCATGGACGCTCTCCTGGTAGGAGACAAATAACTGGGAGCTGTGGCCGCTGGCAGCCATGACGAATTTCTGGCCATGGCAAGCACCGCAGGTCGCTGGAATATTGGCATGGTTGACCTTTGATTTGGGATCGGCTGCCGGTAACAACTGGTGTGGACTGCCATGGCAGTCCACGCAGGTTGCGGCCCGGCCATCTCCTGCTTTTATCGCTCTAGCATGGAAGCTGCGGTCGTAGGCGGTTTGTTCATCGACGTGGCAGGTGGCGCAAGACACCTTAGCCGGTGGATTCTCGTGCGGGGATGTTTTGAGGTCGGTGTGGCAATCCACACATTGGAACATACTGCCGTGAATGGAATCCTTAAACTTGTCCGGGTTCACGTACAGGCTGACGGGCTTGCCATTTACCTCATGGGTAAGAGTTGAATCGCCATGGCAGGCCAAACAATCGTCATTGGAGGGTTTCGGGACAGATTTGTGAGGGGCGGCCGAGAGCGCTGCCACCATGAAAAGAAGCCATGCGGCGACGATCCAAAGCTGATTCGCTGACCGAAACTGCAGCGGAACGCACCCGCTGTTTGCCGCCATGCCTGCTGGCCTCCTGTGCGGACCTCTGCCGCAATTCCATTCTTCGTGGGGAGAGCCAAGAGCGGCAATGAGTGACCTCACTCGCTGATGTGATGGAGGTCACAATGCGAGGCTCGGAACGGGTAATTACCGCGAACTCGAGCAGGATACTGCTGTGAAATTGCGATAGCTCCTAATGGGTATTTCCTGAAAGCTCGTGCACGATGCCGTTCACGAAGCCTTTGGCGTCGCCGAACAGCATGAGCGTCTTGTCCATGTAATAGAGCGGATTATCGATGCCGGCAAAGCCGGGATTCATGCTGCGCTTGATGACCATGACGGTGCGCGCCTTGTCCACGTCGAGGATGGGCATACCATAAATCGGGCTGGACTGATCGGTGCGAGCGGCGGGATTGGTGACATCGTTAGCGCCGATGACGAGGGCGACATCCGTCTGTGGGAAATCGCCGTTAATGTCGTCCATCTCAATCAGCCGGTCGTAAGGAATATCAGCTTCGGCGAGCAGCACGTTCATGTGGCCGGGCATGCGGCCGGCCACGGGATGGATGGCGAAGCGAACATCGACACCGCGCTTGGTCAATGCGTCATACAGTTCGCGTACCTTGTGTTGTGCCTGCGCCACAGCCATGCCATAGCCGGGGACGACGACCACCCGATTGGCAGCGGCCAGGATACCGGCGGCTTCATCGGGGGTTGCGCTGCGCACGGTTTTATCTTCCTTGCCCGCGGCAGCCGCTGCCTGTACTTGTCCAAAGGCGCCAAACAGCACGTTTGTGAACGAGCGATTCATGGCTTTGGACATGATGACGGAGAGAATGAATCCCGATGATCCGTCTAGCGCACCAGCGATGATGAGAAGTTTGCTATTGAGAACGAATCCCATGGCAGCCGCGGATAATCCGGCATATGAATTCAACAGAGAGATCACCGTTGGCATATCGGCACCGCCGATGGGAATAATCATCAGGATGCCGAAGATGAGGGGCACCACAATCATCAGGGGGAAAAGCTGTTTCGCTCCTGGATGCAGGACAAGGTAGACAGCTACAGCGATGGCAATGCCCAGAATTGAGAGATTGACGAAATTTTGTCCCTTGTAAGTGATCGGCCGTTGCGGCAAAACCTCCTGCAGCTTACCGGCGGCCATGAGACTGCCGGTAAAGGTCAGAGAGGCCAGAATGACTTCCATGCAAAGCACGGCCATCATGAAGCGTGGCACGTCCGGGGTGCGCAAATAGAATTCCGAAGTGCCCACTAATGTGACGCAGAGAGCGCCGAAGGCATGGCTGAGTGCGGTCCGCTGGGGCACGGCGGTCATTTGCACCAGACCGAGGGGAACTCCAATTCCCGAGCCAATGACCAGCGCGATAACGATCCACTTGTAGTCGACGATGCCGTGATGCAACAGGGTTCCGGCAATCGCCAGCACCATGCCGATCTCGCCCGCCCATACGCCATGGCGCGCGGTTTTGGGCGCGCTCAGCCATTTCAGCGAGAGGATGAAAAGAACACTGGCGATGAGATAGAGGACTTCAATGAGAGTTTGATTTCCGGCAAAGTTGGCGGTCATGGTTTTGTCGGGCGGCTGGTCTTGAACATCTTGAGCATGCGGTCGGTGATAAGGAATCCGCCCACTACGTTGCTGGTAGCCGCTATTACGGCTATAACGCCGAGAATGAAAGAGAGCTGACTCTTGTGCTCGCCCACAAGCACGATCGCGCCCACCACCGCGATGGCATCCAGCGCGTTGGTAAGAGACATCAGGGGCGTATGCAGTAATGGCGAGACCCGCCGGATGACTTCAAATCCGATGAATCCCGCCAGCATGAAAACGAACAGACCATCGATCAGTCCTGAGTTCATCCACCCTCCTGCAGAATGAGTCTTTCCAAAACCGAAAAATCACTTCACTTCTTGCGCTGCCAACTCGGGCAATGAAAAGAATTGCCGGACACGCGCATTTACAACCTCTCCATCCCGCGTGAGCAGAGTTTCGCGAACGATCTCATCGTTGGAATCGAGCTGCAGCTTGCCATCTTTCACCAGGTAGGTGACAAACGCGGTGAGATTGCGCGCGTACATCTGGCTGGCGTGGTAAGGGACCTCAGCCGCGAGGTTGATGCGTCCGATGATCTTGACGTCGTGAGCGACCATGATTTCGCCGGCGCGGGTCAATTCACAATTGCCGCCGCGTTCGGCTGCCAGATCGACTATCACCGAGCCCGGCGCCATTTGCTTGACCATATCGGCAGTAATCAGAACCGGGGCTTTCTTCCCCGGTACTACCGCGGTGGTGATGACTACATCGCTCTCCGCCACGGCGCGGGCAAGCAGTTCGCGCTGCTTCGCGTAGAAAGTTTCATCCTGCGCCGTACCGTACCCGCGGGCATCCTGCGCATTCTGGGCCTCGAGGGGAAGTTCAACGAAGCGGCCGCCCAAACTCTGGACCTGCTCCTTGGCCGCCGGCCGCATGTCGTAAGCGGAGACCACCGCACCCAGACGGCGCGCGGTAGCGATAGCTTGCAATCCTGCCACGCCAGCTCCGATCACGAACACCCGCGCCGGAGTGATGGTGCCGGCGGCGGTGGTGAGCATGGGAAAAATCTTAGGCAGTGTGACCGCGGCCAGCAGCACTGCCTTGTAGCCACAGATGGTTGCCATCGAAGAGAGAGCGTCCATACTCTGGGCACGGGTACTACGCGGCATCAATTCCACAGCCAAGGAAATCACTCCTGTACGAGCGATTTGCTGAATTACGTCGATGGAACCGAGCGGCCGCAGAAATCCGATCAGGCACTGTCCCCGGCGCATCAGTGGCAAATCGGCCTTGCCGGTGAGATCGTTGGATCCGTAACAGAGAACCTGGACGATTATGTCGGCATCGCCAAAGACTTCAGCGCGGCCGGGGAGGATCTTCGCACCCTTGTCCAGATAAAGAGAATCGGGGTAACCGGCCTCGCTTCCCGCGCCCTGTTCCACGACTACCTGGAGTCCAGCTTTGGCGAGATTAGGAATTACGGTGGGGACGAGAGCAACCCGCCGCTCTCCCGGGTAACTTTCCTTCGGCACACCGATGATCACAGGATTAGTTTTTCCTCGCTAAGAATTAGTCGAAACGAAAACTTGCTATTGTAGCGCGGAAGAGTGCTGCGGCGCGGTGCCAAAGGGGGAAACGATTTCATGACTTCTCCAGATATTGCACGATGACGGTGATACGCCGATTCGAGGGGTCAAAGGGATCGTCGGGCTTACGAAGCAACTGGTCGGCATAGCCTCGCACCTGAGAAACCTGGTTCTCCCGTAAGCCATCGCTTTGCATGAGGCGCCGCGCGGCATTCGCGCGGTCGGTGGAGAGCTCCCAGTTGCTGTATTCGCTTTTTCCGGAATAGGGCTTGGAATCGGTGTGGCCTTCGATGGAGAGCTGGTTGGGCAATTTGCCCAACTGTTGGGCCAACAGAAGCAACAACTCCTTGCCGTTCTGGTTGAGGGTGGAGCTGCCGAGATTGAAAAACGTGCCACTCTCGGTTTCCAGCAGCTCGATGCGCAGCCCGTCGGAAGTGACGGTCATTTCGATCTGCTTTTTGAGTTGATCGAAGTTGCTCATTTGACGGATGCGTTGTTCCAGTTGTTCCTTGAGCTTCGGCATGTCGTCCCTGGTGAGCGCGACGCTTTCGCCCGAACCGCGCTTATCAGTGCCAACATTCTTGGAGGTACCAGACGGATCCCTGAAGTAGCCGCCGACTGCTTCCTGAATTTTCTTACTGCTGTTGACTAGCCAGAGGACGATGAACAGGGCCATCATGGCGGTGACGAAGTCGGCGTAGGCCACTTTCCAGGCGCCGCCATGGTGGCCGCCGTGTCCAGCCTTCTTCTTGATGATGATAAAAGGGCGATCGGCGGCCATATTCTAGGCTCCTGCGCTGGCCGCGGCCGAGGGGGTGGGGGCGGCTTCAGTGGGCGCAGCGTCGGAGCTACGGCCTCGACAGACGGCTTCGACCTCCTGGAAAGACGGGCGAACGTGCCCCGGGATGGCGCGCCGGGCGAACTCGACGGCCAGGATCGGCGCCGTGCCTTTCAGGAACGAAATCATGACGACTCGCAGCACATGCAGATAGGCGCGCTCGTCCTCGACCGCTTTCGCCATATTGGAGGAGATCGGCCCGACAAAGCCGTAACACAGAAGCACGCCCAGGAATGTGCCTACCAAAGCGGCGGCAACTTTCTGTCCGATCTCTTCCGGCGGACCACCGAGCGCTTGCATGGTGATCACGACCCCGAGCACCGCAGCCACAATGCCCAGGCCAGGAAGCGAATCGGCCATGGTGGTCAACGATGAAGTTGGCTGGGTGGCGCAGAGGTGATGCACTTCGAGATCAAGATCCAAAAGCTGGTCGAGTTCGAAGGCTTCCACTCCGCTGATGGCCATGCGCATGCTGTCACAAAAATAGTCGCGGATGTGGTGGGCGTTGAGGAACTCCGGGTACTTGGAAAAGATGGCGCTTTTGTCCGGTTGCTCGACATCGTTTTCCAACGCCATCAATCCGTCGCGGCGGGCCTTGTTCAGCAAGTCGTAGGTCATTTTCAGGGTGTCGAGATAACGCTGCTTGCTGAATTTTGAGCTGCCGAATACGCCTCCCACTCCGGCCACGATTGCCTTAAGGATGTGGAGGGGGTTAGCGATGAGAACCGTGCCGCTTGCCGCCCCTCCGATGATGAGCAGTTCGGCGGGTTGGAGCAGGACTCGGACGTGACCATGTTTCATGAGGTAGCCGCCCAGCACCGCGCCAAACACAACCAGAATTCCGATGATGGCGAACATGGCAGCTCAGCTCCCCGGCCCTGAGGCACTGGCAACCGCAGCGGCGGCGGTCGCGGGCTTTTCCCGACACTGGGCACGTTGAACAAGCGAATCGACGCTGTCCCCCAACTCGACCGAGGTATATCCGATGGAAATTGGCAGTGAAAGCACCTCACCCCACCAGTGGATTTCGGCCGATGCCATGATCCTGCGGGTACGCTCATATACGCTCTGAACCCCCGCGGCGCCGCAGTTGGCCAGAATCACCAGAAATTCATCTTCGCCCCAGCGGCCGACCAGATCACCAGGGCGAAAGCTGTTGCTCAGAGACTGGGCGACGACCAGCAAAATCGCGTCACTGGCTTCGTGTCCATAAGCGGCCCGAAAGTGATCCAATCCGTCGGGCTTGACGCGGAGAATGCCAAAAGCCACGTGATAGTCGGCAAAGAGCGCGAGACTTCCGCGCAAGTGAAACAAGGTGAAACTATGATTAGCTACGCCTGTCACTGCGTCGCGGGTCGCAAGCGGAGGCAAGGTGCGACGGACGTGTTCCGTTTCTGATTTGGAAGTCTGCGAGTCGAAGCTGGCAGCGACGGCCACAATTGACCCGTGTTCGTTGCGCAGGGGATCGAAGTGCACCAACACGGGGACGGTGTATCCACGCTTGTGCCGCAAACACATTCTGACCAGGATTGGCTTACCTTCATGCACGATTCGGGCCAGGGGACAGGTTGGAGACGGCTCAGCACGGCCTTTATCGTCGCGTTGGCACGCCATAATGTCGTGGTAATGATGCCCGATTACTTCGAGCTGCATGTAACCGGCAGCGTGGGCTGCTCCCTGGTTCCAGAAAATGATTTTGCCCCCACGATCAAGGAGGCAAACCCCTGTCTGCAAGCCGTCCAGAACCGCGCGGAAGATCTCCGAATTCTGCAGCTCGGGCATCATGGGCGTGAGACTTCATAGGTCTCATCGGCAATCAGAAAAGTGACTTCAGCACTGTTGAAATGCTGTAGGCTCGCGAGGTTTGGCGCCGGCGGGGATCATCTAAAGGAGTTGCGGAAATTGCCGAAGAATAGTGTGAAGCGTCTGTGCTCGGGAGCAGGCCTCGTCATGAATAGCTATACGCGACAGAAGCCCGCCTTTCATCCTTTCATGGGTTCATGGCACGTTAGTGGGGTATTCTTGGCACGGACGAGCTATTTTCAAATTGCGGGGAAACCCATAATTTCTTATTGAGCAGTTCTGGGGGAGGGCTGCCCGGGCGTCCAGTGACTCGAATGAGTCCGGACGCCTGTTTAATTTTCTCGTCAAATGAATGTAGTCAGCGCTCAGCGCTGATACCTGCCGAAAACCTCAGTTTGTGCGTTGATGTGGCCCTGCATTGCCTGCTCGACATCCTGTTTACTCGCTCCGGGCTTTAAATCGAGCTTCCTATCGAGAGCATAGAGTTTGAAAAAATAGCGATGTGGCTTGCCGGCAGGCGGGCATGGTCCACCATAGCCAATTCTGCGGAAATCGTTACGGCCTTGATGAGCGGCGTTTGGCAGATCGCCGGTTTTAGGCACATTCTCAGATAACGAGGTACTTTCTGCAGGCAGGTCAAAGAGGACCCAATGGGTCCAAGTTCCGGCGGGCGCATCGGGATCGTCGGCGATCAGAGCAAAGCTTTTGGTGCCTGCGGGTGCTGAGGTCCAATGGAGTTCGGGAGAAACATCCGCGCCATCGCACGTGAACTTCTTCGGGATTGGCGCACCGTTATGAAAGCTGGGGCTAGAGATCGTGAACACGGGGATTCCTCCTTTCTCATTTGTGCCCGCACGAGCAGTTTCAATGCGGGCCATGTTTGTCAGGAGAACGCAAAACGTAAAGCCGATTACAAGCAGAGCAAGCGAGCGCGAGGAGTGTTTAAGCTTCATACGGGTTAGAAAGTGACTGTCCGGCTAAGGCTAGTAGGTTGAAATGGTGAAATTCACGGTAATGCGAGCTTCAGTTTCAACTGGCTGGCCTTGCTGATAATAGGGTTTAAAATGCCACTGTTTGACGGCTTCCTGGGCGGCGCTTGCCAGAATGGCGGGTCCGCTGACCACATGCAGTTCCTCGATACCGCCGGCCCTATCAATTAGCGCTTGCAATACCACCGCGCCCTGGACCCTCATCTGCTTTGCCAGCATTGGATAGCCAGGCTTCACCGAGCGCGAGACTCGTTCAGCGGTTGCCGGCGGAAGTGTAACCCGCGCCGAAGGGTCGGACGCGGGAAGAGTTTCGCCCTGATCCACCGGAGCCGGGGATGGCTGACTATTATTCGCCGCCGCAGGCGCAGGGGGCGCGGCCAGACCTGCAAAGGGGCTGGGACCCATATCCACGTTCACCGAATTATTTTTTGGGGACAGAGCACGATGTGAGTTACCGGCGACCACTTCGACTTCCAGAGGTGGCAGCACGGTGCGATTAGTTGCGGTGATAACGGGCCCGGCGGGGGGCTGGGGCCGCGTCACTTGAGACGTGGAATCCGGCTCCGTCCTTTTGCTGCTTAGTTTCCTGGATTTAGCCGCGATGGCTGATTGGGCAGGCTGATTGGAGATTGCCGCCGATTGCGAAGCCGGAGGCGCAGAAGTACTGGCCTCCTCCGTGGGTGATTCCGGCCTGGGCGTGGACGAGAACCAAAATTGCCGGTCCTTGATAAGAACAACAACCAGAGCCAGCAGGAGAAGGAACAAGGCGACCAACATGCGCCGCCGTTGTTTATCCTCGAAGCCGGCAGCCGCAGCAGCGGCACTGGGCTGAAGGTTACTTCCCTTGATCTGCATATCCGTCGCAACCCGGGAGCCTGTCGAGGGCACCCGGCTTGTGGCCCTAGTATGCCTCGAAAAAAGGGTGTGCGCCAGTATTTGTGGAGGCAATCATTCTTGTGAGGCACATCACAAGCGGGTGTGGCACGAGTCACAGCCAAAGGGTTTTGTTCGAGCGGACACTAATCTCGTGACGCAGGTCACATAGGTTCGGCCCATAGGGGCACGGTCTATCGGGACAAAAACCAGCGTCGCAGGGGGTGGGTATGCTCTCACCATACGGATTGGACATCATCGAAAGTTGCCTGACTTGCAAGACCCGGAGCGAGCGCCTTTTCTGCGATCTCCCGGGCGCTGCGCTACAGACTTTCGAAAGCATTAAGTACGCTACCGCCTATCCCAAAGGCGCGGTGCTGTTCGTGGAAGGTCAAGCCCCGCGGGGAATTTTCGTGCTGTGCAAGGGCAGAGTCAAAATGTCGATTTGTGCGACTGACGGCAAGACGCTCATCGTGAAGATCGCCGAACCCGGGGAGGTGCTTGGCCTGAGCGCCACAGTTTCCGGAAAGCCTTATGAACTGACCGCCGAAACCGTCGATCCGTGCCAGGTGAACTTCGTAAAGCGGGACGATTTCCTGCGTTTTCTGAAAGAGCACTCGGATGCCTGTTTTAAGGTGGCCGAGCAACTCAGTGAAAAGTACAACACCGCGTGCCACGAGGTCCGTTCGCTCGGTCTATCGCATTCGGCGGGCGAAAAACTGGCAAGGCTGTTGCTGGAGTGGAGTTCCAAAAACGGAGAAGCCGCGAAGCAAGAGCCACGATTGAAGCTGGCGCTGACCCACGAGGAGATTGCGCAGATGATCGGTACCTCGCGCGAAACGGTGACCCGGCTTTTTGCGGACCTGAAAAAACGGCAGATTATCCAGACCAAAGGTTCGACCCTGGTGATCCGGAACAAATCAGCCTTAAAGCTGATTGCGGCCAACAATTAAGCGTTCGCCGGTCACAGCGTCACGGTGTCCGGTGACTGCAATCACTGTTTTCCCGCGCTTAATGAATTATTCAGGAAAACATGGAAAGTGCAGCGCAAAGAAGCCCAGCCGCGGTGGAGACTCCAGTGCGGCTTTTTTGCGACCTGCCCAGCGAGACGTCGCGGGACTTTGATGCCCTGAAATCGACAACTTCGCGCCCGCGGGGTACGATGCTGTTTCGGGAAGGACAACCGGCGCGGGGCATCTATGTCTTGTGTGATGGGCGGGCCAAGCTTTCGGTCTGTTCGGAATCAGGGAAACGAATGACCTTTCGAATCGCGGGGCCCGGGGAAATCCTGGGACTGAGTGCTGCCCTCGCGGGCACTCCTCATGAAGTCACTGCGGAGTTGCTGGACAATGCTCAAGTGGCTGCGGTCAGGCGCAGGGACCTGTTGCGCTTTCTACACGAGCACCGCGAGGCATGCCTGCAGGTGGTAAACCTGCTCAGCCAGGATTTGCATGTAGCTTACGACCGTGTGCGCTCTCTCGGATTAGGCCGAAGCCGCCGGTCACGGGCCCCGCGCATTCAGTAGGTCCTTCAGATCTGCTTTCCCTCACGACTCGTCCACTCTGTGACAGCCTAGTTTCTATCTCAGCACAACCTGATCTTCCCAGACTTCCCTCCAGGCCCGCCGAGAGGAGGGTGACTTTAGTTACTTTCCTACGTTACTCGTCGGAAACTAAGCTTTATCCGTGGGGTTAATGAAGACGGGGATGGCACTCCAGCAAAGTTATCGATGCCGCACCATGCTTTTGGTGGCATGGCTGCTGACGGGCTGCTCGCTCTTGGCCAGAGCCGATGCAGCTCTGCTGCTGGAAGAGCCCTACGGCCATTTTGGCGCGTTTACAGCCACAGGCCATGCGGCCGTGTATTTGACCAGAGTCTGCGCTGATTCTCCCACTGTCTTGCGGCGATGCGAGGAGGGAGAAGCCGGGGTTGTAATCGGCCGTTACAACAAGATTGCCGGGCGCGATTGGCTGGCAATTCCGCTGATTCCTTATCTCTATGCCGTCGAAGAGGCGGATGAGATTCCACTTTTTGCCAACCCCAAGATAGTTGCGTTTCTTCGCAACCAATACCGAAAAAACAATCTGGAAGCGGTGGCGCCGGACGATCCCACTAGAGAGGTGCCTGACGGGAACTGGACGCAACTGGTTGGCGCAGCCTATGACCGGACCATTTATGGTTTCGAGATTGAAACCACTCCGGAGCAGGATGACAACTTCATTCGCGAGTACAATTCACGCAGTAATCAATCTCACTTTAACTTGTTGGCGCACAACTGCGCGGATTTTGCCGCCGGCGTGATGAATTTCTATTACCCGCACACTCTGCATCGTAATCTCATTGCGGACATCGGCATAACCACGCCGAAACAGATTTCCAAGCTGCTGGTGAAGTTCGCGGCGCACCATCCCGACCTGCAATTCTCCAGCTTCGAAGTTCCCCAGGTGCCAGGCACGATGCCACGCAGCACACCGGTGCACGGTGTAGTCGAATCGGTGCTTAAAGCAAAGAAGTACCTTTTACCCGTGGCAGTGTTGCATCCCATTGTTACAGGCTGTCTGGCTGCCGCCTATGTTGGCGATGGCCGATTCGATCCAAAGCGGCATGCCATGATCCTGGAATCGGGGCGTGACTTGGAGCCGCCGCTGCCCACTATGGCCCGTCGTGATTACCTGAACGAGTTGAAAAGTTTGCCGGCAAGAGATGCCAAGAAGTGGGTTGTGCTGCAAGCCGCAGCCGATCCAGAATTCGACCCCGATGGAAGACCGGTGTTGCAAATGCGCGTCGGCGACAATTTTGTCGCGCTCGGCATTTCACGGGACAACATCTTGAACACTTCGCCCGCTCTTGCCCGGGAACTTCTGACCGCCCGGCTGCAGATGGAATTGCGCCGCCGCGGGGATGCCCGAGTCTCGGAAGTTGACGTGGTGAGCGACTGGAAGCTGCTTCATCAGCTCATGCCCAGCGACAAAGCTTTGAACTAATCAGATTGGCGCCTCGGGCCGTCAAAGCCTGGAGAAATAGTGGGATTTAGCCAGCCTCGCGCAGCAAGTATCGCCCTCAATTGGCCTTTCCGTGGGGTTGCCAGCCTGGTAGGGCGTACGTATCATGGGAGCCATGGCTGCGACCAACACGACCCCAAAATTAGCGCTGCGCCAGAAGGCGCAGCTCATGTCAGCCTCGGAAATTGAACGGACGCTGGTCCGGCTCGCTCACGAAATCGTAGAGAAAAACGGTGGGGTGGAGGCGCTGGCCTTCGTTGGCATCCGCCGTCGCGGTGTTCCGCTGGCGCAGCGGCTGGGCAAGCTGGTTGAGCGCATCGAGGGCGTGCCCGCCCCGGTGGGTACCTTGGATATTAGTTTTTATCGCGATGACCTTTCCACGCTCGGCCCCAAGCCAGTCGTGCAGAAATCCGAGCTGGGATTTTCTATACAGGATAAAAACGTGGTGTTGGTGGACGACGTGTTGTTCACCGGACGCACCATACGCGCGGCTTTGGACGCATTGTTCTCCGCCGGGCGCCCTCGCCGCGTGCAGCTGTGTGTGCTGATCGACCGGGGACACCGCGAACTGCCGATCGAGGCTGCCTTCGTAGGCCGCAGTGTGCAGACCAGCATGAATGAAGTGATCGAGGTCAAGCTTACGGAAATCGATAGCACGGAGAAGGTCCTGCTGATGGAAAAGTAGTTCCTCTGCGGTGTCCGGCTGGCGCACGCAAAATCCGGGCGCTTAAATCACTAGTACTGAAAACCCCTCTCTCGGTTTACAATCAGGCGCGATTCGGCCTTTCTCAAAATTGCATTCAGACCAGGGATGACGACCCAGAACCTGTCAAGCCCGCAGAACGGCAGCGCCCATGCCAGCGCGCCTGCTGTCCCAGTTCGTGTGGTCGATCTCATTCGAAAAAAACGCGATGGCCAGGAACTGTCGCGGGGTGAGATCGAAGGCTTGATTCACGGCTACACGCATGGGGAGATTCCGGATTATCAAGTAGCGGCCTGGCTCATGGCAGCAGTTTTGCGAGGTTTGACTCGCGCCGAAACTGCCGCGCTCACGGATGCGATGCTGCACTCGGGCCAAGTGCTGGACCTTTCGGAATTCTCGGTCAGGAAGGTCGACAAACATTCCACTGGCGGTGTCGGAGACAAGACCTCGCTTGTGCTGGCGCCGGTGGTCGCGGCTGGCGGCTTGCTGGTTCCGATGATCAGCGGCCGTGGTCTTGGCCATACCGGCGGGACGCTGGACAAGCTCGAATCCATTCCCGGCTTTACGGTGAATCTTCCCGTTGCCGATTTTCGGCGCGTCCTGCGTGGCTGCGGCTGCTGCATGATCGGGCAGACTGCGGAAATTGCTCCGGCCGACCGCAAGCTCTACGCCTTGCGCGATGTGACCGGAACGGTGGAAAGCCCCTACCTGATTTGCGCCTCGATCATGAGCAAGAAACTGGCAGAAGGAATTGATGCTCTGGTGCTCGATGTGAAAACCGGCTCGGGCGCGTTTATGAAAAAAAAAGAAGACGCGGCCTTTCTTGCGGGCTTGATGGTTGAAACTGGTCAACGGATGGGGAAAAAGGTGGTCGCTTTGATCACCGACATGGACCAGCCGCTGGGGATGAAGATCGGAAACTCGCTGGAAGTGGCAGAAGTACTGGAAATTCTGCAAGGCGAAGGGCCGGCCGATGTGCGCGAGTTGTGCCTCGAACTTGCCGCCTGGATGTTTCATGTCGGCGGCGCAGCGTCTTCGCTGGCCGAGGGCAGGCAAACCGCGCAGCAAATGATAGATTCGGGGCGCGGCCTGGCAAAATTTCGCGAGATGGTACAACTGCAAGGCGGCGATCTCTCTGCGGTTGATGACTCGGGACGGTTGCCGCGCGCCAAACACACTCTCGAGGTGCTGAGCCCCGAAAACGGTTATGTGGCCGCGATTGATTGCGAAGCGGTCGGCACTGCTTGCGTGATTTTAGGTGGCGGGCGCGAGAGGAAAGAGGACTCGGTCGATCCCGCGGTCGGAATCGTGCTGCACAAGAAAGTGGGTGATCCGGTCGGCGCCAAAGAGCCGCTGGCAACGATTCATTACAATTCGGAATCGCGGGCTGCACGGGCCAAACAACTCGTTCATGAGAGCTATCACATCTCGGGTGCACCACCCGCCGAAGCCAGAGCGCTGGTGCTTCGGGGAGTAATCACTGGTTCGGGAGGCCACTGATGGGGCGTTTCACCGGCATTCTCGGAATCCTGGTCATGCTGGGTCTAGGTTTCCTGTTCTCGACGAACCGGCGCGCGATTCGCATTAAGACCGTCGCCTGGGGCCTGGGGTTGCAGTTTGCTTTCGCAGTGTTTGTTTTGAAGGTCGAGGCTGGGCGGCTGATTTTTCAGAAGGCGGGGGATGCGGTCAACCGGTTGCTCAGCTATGCGTTTGCCGGTTCGTCTTTCGTCTTCGGGGAACTCGGCGCGCGTGGCTCGCGAATGGGTTTCTATTTTGCCTTTCAAGTGTTGCCCACGGTTATTTTCATTGCTGCGTTCTTTGCGGTTCTTTATCACTACGGAATCATGCAGTTCGTAGTGCGCCAAGCAGCGCGGGTGATGACGCGCTTCATGGGCGCGAGCGGGGCGGAGTCGCTCAACGTAGCGGCGAGCATTTTCATGGGCCAAACTGAGGCGCCCTTGACCATCCGTCCTTTTTTGCCGGAGATGACCCGTTCTGAGCTCATGACTGTGATGACCAGCGGAATGGCACACGTCTCCGGTGGAATCATGGCGGCCTATATTGCGTTTGGCATTGAACCGAAGCATCTTTTGAGCGCAGTAATCATGACCGCGCCCGGAACCATTCTGATGTCGAAGATGCTGGTGCCCGAGACGGAAGAGCCAAAAACCGCCGGCCGCGTGGTTATGAGCGAAGAAGAGGTCAAAGCGGAGGAAAAAGAAAACCTGCTGGGCGCGGTTTCAAGGGGCACCACGGATGGGCTGTACCTAGCGCTGAACATTGCCGCCATGCTGATTTCCTTCCTGGCTCTTATCGCGCTCACCAACGGGATTCTGGGCGGAATTCATAACGGGCTGACCCACATCGGAATTTCCTGGTTCCCCACCAGCCTGGAAAAAATCTTCGGAACTGTTTTCGCGCCCATTGCCTGGGTGATTGGCGTTCCGTGGCGGGACTGCCCAGCGATCGGCAATCTTCTGGGGACACGCATGGCGCTGAATGAGTTAGTGGCATTTTCCTTGCTCGGACCGCAGCGAGCGGTCCTGGCACCGCGGTCGTTTACGATCGCGACTTTCGCCTTGTGCGGCTTTGCGAACCTGAGCTCGATTGGAATTCAGATCGGCGGCATCGGCGCCCTGGCGCCAAACAAGAGAGGCGAACTGGCGCGGCTCGGTTTTCGCGCCATGTTCGCAGGAACGATGGCAAATATGATTTCGGCGTCCATTGCCGGAATGCTCTTGTAGAGAGAGCCTACGGTTTATCCGGAACGGAGCCAATTATGGCATCCGCCTCAATCTCCACCAACATCTCGGGAGAGATGAGCTTGCTGACTTCCACCATGGAGGTTGCGGGACGAATTTCGCCAAAGAACTCTCCATGAGCTTTGCCGATCTTCTCCCAGTCGGCAATATTGGTGACGTACATGCGCGTACGTACTACGTCCTTGGTGCTGGCGCCTGCCTTTTTAAGAGCAGTCTCGATGTTCTTCAGAGTTTGCAGTGCCTGAGAGTATGGATCGCCGACGCCAACGATTTTGCCGTCCGGTCCAGTGGCGGTAGTGCCCGAGACGTAGACGCAGTTGCCGACTCTAACGGCGCGCGAATAACCCACAACAGGTTCCCACGGTGTACCACTCGATATGTTCTTCCGTTCCACGAACTTCCTTCCTCCGTAGCCGATATTGTAACTGGAGCTAGAAGGAGTCGTTGGTTGGCACTCAGCGGCAGAGATTGCCAACAAGACCTGTGTAAAACCTTTGTTCAAGACTTCGGGTTCTAATTAATTGGCACGAATGGGCCATCGAAACACGAAAGTCACTTGCCTTGTCTTCGGGGCTAAGGTAAGTATTCAGGCAACTGTGGTGGTGCTCGCGGTAAGAGGCGGATTTTGGAGGGATTACCCGGGATGATTCCGGAGTCACATCCTTTGCAGCGGCTTTTTGTAGAGCTGGTCAGCCGACATTATGCGGAGGAAATCGGTCTGCGTGATCCGCAAATCGTCAACTATGTTGCCCACCTCATGACCGAGTTCTGCGAATTAGATCAGCTTTTCAAAATTCGCAATGCTGCGGGCCGGACGCTCACGGATGTGGGCGAGCTACTGCTCGAATCGAATCCTGTCTATGGTCCTGCGCCGTCGTTCGATCGCGAGCGCCAGGTTCGCAAGCACATCGGCGATTACACTCTGTTCTTCACCGGGATGTTTCCGGAGAGCATCAATCATCTGCGTCTGCGTCGCAATCGTCTGGAAAACTTTGTTGACTGGATGAAAGCCGGTAAAGAGAGTTATTACATCGTTTCCAAGTTCGACTGCTTCGAATACACCAAGATTGCACCTCTGTTTGCCAGCCTTTCCAGCCACTTCGAACAGTGTGTTTACGGACTCAACCGGGTGAAGAATGAGTTGCAGGAAATGCAGCACCCGATCGTGCGCCGGGCAAATGAACTCCTGATGTAAGCGCTGTCTCGCCACGCACTGCTCGGTCTCTGCACACGTATCAGGACATTCGATAGAAACTCAGCGCAGTTTCACCCTGCACCAATTTCCGGCTACGGCGCAGAGTCGCAAAAGCTTCCGGAGGGTCAAACTTCTTGTGGTGCTCGGCGATCACGAGGCTCGCTGGTTTCAGCAGATCCGATTTCGATAGTTGGTCCAGCGCTTGCCGGTAAGCTTCCTGCAGCCGATAGGGAGGATCCAGAAAAACGAAATCAGCCTGGACGCCACTGGAGGCGAGTTCCTGCAAGGCGCGGATGGAATCGCGTTTCACAACTTTGAAATTCGCCGTGACCTCAAGCACTGCGAGATTTTTTCTGATGAGTTCTACCCCCCGCGGCGCCGACTCAACGAAATAGACCATGCCTGCTCCCCGGCTTAAAGCTTCGATACCCACTGCCCCGGTCCCGGCGAACAAATCAATCCACACTGTGCCCTCGAGGGAACGCGGATTGCCTGCGGTAAGTACATCGAACAAAGTTTCGCGGAGTTTATCTGCAGTGGGACGAAGATCGAGATCCGGCAACGATCGTAGCCTTCGGCTGCGGTATTTCCCGGCGATGACTCTCATACATCCACGCTGACGGGATCTGTTTACGAATGCAGCACGCCTGTACCTTCGATTGGCCAAGCCGCAACTGCCGAGCAGGCGCGAGCGTCTAAGACCATATAATAGGTGAGGAGGCGTGGCGACTGCGGATGAGAAATTGGTCCCTTCCTGCCGGGCGTATCTTTGGGGTGGAACTTCGAATCCATCTCACATTCTTATTTCTTCTGGTGTTTGTGTGGCTGACTGAATCGGCCCCACATGGCCGCCTGAGTGCCGGACGCGGGCTCGCCCTGGTAGGAATAATTTTCGGTTGTGTTGTATTGCATGAACTTGGCCACGCCCTGGCCGGGATCCACGCGGGAGTTCCGGCGAAAGCCATAATCTTGCTTCCAATTGGCGGCATAACTTTTCTGGACGAAAGTCAGCATCCGGTCGAACCCGGCGTACTTACCTGGAAACGCGATATCCGAATAGCGCTGGCTGGGCCGTTGGTGAACCTTGCTGCCGCCTTTGCTGCGGGCAGCATCCTGCTCGCGGTGGCTCCGGAGATTCGGCTTTGGGCGCGGCCGTGGGTGCACTCCAGCAATCTGCCCCGCAGCCTGGTCTGGGCGAACCTGTGGCTGGCGGTTCTTAATCTTCTCCCCGCGTACCCGATGGATGGCGGCCGGGTTCTGCGCGCATTATTCAGCCGCCGCATGGATGCAGTACGAGCCACGCGGCGCGCCGTGACGATCGGGCAGGCCTTCGCCACAGTTTTCATGCTGGTCGGAATGCTGTGGAACATCTGGCTGACGATGATTGGGTTCTTTCTTTTCATCGCGGCCCAACTGGAAGAACGCTCGGCGGTTTTTCAGTCGGTGCTGGAAACTGTGCGCCTGGAAGATATTATGTTGACCGACTTTGCCACGCTCTCGCCCGCCGATACCTTGGAGGACGCTTTGGAGAAGGCAGTCCATTCGCTTCAGGATGATTTTCCGGTCATTCGCGGGAGCGACATGGTGGGTGTGATTTCGAGGCAGAAGATTCTGCAAGCATTGCGGGCCGAAGGCAACGGCTATGTTCAGTCGGTGATGAACCGTATCTTCGAAGTTGCCCAGAAGAAAGAATCGCTGGCATCAGCATTTCGCAAGCTCACGGCGCGCAATTTGAGCATTATCCCAGTGGTTGAGGACCAGCACCTGGTTGGAATCGTTACGTTACAGAATCTGATGCACTCGATGGCATTACTGGCTGAGAGCCGAAAATTGCGCAAGACCGCGTTCAACTCATAGTTCCACCCCAACAAGCTCTCAGAACCGGAACAGCACGCCTACCGACGGTTCCGCAACATGGCTGGTGGCGCCGGTAAAGAAGCTCACAGAGTTTCCCGAGGTCGCGTCGATTTTGAAATCCGGTGCTTTGTACAAAAATCCTCGATACTGCAAGCGGAGTGCGAAACGGGAGAAATGAGGAAGCCGGCAATCGACTCCGAAACCATAGTCAAATGCGAGTTGGGTCTGCTTGGCGGCGTGTAAGTTGATCTCGATATTGTCGGGAATATTCCCTGGAACAATCGGCGGTAAGAACACCCATGTACTGCGAGGAGAAAAGCGCAAGACCCCGCCACCTGCCATCACAAAGGGCTCGAAGCGTCCCTTACGGAACGGGGTGAACATGTAGTTGGAACTGTACTCGGAAATGTTCGCGAGAATGTGAAAGTTGTCGATGAAACGATAAATCTGGGAATTTTTGTCTCGCCCGTAATTGAAGACGAATGAGTGCCTGGGAGTGAACCTGACGCGGATGGTCCCGAACGCACCTCCGCCCTCGGTTGCGGTCTGCACAATCCCGTTCCCGCTAGACTGTTTGGTAAACAGGCCGCCGACATTGAAGCTGAAGTCGAAGCGCTTGTCCTGAGCAGCGCCCATTGACGTTAAGCAAAAAAGCACAGCTACTGCTCCTAATTTTTTAGGCATCCAAGTCCTCTCATGGGTTTGATGCTGAGCCGCGGCTTTTCAGAAGAGCCTTACCGCTTTGGCTTTTTCCATCGCAGGGATCTCTCTGAGTTCGGCAAGGACCGACTCAGGCACAACTTCATCCACGTGAACGACCGCGATGGCTTCTCTTGGAGCCTCGGTGCTCTCGGTCCGCCGGCCAAGGGAAAAATCAGCAATATTGATCTGGTGATCCCCGAGAATTCTCCCAACCTTGCCAATCACACCAGGCACATCGCGGTTACGGAGGTAAATGAGATTGCGTTGCAGCGGCGCTTCTACTTCGATACCATCCACGTGAAGAAGGCGAGGGTCGTTCTGGTGCAAGACTGCGCCTTTGACCGTGTGCTCTTCGGCTTGGGTCTTGACGATGATGGAAAGCACGCTGCCGGCGCCGCCAGTCGAAACCTGCGGCTTATGCGACTCATAGATGCGCAAACCCCGCGAGGCGGCGATCGTGGCTGCGTTCACCAGATTAGCCTTTTCGTCTAAAACCTGGTTCAGCATGCCTTTGATGGCGGCATTACGAATCAGCTCCGTCTTCCGCTGGGCAATGTGTCCGCCGTAACGGAGCGAAATCTCTTCCAGTGTACCTTCACTGATCTGCGCCAAAAATGATCCTAATCTCTCCGCCAGCGAAATATACGGTAACAGTTCCAGGTACTCGTCATGAGAGACCGAGGGCACGTTGACAGCATTCTGAATTACACCATCTTTCAGGAATTCCTTAACCTGGAGCGCAATTTGATAGCCGACCGCTTCCTGCGCCTCCTCGGTCGAGCCACCGATATGGGGAGTCAAGATCACGTTGTCCAAGCCGGTGAGGGCGGAATTTCTCAGCGGCTCTTCGGCAAACACGTCCAGCGCCGCGGCTGCCACTTGCCCGGACTTCAAGGCATCGGCAAGAGCGGGTTCATCGATCAATTCCCCACGCGCGCAGTTAACCAATCGTACACCGCGTTTCATTTTCTTCAGAGATTTAGCATTGATCATGCCAGAGGTCTGAGCCGTTAAACCGACATGGAGGGTGAGGTAATCAGCCGACGAATACAACTCGTCCAGAGCAGTCAGGTGAATCCCCTGCTCCTTGGCGACGACAGTGGAGACATAAGGATCATGGCCGATTACCTGCATTCCGAAAGCGTGGGCACGACGCGCCACTTCCATGCCAATTTTTCCCAAGCCCACAATTCCCAGCGTCTTGCCTCGCAGCTCGGTACCCTGCAGCGATTTCTTTTCCCATTTTCCGGCATGGGTCAACTGATTGGCCCGGCACAGATGCCGCGCCATAGCTAGCATCACAGCCATGGTATGTTCGGCGACCGCGACCGCATTGGCGCCAGGAGTGTTAATGACTGCGATGCCCTGGCGGGTCGCGGGATCAATTTCGATGTTGTCAACACCAACCCCGGCGCGTCCGACCACGCGCAACTTCGGCGCTTTGGCCAGCAACTCGCCATTCACCTGGACAGCCGAGCGGACGATCAATGCGTCGGCAGTTTCCAAGTGGGCGGGGAGGTTGCTATTTATCTGGTCAGGAGTGACCACAACCCAATCTGGCTCGCGCAGCAGATCAATTGCGGATTTCGATATTTTTTCGGCTACAACAATTTTCATAAGTCAATTTCTGAAAGTCACTTCAACTAAGCAATTCGGTTGGCGGAATTATCTCGCGATCGCCACGATGTTGGCGGCATCACGAGAATTTCTGGCATACACCTCCTGGGCGGCGCGTACGGCTGCCCCAAACTCAACAGGCCGGCGGCCCACGCTGGCGATAACTTGTTCCAAAGCAGCCAGAATTCCCAGTGTATCCAGATAGTCGTAATATCCAAGGTGTGCAATGCGGAATAATTTTCCCTTCATCTCACCTTGTCCATTGGCCACCACTGCTCCGAACCTGTCACGAAATTCTTTCACAATAGCGCCGGAATCGAGGTTCTGGGGTGACTGAATTGCGGTCAGAGCTGCGGCCGGGCATGAAGGCGCAAACAAATCGAGACCCAGAGCTCGAGCGCCGGCACGAGTCATTTCGGCGGCAAGCTCAGCATTGGCGATCAGGGCGTCACGTCCGACGGGCAAATCTCCGTCCCCCATCTGGCGCACAAAATCCAAAGCCGCTGCCAAAGCGGCAAACAGAGAAGTTGCGGGAGTATAAGCTGATTCTCCCTTGGCCGCTGCCTTGCGCTCCTTGCGAAAATCGAAGTAATAGCGCGGGGACTTCGTGCTCTCCATACGCTTCCACGCTCGGTCGCTGACGGCGCAATAGGCGAGACCGGGCGGAATCATCAACGCCTTTTGTGATCCTCCAATGATAACGTCAATGCCCCAGGCGTCCACATTGAAGCGGGTAGTGCCGAGACCGGTGATGGCGTCAACCACCAGGAGAGTGTCATGCCCGGTGCGCCGCACCAACTGCGCGATGGCCTCTACATCGTGGCGCGCACCGGTGGAGCTTTCGGTGGCCTGGACGTATACCACTCGAACATCAGCCGTCAGCTTGTTCCGAATCGCATCCAAGGGAAACGTTTCCCCATAGGGTGCACTGACGGTTTCGAGAGCACAGCCGAAAGCCTTGGCCAGGTCGCGCCAGCGTTCACCGAATTTTCCGGCAGTCAACACCAGCACTTTGTCGCCGGGAGATGTCAGGTTCGAGACGGACCCTTCCATGACCCCCGTGCCGGAGGAAGCCAGCACCAACACATCGTTCCTGGTGCCGATAAATTCCTTGCAATCGGCCAGCACGCGTGAAAACAACGCACGGAAATCAGCCGTGCGGTGATGCATAGCATAGGACGCCATAGCCGTCTGGGCGGCAGGAAGCAACGGCGTTGGACCCGGCGTAAAAAGGCGGTTCTTGCGCAACATAGCAAAGTCCCTGATCAGAGTTTCCAGTTAGTTTACCCGGAAGATGTCCGGGATGCTGTGATCTGTAGTCTAAGGCAATCTAAATTTCGTTGACCTTAGTCGAACTTCGCAGTACCTTTTGCATTCTGCCGATTCCAGCGAGGTGTGCTTGCCGATTTCCGCCATCGACGCGATCAGCCCGGCGTTTCAGCATACGCGACAGCAGCTTTTTCAGCCTTTCAAAATCGGACAGTGGTTGAAGCTTGCTCTGGTGGGTCTGCTGGCCGGGGAGTTGACCACAGGAAGTTGTGGCAACTTCAATACGAACTTGCAGGCGCCGAGGCACCCTAATCATTTTCTTGCTCCCTCTCTACCCAAGATGGATCCCTTGCTTCTGGCGCTGTTGATTGCTGTCTTGCTTGTTTTGGGGTTCCTGTTCTGGATCTTTTTCCTCTATCTGAACAGTGTGATGCGCTTCATCTTATTCGATAGCGTCGTCGAAAAAGATTGCGAAATTCGTCGCGGCTGGATCCAGCGGCAGTGGCCGGGCCTGCGCTACTTCCTCTGGCAGATTCTGTTTGGGTCAGCAACGTTTGCCGGCATGACGATTGTGCTCGGAATTCCTGCCGCTTTCGCCTTGGCTGCCGGTTGGCTAACTAAACCAAAAGAACACGTTGCTCCGCTTATCCTGCTCGGTATAGTCGTGTTCCTGGTTTTGATGGCACTTGTGGTGGTTTCGGCAGTGGTGCATGTCCTCACCAAAGACTTTGTCATCCCGCAAATGGCGGTCGAGGACTTGTCCGCATTTCAAGCCTGGGGACGGCTGTTGCCCATGTTGGGCTCCGAAAAGGGGTCTTATCTTGCCTATGTGCTGATGAAGATAGTGATGGCCCTGGGCGTGGGTATTGTAGTGGGAATCATCACGACGATAGTCATTTTGGTAACCCTCATTCCGATTGGCGACCTGGGTGCGCTGTTTGTGTTTGCCGGGAAAGCCGCCGGGCTCGGCTGGAACCTTTACACCATCACGGTGGCGGTGGTTGCGGGATGTGCAGTGCTGGCGGCAATTTTTTATGTAGTTTCAGTAGTCTCGGTTCCCGCGATGGTGTTTTTCCCGGCTTACTCCATCTATTTCTTCGCTTCCCGCTATCCCGCGCTGGATGCCCTAATTCATCCAACGCCGCCGTTGCCGCAACCGATGTCTCCCGCGAGTTGAGATGTAACTGCGGTATGTGGCCAGCTAGTCGCGCGACCGGTTCTTGATCCAGATGGGCGTGCCTACAAATCCAAAAGCGCGGCGAATCTGGTTTTCCAGGAAGCGCTGATAGGAAAAATGCAATTTCACCTTGCGATCCGTGAAAAGAACGAAGGTCGGCGGGGCGACCGCAGCTTGTGTCATGTAATAAATCTTGATTCGCTGGCGCATGGGCACGGAGGCCCGCTCGAAATCAATGTGCTGCAGAAACCGGTTCATCTCGGCGGTGGGAATGCGCTTACGGCGTTCCGCGGCAACCTGCTCGAGCGTGGGGAAAATCTTTTCGGTTCCTTTTCCGGTCTGGGCGGAGATAAACAGCACGGGAGCGTAATTGAGAAACTTCAGAGCGTACCGTAGTCTTTGCTCATAAGCGGAGCGATCTGCCGGCATCTGCCGGTGCGGCGCGGAAGCTCCCGTGCGCAACTTTTTTTGGCGGGCGAGGTTTTCCGTCCCAGACCACAAATCCCATTTGTTCACGATAATGATCACTGAGCGCCCACTTTCATGAGCGTAGCCGGCGATTGCCGCATCGAGCGCGCTTACACCCTCGGTGGCATCGATGATCAGCAGAGCAATGTCGGCCGATTCCAGATGCTTGCGGGCCATGATGACCGACAGCTTTTCCGCCATGAGGCGAGTCTTGCCTTTACGGCGAATGCCAGCCGTGTCAATGAAGCGGAAGCGGCGCCCATCGCGTTCGACGATTTCATCCACGGCGTCACGGGTTGTGCCGGGCATGGGTGAGACAATGGCGCGCGAAGAGCCGGTCAGCCGATTTAATAGCGTGGATTTGCCAACATTGGGATGACCAATAATTGCCACCTTCGTCTCCGGCGTTTCTTCCTCAGTGTCGCTGACGGTGGGTTGTTCCTGTACGGGGAGAACTTCGAGCACTGCGTCGAGCAGTTCGTCGACGCCACGTCCATGCTCCGCGGAAACCGGGAACAGCCGCTGAATCCCGAGGCGATAGAATTCGTCGGCGAGGGCTTGCTGCTTATCGCTGTCAATTTTGTTGACCGCCAAGAAAAGCGGCTTGCCGGTGCGGACCAACAGCCGCGCAAGCTCAAGGTCAGGGGCGGCAATTTCACTGCGCCCGTCCACGACCATGATGATGGCAGCGGCCTCATCGAGCGCGACTTTGGCCTGACGAAAGATTTCCGATGGAATCACATCTTTTTGCTCCGGAATGATTCCACCAGTATCAACCCCTCGGAGCTGGCGTCCGCGCCATTCGGCTTCTCCGTAAAGGCGGTCGCGGGTGATTCCCGGTTCGTCACCAACGATGGCACGGCGCGAACCCACAATGCGATTGAACAGCGTAGATTTGCCGACATTGGGTCGACCGACAATGGCAAGAGTTGGCACCATGCACAGACCGTGAGGCCAGGAAATCGCCGAAAGAGTTCAATCCTCCCTGTGTGAGCAGTGGCTTATTATAGAGACTCTGTGGCCTCGACCTCCCATCCCGCCGCCACTGCAAGAACCAGCGAGGTCTCGCTTTACAATTTTTTTGCCAGCGGAGGGGTACTTTCCCGCAGCCATCCAGCTTACGAATTCCGCCGCGGGCAGTTGCAAATGGCCCAAGCAGTCGAGCAGGCGCTCGAGGAAAAAAGACATCTGATTGTGGAAGCGGGCACGGGGACGGGTAAAACCCTGGCCTACCTGCTCCCGGTGATCCGCTCGGGCAAGCGCGTCATCATCTCGACCAATACGAAGAACCTGCAGGAACAGCTCTTTTTCAAAGATATCCCGTTTCTCGAGCAAGCGCTTTTCCCCGATGGCAACCGCAAGCTGAGCGTGTGTTACATGAAAGGGCGCAGCAACTATCTTTGCCGGAAAAAACTTTATGATCTGACCGGCCAGCCCGTTCTCAGCGGGTTGGAGGAGATCGAGCATTACCGCGCGATTGCCGCCTGGGAAAAGACCTCGCAAAGCGGCGACCGCGCTGAATTGGCTGCGCTGCCGGAGACCAGCGCGCTATGGCACAAGCTGGATGCACGTTCCGATACCTGTCTGGGGCAAAAGTGCAGTTCCTGGGAAAAATGCTTCATCACAGAAATGCATCGGCGGGCGATGGAAAGCGACATCATCATCGTTAACCATCATCTTTTTTTTGCCGACCTAGCGATCAAGCAACAGGCGGAATACGCTCCCGATGCGGGAATCCTGCCCGAGGTCGGTGCGGTGATTTTCGACGAGGCTCACGAACTGGAAGACGTGGCGGGAAGCTACTTTGGGGTCTCCGTCAGCAACGCGCGACTGGAAGAGCTTTGTCGCGATGTGGAAGCCTCCCTGCAACGGAACCGGCTTTATGAAACCGGAATGTCGGGGGCGATCAAGTCGCTGCGTGAACGCTCGCAATTCTTCTTCGCGCTGCTGCCACCGGGCGAAGGCCGATTCGGATTTGAGAACCGGCGGGAGTTTTTGGAAGAAAACGGGGACGAATTTCTCGGATTGCAGCAGTCTCTTCAGCGGCTAAGCTCCGAGCTGGAGAATTTACCGTCGAAGCCCGAGGAGATTTTCACTTTCGTTCGACGCGCCGGGGAATTGCAAGTCCAGCTTGGCTTTCTGATGGAATCGGAGGACAGCAACACAGTTTTCTGGATTGAGCGGAGAGGCTCGCGTGGCGTGGGCGCTTCGACAGGGCAGACTCCCGCCCGCGAAAGGACACGAGTGTTTCTGCAGGCGACACCAATCGATGTTGCTCCTATTCTCAAAACTTACCTTTTCGACAAGCTGGAATGCGCGATACTGACCTCCGCGACGCTGGCGGTGGGTGGCGAGTTCGAATATCTCTGCCGGCGGTTAGGGCTCGAACATGCGCGCGAGCTTGTCCTGCCGTCGCATTTCGATTACGAAAATCAGGCCCTGTTCTATGTGCCCCCTGATTTACCAGACCCGCGCACGCCGCAGTTTGCTCCCAAGGCTACTGAGCGAATCCGGCGCGTGCTGGAGATCAGTCGTGGCCGAGCATTCGTGTTGTTCACCAGCTACGCACAGATGAAGGACATTTATCAGCGATTGCTGGGCGAAATCGAGTTCCCCATGCTGCTACAAGGCGATGCGCCGAAAAGCGCTCTACTCGAGGAATTCCGCTTGACGCCGAATGCTGTGCTGTTCGCGACTTCCTCGTTCTGGCAGGGCGTCGACGTTCAGGGAGAGCAACTCAGTTGCGTCATTATCGACCGTCTACCCTTTGCCGTGCCGACGGACCCGGTGGTTGCGGCACGCGTTAAATCCATTGATACGGAGGGCGGAAATGCGTTTTTGCAATACCAGGTCCCGGCGGCGGTGATCACGCTCAAACAGGGTTTCGGACGGCTCATCCGGTCACTGCACGATCGCGGCCTGCTGGTTTTGCTGGACAATCGAATCCTGAAAAAACAGTATGGACGGGTTTTTGTGGAAAGCCTGCCGAGCTATCGAAGAACGACGGACATCACAGACGTGGAGCGCTGGTTTGGAGCGGGAAAGTGACGGAACCACGAAAGGCAAGAAGCTTTAAGATCGCGAGTTGCTGCGAGATGAGCGCAATTTCTGCAGGCGCTTTCCGGCTTCATCGAGCGTGCCCGCTCGTTTGCAGAAAGCGAAGCGCACCTGGCGCGCGCCGTCGCGTGGATCATTGTAGAAACTCGATCCCGGGACAGCGGCCACGCCAATCTCCTTCACCAGATGCTTCGTGAAAGTGACGTCATCTGCAAAACCGAATGCGCTGATGTCGGTCATGATGTAGTACGCGCCGCGAGGCCGGAAGCAACGGAACCCAGCCTCCGTAAGAGCCGGCATGAGGCGATCCCGGCGGGCGCAATAGCTGGTAGCGAGGCTGTGATAATAGCTGGGTGGCAGGCTTAGCGCGGCGGCACCAGCTTCCTGTAACGGCGCGGGAGCGCCCACGGTGAGAAAGTCGTGAACCTTGCGAATAGCGTCGGTAATGTTGGGCGGCGCAACGGCCCAGCCCACCCGCCATCCGGTGACGCTGTAGGTTTTTGAAAGACCGTTGATGGTGACCGTGCGCTCAGTCATGCCCTCGAGACTGGCGATCGAGAAGTGCTTCATACCGTCGTAAATGATGTGTTCGTAGATCTCATCAGTAATGGCGAGCACGTTGAATTCGACACACAGGTCACGAATGAATTCGAGCTCCGCCCGTGTGAAGACTTTGCCCGTGGGGTTGTTGGGCGTGTTGAGAATGATTGCCTTGGTGTGATTGTGAAAAGCCGCACGGAGTTCGCGCTCGTCAAACATCCACGCACCGTCTTCAGAAACCGGCGGACGTAATTTCACAAATACCGGTTGCGCACCCGAGAGAATCGAATCCGGACCATAATTTTCGTAGAAGGGCTCGAAGACGATGACTTCATCGCCCTTATTACAGACCGCAAGCAGGGTGGAGATCATGGCTTCCGTCGAGCCGCAGCAGACGGTGATTTGTTTCTCCGGATCGACCTCGACCCCTTGCCATTCTTTCATCTGGCGAGCGATGGCATTGCGCAGGCTCTTGGCGCCCCAGGTAATTGCGTATTGATTCACATCCGCCGCAATGGCTTCCTGGGCGGCGCGCTTGATGTTGGCGGGAGCGGGAAAATCGGGGAAGCCCTGAGCGAGGTTGACCGCACCATAGAGCATTGCCTGGCGCGTCATCTCGCGAATGACAGATTCGGTGAAGCGCTCGACTTTGTCACTGAGGAAGTGCTTGGGTTGGAGGCCGATGTCCGCCATAGTCGCGCGCTACTGGGACCTGAGGGTTCCACCCAGCGCTTCGAGTGCTTTGATGATCCGCGCTGACCACTCGGCGACTTCTTCCTCGCGCAGAGTGCGGTCGTTGGATTGAAAAGTGGCGCGCAGCAGCATCGAATATCTGCCCGCCGGAACTGAACCACCGCGGAAGATCTCTACGGGTACAAAGTTTCTCAGTTCATTTACACCTACGGAATTTACCGTGTGCTGAATCTGCTCGAAGGTGACCGAATCCGCGAAAATGAAGGAAAAATCGCGCTCCACAGCCGGATATCGGGGTAACGGTTCGTAACGAAATTCGCGCAGACCGCACTTGTAGAGAACGTCGAGATACAGTTCTGCTATGAAAACGTCCTGGCGCAACTTGCGTCGCGCGGCGCTTTCGGGATGCAGCTGGCCGAATTGCGCAACCACTTTTCCGTCCATGATGGCGCGAGCCGAGCGGCCAGGAAGGTAATAGTCGGCAGTCTGCGTGTCATAGCAGAGCGCATTGTATTCAAAGGGCCGTAACAAAGTCTCTACGTCGCCCTTGAAATCGAAAAACGACAGAAGCCGAGGTGCTTGATGAACATTGGGAGGCAAGGCCTGGCCGGTGGCGCCCAGGCAAATCCGCTTCAACTCTATCGCGTGCTCGCCTTCAGCCTGAAAAACATTGGCTGCTTCGAATAAACGGACGTTCTCATTGCCCCGGTTCAGGTTGTAGGCCAGCATGTTCAACATGCCGGGCACAAGTGAAGTGCGCATCACCGAAGCTTCTTCGCTGAGAGGATTCTCCACTTCGATTACCGGCACCGACGAGAACTGCTCCGCATCGTCATGCGAAATGAATGAGAGCGAGACACCTTCGTTATATCCCAGCGCCAACAGAGAACTCCGAAGCTTCTTGTCCTTTGCGGCATCCGGCAACTCGATGACCGAACCGGAAAAAGACGGAAGCGTGTTGGGGAATTTGTCATAGCCGTGCAGGCGGGCAATTTCCTCAATCAGGTCGATTTCGCGTTCTACATCGAGGCGCCAGCTGGGAATCTGCACAGTGAATTCCTGGTCTTCGTCCCTCTCGGGTAGTAGCTCAAACCCGAGAAGTTTGAGAATGCGGACGATTTGGTTGGCGTTTAGAGTGCCGCCGAGAATTCGGCGCACTTCGGAAACGCGCAATGCCACGGGAGCTTGATCGATCCCGCGCCCGATCACGTCGATGGGATCACCGATCAACTCTCCGCCGCCGGACTGCAAAATCAACTCCGCAACGCAATTGCAGGAAAGGACAGTTGACTCGAAGTCGGCTCCACGCTCAAAACGATGGGAGGCATCGGTATGCAGCCCATGACGGCGCGCCATCTTGCGCACAGTTATTGGGTCCCACCACGCCGACTCGATCAGGATGTTACGAGTCTGCTCAGTAATCATGGTGTCGAACCCACCCATAGTGCCGGCGAGGCCGACGGGGCGTTTGGCATCTGCGACGACGAGGTCTTCAGAAGTCAGTTTGCGCTCGACACCATCGAGCGTCTTCAACTTTTCGCCATCACGGGCGCGGCGCACGATGATTTCACCGCCTTCGAGGAGATCAAGATCGAAGACGTGGGTAGGCTTGCCCATTTCCCAAAGCGTGTAATTCGTGGCGTCGACAGCATTGTTGATCGGCCGCTGATCGATAAGCGCCAGCCGCTGCGCAATTTTCGCGGGAGAAGGCTTGATATCGACCTTATGCAGGATCTGCGCGGTGAAGCGCGCACAACCGTGGTCATCTGCGATCTTTATAGGAAAGTTGGCCTGCCCGGTTGGCGCCGGCAGCTTCAGCTCGAGCGGCTTCAGTCGGACATCGTAGATGGCTGAAGCTTCGCGGGCGATGCCATAGTGGTTCATGGCATCTGGACGGTTGGTTCCGATTTCCATGTCGAACACGGCATCGTCACCGGTGCCGATGATGTTTTCGACTCCCATGCCGACCGCAGTCAGATCTTCGGCAAGGCGGCGATTGTCCACCGGCACATCGACAAAATCGCGAATCCATTGGGGTGAGAATTTCATCGCTCTTGGAAGAAAGTGATCTGGTAGTCGAGAAGGTTGCCAATATTATCCTCGGGGAAGCTAACCGTTATGCTCCGGCCCGGAAAATCATGGTTCAGTTTCGTCTGCCAAATTTCTCTCATTAACCGTCCTAGGTACACGACGACCTCTCGCGTCGGGCTTTCGTGATGAGACCGGGAAAATAGATCGACGATGTGTTGATGGTTCATCACAGCCTCAACGGCTTTTTTGTCCCCTTTGCTCTGCGCTAAAAATGCGTCGTAGTTTTCTGCATCGATCCTGCTTCCCAGGAAGATGCACCCATCGTGTTCAACGAAGTCTGGCCACAGAATACGTGCGTAACCGACAAGGTGCTTATGATCGCCTTCGCAGGCAATCCAGTCCTCGACGTCAATGCCCTTGCCGTTATTCCAAGCTTCGAGTTCTGGAATAAGTTTCTTGAAGTCAAGGTTCTTATTGAGGGCGACCATCATCGAAACTGCTCCAAGAACCTCAAATCATTCTGAAAAAACAACTGCAGATCGTCCACGCCGTACTTGAGCAGCGCAATCCGATCCGCGCCCATGCCAAAGGCAAATCCGGAAACCTTGGCCGGATCATAGCCGTTGTCTCTCACGAATTCGAAAACGTTGGGATCGACCATGCCGCAACCGAGAATTTCGATCCATCCCGTCTGCTTACACGGACGGCACGGTTCGCTGCCGCGCTTTCCGCTGCCGCCACAGACGAAACAACTCACCAGCACTTCGGCGCTGGGTTCGGTGAACGGAAAAAATGACGGACGGAAACTGGTTTTCACGTTCGATCCGAAGAATGCTTTCATGGCGTGATCGAGCGTGCCTTTCAGGTCGCCGAATGTGATGTCCGTATCTACGGCCAGTCCCTCGATCTGATGGAACATGGGCGAATGGCTGGCATCGGGCGGATCATTGCGATACACCGTACCCGGAATCACGATGCGGATCGGCGGTTTCATCTTCTCCATAGTGCGAATCTGGACGGGGGAAGTGTGGGTGCGCAGCAATAGTTGTTCGCGGAGCGGCTTGCTTCGCTGGTTGGCAATGAACAATGTGTCTTGGGTGTCGCGCGCGGGATGATTGGGAGGAAAATTCAGCGACTCGAAATTGTAGTAGTCGGTCTCGATCTCCGGTCCCTCCTGAACCGAGTAGCCCAGATTGCGGAAGACGGCGACCATTTCGTTGCTGGTTTTGATGACGGGATGCTCGGCGCCGATAGGACGCTCGATGCCGGGAAGGGTGATGTCCAAAGGCTGCACCCCTGAAGCTAACTTGTCGGCAGCCGTGACCCAATCGCGATCTTTCGCTAGCTCGCCTTCAATGAACTGTTTGAGTTCGTTGACTCGTTGCCCCACCTCGCGTTTGGCTTCTTTCGACGCCGCTTTAAGCCAGAGATCGTTGATTTGAGTTAGCAAACCGTTCTTGCGCGCCATCCACCGATCGCGGAGCGCCTTCCACTCCATTTCCGAGGCTGGCTGGATTTGTTCTTCCTGGAAGGCGGACTTAGCGGCTATGAACGCCTTAGTTACCTCGTTCGCCGAGTAATCCTTCAGTTTGGAAACGGTGTAGGACATCTCTTCCTAAACTTTTATCCCCTCATTCTTGCGTTACTGGACGCTAAAAGCAGGTTCCTCGATTTCGAGTGATCTTGCGCAGGCGTAAGATCACTCTCCGCTCGGAATGACAATTGATGAAATTTTGCCATATCGAGCGAGTCCACCGGCCCATGACGCGCAGTGAGGGATCTGCATTTTTCCAGCCCACGCTTCGAAAACGGCGAAGAATTGGGCAACCAATAACTGCAGATTCCTCGCAGGCTCTCACCGTGCAAGCACGGCTGCGAGCGGCTCGGAATGACAAACATGACAAACAAGACTAAATTGTGCCCTCCCCAGAATCGGGAACGGCCAAATACTAAGCGCTAGTTGCTAAAAGGCTGGTCTACGCTGCCCCGCCGAGGGCGCCTCTGGCCTGCTCGGCGAGGCTTTTAAAGGCTGCTGCGTCATTCACGGCCAGATCTGCCAGGATCTTGCGGTCCAGCTCCACTCCACTCTTTTTCAGTCCGTAGATGAACTGATTGTAGCTGAGGCCATTGAGCCGGGCGGCGGCGCCGATGCGCACGATCCATAATGAACGGAATTGACGCTTGCGCTGCTTGCGTCCGGAGTAGGCGAATTTCAGCCCACGCTCTACCGCTTCCTTGGCGGAACGATACAACTTGGATTTGGTCAGGAAGTAGCCGCTGGCACGATCGAGGATTTTCTTTCGCTTGGCGTGGCGCTTGGTTCCACGTTTTACACGAGGCATTTGACTAGCTCCTTTTTGAATTTCAACTTCAATGTACGGTGGCTGGAGGTAGGAGACTTCGCAGTCTTTATGACCTCTTCACACACCGAGCCGCATCAGCGGCAGGCGGACACGAGTGTCCGCCTCACACAGTCTAATACGGAATCATTCGCTTCACTTTGGGCGTATCGGCATCGCTCACCAGAACTGCCTCGCTCAGTTTCTTCTTGCGCTTGTGGGATTTCGACGTGAGCATGTGGCGCAAAAATGAGTGCCGGCGTTTCACTTTTCCAGTCGCCGTTTTCTTGAAGCGCTTGGCTGCGCCTTTGTGAGTTTTAAGTTTAGGCATAAGACCTCAGTAGTTAGTAGTTAGCACTTAGCATCTAGCATGTGGTCGGAAAGATTAGGTTATGACGCCGGCAAGCACTCCGCAAGGCTAAGTGCTAATTGCCAGGTGCTGCGATACCTATGCTTGCTTAAGGCGATCCTGAGCTGGTTGGGCAGGCTGTGCTTTGTGGCTGCCTTCTTTCTTGGGAGCCAGAATCGCGTGCAGCGTGTTTCCTTCCTGACGCGGGCGAAACTCTACCATTCCTTTTTGTTCAACATCCTTGATCAGCCGCTCAAGGATTTCTCGTCCCAAGCCGGTGCGCGTCATCTCCCGCCCGCGAAAGAAAATGGTGGCCTTGACTTTGTCTCCGTCCTCCAAAAAACGAATCACGTGATTCTTTTTGGTCTCATAATCGTGGTCGTCCACGTTGATGCGGAACTTTACTTCTTTGACCGTGATCGTCTTCTGGTGCTTCTTGGCCTCCCGCTCCTTTTTCTCCTGCTGGTAAAGATACTTCCCGTAGTCCATTATGCGGCAAACGGGCGGCTGGGCGGTCGGCGAAACCTCCACCAGGTCAAGGTTTTTTTCACGGGCCAATTTAAGAGCTTCGTAAGGAGGCAGGATGCCGATCTGCTGGCCTTCATCTCCGATCACGCGGACTTCGCGGGCACGAATACGTTCGTTAATGCGGACAAAACGCTTGTCGATACAATCCTCCTGCCACTTCACAGGGCGAGTGGGATGCGAAATTATAGCATGGAGAGCGGCTGCTGACCTGCGCTCAGCCTGGCAGCCGAGAGTTGTCTCTACGCAATTCCTGAACTTCGACGCCTTTCGCCAGCAGAACTATATCTGCCATGCGAACGAATAACCCATGCTCTACGATTCCAGGCATAGCGTCGAGTTCCCGCGCCAGGGCAGCCGGATCAGACATTTGGCCGAATTGGCAATCGAGGATGTGGTTGTGTTCATCAGTGACATACGGGCTGCCATCGGGTCGTTGGCGCAACTGTACCCTGGCACCCAGGCTCGTGATCCTTCTTATCAGAAGCGGATCGGCGAATGGGATCACTTCCACTGGCAAGGGAAACTTTCCCAACACCGGGACTTGCTTGCTGGAATCGGCGACGATGACGAACAATCGGGAAGCAGAGGCGACAATTTTTTCATGCAAGAGCGCGCCGCCGCCGCCCTTGATCAGATTAAGTTGCGGGTCGAATTCATCGGCGCCGTCGATGGTGACGTCGATCTGCGGCACTTCGTTGAAGGTGGTAAGGGGGACGTGGCTTGCTTTGGCAAGTTCCTGAGTTTGGGCCGAAGTCGGAATGCCGCGAATTTTCAGGCCTGCGCGGACACGCTCAGCCAAAAAGGGGATGAGGCAAGCGGCAGTTGAACCGCTGCCGAGTCCCACAACATTACCGTCGTGCACAAAGCGCAAGCTTGCCCGCGCAGCAGCTTCTTTTTCCTGTTGATGGGCCATGAAGAGCAAATCGCGATGCACGCGACCGCCTACTGTACCGCTTTTCTGCCCAGAGTCCAACACTGACGAGATTCGGCGGCCACTTTTCTTACGAATAAGACTCACAGAGAAAAAGGAATTCCACTACTATCGGCTGCGAAACAAGATGTTGGGGAGACGCTTACTGTGCTTGCGCCGGGCAACAAAAAGGACTAATGTGGGCTGCACCAGCGAAATGTATGGCTGTGAGGACAACTACTCACAGCAGGTGGTGTTTGTGAGTGAGGCGGAGTTTGTCTTGCAAAGTACAATCCTGCTTTTCCGAGGAGAACGACAATGAAGCATACGTTGAAAGCAATTATTGTGGTTTTCTGCTTTGCAATTGTGTTCACGACCTGGTCATTAGCGGATAACGGGGCCGATCTCTTCAAGGCAAAGTGCGCGATGTGCCATGGGCCGGACGGGAAGGGACAGACCGCGATGGGCAAGACGCTGAATCTTCGCGATCTCGGCTCGGCCGAAGTGCAGGGTCAATCCGATGCTGATCTGACCGGAATTATCACCAACGGAAAAGGCAAGATGCCAAAATACGATGGCAAACTGACCAAAGAGCAGATCGGCGACGTGCTGAAATATGTTCGCACGCTAAAACACTAAATCAACCGCGGGGAAGGCCGAAGGTAACTTTGGCCTTCCCGTTTCCCTTGCATTTGTCATGCTGCTCGGGTTGCGGTTCGTTGTGCCTGACGATTTCCGCAATCCATGGTTGAGCACTCCGCGTTCCCTTCATTAGTCTCGCCGACACCATTAAGCAAATCTGCATGCACCGCCCAGAGCACTTTGTGGACGCGGCTTCCGTAGTAAGCTAACTGAGATGCCTGAGTACAAAATTCTGGTGGTGGATGACGAGCGGTTGGTGCGCTGGTCGCTGCGCCAGAAGTGTGAGGAATGGGGCTACAGCGTGGTGGAGGCCGAGGCGGGGGGGCCGGCGCTGAAGATGGCGCAACACGATTCACCCGACCTGGTGCTGCTCGACGTGCGGCTGCCGGACATGAGCGGGCTGGAGGTGCTGGGGCAACTGAAGAAAAATGGCGATGCGCGGGCGGTGATCATGATCACCGCCGACCCGCAACTGGATGATGTGAAAACGGCATTGAAGCTGGGGGCCTACGATTTTGTGGGCAAGCCGATTGACTTTGAGGAGCTGAGTGTCGCCATCAAGAACGCGCTGGAGACGACGCGTTTGCGCAGTGAGGTGCAGTCGCTGCGTGGGGAGATGCGGCGGCGGGCGGGGTATCACGAGGTCATTGGGAGCTCGGCCAAGATGCTGGAACTGATGGCATTTGTGCGCAAGGTGGCGGCCAGCGAGGCCACGACCATTCTGATTCAGGGGGAGAGCGGCACGGGCAAAGACCTGGTTGCCAAGGCGATTCATTATGACAGCTCGCGGCAGGAAAAACCGTTTGTGGCGATCAACTGCTCGGCGATACCGGAAACCCTGATGGAGGCCGAACTGTTCGGGCACGAAAAGGGCGCCTTCACCGATGCCAAGCAGATGAAGAAGGGATTGTTCGAGACGGCCGACGGGGGCACGCTGTTTCTGGACGAAATCGGGGAACTCTCGCCGCTACTGCAGGCCAAGCTGCTGCGGGTGCTGGAGGACCAGGTGATTCGCCGGGTGGGCGGGGTGCGCGATCAGCAGGTGGATGTGCGGGTGATTGCGGCCTCCAATCGCGATCTGGAGAAAGCGGTGCGGGAGGGGCAGTTCCGTCAGGATTTGTATTACCGTCTGGCGATCATTGCGATTTTCATTCCCCCGCTGCGGGACCGCAAGGAAGACATATTGCCGCTGGTGGAGTTTTTCATCGGACGCTACAACCGGAAATTCAAGAAATCGGTGCAGGGGATAACGGCAGAGACGCGGCGCATTCTGCTGGCGCACAACTGGCCGGGCAATGTGCGGGAATTGAAGAATTCGATCGAGCGGGCCATGATTCTGGAAGAAGAGCCGCAGCTGCGTTCGGTGTACCTGCCGTTTTCGGTGGTGGAGGCGGGCGGGCAAACCGCCTTCGAGCGCACCTCGCCGGTGGAGGGAGGGCAGCCGCTGGCCGAGGGCCGCGCCTTGCCGCGGCTGTACATTCCTGACGGCGGCACCTCGCTTGAGAAGATGGAATACGCGATGGTGGAACTGGCCATGAAGCAGGCCAACAATAATCAGACCCACGCCGCCCGCCTGCTCGACATCTCGCGGGACGCCTTGCGCTACAAGCTGAAGAAGTTCGGCCTGGTCCATGGCGACGACGAAAGCGCCGAGAGCTCAGGAAACGGTGCAAGCTGAAGCCGCACACTACGGCGCGACATCCCGGATATGCGTAGCCAGATACCAGGTGTTCCCGAACGGATCCTTGAGGCCGGCATTGCGATCGCCGTAGGGTTGGTCGGCCGGTTCGGAAATTGAGCTGGCTCCCGCCTGCAGCGCGCGCTGATAGGTGGCGTCCACATCCGGCACGTATACATACAAGACACTCGACATTGGCTGATAGGGTCCGTGCGCCTCACCCATCTCCAGCCCCGAGGTGCCCACACGAATCTCAGCGTGATGAACCACGCCGTCGGGCGAAGCATACCTTGCCAGTTCTTGCGCACCAAAGGCACGCTTCAGAAAATTAATAACCGGTTCGGCGCGCAATGGATGCATGTAGACGTTGACGTCATTGAGGCCTTCGGGAACGTAGCTCGGGCCTTTATGCGTGGCAATGTACCAATAATTTCCTGCAGGATCTTTTACAGCAGCAGAGCGCTCACCGTACTCCTGGTCCTTGGGTTCCCCAGCCGAAGTTGCTCCAGCAGCGAGAGCCTGCTTGTAAACGGCATCGGCGTCTTTGACGTATACATGCAGGGCAATCGTGCTCGGAGTTGCATGAAACTCCTTGCCTGGAATGCCACCGCCCACCATCAGCATCGAGTCGCCGAGCTGAACTTCACCGTGCACGCCTCCCGCACCCCCGGTGCCGCGAAATAACTCTTTAGCTCCGAAGGCCTGTTTGACAAAGTCCAAGAGTGCCGGGCCGTCCCGCGCAATCAGGTAAGGGGTGATGGTGCGGAAACCCTTACGAATCGGGTCGGCTGCCGATCCCTTTGGGTGTTCCTTGTCCAAAATGGCGTCCAAACGCCGGTGCATCTCGTCAGAACTCACGACTTCTTTGTGAGCGGCGATGATCCAGACGTACCCGAACGGGTCTGCCAATTGGCCTGCACGATCGCCGTAGAATTGATCGTCGACCGGGCGGACGATACTCGCGCCTGCGTGAACAGCCCGCTCGGCAAAGGCGTCCGCGTCATCGACGTAAAGATGCAATCTGACCGGAGATCCGCCATATGCCTTCGGACCTATCGAACCGTAGTCGGGATGTTCGTCAGCCAGCCTGATCCTCGAATTTCCGATCACGATTTCTGCGCAGCCAATCTTGCCCCGGTGTTCGAAGCGCCAGGCCTCAGTGGCGGCAAACGCCCGCGTGTAGAACTCAATTGCTTTGGCCGCATTGTCGACTATCAAGAACGGCGTAGCCGTTTGATCGACGGCAGGCAGCGTTTCCGCTACGGTTGCCATGGCTGCTCTCCTTTGCAAATCGGATTTCAAACGTGCTTTGAACTGCGGTCGAGGCAGATTGCGCAATTCGGCCGCGACTCGTACCAGCGACTCTACGTGGGCATCGCTCAGCGGGGGCAGGGCTGCGGGACTTGCCAGGAGACCTTGCACCATCTCATCGAGTTGTTCAGCCAAACTGCGTTTAGCCATTCTGGCCACCGGTCTTCTTCGCTGGCTTTGTGTTCCTTCGTATGCGCGGTCTTTTCGATTGCTGCAAGCCGAATCCTGCTCTCAGATTCTGGATACCTCTAAGTTGAAGCTGCTTTACCGCACCCTCGCTGCGCCCCAGCTCTCTCGCGATCTCGCCTATACTCCTCTGCTCGGCGAAGCGCATCCTGATCACCTGCCGCTGATCTTTCGGCAGCTGATCGACTAGCCGGAACAGCCGCACGCCATCTTCAATTTGTCTCATCTCCGATTGCGTCTCTGGCAGGTCAGCGAAGCTTAATTCCCGGCCACTTCGTTTCCCGCGATCGGTGACCGCGTTGGCCGCAATGCGCAGGAGCCACGCAGCGAAGGGCACGCCTCGCCATTCGAACTGCTTAAGGTTCGCCAGAGCTTTTTGAAATACATCGGCGGTCAAATCCTGAGCCGTATCGCGATCGGCCACGCGGCGGGCGATGAACAGGTACACGCGCTCGAAATGCATTTCATAAAGCTCGGCAAAGCGGGCCGGATCCTTCTGCGCAGCCTCGACCAGCAGACGTTCCTCCGCCTGCGCCGGGGACTGCGTCGATGCCGGTGCTCTGCCGACCATTGCTGCTTAACCTTATAACTGTTTCCGAAGGGAAAGGTTACGCTCGCTGTCAATTTGTCTAACCGACCGCTTTCACCGCTCTGCCTGAAACCGGTATTGTCCGTCGCGTTCGCGGGCGAAGGTCTCGGCCACGGCCAGGAATGCGCGGGCGGCGTGGGAAAGGCTGGCTTCTTTTCGGTGGATCAACCTGAGCTTGCGCTGCAGGCGCAACTCGCGAACCGGGATGCGCACCAATTCGCCACGCTTGAGTTCCTGTTCAACACTCATCTCAGGCACAAGCGCCACACCGTTGCCCATGGCCACAAACAGCTTGATGGCTTGCAGGGTGGGCAATTCCACTCCCATGTGCAGCGGTGTCTTGTGACGCTTGAACGCCTGCAACACTTTTTCCCGGTAAGGCGAAGGCACATTATGGGCCACAAAAGATTCGGCACCGAGTTGTCGAATGCTGACCTGCGGCTGTTTGGCCAGGGGATGGCTCGGCGGGACAACGAAAATCAATTCGTCTAAATACACCACGGTCGAGCGTAACTGAGGATCATTCGGATCGTAAGTCAGAACTCCCAATTCGGAGCCATGGCGCAGCACTTCCCCGGGAATCTGGCTGCCCAGGGCGCGGTTGACAGTGATCTTGACCATGGGATGCAGACGACGGAACTCGGCCAGGGGCGGCAGCAGGTAAAGCGCAGTAAATTCGTTGGCAGCGATTACCAATTTGCCTTGATGCAGCTCTTTGAGTTCGGCTAGAGCCTCCTGCGCGTCAGCTCGCAGGTTCAGCAGCCGTTCAGCGTATTCCTGGAGCACGCGGCCGGCATCGGTGAGTAAGCCATCGCGTGAGGAGCGGTCAAAAAGCGGCTCCCCGACTTCTTCTTCGAGCTTGCGAATAGCTTGACTGATAGCCGATTGGGTGCGATACAGCCTTTGCGCGGCGCGCGAAAACCGGCGCTCCCGCGCGACCGTGAGGAAGACCTCCAACTGCGACAAATCCATGGCGTCCTCTTAAGCAAATCTTATGGCATCATCAGTCCAGCTTAACAGTTAAGCAACACTAATAATATGGTAAAGATTATAAGCTTTGCTTAATCGGCGGACATTCCATAGGATATCGAGATTCAGCCCGACGAGGACTTGGTCTATGGAACGGACGCGGATCACGGTTTTTGACACCACGCTGCGCGACGGTGAGCAATCGCCGGGTTGCAGCATGAATGTGCAGGAAAAGCTGCGGCTTGCGCATCAACTCGACCGCCTGGGTGTGGACGTGATTGAAGGCGGGTTTCCGATCGCCTCCGACGGGGATTTTGCGGCTGTCCAGGCCATCGCTGCGGTGGTGCATCGCCCTGTAATCGCGGCCCTGGCGCGGGCGTGCACGCAAGACATCCAGCGCGCCTGGCATGCGGTCGAACATGCGGCGCGGCCGCGGATCCATGTTTTTTTGGCAACCTCGGATATCCATCTGAAATACAAGCTTAAGATTTCCCCGGATCAGTGTTTGCAGCAAGCTGCGGAATCGGTGGAGTTGGCAAGAAGTTTCTGCGAGGATGTGGAATTTTCTCCCGAAGATGCGACCCGCACCGACCCCGACTTTCTCTGCCGAATAGTACAGGCGGTGATCGAGGCCGGAGCAACTACAGTAAATATTCCGGATACGGTGGGTTACAGCACTCCGGCGGAGTTTTCCGGCTTGATTCGAATGCTGCGCGAGCGGGTTCCGGCAATTGATAAAGTCGTAATCTCCGCTCATTGTCACAATGATCTGGGACTGGCTGTGGCCAACTCTCTGGCGGCCGTCGAAGCGGGAGCGCGCCAGGTGGAGTGCACCATCAATGGTATCGGTGAGCGGGCGGGGAACGCTGCACTTGAAGAGATCGTCATGGCGATGCGTGTCCGCCCGGACCGGTTAGCTTTCGAAACCGGGGTTGTCGCGGAGCAACTTTTCCCAAGCAGCCAGATGCTCACTGAGATTACAGGTGTACCGGTGCAACCCAACAAAGCCATCATTGGGCGGAATGCATTTGCGCATGAAGCCGGCATTCACCAGGATGGCGTGCTCAAGAATCCGTTAACCTACGAGATCATGACTCCGCGGTCTGTCGGCGTGCCCGATTCCACGCTGGTGTTGGGCAAACATTCGGGCCGGCATGCGTTGGCGATCCGCTGCGAGCAGTTGGGATATCCCTTCGATCGGCGCGAACTCGACGAACTCTACCGGGAGTTCGTGAAGCTGGCCGATCGTATCAAACATGTACGGGACCATCATCTGCTGGAGCTGATCGAAGGGGCCAAAGCACGAGCTGGGAATATTGTTTCGGTCGAGGGCAAAGCGAAAGCGGCAGCGGCCCATGCCGGAACGGGCAACAGGCTCGTAGTGCCAATCTCAGCGCAGCCCAGAACCGATCTTTACCCTCCAACCATCCCCCTGGCGACAACCGACCGTGGAGAGCAGGAAGACTACCTCTGGGGTGTATAGTTTTCTGGCGTAAATGTTGCTCAAACTCACCATCCTGCCGGGAGATGGCATTGGTCCGGAAGTGATCGAGGAAGCCGTCCGGGTGCTGGAAACGGTTGCGCAAGCTTTCGGGCATAAGTTAAACCTCACGAAAAAGAATATTGGCGGCGCTGCTCTTCGAGGCAGCAATGATCCGCTGCCCCAAGATACCTTGCAAAGCTGCCGGGATTCTGATGCGGTGCTGCTGGGTGCGGTGGGGAGTCCGGAGTTCGACTCCTACCCCGTTCACTTGCGGCCGGAACGAGGTTTACTTCGCCTGCGAAAGGAACTCGAAGTCTTCGCCAACCTGCGCCCTGCGGTTTGTTTTCGATCTTTAGAGGACTGTTCGCCCCTGCAGCCTGAGATTGTGCGCGGCACTGATGTTCTGATCGTGCGCGAGCTGTTGGGGGGAATTTATTTCGGCGAACCGAGGTCGACTCAGGGCTCGGTCGGCAATCGCACTGCCATTGATACTATGCGATATGCCGAGGCCGAAATTGAGCGAATTGCGCGCGTTGCGTTTGAGTTGGCATGCGGACGGAGGCATAAGGTGACCTCGGTTGACAAAGCCAATGTTCTGGATTGCTCGCGCTTGTGGCGCGATGTGGTTTCCCGCATAGGCAAAGAATATCCTGATGTACAGCTTTCGCACATGTACGTGGATTCGGCAGCCATGGCGCTGGTTTCGCATCCGGCGACGTTCGACGTTTTGTTGACCGAGAATATGTTCGGCGACATATTGTCGGATCAGGCTGGCAGTGTTGTGGGGTCTATCGGAATGCTGCCTTCGGCCAGCATCGGAAGCCAGATCGCGCTCTATGAGCCGGTACACGGCTCGGCGCCAGATATTGCGGGCCGCGGCATCGCTAATCCGTTGGGTGCGATACTCTCCGTGGCGATGGTGCTGCGACATTCCTTCCAGCTCAACGCTGAAGCCCTTTGCGTCGAAGCAGCGGTGGAGACAGTCTTGCAGGCTGGAAATCGGACGGCTGACCTGGCGAGACGGGGACAGCAAACCATCACGACCTCAGAAATGGGGCGCAGGATAGCAAACAATATAGCGGCGTACGGCAAGAATCGTGAGTCGCAGACGTGCAGTGCTGGTGTCCGGCCGGCCTGATGCCCAACATTCAGTGCGTGGCAGGATGGTCAACTGGAGCAATTTGGATTGGGTAGCTGATGGCAGAATTCCGTACACTGTTTGAAAAGATCTGGGACGAGCACGTGGTGTGTGTTCCCTCCGGGCAGCCGCCGCTGCTTTACATCGACTTGCATCTGGTGCACGAGGTCACATCGCCGCAGGCTTTTGATGGGTTGCGAGGAGTGGGAAGGCGGGTCCGCCAGCCAGGACGCACCATCGCAACCGTGGACCACAATGTTCCCACGGAGCCGCGCGGCACACCCGTCACTGATCCAGTTGCGGCCCGCCAGATTCAGGCTTTGCAGAAAAATTGCCGGGAATTCGGCATCCCACTTTTCGATATTGACTCGCCCGACCAGGGGATAGTGCACGTAATCGGCCCGGAGCTTGGTCTGACGCAACCAGGAATGACCATCGTTTGCGGCGACAGCCACACCAGCACACACGGGGCATTCGGAGCTTTGGCCTTCGGAATAGGCACGTCCGAGGTGGAGCACGTGCTGGCCACGCAGTGCCTGCCACAACGCAAGCCGAAAACCATGCAGATTGAAGTTAAGGGGCGTCTGGCAGAAGGTGTCGGCGCCAAAGACCTTGCCTTAGGCGTCATCCGTCAGATTGGCACCGATGGCGCTACCGGGCATGTCATCGAATATTCGGGTGAGGCAGTGCGCCTGCTTTCCATGGAAGGTCGGATGACCTTGTGCAATATGAGCATTGAAGCGGGAGCACGCGCAGCCATGGTCGCGCCAGATCAGACTACGTTCTCGTATCTTAAGGGCCGGCGTTTTGCGCCCCGAAGTGGTGACTGGCACAAAGCCCTCGATCGTTGGCGCTCACTTAATTCCGATCCGGGTGCGAAGTATGACGCTGTGGTTCAAATCGATGCTGCGCAGATTGCGCCGTTGGTTACATGGGGAACGAATCCAGGCATGGTGGTTCCGGTTACGGGGCGGGTGCCCGAGATCGGCGAACTGAACGCTGGCCTGGATCATCAGACCGTGGCACGGATGCTTGAATATATGGGGCTGGAACCAGGAACTCCTATTCAAAAGATTTCGCTGGATCGTGTTTTCATTGGCTCCTGCACTAACTCCCGTCTGGAAGACTTGCGTGCGGCGGCACGGGTTGCGAAGGGTTACCGGGTGGCTTCAAAAGTGCGGGCGCTGGTGGTTCCGGGTTCTCAAGCGGTGAAACGTGCCGCAGAGCAGGAAGGCTTGCATCGCATTTTTCAGGACGCTGGTTTCGAATGGCGCGAGTCGGGCTGCTCAATGTGCCTCGGTATGAATCCCGATATCTTGCAGCCGGGAGAACGATGCGCCTCGACCAGCAACCGCAATTTTGAAGGCCGGCAGGGGCGCGGCGGGAGAACACACCTGGTCAGCCCCATGATGGCTGCCGCGGCGGCGATCGCCGGCCATTTTACCGACATTCGCAATTGGCAGTTTCGCTGAAATGAATATGCAACCTTTTCGCGCACATAAAGGCCGCGTCGCTCCGCTCCATCGGGCCAACATCGACACAGATCAGATTGTTCCCAAGCAGTTTCTAAAGCGCATCGAGCGTACCGGATTCGGCGAATTTCTTTTTCATGATTGGCGACGCTCGAAAGACGGGGCACATGATCCCTCTTTCGTTCTGAATCATCCGAAGTATGCCGGGGCCGGCATTTTGGTAGCAGGAAAGAATTTTGGTTGCGGTTCATCGCGCGAGCATGCAGTCTGGGCGATTGCTGATTTCGGTTTTCGCGCGGTGATTGCGCCTTCCTTCGCCGACATTTTCGCCAATAACTGCGTCAAGAATGGAGTGCTCACGGTTGTGTTGAGCGAAACTGAAGTTGCCGAAATCGCGCACCGGGCTGCAGAAATCCCCAACTACGAATTGACGGTTGACCTTGAGCAATGCAAGGTCCACGACCAGCACGGCCTTTCCGCCAACTTCGTACTCGACGAATTCGCGCGCCAATGTCTCCTGCAGGGGCTCGACGAGATCGGCCTGACCTTGCAGCATGAAGCCGATATTGCTGCCTACGAAACTCGCTTCGCGAAATCGACATCCACGTAACCGCCGTCATCGCTTTGCGGTGGCCGCCTGGGGGTGGCCGGCGAATATTTTGCCCTCCAATCTTGTAACCTTCAGCTCCGTCGCTCGTAGATATATACAAGAGCACTGCGAGAGGAGGCTCCATGACGAGCGGACAACCTGAGAATCCGGTGGGAACACCACACGACATTCGCTGGCTAACAACCTTCGCTTCACTGGCGGTCGGCACGGCTTTCTTTGCGTTATGGTTCTGGCTTTTGCCGCAATGGCTGGGTTTCAGCGTGGAAATGACCGGCCCGAATCGTTGGCGAGGCCTGGCGGTCATACCGTCTGTCCTCGGTTTCGCAGTGGCACTGCGCTGTGTGTGGGACTTCGGCTGGACAGGACACGGCACGCCGGCCCCAGTAGCTCCTCCGCAGCGATTAGTTGTAGTCGGGTTCTATCGCTACGTGCGCAATCCGATGTACTTCGGCTTTGCGGTGGGATGGATTGGGCTTTGGATTGTCTTCGGCCATGCCAACCCGGAGATGATCGCCGCCGTGGCGGCAGTTGCTCTGGGAGTCCATCTTTTCGTGGTCTTCTACGAGGAGCCGACGCTACGCAAGAAGTTCGGCGCAGATTACGAAGAGTATTGCCAACACGTGAGGCGCTGGTGGCCACGGCTGCGCGGCTGGGATGGGGGTCGGAGCTAATAAGGCTCGATAATTCAGAATGCAGGAACTGTCGTTCTTAATTCTGCATTCTTCCTTTTGAACCCTACATTCTCAATTCTTCCTTCACCTGACTCCCTTCTCCGGATCCCAGGAGCCTTGCTCCCGGCGGACATACACAATCTGTCCGAGGTGATAGGCGGTATGCGCGCCGACGTGAGCAATCAGCGAGGCATTCTTCTTCAACCTGGCCTCATCGGCCGATTGCACTGCTTTTTCCAGATCGGTCATTACCTGGTCGAGCTCCTTCACGGTCGCGGCCCATTGTTTGGCGTCAAAGTTGTTGAAGGTTTCTTCGTTGTTGCCGCTGAATTTCCCAGGATTCTCGCCCTTGAAGTCCGCGAGCGCCCTTCGGTTCCAGAAAAGGATGTGATAGGTCAGCTGCCCGACCGAGTGGTTTCCTTTGCCATCAGTCCAGTTGGCCTGATCCGCGCTGACTCCGTCCACCGCCACGCTGATGGGCACAAACCAGTCTTTGTTGTTGTGTACGGTTTGCAGTTGCTCCAACAGGACCCCGCGCAGGTCGGTTGGCCGCTTGTTCTGGGCATACGCAGCCAATGGCAGAGACAGGACTAGCAACATAAGTGTTTGTTTCATGGGTGCTTGGACGGCAGTTTGACTTTTGGGTTAGCGATCTGATCGCCGAAATTGAGTCTCATGCCCCCAGATTCAGCGCTTGATAGATCAATCGGTATCGGCCTGGAAGGCGATTCGCCGCGGGTCTTCGAACAAGCGCGCGGTGGCGGCTCCGAAGATAAATCCTCCGATGTGTGCCAGGTACGCCACGCCGCCCGTCTGTACGTTCGCCACTACACCTGCGTGAAAGAGTTGTGTGAGAAACCAAAAGCCAATCAACAGAGAGGCTGGGATAAATGTGATTCGCACAAAAATGAAAATAAACAGAACGGCGCGAATCCGATCGCGAGGATAGGTGACCAGAAAAGCTCCCATAACTGCGGCGATCGCTCCGCTCGCGCCCAGATTGGGGATCGTGGAATGCGGGTCGGCCAGAACCTGAGCCAGCATAGCCACCAGCCCGCCAACCAGGTAAAAGACGAGATAACGCCAGGGCCCCATCGCATCCTCGATCTCTGGGGCGAAGGCCCACAGAAAAATCATGTTGCCGATGATATGGGACCAGCTGCCGTGCATGAACATCGCGGTCAGAATCGTGATCCAGTGATGGCCGGAAGTGATTTGTGCAGGGATCGCTGACCACTGGAGCACGAAGCTCTCGCCGCGTATAAGCTCCAGCACAAAAACGCACACATTTACCAGGATGATGAGGCCGGTGACGACCGGAATGTGCACTGGGCGCCGGGACGCATCGCCCAATGGAATGAGGCCTCCCATTGAATCTCCCCTAAGTCTCCGCTAACCTCGATTTTCGTTGGGTATAGCTCTCCCAGCGCTTACTGCTACTGTCACGTTGGCCTACGCAGAAGCGGAACGAATCAAGCCGCCAACGATGACGATATCGTTTTCGTCGTCTTGCGCACCGCGAGAGACAGCATCACCCGCGCCACGCCGCTGACGATCATGCTCGCGCCCACCAACGTGCCGATCGCCCAAGCGGAGCTCGATGGCCATTGCGCGTAGATCAATATCCCTAACAGCAGGGTAATGATCCCGTCAACCAGCATCCAGCCAGCGCCCTGCAGCGAACGCATCTGGAAGAAAAGCACGATGTCCAGAACGCCCTCGACCAGAAACAGCGAACCCAGTACCAGGGTCAGCGATACCACCCCCAGCGCCGGATGCATGATCAGGTATCCGCCAAAGCATACATACGCAATCCCGACCAGCAGCTTCCAGATTACGCTGCCTGCTCCATGGACATGAAAAGCGAGGACCAAGTGGACCACGCCGGCCAAAACGATCAGCCAGGCGATAAACGCATTCACGGCAACGGCAGCGAGATACGGTGATCCCACGGCCAGTACGCCGAAGACTATTAGCGCAATGCCCCACACAATAGACCAGGTCGAAGCCTGCTTCACAGCGTCAATCGGACTTGCCTGTGCCATAGAGGCCTCCTTTGCCACGATTGCCTTCGTTGATTTCGAAACCGACAGCAACTAGCTTATGTTTCACCACTTGCACTTTATCCCTGCCCGGAAAACTCTATGATTCGCGTTGACGGCGGCAGGGTCTGACCGGGAGACCCTTGATACGTGCGGGCATGAGCACCTCCTTGTCAGACAGGAACTTCGGCCAACTCAAAAGCGCCGACCATTGTACACCGGCAGACAATCCCCTCAGCCGGGTGCCAAGCCTAGGCCCTAATCTCCATTCTTATTTGTTGTCGAGGGCGAGGGAACCCAACCGAGGTTATGCCCTGGAGGCACTCGCCGCATCGGGGCTGGGTTCAACCGGGAATCGAAAGTACATCATCACGAAGGCGGAGAAGCCAGCGCGATCCCTGGACCCTTAGAAGCAAAAGAGTGTCTCTTTCGAGGGTGGGCGGCTGCTGGAAAAACAGCTTTGCCTGGCTTCGGTTCAGATAGAATGATTCGACGAGACTGCCATGAGTACAGCCGTAGCCATTGCGACCTGGAAGGGTCAAGTCATCGACGGCAAATTCCCTCTGCTTGAGCACCTAGGAGGATCGGAAGGAAGCGACGTTTTTCTCACCGAACTACCTGGAGAAAAAACGCAGAAAGCGGTCATTAAACTGATTGCCGCCGACGAGCGGGACGCCGGGCAAACCATTTCGCGCTGGGAAGCGATCAGAAAACTCTCGCATCCTCGCCTGGTACGTATTTTTCACGTGGGACGGTGCACGCTAAATTCTGCTCCGCTGCTTTACGTGGTGATGGAGTACGCAGAGGAAGATCTGTCGCAGGTTTTACCTTCGCGGCCGCTCACCTCAGCAGAGGCCGGCGACGTGCTGAGAGCGCTCGTGGAGGTGCTGGCATTTCTCCACGAACGCGGCTTTGTGCACGGTCACCTCAAGCCGTCCAACATCATGGCAGTAAACGACCAGCTCAAAATCTCCAGCGAAACGCTTCGGAGATCTGGCGAACGTAGCGACGATGCTGCGCGCCCGGGAGCGTATGATGCGCCCGAAATTGTGGGCGGAAAGATTTCGCCGGCGGCGGATGTCTGGTCTTTGGGAATTATTTTAGTGGCAGCTCTGACCCAGAACCCGCCTGCCTGGAACCGGTCCACGAAAAAAGAACTGATACTTTCGGAATCGGTTCCCCAGCCTTTTCGCGAAATAGCCCAGCAATGTCTGCGGCAGGATCCGAGCCAACGCTGGACGCTGGAGCAAATCAAAGCGCGCGTGCAGCCGGCGCCAGTTGGGGGGCGCAGCAGGTCGCGGACTGGGGTTCTGATATCGGCGCAAGTCGCATTGATCGTGCTTCTCGCAGGTTTGTGGCTGGTCGGGCACAGAGGCGGGGCCAAGACCCAACAAAAAACAGCCAGGCAGGAGGCTCCTGTCCCGACTAGCCCTGCACCGCCGCCCGCCCCTGCGACGCCTGTGGCCAATGTGCAAACCGGTACAGTGCCCGGCTCGGTCGTTCAGAGAGTTATGCCGAATGTCTCGCAGGGCGCGAGAAATACGATTGAGGGGAAAATCAGAGTCACAGTTGGGTTAGTTGTCGACAGTGTGGGCGGAGTGTCTGATGCCACGCTCGAAAGACCGGGACCAAGCAAGTATTTTGCCCGCCAGGCGCTCGCCGCGGCCCGTCGCTGGAAGTTCCAGCCGGCGCAGGTGGACGGGAAAGCAGTTTCCAGTAAGTGGACAATAAGATTTCGCTTTGGCCGCACCGAGACCGAGGTAATTCCCTCGGAAAACTCTCCGTAGGGTTGAGAATTTGTGGGCCAATGCCCCGGCCCGCGTGCCTACAGGTCAAAGTGAATTCCGTCTTCGGCGATCTCCCAACCAGCGTCACGAACCTCACGGTATTCCGGGCCCGCTTCATCCAGCATGGGATTGGTGTTGTTGATATGGATGAAGATTTTTCGGGGACGCCGCAAGTTGGCAAGCAGTTGTAGGCTGCCATCCGGTCCGGAGACGGGGACGTGCCCCATTTCACGTGCGGTTACTCCGCTGCCCTGGACTCGGATCAGTTCATCATCGGTCCAGAAGGATCCGTCAAAAAACAGCAGGTCCGCGGATTCGAGCCTCTGAAGGAGCGAATCATCGATCCTGGGAACTGCGGGCAAATAAACCAGGCTGCGGCGGGACGGCGATTGCAGAGCCACGCTAATCGAAGCTTCCTCGGACCGCAAACTCGCCCGGCGTCTGGCCGAAACATAGGGTGGATAGCGCCCTTCCATCGAGAATGCTGAGGCACAAATTCCGCAATCATGACCCTGCGCGTTCAGTAAAGGAAGGCCTTGGCCGATCCGAATCTCGCTCCATGAGACCTGATCGGCGACGCGGTTGAGCATGCCAAAGATGGAATTGTCTTCCCTCAGAACACGTTGGATAGATGGCGTGCAATAAATACGGAATGGCTGTAATTCACGCAATGACAAAAGGCCCGCGATCTGGTCAACATCGCCGCTGGTCAGAAGGACGCCGCTGATCGGGGAATCGCGCTGCCCGGCCCGAGGATGGAGGAAAGAGGACGATTCGATCTGCATTCGCAGATCAGGCGAGGCATTCAGCAGAAACCAGGAATCTTGCCCGCTGCTGACCGCAACCTGGGTCTGGGTGCGGGCCTTACCATGGAAAATCCCGGCCCGCAGTGCATGACAGTTGCGACAATTGCAATTCCATTGCGGAAAGCCGCCTCCGGCTGCGGACCCCAGGATTTCTATCCGCACAGATTACATTGCGGCGCTGGCGTAGGAGTTGATCTCACAATTAAGTGCTACTTCCTCAAACTGCGGCGTGCTCCACTGCATAAAACCTCACCCCTTGGAGAATGAACTTCAGGTGGTTAGATTACCACAGTTCGACTGGAGTGTGCCTGCCCAAACGTGCCATGCCAGGGCCGGTTTTTGGGGTGCCTGGTTCATGACCCACTAGAGAAGTTCTTCCCCGAGGGATTCTTCTCTTGAGTGCACAGGAATTGTTTTACCGGTCCCCGGAAGTTCATGACCAGTTGAGCCTTAAGAGTGTCTTGTGCTCCCGGAGGTGTTAGTTAAACTAAGTTACACATACCCCCGTCAAAGTGTGTTCGCGGGAGCAATCTTGGTCGAAGATCCGAAATGGGAGCTGGCGATCCTGGCGACGGTGCAGGGCTTCTACGAGAAGCTTTTGCAGGAGCCGGTAGGGGGAGAGGTTCCGGTGCCTTCCGGGCTGGAAGCTGTCTCTCTGCAGAGTGACGAGGATATTGCCGGAACACTCGGCAGCATGCATCGCTGGCTGAAGTTGCTCGACATGGCGATCACGCCGGCAATGTTGCGGCGCGCGTTTACCGCGGACACTGATCCCGAAATCGCCGAGGCGATGCTGCGGTATTTCACCCGGAAAAAGGATCTGTCCGATTCCACCCGCGACAAAACCGATCTGGTAGCAACCTTCCTGTTCCGTCATCCGCGCGTTCCCGGACAATGGGAACGGCGCGGTTATGGGCTTGACGGCTCCCTGCCTCTCTCGCCGTTTGAGATTGCCCTGATCGAAATCCTCGCGGATGCGGAAGTGGCGGCGCTTTCAGAGGAACATTCCCAGCAGCTGCGACTGTTCGACAAGCTCGCCGAAGAGGCCGAGAATGCTCGCGACCTGAACGGACTCCTCGAGTCGGGCATAATTATGCGGGTGCGTGAGCTCAAGCGCTCCTTTGAGTCATCCTTCTACCATCCCGGCGTGCTGGCCACCATCGCGCCTTATAACGCCAGGTTCGGCAAGCGCTTTGATGAGCTGTTTCTGCAAGCGACGGCACAGATCAAGCGCTTCGCGGCGGAACTGGAAGAGCAGGGCGGCTCGATTCTTGGCACCGTAGACGGCCTCGATGTAACTGTGGACCACATCGCAAGCCTTAGCGAGAGCGAATTGCTGCGCATCGACTACAGTATGGCGCTGGAGAAGTTTCGGCGAGTTTCCAAGCTGAGAAAGACTCTGGAACAGCGGCCACCGATGCGGAGAGTCACCCGGCCTGCGACCCCGCCTGCCGCGAGCAAAACCAGCGGAGAGCGGAGGATCCAGGCCAGACCAGTGCTGGACATTGCAGCCATGAAGGCGGCGGTGACCCAACAGCAGATTTCGACTGAACAAGACAAGTTGTTGCGCGTTGAGGAATCCATTCGCGTATTTGTGCGTGTGGCCGATCCCAAGTTCCGCCAGGTCGTGCCCATGCGATTTTTCAACCTGATTCTGACATCGGACGAAGCTGAAGCATATTCCGCCGATTATCTGGAAGAAAAAAGCTTGCGCGCGGATGTGGCGCGGACGCTGTTGCGGCTGGTGGCGGTCGGCGCGCGCATGACTACGGAGCTGGAAGAATTGAAGCGCGCAGAACATTCGCCGTCATTGTGGAAGCTCCACGCCGATTCGCTCGTGGTGCTGCTGGAAATCGAGCGCAGCGTGCATGAGAACACCGGGCGTGTCATCAGCCTGGCCAAGCAACAAGGCGCCGCCGGCAGTGTGGGAATACTGCAAGCGTCACAAAAAAAATTAAATGACTACTCTGATCTGGTGCTCAAGACCCTGACTGCAAAGCCGACTGAGAAAGCGGTGGGTGCGAGCAGCGGGAAGTAAGGCGGGCAGTCAATCCTAATCCATCGGTCCAGGTCCTTCCCGAAGACAGCCACAAGCGGCTGAATCGCTAATCACTGACAAACAGGTCTTTTTGTCTTATAAAAATGCGGGCTAACTTTCAGCGCTTGTCCGAGCCTGGGGCGTCACCTATTGGCGTACGCCGCAGGTAGTTGTTTCGACTGATTCTCTTAACGCGGGTGTTTGACCATGGGAACTGCCCGCAAAACGCTGATACCTTTTCCCAGGTTAAAGGATCTGACGGGCAGAAGTGTGGGCCGGTTTGTCATAGGCTCCAGGTTAGGCGCTGGGGGAATGGGTGAGGTCTACTACGCCGAGGACACCGCACTGCGGCGCCCGGTTGCGCTCAAGCGGGTGAGCAACAAGCTGGGCGACGATCGCGAGGCCCGGCAACGAATCCTGCGAGAAGCCCAGCGCGCTTCCGCGCTAACTTCAGAACACATCGCGGCCGTTCACGACGTGCTGGAAGAAAACGGCGAGATCTTCGTCGTAATGGAGTATGTGAAGGGCGAGACGCTGCGGGAGCGCCTTCGCCAGCCTATGAGCCTGGGGCAATTCTTCCAGATTGCCAAGCAATGCGCGGAAGGGCTGGTCGAGGCGCACGAGCACGGCATCGTTCATTGCGACATCAAGCCGGAAAACATCATGCTTACCGCGGCAGGCCAGGTGAAAATCCTGGACTTCGGGGTGGCCAAGCATGTGCCCCGCTCTGACCAAAGTTCCACACTGGATTCCAGCCTGCTGGGAGGCACGCCGGCCTACATGGCGCCGGAAGTTCTTCTGGAAAAGTTGCCCGACGCGCGCTCCGACATTTTTTCTCTAGGCGTTGTTCTCTACGAAATGCTGACCCGTAAGAACCCGTTCTTCACGAGCAGCTTTGTTGCCACCAGTGAGCGCATCCTGCACGACACTCCGGCTGCGATTCGCGCCTTAAATTCCGCCGTATCGGAGGAATTGGAGTGCGTGGTGATGAAGGCGATGGCGAAGACGGCTGCGCAGCGGTACGCGAACGCCAGTGAATTGCTGGAAGATTTGCGCCGGGTGGAACTGGGCGCGTTGCCCAAGCTGCCGCCGGCAGTAACTCTGCGCCAGGAATTCAAGCGCAAGCGCTGGCTGGTCGTGGCGTTCGTCTTGCTGGTGTTGCTCACTTTAGGCTTTGCCATTTACCGCGCGATGCATCGGCCGCCAGTCTTGGCCGAGCACGGCTGGGTGCTCATCTCGGATTTCCAAACACCTCAGGATGAGTCCATCCCGGAGCAGGGAATCCGTGAAGGTCTGACCATTGCATTGGAGCAGTCTCGGTTCGTGAATGTCTTTCCGCGGAGTCGTGCTTACGAGACGCTGCAACGCATGAAAAAGCTGGCTGTGCCACGGATCGACGAGGCCCTTGGCCGGGAAATCTGCCAGCGGGAGAGCCTGCGAGTGTTGCTCACGGGAAGCATTGAGCGCATGGGACAAATGTTTCAGATCTCGGTGCGAGGCCTCGATCCGATCCATGGCAATGTGCTGTTTGCAGAGCGAGAGCGGTTTGATCGTAAAGATCAGTTGTTTGACAAAGTGGACTCCTTGGCAAAAGCCGTGCGAACAGATTTGGGTGAATCTCTGGTTGGCATCGAGAAAAGCAGCCGTCCACTAGCCAAGGTGACCACTGGTTCGCTTGAGGCCCTGCAACTTTATTCTCAAGCCCAGGATGCCAAGGATCAGGGGAAGGACGAGCAAGCCCCGACGCTGTTGCAAGGCGCTATCCGATTGGACCCGGATTTCGCCATGGCACATATGCGCCTGGGTCAGTATTACGCAGCAGTGATTGGCCGGAATGAAACAGCCTTGGCAGAAGTGGAACGCGCCTACCAGTTACGGCAAGGAGTCACGGACCGGGAGCGGCGCCGAATCGAAGCAGGGTTCTATGACCTGCAGCAGCGTTACGACGACAAAGCACAATCCCTGCGCGTCCTGGTAAGCCTTTACCCCGATGATGAGGAAGCCCACGTGGAACTGGCTGGGGCTTATTACGACCTTGGCCAGCTCGACCAGGCGATCCTTGAACTCCGCGAAGTCCTTCGGCTTAATCCACTGTCTGCGCCAGCTTACGGCGGTCTGGTCCTCTATCTGGCGCGCGCCAACCGCACTGACGACGCAATCGTTGCCGCTAATGAAGCCAAGCAGCGTGGCGTCGCCTCACCTCGAATGCACTGGGGATTGGGCCTGGCCTATCTCGGTCGGAATGAAGTGAACCTCGCCAGGCAGGAATTCCAGCGCATCGGTGACGCCACAGAACTGGACCGTGACCTGCAGCAGCTATGTCTAGCAGTCGCAGATCTCTACGAGGGAAGGTTGAACTCAGCCCGGACCGAACTTGCTAAGCAAATTCAGACAATCCATGCGCAAGGCGAGGGATTGCAGTCGTTTCGCCGATATCTTCTTGGCCGCATCTATCTTAGGCAGGGTAATGCAAGCGCGGCAGAACTCCAGGCAGACCTCACTTTGCATTCCTCAAGCCATGTCTTGCCGAGCAACAACCTCTCGGATGCCGGAAGTCTTTATGTCCGCGCGGGCAATCTATCCAAAGCGCGGCAGGTCCTGCGCTGGCTGGATGACGTGCGGAAGGCAGTCCCGAGCTCCGAAAACCAGAACAACTTTCACCACTTGGAGGGGGAGATTTTGCTGGCCGAAGCCAGACCACAACAGGCTGAGATTTGTTTTTCAGTTTCCGCTCAGGCATATGCGCCATTTGCCTCCTCGATTGGCCTGGCCCGTGCTTATCGAGCCGAAGGGCTCTGGGACCTCTCTGCTCAACAATGGGAAAAGGTTCTGGGGGAACGAGGTGAGATTCTTCAAAATGGCTTTCCGCCCGATCTTGCCATCGCCCACCTCGAACTGGCACGAGTCTATCGCCAGATCAACAATCGTAACCTTGCCCTTCAACACTACGAGGAAGTTCTTCGCCTGTGGCAACACGCCGATGAACTGACACTGCTTCGGGATGCCCGACGCGAGTTACGGGAATTAGCCCCTGAAGCTGGCCCCTCAAGAAAGGTCGAGGCTCTCGCACGATAGAGCTTGCTTTCACAAATACCAACAGAATAGGAGGACGTCATGGATTTTCTTGTTACTCTGATTGGAAATGCCGTCGTGGATCCCATCTTCCGCGAGAGGTTTCTGAACAATCCCATCGACACAGCCGACGAGTATGGTTTTCGCTTTACCAAGAGCGATTTCGAGATAATGACAACAATGTTCGTCGGCCTCACGCAAACGGAGAAGAACGATCTTGAGCAGAAGTTCAATGTTTTGCAAAACCTGCTGCTCAAGAAGATCATCGGGTTGCAGCCACAGAAGGTTTGCCACCCGCCGTGCGCGTTATCCATTTACCCGCCGCCCGAACCGCACGAAATCCGCGAAGAATGGGTGAAGGCGGCTGCCTGAAGCCGGCGAAAACGCTGGTGCCCACATAAGAAATGAGGACGGGCGGTAACGCCCGTCCTCTGCTTCGGGAGCAAGAAACTTAGTTAATATCGAACTGCTCCTGATGCAGTGCCGGATCGCTCTTCACGATAACACTCTTCTTGGTCAGCTCTTCCATCTCAGCGAGCAGCCGGCCATTGTTCACTTTTAAAGCCTTGGCGACTTCCGGATTCACCCGCAGCATGACGTCTGAGTGTTCCAGGTGTTTCGCCATCTTGCGCATCTCCAGATAAATCTCGTTGCATACCGTGGTCACCGACTTCACAAAACCGGTGGATTGGCAATACGGGCACGGCGAACCAATGGTGCGCTCGAGCGATTGCTTGACCCGTTTCCGGGTGATGGCAACCAGGCCGAAATCGTTAAATTGCAGGACCTTGGATGGCGAACGGTCGTTGCGCAGGGCTTCTTCCAGCGCCTGCATGACTTTCTGCCGGTTGCGGCGCTCGTCCATATCGATGAAGTCGATGATGATGATGCCGCCCAAATCGCGCAGCCGAATCTGACGCACGATTTCCTTGATAGCATCGACGTTGGTCTTGACGATCGTGTCTTCCAGGCGGGCGGTTTTGCCCACGTACTTGCCGGTGTTTACATCGATCGCGACCAGCGCCTCAGCCTGATTGATGACGATGTACCCGCCGCTCTTCAACCATACTTTGGATTTCAGCGCTTTGTTAATTTCGTCGGTCAGGCCGAACTGGTCAAACAGCGGGGTCTCCTTGGTGTAGAGCTTGATCCGCTTCACCAACGCCGGCTGAAAGCGATTGGCAAAACGCAAGATTCGTTCGTATTCCTGCTCGCTATCCACCCAGATCTGGGAAAAGTCCGACGTGACCTGGTCACGAAGCACGCGTTCTACGACATTCAGATCGTGATAAATCAGGGCCGGAGCTTTGCTCATCTCGGCGCGAGTTTTTATCTCAGACCATAAGCCTTTCAGGAACCGGATGTCGGCGCGCAATTCGTCTTCAGATGCGCCCTGGGCTGCGGTGCGCACAATGAAACCGCCGTGCCCGTTCTCCCGTTCACTAAGGATGATGCGTTTCAGCCGCTGGCGTTCCTCTTCGGAGGAAATCTTGCGGGACACGCCGGTATGGTGCACCGTCGGCATGTAAACCAGGAAGCGTCCAGGCAACGCAATGTGACTGGTGATGCGCGCTCCCTTTTTGGCAATTGGTTCCTTGGCGATCTGCACCAGAATCTCCTGGCCCTCTTTGAGAAGATCGGTGATCTGCGGCAATTGCTGAGGCTCATTCCGGCGGAAGCGCCGACCACCGCGCCGGCCGCGCGGTCCGCCCCGGCGATCAAATGACGGACGCTGCAATCGCTGCGTGTAAGGAGCGGTGGCTGAGGGTGCGCGCACTTCCGCGCGCGCCTCGACCGGCCTGTTGCCTGCTGTTTCGGCGTCGAGCAAGGCTTCTGCTTCGGCCTGGGCTTCCTCGATCTCGGCTTCTTCTTCCTCTTCAGCCTGAGCTTCAGCCTCTGCACTCAATTCTTCCTCGGTATCCTCAATGTCGGCAGTTGCTCGCGGCGCTGCAAGGTCGGACGAAACTTGGACACCGGTTTCGATGGAGGGTTCGGCTGAGGCAGCGAGTTGCTGCGGCCGATAATCGCCGGCGTGGTGCGTCTCCTCCTCCATTTCTTCGAAAGCCGCATCTTCCTCGAGATCTTCCACGTAGGAAGCCAGATCGGCCTCATCTTCTTCGATCTCTTCTTCTTCGAGCGTACCTGAAGCAGGCGCCGCAGCGGCCTCCCGCCTGGAGGAAGCCTCTTCTTCAGCCGGGGCCCCCGGCGATTCAGCTTTGAAGCTCAGCTCAGCCGGCTCGTGGCTAATGTGGTGGTTCGTTTCCAGTTCGGCGTTTGGCAATGAATCTTGAGAGCTTGCTTCCGGCGTGCTGGCGACGATTTCCGAAGGCTGATGGTCGGGCTTGGTAAACAGAGGCTCATCATCCGGAAAAACCGAAGAGATTGGCGGTGGGGCTGGTTCGGTGCGCTCCGCAGAGGGTGCTTGCGCGAGCCGCTGGTACTTGGAAATGGACTCGCCGGGCAGAACAATCGGTTGATAGCCCGGAGGCGGGCCGTAGTCGGTGCGCGGCTGCGAGGATTCCGGGCGGGCAAAGCGGCTCTCGGGCATGCGCTCGCCACGGCGTCCGCGGCCACGACGGCGTCGGCTCCGCCAATCGTTGCGCGATTCACGCTGGTCCCCATTGTTCAACCTGTCGCGGTTCTCCGGCATACGGTTTTCAGATTGAGCAGCCGCCGATCGCGAGTTTTCGCTGGTGGAGGGTTGCCCGGCAGCTTCCGGCACACGATTTTCTTCGACCGGTCGAGCCTCCTGCGACGGCTGAAACGGTTGCGCTCCGTTAACCGGGATCTCCTCGACCTCATCTTCTTCGCGCAATTCCATGAAGTCGGAAACGTAGAGGAAGGCGTCGCGCTCCAGCCCGATATCGACAAAGGCGGACTGCATGCCGGGAAGCACGCGGGTCACCCGGCCTTTATAGATAGAACCCGCCAGGGTGTATTCATTTTCGCGCTCGAGGTAAATTTCCGCGAGCTGATCGTCTTCGACCATCCCGACTCGGGTTTCGTGTGGGGTGGAAGACACAAACAATTCTTTTGTCATAAAACTCCGGTCCCTGCAGCACTAAATGGCGCAGGGTTCACCGGAACATTGGCAGGGAAAGATCGGGAGGATGGAGCCATGCGAGGGCCGACTGGAACACAGTACAACCCGGGCTGCGGAGTCGTCTCTGCAGCATTGTCAATTCCACAAGCTCGAAAAGGCTTCTCACTTATCGCATGTCGCGCCGGGTTTGTGACCGCTCTCTCAGGCCGTCTTGCGGAAAAGTGTCTTCTGGACTTGGTGTTCCGATGATCTTTCTCCTACGACCCGGGGGCCGTTACCCGCCCGGCAGCGTACTAAGCTTCAATCCTGCCCGGCCTGCGACTGCCTTTGGCCGGTGAGTGCCCTCTTGACGCGAGGGCGATCGTAATCTTGTATTTAGCCGCTTGTGGCAAGCGCGGCCAGGCTCCTTGCCGTCTTCCCGGTTGCTTCAGTTCACATAACGGCGCATACGGACATTCATCACCATACCCAGCACCAGGAACATAAATAAAACGGAAGACCCACCATAACTCATGAGGGGCAAGGGAATCCCCGTGACCGGCATAAAGCCGACCACCATGCCGACGTTAACCAGGATGTGGAAACTGAGCACAGCTACCACGCCCATCACCAAGAATGTGCCGGCGCGGTCGGGTGCCGTCTGCGCATTCTGGGTTAATCGCATCAGCACTATGAAGTATAACAGCATTACACTCAAGGCACCGACAAATCCGTGCTCCTCGGCAAAGGCAGCAAAGATAAAGTCGGTCTGGGGGACAGGGAGGAATGAAAGGTGGGTCTGAGATCCGGCGCTGCTGCCCCAGATTCCGCCCGACCCTACCGCAATGAGCGATTGAATGACCTGGTAGCCAGAGCCCTGACGGTCCGCCTCAGGCTCCATAAAGCTGGTGAGGCGCTCTCGCTGGTACGGTTTCAAGACGTGCCAGGCTAAAGGCATCATCAGTCCCGCCAGCAGAACCACGGCGAGAGCCTGCTTGGCACGCAACCCACCCAGAAAAAGACCCATGACGGCAATTGGTATATACGTCAGGGCGGTTCCCAGGTCCGGTTGCGCCAGCACCATGAGCATAGGTACGCCAACCATGGCTCCAGCCTTGATGAAGTCCGACCAGGAAAGCTGCCGCTGGTGCAAATCCGCAAAGTACTTGGCAACGGCGACAATCAGGATCAGCTTCACCCATTCAGAAGGTTGAAAGTGGCCACCCCCCGGCATCTTGACCCAGCGCCGGGCTCCCAGATATTTTTGTCCGAAAACCAACACCGAAACCAGAGAAGCGACAGCGGCGATATACATCCAGTGAACTCTCTCCAGCAAGGCTTGATAATTGACGATACTCATCAAGAACATTGCCCCAATGCCGCCTATGACCCAGTAGGCCTGCCTGATGTGAGCACCGGCAAACTTGGTGTGCATGGTGGCGCTGCGTATCTCAGTAATACCCAAAGCGCAGATAATCAGCACAAAGGTGAACAGCAGCCAATCAAAATCGCGAAATGAAACGTAACGGCTCATGCTTCGTCGATCGTCATCCGTCGTTGGTCGTGGGTCGTAATGCTTTTAAGCAACCTAGCTACTAGCTACTCAAGTTCAATTCACTCCCGGCGCAGCCGTGGCCAATGGCAACCGGTGACGGGTGAGGTCGATGGTAAATCGTCCGGCATGCAAGACTTCTTGCGAGCCGTCGGGATCATTGTCATTCCACACGGCTCCAATCTCGACCTTTGGTTTGCTTTCCGCCACCTTGGTGGGCTGACGCCGTTGTTTTTCAACGTAAGCTTTAATGACCTGGGCCGCGATGCGAGCGGCGAACTGACCGTGCTCGCCGCCCTCGAACAGGACCGTAACCACGATCTCCGGATTGCGGCGTGGCGTGACCCCCACGAACCAGGCGTTATCTTTGAAGCGCGACTTGCCATTCGCCACTTTCGCCTTCATGGCATTACTGATGGTTTGAGCGCTGCCGGTCTTGCCGGCAAAGTCGATGCCCTGCAAATGGGCGCTGGCCGCGGTTCCTAAAGGAGTGGGCACATTGGCCATCGCATCGGTAATGATCTCCCAATTTTGAGGATCAATGGTAATCTGCACTTTGTCGGGAGCGCTCGAAGCCGGGAGGACGTTCCCCGGCAAGTCGGCGGGATTGGTGACATGGGGCCGCACCATGGTGCCGCCGCTGGCAATAGCACCGATGGCCCGCGCCAATTGGATGGGGGTGACGGCCACCGCACCTTGCCCGATGCCGACCGAGATGGTTTCTCCGGCGTACCATTTCTGCTTGAAGTTGCGCAGTTTCCATTCTTCCGACGGCATCACGCCGGTAACTTCCTGGGGTAGATCGATGCCAGTCCGCTGTCCCAACCCGAACAAGGTCGCGTATTTTGCTATACGGTCGATCCCCAGTTTTTCGGCCAAGGTATAGAAGAAGACGTCGCAGGACTGATAGATTCCCTTGCTGATGTCTACTTCTCCGTGAACCCGATGTTCCGCAGTTACCCAGCACTTGAAATAGCGCCCGTAGAAAACCGCGCCACCGTTGCAGATCACGTGCAGATCCTGGGCAATTCCTTCCTGCAAACCGGCGGTGGCCATGATGATTTTGAACGTGGAGCCGGGGGCCAACTGCGCCTGGATCGCCTTATTGAGAAGCGGATGCTCATCGTCAGCGACTAACTTTGCCCACTGATCACGGGAAACACGCACGGCAAAATCATTGGGATCAAAGGTCGGCCGGCTCACCATGGCCAGAATTTCGCCATTGCGCGGATTCATGGCAACGATGGCGCCATTTCTGCCTTCCAACGCCTCCTCGGCGGCGATCTGCAAATCGAGGTCGATGGTGAGCTTAAGCTGCTTTCCCGGGACAGCGGGCGTCTCGTCGAGCCTTCCAACTTCCTTGCCCTTGCTATTCACGACCGCCCGGCGCGAGCCGTTCTTGCCCATCAGAATGTCGTTGTATTGGAGTTCGACTCCGGACTTACCTACCACATCGCCCGGACTGTAGAGCTCAAACTGCGGTTGATTGAGCATGTCCTCGCTTACTTCGCCGACATAGCCGATCAAGTGCGCCATGAAGCCTTTGCGAGGATAGAGGCGACGATGCGCCATGATGGTGTCGAGCTCAGGCAACTCATTGCGGTGGGACTCGATAAAAGCCACTTCGTCCTGCGTGATGTCGTCCTTTAAAAAGATCGGCTGATATTGTGGCGAGCCTGCGAAATGGCGAATGCGATCCCTGACCTCCTTGGGATCCATGTGGAGACCCTCGGCGATAAGATCGGCGTCAACCGTGAGATCGCGGGAAGAGTCGCGCAACAACAGCGCGGTGAACGAGGGGTAATTTTCCACGATGGTGCGGCCTTCACGGTCAAGGATCTTGCCACGGGGCGCAAGAATGGGCACATTGCGAATCCGATTTTTCTCGGCCAATGACGCATAGAACTCGCTTTGCACCACCTGCAACCGCCATAAGCCGTAAGCCAGAACGAGAAAAATGGAGAGGATTACGTACTGAACTGCGGTCAGGCGGACGGCGGATACTTTTTCGTCGCGGCCAAACATCAGGCGGATCTCAACTCCAGGTTCGCCGCCGCAAACACCACCGCGACGCTCCTGACGAATTCATCCTTTCGGGAAGTTAACTCTATTGTAACCCGCAAGGTTGCTGCCTCGCCTCTGCCCTTAGTAACTGAAGGGCATCGCCATTATGGGCAGGGATATGGCATTCCCGGGATTGATGGCGTGCCCGGAATGACGATGTCCGGCGTTGCCGGTGAAACCCGAAGCAAGAAGTTCGAGATCTTCCCTCGATCGGGAAGTTCCGCTCACGATGACGGTACTCTGCGCTGCCCCTAGGATTGACAAGTGACTGACGTACCCGTGGGAGGTTACTTTTTTGCAGAGGATGGTCGTGGGATCACAGACGCTTCGAGTCGGCCAGCTGATGATCGCTACAGCAACTCAATCGGAGAATTTCCGCATGGAAGTTGACCGCCGGCGAGAGCCTCGCGTCGAGTCCAACCTTGACGTACTCATCTGGGGGATTGATGCCCAGGGGCTGCCCTTCGCGCAGACGGCTCTCGCCCGCAACATCAGCGGCCAAGGGGCACTGTTATGTGGAATCAAGCAGGTGCTGCGTTGCGGAGACCCGATCGTAATCCAATACGGAAAAGAACGCGCCCGGTTCAGAATAGTATGGACACGCGATTCCGCAAATGGACAAAAGATACGAGCGGCGGTTCAGAAATTAGAAGCTGACGAGTGCCCGTGGAAGGATGAACTTCAGGCAAGCGGGTCTGCGAGCTCACGCAGCATGACAGAATCTGCCCAGCGTGTTTCCCTGTTTCCGCACTACTAACTCCTGACTATTGAGCTTAGGTTCGTTGCTTGAACCGATCTAACAGGGTGAACATGGCGACACCTATGATGGCATTCGCCAGTGCAGAGACCAGTTCGTGGGCCCAGCTCCAGTGCAGCGTCACCCCGACGAGGCCACGCGCGACCGTGAAGTACACGATCTCGTGGACAACGTAAAAGAAAAGAATCACCAGGAAACGCGAACCGGCATTTTCGATGTCGATTTTTACTCCGAGCGATGACGCCCCATAGCCTACAACCGTGTTGGCGATTCCATAGACGCCAAGGGGCAGGGATGGCGTGAGAGCGTCCTGCAAAATGCCAATGGCTGCTCCGGTCACCATTCCTGAAACCTGGCTACGGCGCGCGACCGCAAAGAAAATCACCACCAGAAGCGGCAAGTCGAAGATCGAGAAGAAGTGCAGCCGCAGCGGCACGAATGCCTGCAGGAACACCGCAATCAGCGGAAGCAAAATGGCTACCGGAACGCTGAACCGGTAAACCTCGATCTGCTCAGTAGATGTGTACGTGATAGGCACGCTATTGAGATTGATCCTGTGGCATGGATTGGGTTTTTGGAACAGTTGGCGGTACTTCCGGGTTTGCGGCGGGTGCCCCGGCGCTCGGCTGCGCCTCTGAGTTTGATTGTGACTCGGACTGGGTCGCTCCAGTAGCAGGAGCAAGCGTTCCCTTCCCGGTTTTCTGTGCAGAAGCTGGCTGGGCAGCAATCGTCCCACTCATAGGCTTTGTGCCGGAAGCAGAACTGCCGGGGGACCTTGGCGAGCTAGAGCCGGCCGAGACCTTGGAAGTGGTGGGTGTTTGTGTGGTCGCTTCGCCATTGGATGTAGATCCAGATGCGGCTGGTGCGGGAGCAATCTTTAAACCGCTAGTTGGAGGTGGAGGGGCGGTTGGATTTGCGGGTGCAGGCTGGTCAGGGATGGAGGGCAAGCGCTGCGCCAGAATGTCCGCGGCCCGAAGATGCTGGGTCTCGATCACCACTGGCTCCCGTTCCTGCTCCTGGGTGATCACCAGCACTTCTTCCAGCCTGCCCAAGTCAGCCGCGGGTCTCACGCGAATATTCAAAAACAGTTCGGGGCCGGGAGAAACTCTAGTGACGGTGCCGACAAGTAAACCTTTAGGGAAAATTCGATCTCCACCACTGGTGAGCACTCTTTCGCCGGGCTGCACGGATTCATCCGTCATCACTTTTTCCAGGACAACCTCTCCGGCGGGGGTTCCGCGCAGCACGCCCTGCAAGCGCGATCTTTCCAGGATGGCACCGACGCCGCTCATCTGATCGTCAATCAGCAGCACACTTGCCACGTGATCCTGCACTCCGCGCAGCACTTTGCCGACGATGCCGTCCGCCGTGATGGCCGCCATATCCGGCTTAATGCCGTCCCGGCTGCCTTTGTCGATATAGATTGAGCGCGATTGCTCGCTGCCGCTGGAGCCGATTACCTGGGCCGCAACTGTTCTTGCAATGAACTTTTCCTTAAAACCTAGCAGGGCCTGCAAACGGTGGGCTTGTTCGGCATCCTCATTCAAGCGCACCCGCTCGATCTCAAGCTGTTCGATCTTCTGTTTGAGCTCCCGGTTCTCCTGCCGGACTCCGCGCAGATAGAAATAGTTACGCCAGAGACTACGGGCGCCGTTCTGAAAACCGACAATAGTCTTTTCCAAGGGGCTTACCGCGTCCACGGCCCAAACCCGGATGAGGCGAGTGGGAGCATTCTCGCCGGGTCGTTTGACCTGAATTGCCAACCCAAGCACCTGGCCAAACAGCAGGGCCGCAAGCACGGTCAGATTACGATAACGGCTGATGAGATGGTCCATGAAGCAGCTTCAAGTTTCGAGTTTCGAGAAACGGCCCGAGATGACAAGAACCCACTTCTTAGTCTACCGCCAATGGAAGGAATCAACTCGAAACTTGAAACTCGAAACCCGAAACTGGTTCCTACTCAATCGATATCTTTCGCAGCAGCTTGAAGTCGCTGAGCATCTTGCCGGTTCCCAGCACCACGCTGCAGAGAGGATCGTCGGCAATGGAGACCGGCAACCCGGTTTCCTCGCGGATGCGCTTGTCCAAATTCTTAAGCAAAGCGCCGCCACCAGTGAGCACAATTCCGCGATCGCTGATGTCAGCGGAGAGCTCGGGCGGTGTGCGCTCCAAGGCGACGCGAATGGCATTCATAATGGTAGAAACGCACTCGCTCAGGGCTTCGCGAATTTCGCTGTCGTCCACGGTAATGGTTTTGGGAACGCCCTCAATCAGATTTCTGCCCTTGATCTCCATGGTCAGGGGCTTCTCGAGCGGATAGGCCGAACCAATTTCCATCTTGATCTGCTCCGCGGTGCGCTCGCCCACGAGCAGGTTATATTTCCGCTTGAGATAATTCATGACAGCTTCGTCCATCTGATTACCGGCCATGCGCACGGAGCGCGAATAGACGATGCCGCTGAGCGAGATCACTGCAATGTCTGTAGTTCCGCCGCCGATATCGACGACCATGTTTCCGCTGGGCTCGGTGATGGGCAGGCCTGCGCCGATCGCCGCTACCATGGCCTGCTCCACGAGATGCACTTCGCTCGCTTTGGCACGATAAGCGGAGTCCATAACCGCTCGCTTTTCCACCTGGGTGATCTCAGAGGGGACGCCGATAACGATCCGGGGATGCACCAGCATTTTGCGGTTGTGGGCTTTCTGGATGAAATAGTTGAGCATCTTCTCGGTGACTTTGAAATCGGCGATCACGCCGTCCTTCATTGGCTTGATAGCGACGATATTGCCGGGGGTACGGCCAAGCATCTCTTTAGCTTCCTTGCCTACGGCTTCAACTTCGCCCGTGTTCTTGTTGATGGCCACAATGGAAGGCTCGTTCACGACGATGCCTTTACCACGCGCGTAGACCAGAGTGTTGGCCGTGCCGAGATCGATGGCAAGGTCGCTGGAAAAGAGACTGAACAGCGATCTCAGGTTGTGCGTTCCGGTGGAATGAAACCCATTCGATGACATAGGCGAAGCTTTTCTCTCTTGTGAACTAGATGTCCGGCATTTTGGTGGGGGCCACAGTTATTCTATGGGATAACCTGAAGCCCTTGTTTGCACCAAAGTGCCAGCCCTCAGGAGCATCACTCGCAGGGCCCCCACTGCTTATTGAATCACGACCTTCTTCTGTAAAGTATTTACGCCCCCTTTAGCATTCTGGGCGGTGATTGTAATCACGTTTTCGCCCGTGGCCAACGGCGGCGTGAAGTAATGAAACCTGCCGTCATTGCCCACCAGAGGAACCTCGGCGCCGTTCACCATGACCCGGGCCCCGGTCTCGGTCTTGCCCATCAACTCGAGCACATGCCCATGCTGAATAAAGGGATCAAGTTCGAGGCTAAGGGCCTCGGTATCTTTTCCCCTGGGGATGATGGTGAAGCGGTTCTTCTCGCTCTCCACGGACTCCTTGCCCGTCGCATCCACGGATTGAACCATCCAGTAGTATGCGCCTTGCTCCAGCCCGGAGACCAGGACATCCGCTGTCTTAACGTCGCGGTCCACAATGGTGGAAGAGAAATAAGGATTCTTTGAAATCCGCAGCCTATAACCTTTGGCGTTGGCCATCTTGGTCCAGGAAAACTCCACCGGCCGAGGATCGCTGGATACGAAGATCGGCGCCATATTGGCCGGCGAAATCGGGGTGGGTGGGCCAATCTCCTTCGTCATCTCCATGTGCGGGGACTGGCTATGAAAATTAACTTTCTCCCAATCTGCCAAGCGAACCGTTTCACCATTGCGGGTGATGTCGCCAGAACCCTTTTTGACCAGGATCTCGTGCTCATCCGATTTGGGATCGTTCCGCACCATGGCCGCCGAATCTGGCGCCAGGGAGGCGGTTGCACCCGCCACGATGACCTGCGATTTTGAACCCTGGGAGTAGGTTGCCGTTGCCAAATCCACGGTTCCGGTGCTGACTGTGACAGCGACATTGGTTTGTTGCTGATCGTTGGCCGAGTTTTCTTCCACCACGATGAGCGAATCCTGCTTCACCGTGTAGTTGGTGCCATCACCGAAGACAATCTTGGCCATGCCTTCGGAACTGGTTTGCACCACGTCGCCTTTTTCCAAAGGAATGCTGTAGTCGGCGGTCGTCCAGTTACTGGCGTTGGCCTTCTTCACGCGCACGGTGCCATCGAGAGCGGTGAAATGGGCTTGCTGCGAGTTCATCGTGCGCGGTTTGGCTTGGGCTCCGGCCCCGGCCACCCACTCCAGGACATGACGACTCAAGCCGCCCGCTGCCTTAATGCCGTTATCGGTAAATTGCGGGAAAGCCAGCCGCATGCAAATGAAAACGATAGAAAGCCCAGCCAATACCGTCAGGGCCACGCTGCGATACGTGACTGTCTTCCACGCGATGTGGATACCAGGCTTGAGGTTCGCCGACACCAAGACCACCAAGAACCAGCCAAATTCAATTGAATATGCGGTTAAGTCGAGAGTACCACAGGCCGAAAACACACAGAACAGGTAATCAGTTTGAGAGGTTACCTTCGTGTGGCGGGGTGCTTCCCTGCGGCCAGCCGACTGCGTTTCACTGGCAATTTCCGTGAAATGGCGTATGCTTACACTGCTCCCGTCCAGGCGACGACGCCTCCATAGAGTCGGCTATGAAGCACCCCACCCTTCGCGTCGGTAGAACGCATTTGGGCCGGCGAAGCATGTTCCTGCTGGGAACTGTTTGTTGGGGAATGATGTGCGCATGTTCTGCGGTTGCGCAGAGTCAAGCGGAACCGCCGTCTATTCCCGCCGAGAGCTCCACGCCTGCGCCGGCAGAGGACAAGACTGCTCCCGAGATGACATCGCATGACGAAGCGACTACGTTCAAGGTGAACGTGCGATTGGTCCTGGTGCGGGTGGTGGTACGCGACCCCATGGGCCATGCCGTCGGCGATCTGCACAAGCAAGACTTTCGACTATTCGACAATCACAAGCCGCAGGTCATAAGCCAATTCTCGGTGGAGCAGCCGGGAAGCCAGGTGGCAAGGGAGCAAGAAGCAACCGAAATCCGCAGCAGCGAAAGCCCAATCAGCAAAACGCCAAACGTACCCGAGCGATTCATCGCTTATCTGTTCGACGACATTCACCTGCAGATGGAAGACCTGCTTCCCGTTCGTACGGCGGCGGATCGCCGTTTGAAGGCAATGCAGCCCACGGATCGCGCCGCGATCTTCACCACCTCGGGCCAGAACAGTGTTGATTTTACCGATGATCGTGCCAAGCTCCACCAAGCCTTGCTTGGCCTTCAGCCACACCCGCTTGCCCCCAAGGACATGCAACAGTGCCCGTACATGAGCTATTACATGGCTGATCTGATCATGAATAAGAACGATGCTCAAGCGTTGGATAACGCGACCCGGGATGCGATGCAATGTGGCCTTTCAGCGATGCGCGGACTCAGCGCCACGCAGATGTACCAGAAAGCACAGGTATCGGCTGAAGAGGCGGCGGAGCAGGAACTGAGCTTCGGAGACAGCGAGACACATCTTGTGCTGGCCTCGATAAAGGATGTGATGCGCAGGGTGGCGGCCGTGCCGGGACAGCGCACGGTTGTACTAGTCTCTCCTGGCTTTCTTACGTACCAATGGGAACAAGAGCTGACCGAGGTCATTGATCAGGCAATACGCACCAATATCATGGTGAGCACCTTAGACGCTCGCGGTCTTTATGTTCCCCCGCAATTCGCGGACGTTAGCCAGACGAACGTGCCCAATCTTGTGGCAGCACCTCAGGAATCGTTGTATCAATCGCAGGAAGCCTCCGCCGATGACGAAGTGCTGCTCACCTTGGCCGAGTCTACGGGCGGGACGTACTTCCACAACAATAATGACCTTGAGGGCGGCCTGAAACAGGCGGCAGAAACCCCGGCGTACTATTACGTTCTCGGCTTTGCTCCACAAAACCTGAAGTATGACGGGCGCTTTCACAGCCTGAATGTGAAGCTGGCTAATCCCGGGAGCTTCACTCTAGAAGCGCGAAGAGGTTATTACGCTCCAAAACAACCACCCAACGCGGAAGAAGAGGCCAAACAGGAAATTCAGGAGGCCCTGTTTTCGCAGGAAGAAATGCGGGACCTTCCGGTAGACCTGCACACGCAGTTTTTCAAACCCAGCGATACCGATGCCAAGCTTTCTGTGCTGGTCCATGTGGATGTGAAGCGGTTGCATTTTCAGAGATTGGAAGGCCGTAATAACAACAATCTGACCATCGTTGCCGCGCTATTCGACCGCAATGGCAGCTTCGTCGAGGGAAACAAAAAGATTCTCGAAATGCACTGGAAGGACGACACGCTGGAACATAAGTTGGATAGGGGAGTAACCTTGAGGACCAACTTTGATGTAAAGCCGGGCAGCTACCTGGTCCGGCTGGTAGTGCGTGACAATGAAGGCTTGCTCTCGGCCGAGAATGGGGCGATTGAGATTCCGTAGTTCGCAAAGAGGTGCTTTATGACGCGTCACCGGTTGCTGGCTTGGTCAGGCGTTGCATTACTCGCGAGCGTGTGGATGTGTTGGCGCGTTTTTTCTACCCCTGCGGTCCAGGCCCAGCAGGAGGATGCCGCGGCTACGCTGAAAGCAGAAGCGCGCCTGGTTTTAGTCGATACGATTGTTACCGACAAAAAAGGCAATTACATCCACGACCTCACGCAACAGGATTTCAAGGTTTGGGAAGACAACAAACAGCAGACCATCAAAAGTTTCTCCTATGAATCCGAGAATGGGCGCTCTTCCACCCCGCAAAGGCACTATTTAGTTTTGTTCTTTGATGACTCGAGTATGGAGTTTGGGGACCAGGCGCAGGCCCGCGCCGCCGCTGCCAAGTTCATTGATGCGAATGCCGGTCCAAGCCGTCTGATGGCGGTAGCTGAATTTGGGGGCACGACCCGGATTACACAAAACTTCACGGCCAGTGCTGATCGTCTGAAGCAGGTGGTAGCTGGGGTAAAAGGTTCTGCCGTGGCCTCCAATGCTCCGCCGGCGGATAGCACCGTCCCGTCCATTGCCGCGCCACAAACGGGAGTTCAAGTGGCCTCTCTTGGCACGCCTCCGGTGGGGATGCCTTCGCTTACTAATGCGGAAGTGGACTTCGGAGCTCGCACGGTGCTGCTGGCATTGCGCGACTTGGCCAAGAATCTAGCATCGGTACCGGGACGGAAAACTCTGGTGATGCTGACCTCCGGTTTCCCGCTGACACCGGAGCTTCAGTCAGAACTCACCGCAACCATCGACGCTTGCAACAAATACAACGTGGCGATATACCCCATTGACGTGCGGGGCCTGGTTACGCCCACGAATCTTCCGCCTCATGGCGGCCAACTGACCGTTCCTCCGGTGATCGAGCAGGGCGGCAGATTGGAGAGTGCTACGTTCAGGTACAGCGGAGACGCCATGCCGGAACTGCACCTTGTGTTCATCCAGCATTCAGGCGGCAGTGGCGGAGGTGGTGGCGGAGGCAGTCACCCTGGTGGCCCTCCGGGTGGAGGAAGTGGCAGCGGTGGTAGTCATGGCGGCTCTCCAGGCGGAGGAACCGGAACTGGCAGCCGGGGAACTGGTTCAACCGGAAGCCCAGGTGGTACACGTATGCCCGTTTCCAATTATTACAATCCAAACTACCAGCCGAGCGTGATCATCCCGCCCTTTCCTCCCAGCGCCACTGACAATCAACAGGTCATGTATGCCTTGGCCAGCGGCACGGGCGGATTCGTGATCCTGAATACCAATGACTTGCTGGGTGGCATGGATAAGATCTCGAAAGAGCTGGGTGAATATTACGTGTTAGGCTACACCCCTGCAGATACCCCGGAGGGGAGCTGCCACACTCTGCGCGTGAAAGTCGATCGCGACGATACTGTGATTCGCTCACGCAGCGGTTACTGCAACGTTAAGCCGGCGGATTTGCTCGCCGGACAACCGGCAGAGAAACAGCTTGAGAACCAGGCCAACGGCACACAGCCCGGGTCGATCGCTGCCTCTATCCAAACGCCTTATTTCTATACCTCAGCCAATACGGCGCGCGTAAATCTGGCAATGGACATTCCGGCGAACTCAATCAAATTTGACAAGGTCAAAGGCAAGCAGCACGCCACTCTGAACATTCTGGGAATCGCCTATAAGCCGGACAATTCGGTGGCGGCACGGTTCAGTGATGGCGTGAACCTGGATTTCGAGAACAAGAAGGAAGTTGAGGAATTCTCGAAACAGCCATTCCATTATGAAAACCAGTTTGATGTCGCCTCCGGCCAATACAATCTGAAGGTCGTCTTTAGCTCCGGCACTGAAGCTTTCGGAAAAGTTGAAACTGCACTCACGGTGGATCCTTACGATGGAAAGCAGTTCGGCCTCAGTGCGATGGCGCTTAGCAACAACGTACGCCGCGCGGCAGATATGGCGACGAGCCTGGATGCTGCTCTAATGGAGGACCACACGCCCCTGGTAACCCGGGGAATGCAGATCGTGCCTGCCGCGACCTATCGGTTTAAGAAAACCGAGACGGTGGCGCTGTACGCGGAGGTTTATGAACCCCTGCTCGCAGGCACTACCGTTCCGCAAGTCGGAATCGAGATGAAGGTGGTCGAGCGGAAGAGTGGGCAAGCTAAGTACGACACCGGATTGGCCACGGCCGCGTCCTTCATGCAAAAAGGGAATCCGGTCATTCCACTTGGCCTGAAGGTGCCGGTGAACACGCTTGATCCGGGTTCTTACCGGGTCGAGCTTAGCGCCATGGATTCGGTCGGCAATAAGTGCCCGCCTCGGACCGCAGACTTTGAAGTGGAATAGGAAACAGGAGACGCTGAGCCGGGACTGTCCACACTATAAGAGACTCGGCTGCCGGTTGTGCCAACTCGTCGCTTGCTCATAAACGTGGGCGACCAGAAGAACATCTGCCTCAGCCCAGTGTGCTGCGGCGATTTGCAGTCCGATCGGCAAGCCAGACCTGGTGAAGCCGCATGGAACCGAAATCGCCGGCAGTCCCCAGACGTTAAACGGACGCGTATTTCGCAGCAGCGTGAGTTCGCACGGGCGCAACAAGCCGGGATTCTCTTTCAGTTCGGCGAGCAGTGGCGCGGCAATGGGTGTTGTAGGAGTTGCCAGCACGTCTATCTTGTCAAAGAGTCCCCTGATTTCGCTGCGAATCTGGTGCAGCTCGCGGCGGCGCTCTGCAACCTCGCCGGCAGAAATGTTTTCTCCTGTGCGGATGCGGCGGAGAGTATCCGCCTGATAAAGTTCGGGGGAGCGCGCAACATATTCGGCGTGATAAGCGTAGGCTTCGGCGGATTGCAAGGTGCGATCGGTCGGGACGGGTAGGTCGATTTCAACCATCTCGCCGCAGTGTGTCGTAAGGACTCCGAGAGCCTGGTCGCAGGCAGAGGCGATCTCCGGATCAAGATCCTCGAAGAAGAAATTGCGAGGTACGCCGATCCTGATCTTTTTTTCGCGCCGATGGAGAGCAGCAAGATAGTCGTCTACGGCTACATTGGCGGAATTCGGATCCCGGGGGTCGTGGCCGGCGATGGCCTGAAGCATCACCACTGCATCTGCCACAGTTCGGGTAATGGGGCCGACATGATCGAGCGACCAGGAGAGTGGAATGACGCCGCGTGTGCTTACGCGTCCATAGGTCGGTTTCAGTCCGACCACCCCACATAATGCAGCGGGCTCGCGAACAGATCCGGCGGTATCGGTGCCAATGGCTGCGTAACCCAGACCGGCAGCCACTGCGGAAGCTCCTCCGGACGACCCTCCAGCAATATATGCCGTGTTCCACGCATTCTTGACTTCACGGAAATAGCCGATTATCGAGCTGCCGCCATAAGCAAACTCATGCAGGTTCTGTTTTCCCAAAAGAATAGTGCCAGCATGCTGCAGTCGCTGAATTACATCAGCGTCCTCAAGTGGAACCCTGTCCTTGAACAGCGCGCTGGCGGCGGTGGTGCGAACCCCGGCAGTGTCAATCAAATCTTTCACCGCGATGGGAATTCCGTGCAGCGGACCGCGCCATCGGCCGTGCTGAATTTCAGCTTCTGCCTGTTGCGCCTGCAACAGCGCGGATTCCGCGGTCACTGTGATGAAAGCATTCAGGGTGGGATTGAGTTTTGCGATGCGGGCGAGGCACTCGCGGGTCAACTCGACGGGCGAGATCTCCCGATTTCTAATTTTTCGGCTGCTTTCCAGAATGGACGTAAACACTTCTATTTGCCCGGGCTGCGCGAAGCAGACCCAAAACTGTTATAATCACACGTTTTCGTATCCAGCATCACAATCATCTGTGACAGCCTGATCGACTGGGCCGCATCAACCATGGAGCTGAGCGGTGAGTTCCCGCTGCACTGAAAGTTCTGAGCGATGCAGATTTTTCATCGCAGTACTAACACAATCTCTCGCGCCACCATCTTTGGCGCGATCTTCTTTATAGGGTTTGCGCTGTGGGCGTGTATTGAGATTCAGCGCTCCCCGTATGTGACCTATGCAAAGGTGGCTCGTCCGCAGCCTGTGCCTTTCAGTCACCAGCACCACGTAGCGGGGCTGGGAATCGATTGCCGCTATTGCCACACCTCGGTAGAAAAGTCGAGTTTCGCCGGCATACCCCCGACCAAGACCTGCATGAATTGTCATTCCCAGATTTGGGTGGGTGCACCGTTGCTGGAGCCGGTGCGCGAGAGTTTTCGATCAGGCAAGTCGCTGGTCTGGACGCGAGTCAATGATCTGCCCGACTTCGTTTATTTCGACCACAGCATACACATCAACAAGGGTGTGGGCTGCAATACCTGTCATGGGCCGGTAGACCGGATGCCGCTGATGTTCAACTACGCTTCACTGCAGATGGAGTGGTGCCTGGATTGTCATCGCAACCCGGCAAAGCATCTTCGTCCGCGCGACCAGGTTTTCAACATGCGTTATGAGGAGCCTTCAACGCTCAAGCCTCTGGTGCTGGATGGAAAGGAATATACCGATCAATTGTCGCTGGGAGTCGATCTGGTCAAGAAATACAACCTGCGCACAGTTGCTGACATCACGAGTTGCTCAACCTGCCATCGGTGAGAGCCGGGATGAATAGAGGACGTGCGCAAGCTGTGATGGAAATGAACTAAATTGAGATGAAAGAACAAAACCGTACATCGCGAGCTGAAGCAGTTTGTCCCGGCAAGAAAGACAAGCTTGATTTGGCGACGGCTCGCGCCCGCATCGCCGAAACTAAAGGCCCCGAGTTCTGGCGCAGCCTCGAAGAGCTCGCTGGCAGCCTCGAATTCAAAGAAATGATGCACCGCGAATTTCCCAAGGGTGCGTCGGAGTGGCTGGATTCAGTTTCGCGGCGGGGCTTTTTGAAACTCATGGGCGCGTCGCTGGCGATGGCAGGTATGACCGCTTGCACCAAGCAGCCGCTCGAGCCCATTGTTCCTTACGTGCGCCAGCCGGAAGAGGTGGTTCCAGGACGGCCCATGTTCTTTGCCACAGCTTTCAGCCTGGGCGGATACGCAAATCCCATTCTGGTAGAGAGCCACCTTTTTCGTCCCACAAAAATCGAAGGCAATGACAAGCATCCCGTGAGCCTGGGCGGGACTGACGTATTCACGCAAGCCTCGATTCTCGGCCTCTACGATCCGGATCGCTCCCAGACCAACACCGAGCTCGGCGAGGTGCAAACCTGGGGCAAATTCGTTGAGGCGGTGCGCGGGCCGTTGAATTCGCAAAAAGCCGTGCAGGGATCGGGCATTCGCATTTTGACCAGAACAATTTCGTCGCCTAGTTTTGTTGATCAACTGCGGCAAGTGCTCAAGCTGTACCCGCAGGCGAAATGGCACGTTTACGAGCCCATTAATCGCGACAACGTTTATGCGGGGGCGCAGATGGCTTTCGGCCAGCCGGTGGAGACGCAATATCGGCTAGAGAATGCTGATGTGATCCTGTCGCTCGATGCCGACTTTCTCTATGCAGGTTTTCCGGGAATGACGCGGTATGCGCGGGATTTCGCGAGGCGCCGAGATCCGGATTCCGGCAACATGAGCCGGCTATATGTTGTCGAGAGTACGCCGAGTTCGACGGGGGCGAAGGCGGATCATCGATTGCCGATGCGCGCCGGAGCAATTGAGACGATCGCTAGCTTCTTTTTCACCTGGACCGAGACGCTGAGTCCCCGCAAAGTGATTACAGATGAGGAGGCGCGAAGCTTGCCTCATTCGGAGGCGCCGACTCGCTCGGCACCTCACTCGCTTACGGAGCAGGAACAGCGATTTCTGCGCGCGGCGGTGGAGGATCTCAAGGCTCATGGCGGCGCGAGCGTGGTTATTCCGGGCGATCATCAGCCTCCCATTGTTCATGCCTGGGCTCACGCCATTAATCAATCTCTGGGCAACGTCGGAAAAACAGTTTTCTACACCGATCCTGTTAACGCCAATCCCGAGAGCCAAACCGACTCGCTGAAAGAGCTGGTTGCCGACATGCGTGCCGGCAAAGTGGACATGCTATTCATTCTCGGGGGCAATCCCGCGTACGATGCACCCGCAGATCTTGGTTTTGCGGAAGCGCTGAAGAACACCAGCATTCCATTTCGCGTGCATCTCGGACTTCATCAGGATGAAACCTCCGAACTCTGCCAGTGGCACCTCAGCGAAACGCACTACCTCGAAGCCTGGGGTGATGCGCGGGCGTACGACGGCACTGTAACCATTCAGCAGCCGCTGATTGCTCCGCTTTACAACAGCAAGAGCGCCTACGAAGTGGTCGCGCTGCTCGCCGGCCAAGCTGAAGCGACTGGCTACGACATTGTTCGAGGCTACTGGAAAAATCAGCATCCCGGTGCCGATTTTGACATGTTCTGGCGAAAGTCGCTGCATGACGGCTGGATCGAAGGCACGATGCTTCAGCCCAAGCAAGTCGCGGTGAAGCCGTGGGCCTCTTTGTTCGCTGAACCCGCAACTTATGGGTCAGACACAATCGAGATCAACTTCCGGCGCGATCCCTCGATTTATGACGGGCGCTTCTCGAACAACGGATGGTTGCAGGAATTGCCCAAACCCATGACCAAGATGACCTGGGACAATCCGGTGCTTATCGCCCCCAAGATGGCGGAGCGATTGGGAGTGCAGACCGAGGACATGATCCGTCTCGAACTGAACGGCAAGAGCGTTACAGCTCCGGTCTGGATTCAGGCTGGGCATGCCGATAATGCCGTCACGGTGTATCTGGGCTACGGGCGGCGACGCGCTGGCCGGGTGGGAACTGCGGCTGGCTTTGATTTTTATCCGCTTCGTAACAGCGCGGCACCGTGGTTCACCGCTGGGCTGAAGATCGACAAGGCTGGCGGAAGCTACATTCTGGCTTCCACTCAGGGCTATCAAACGATGGAGACGCAGGATGGCGATACGCGGCCGCTGGTGCGCGTTGCTACCCTCGATGCATATCGACAAACCCCCGACTCCTTCAATGACGACAAGCCAGCCGAGGATTTCAGCCTCTACCCAGGCTATGCCGCGCAATATCAGAAAGAGCCGTACGAATGGGGCATGGCCATCGATCTTAACGCCTGTGTGGGATGCAACAACTGCATCATCGCGTGCCAATCGGAGAACAACATCCCCGTAGTGGGAAAGGAGCAGTGCAACAAAGGACGGCACATGCACTGGTTGCGCGTCGACGTTTATTACCAGGGCGACCGCGACAATCCCAAGGCGTATTTTCAGCCGGTGCCCTGCATGCAATGCGAGAACGCGCCGTGCGAGTTGGTCTGCCCGGTGGGCGCGACGGTGCACAGCACCGAAGGCCTCAACGACATGATTTACAACCGCTGCGTGGGTACGCGCTATTGTTCCAACAACTGTCCCTACAAAGTCCGCAGATTCAACTTTTTGCTTTTTCAGGACTGGGTCACGCCGCAGTACAAGATGATGCGCAATCCAAACGTCACCGTGCGCAGCCGCGGAGTGATGGAGAAATGCACGTACTGCATCCAGCGCATCGCGCAGCACCGCATTGATGCAGAACGCGAGAACCGGAAAATCCGGGACCTTGAATTGCAAACGGCGTGCCAGCAGTCTTGTCCGGCCAACGCCATTGTTTTTGGTAATAAGAACGATTCCGCCAGCCAGGTTGGCAAGCTCAAGGCCAAGAATCGAAATTACGGTCTGCTGCAAGACTTGAATACGAGGCCGCGGACTACCTATCTGGCGGAAATTCGCAACCCCAACCCTGAACTGGAGAGCTGACGGAGCAGAATCGAGAATGGCTGATCCCACCGAAATCGAAGGCCAGTCGCAAAGAGCGCCCGTGATCGAACCGGGGTACACCTTTGCCACCATTACAGACAAGATCAGCTCGATTGTTCTGACTCGTCCCGTTTCCAATGGCTGGCTTTTCGGGTTCGGGCTTTCATTCCTGATCACCATGGTGCTGCTCTACGCAATGGGATATCTATTTGTGCGCGGCGTAGGCATTTGGGGCATCAACATCCCGGTGGGGTGGGGATTTGCCATCGTCAACTTTGTGTGGTGGATTGGAATTGGTCACGCCGGAACCCTGATATCTGCGATTCTGCTGCTATTGCGGCAATCGTGGCGAAATTCGATCAACCGCTTCGCCGAAGCTATGACGATTTTTGCTGTGGCTTGTGCGGGGATGTTCCCGGTCCTGCATCTCGGCCGGCCATGGCTTGCGTATTGGCTGTTCCCTTATCCCAACACCATGAACTATTGGCCGCAATTCCGCAGCCCGCTGGTGTGGGACGTCTTTGCGGTTTCGACCTATGCCACGACTTCGATCCTGTTCTGGTACGTGGGTCTGATTCCCGACCTGGCCACACTGCGCGATCGCACTGAAAATCGGGCGACGCAAAAAATTTATGGAATTCTCGCCATGGGCTGGCGTGGTTCAGCGCGTCACTGGAGCCGCTACGAGACGGCGTATCTTCTTCTGGCCGGCCTGGCTACCCCGTTGGTGCTCTCGGTGCACACGGTTGTCAGCTTCGATTTCGCCATCGGCATAGTTCCGGGCTGGCACACCACGATTTTTCCACCCTACTTTGTTGCCGGAGCAATCTATTCAGGATTTGCGATGGTGCTGATGCTGGCCATTCCGATCCGGAAGTTTTACGGATTGGAGGACTTCATCACCGAGCGCCACCTGCAGAACTCCGCCAAGGTGATGCTCGCGACCGGGCTTATTGTGGCTTACGGATATGGGATTGAGGGCTTCATGGGATGGTATAGCGGCAATCGTACTGACGCATACCTTCTGTGGAACCGGCTGCATGGTCCGTATCACGTCTGGTATCTTTCGCTGCTCGCTTGCAACATTTTTATTCCCCAACTGCTCTGGATTCGCAAACTGCGAACTAGTCCGCTGGGATTGTTTCTCATTTCCGGGGTAATTCTGACTGGAATGTGGCTGGAGCGGTTCATCATCGTGGTCGTCAGCCTGCATCGCGACTTCCTGACTTCGTCATGGGGCATGTACTACCCCACCCTTTGGGATTGGGCAACCTATATCGGCACCATAGGATTCTTCCTCGCCTGCATGTTCCTGTTCCTGAGAGTTCTGCCCGGTATCTCGATCTTTGAAATGCGCACTCTGCTGCCGGAAGCGGAGGTGAAATCGGAATGAAGCGCACTCCCATCTACGGTTTGATGGCAGAGTTCGACAATCCCACCGATCTGGTGGTAGCGGCACGCAAGACACACGAAGCCGGATACAAGAGGATTGACGCCTACAGTCCCTTTCCGATCGAGGAGCTTTCCGAAGCCATCGGATTCCATCGCAACAACGTGCCCTTGGTTGTGCTGATAGGCGGAATTGTTGGTTGTTTGTCCGGGTTTGCGCTGCAGTGGTGGATCGCCACCGTGAGTTACCCGGTTAATGTAGGTGGGCGGCCGTACTTGTCAACGCCGGCGTTTATTGTCGTGACATTTGAAATGACGATTTTGTTTGCGGTTTTGTCGGCGGTGTTAGGCATGTTGGCGCTGAATGGACTCCCAATGCCATATCATCCGGTGTTCAATGTGCCGCGGTTTGCGTTCGCGACCAAGGACCGGTTTTTTTTGATCGTGTTCTCTTCCGATCCCAAATACAGCAGCAGCGGGACGCGCAGTTTTCTGGAAGGGCTGAACCCGCGCTCAATTTCGGAGGTGCCGAGCTAAAGCATGCGCACTCTCCGGAAAATAACGTTTGCTGCCTGGTTTGCTGTTCTCTTGTCTGTGGGTTGCCGTCAGGACATGCACGATCAGCCGCGGTTCAAGCCACTGGCGAAGAGCGATTTCTATGCCGATCTGCGTTCCGCCAGACCTCCAGTCGAAGGCACCGTGGCGCGCGGCCAGCTGCATGAGGACGCCTATTTCTACACTGGCAAAGTTGGAAACAATCCCGGAGACTACATGCCGTTTCCTGTGACGGAAGACGTGCTGGCCCGCGGGCGCGAGCGCTTCAATATCTATTGTTCGCCGTGCCATTCGCGGTTAGGGGACGGCAATGGCATGATTCCGCAGCGTGGATTTCGCGTTCCTCCGTCGTATCACACGGAACGTTTGCGCAAGGCGCCGCTGGGATATTTCTTTGATGTTATGACGAACGGATTCGGTGCCATGCCAGAATACGCATCGCAGATTCCGACCCGGGACCGCTGGGCGATCGTGGCGTACATCCGCGCTCTGCAATTGAGCCAGAATGCCACTTCCGCCGATATTCCTTCGGGACAGAAAGTTCCGTCAGAGCCGCCGACGTTCCGTGGTGAGCCTGGTTCGGGCGCAACGCTTCCGGAGGTTGAGCCCAGCGGCGCACAATCGGAGGGACAAGAACGATGAGCGCGCCGGGTCTCCACAACTCCGATATGATGGCGCCTCCGGTTACGCGCACGATCGCGTCGCGTTCGCTCCTCGTGGGAGTTGTTTTTTCCGTTGTTGCAATCATCGGAGGGTATTTTCAGCCCGACCAGTTTTTCCGCGGATATTTGCTGGCCTTCATGGCATGGCTGGGAGTAGCACTGGGATCGATGTCAGTACTGATGATCCGCCATCTGACGGGAGGCGGATGGGGAACCGTGATCCGCAGAGTGATGGGCGCTGCCATGCGTTGCATTCCGCTGATGACCATTCTTTTTGTCCCGATTTTGTTTGGGCTGCCGCGCCTGTATATATGGGCTCGACCGCTCAACAGCGTCGCCGACACGCATCTGCGGGAGCATCTCGAGGAAATAACCAAGTCCTACCTGTCAGTTCATGGCTTCATAGTTCGAGCTGTCATTTATTTCGCCATCTGGAATCTGTTGTCATTTTTCCTGACGAAGTGGTCGCGCGAGCAGGACCAGCCGGTTCCACGGGATAACAGCCGGCGCTTCAAGGCGCTGAGCGGACCGGGGCTGATCCTGTACGCTTTCACGATTTCCTTCGCGGCGATTGACTGGGTGATGTCCATTGACCCGAGCTGGATCTCGACTATCTACGGACTGATTCTGCTGATTGGGGAAGTTCTGTCCGCCATGTGCTTCGCGGTTGTGGTCGAGCGCATTCTGGTGAAATACAAGCCAATGTCCGATTGGTTGCGGCCTGATTTCGTTCAGGACCACGGAAAGTGGATGCTAACCTTCCTCATGTTGTGGGCTTATTTTTCTTTCTCGCAGTTGCTCATCATCTGGGCAGGAAATCTGCCGGATGAAATCACGTGGTATTTCAGGCGTTTTCGTGGCGGTTGGCCGGCAGTCGGAGTGGTCCTTATCTTCGGGCACTTCGTGGTGCCGTTTGTGCTCCTGCTCTCACGGTCTTTTAAACGCGACGTCAGGAAATTGGTTTGGCTCGCGGTTTGGCTGATGATCATGCGCTGGGTGGATTTGCTGTGGATCATCGAGCCGAATTTTTCTACGACGGCGAGTGTGACCTGGGCGGATATTGTGCTGCCCATCGCCATGGGCGGTATTTGGATGTGGTTCTATTTCCGAAACCTGGGCTCGATGGCGCTTTTGTCGGTTAACGACCCCGATGCGCGTGAGGTATTGGAACCAGTACATGAGTAAGGAAGAAACAAAGGATAGGCAGCGGGATCCGGAGCTCGAATTCGAGCACCAGGACCTCAGCCCGAGTGCCGTGTACGCCTTTCTGGCCGGGCTGGCGCTGGCCGGGATTCTGGTCTACTTCGTGTTGTGGGGGCTCTATGACTATCTTGACGCGTATCAGAGACGTCACGAACCGCCGCAGAACCCGCTGGTGCAGCCGGAAGCTGACACGCGCAACATTTTGCCGCGAACGATTCAAAAGTTCCCCCAGCCGCGGCTGGAAAAAAACGAACGAATTGAGATTGACGATTTCCTCCTGAAAGAGGAGCAAACGCTAAACAGCTACGGCTGGGTGGATGAAAAAGCCGGAGTCGTACGTATTCCGATTGAACGTGCCATGCAACTGGTGGCGCAGCGCGGTTTGTCGACGACCCCGAAGGTGGGAACAATTCCGCCATCCGAGGGGAATCCGGGTAATCAGGCGGGAGTACGCAATTTGCCGAATCACCAGCAGAAAACAAAGTAGAGCACGCAGGGACAGTTCTCTGCTGCCCGGCTGATAGGAGTGGGGAGTTCAGTGGCAAAAAGCATTTTGCATAGCGTGTCGCGGAAGTTTCTATTGTTGTCATCCCGAGCGAAGCGAGGAATCTGCATTGGGTTGCATACCGATTCAAAGTGCAGATTCCTCGTCGCGGCCGCTGCTCGGAACAACAAGATCGAAAGTGTTTGGAACATTAACAGATGTGCCCAACTGGTCGGCGTATTTTCAGTCCTGACGGCTGCTGCCTGGGGCCAAGGCATGACGCAGGGCGTCATGTCTCCGCCGGCGAATCTACGTCCGCCCGGATTGAAACACGTGGGCATCGAACAGCATTTGAATGAGCAGATCCCTCCGAATCTCACTTTTCGCGATGAAAGCGGCAATGCGGTCCGACTGGGGGATTACTTCGGGCGCAAGCCGTTGATCTTGAATCTTGTCTATTACCAGTGCCCAATGTTGTGCAGCGAAGTTTTAAGCGGGCTGGAAAGCGCGCTGCGAGTTCTGAAGTTCGATGTGGGAAATCAGTTTGACGTTCTGACCGTGAGCTTCGATCCGAAAGAGACGCCTGAAATGGCGGCCGCGAAAAAAGCTGAATTCCTGAAACGCTACGAACGCGCGGGTGCGGCTGCGGGTTGGCATTTCCTTACCGGACCGCAGAGTTCGATCGACGCGCTCACCCAGGCTGCGGGTTTTCAGTACGAATACGATGCAAAAACCGGGCAATTTGCGCACGGTACAGCGATCATGGTGCTCACGCCCGAAGGAAAAATCGCACAGTACTACTATGGCGTTGAGTTCGCGCCAAAGGATTTGCGCCTGGGGCTGGTCGAGGCATCGCAGAACAAGATTGGCACAGTCGTGGATGAGGTATTGCTCTACTGTTACCACTACGACCCGGACAAGGGAAAATACGGCGCAATCGTCAGCAGGATTCTAAAGCTGGCGGCAGCAGCCACGATTCTTTTGCTGGGCACATTTTTGATTGTGATGTTCCGCCTGGGTTCAGCGTCGGAGCATCAGCACATGAAACGGATCGCATAAGCATTTATGTTTGACAATTTTCCACTTTGGCCAGCACGAGCCTCCACTGGAGCGGGCAACGTCGATGCGCTGTTCATTTTCCTTGTGTTGCTGGCCGGCTTTATGTCGCTGGCGATTTTCACCATGATTGTGGTGTTCGCGCTGAAATATCGCAATCGTCCGGGGCATGGCGCACAGCAGATCGAAGGTTCAGTGCCGCTGGAAGTGACCTGGTCGGCGGTGCCGCTGGCCATCTTCATGGTGATCTTTGGGTGGGGCGCGGTCATTTACTTTCAGGAACGCACTCCACCTCGCGGCGCTGACGAAATCTACGTCGTAGCCAAGCAATGGATGTGGAAGCTGGAACACGAACAAGGGCAGCGCGAAATCAACGAATTGCACGTTCCGGTGGGGCGTGATGTGAAGTTGATCATGACTTCACAAGACGTCATTCACAGCTTTTATGTCCCTGCCTTCCGCATCAAGCAGGATGTTCTGCCGGGACGTTATACGACGGCCTGGTTTCGCGCCACCAAACCGGGTGTGTATCACCTGTTCTGCGCCGAGTATTGTGGAACGGCACACTCGGGAATGATCGGGCAAATTGTAGTGTTAGAGCCGGCACTGTATCAGGCCTGGCTCTCCGGTGGCACTACATCCGGGTCGCTGGCTGCAAATGGGGAAACCATCTTTCAGCAACTCGGGTGCCCAACTTGTCATCGCTTTGACATTCAAGGCCGAGGTCCCAATCTGCAAGGCATATTTGACAGGCCCGTATTACTGGAAGACGGACGAACTGTGGTCGCGGATGAAAACTACATTCGCGAATCGATTCTCAGTCCGAGCGCAAAGATTGTGAACGGATTCAAGCCGATCATGCCGACGTTTCAAGGATTGGTAAGTGAAGAGCAACTGGCTGCGCTGGTGGCCTACATCAAATCGCTGACTCCGCCGTCCGGGACAGCGAAGCTGGCGCCCCCAGCAAAATCGCAAGAACCCAGGGAATAGAAATGGCAACTACAGCAATCACCGCCGAACGCGAGCATTACTTAAATACAGACTACGGCATACGATCGTGGCTGCTGACCACCGATCACAAACGGATTGCCTTGCTGTATCTGGTCACGATCACCCTCTTTTTCTTTATTGGGGGATTCTTTGCGCTGCTCATCCGCCTGGAGTTGCTGACTCCCGCCGGTGATCTGGTTCAGGCTGATACCTACAACAAGCTTTTCACCATGCACGGCCAGGTGATGATCTTCTTCTTCCTGATTCCATCGATCCCGGCTGTGCTGGGGAATTTTCTTATTCCCATGATGGTGGGCGCGAAAGACCTCGCCTTTCCACGGATTAACCTGCTGAGCTGGTATTTATTGGTAGTTGCGGGCATCCTGATGTTGCACTGCATCATCACCGGCGGTGTGGATTCCGGTTGGACTTTCTATACACCGTTCAGTACGGCGTTCAGCAACACCAAAGTCATTGAAGCAGGGGTTGCGATCTTCATTGCCGGCTTCTCTTCAATTCTAACCGGGCTAAATTTTGTCGTGACCATCCATCGCATGCGAGCACCAGGCCTGACGTGGTCACGTCTGCCCTTGTTTGTCTGGGCGCATTACGCAACCAGCATTATTCAGCTTCTGGGCACGCCGGTGCTGGCGATCACTTTGCTCCTAGTGGTGTTCGAACGCGCTTTCAACCTGGGAATTTTCGATCCCACACGCGGCGGCGATCCCCTGCTGTTCCAGCACCTATTCTGGTTCTACTCGCATCCCGCGGTGTACATCATGATTCTGCCGTCAATGGGCGTGGTGGCGGAGATTATTCCCTGTTTTTCGCGCAAGCGAATTTTTGGGTACAGCGCCGTGGCAATGTCCAGCATCGCCATTGCCGTATTTGGCTTCCTGGTTTGGGCGCATCACATGTTCGTGGCGGGAATCTCGCTGTACTCGGCGATGATTTTCTCGATTCTGAGTTATCTGGTGGCGGTTCCGTCCGCGATTAAGGTTTTCAACTGGACGGCCACCATGTACAAAGGCTCAATCCACTTCAATACGCCGATGCTGTACGCGATGGGCTTCATTGGGCTATTCACCATGGGCGGGCTGACTGGTTTGTTCCTTGCGGCATTGGGCATCGATGTGCACGTAACCGATACCTACTTTGTGATCGCCCATTTCCACTACATCATGGTGGGCGGAGCAGTGATGGGATATCTGGGAGGCCTGCACTTCTGGTGGCCAAAGATTTCCGGCCGCATGTATCCCGAATGGCTGGGAAAATTTGCGGCCTTGACGGTGTTCCTGGGTTTCAATCTTACTTTCTTCCCCCAATTTATCTTGGGATACCTTGGCATGCCACGCCGGTATTGGCAATATCCTGCAGAATTTCAGGTACTGAATGTGTTTTCAACGGCGGGTTCCACAATTCTAGCGGTGGGATACGTGTTGCCAATGATCTATTTCCTCTGGTCCATGCGCTACGGCAAGGTGGCCGACGCGAATCCATGGGGAGCGGCTGGATTGGAGTGGAAAACAAGCTCGCCTCCGCCTACCAGCAACTTTGAGGAAGTTCCGGAGGTGACGTGGGAAGCTTATAACTACGACGAAATTCCTGCGCCCGAGGAGGTGCCGGTTGGCTGACAGCCCACTCACAATCGAGCACGAGGAAGGCCTCCAGCACCAGTTTGTCGATGTGGAGCAGCAGCGCAATGCCGTTTCGCTGGGCATGTGGTTGTTTCTGGCCACGGAAATCATGTTCTTCGGTGGCATGTTTTGCGCTTACCTGGTTTATCGCTACTGGTATTACAACGAGTTCGCGGCCGGGAGCCGCAGCCTGGATTTGACCTGGGGGACGCTCAACACCGCGGTCCTCATCTGCAGCAGCTTAACCGTGGCGCTGGGAGTTCGGGCCGCGCAACTAGGCAAGCGCAAGCTGTTAATCGTTCTGCTTGTGCTGACCCTCCTATTTGGCTTGACGTTCCTGGGGATTAAGGGCATCGAGTGGTATGCCAAATACACGGAGCACCATATCCCCGGTGCTTCGTTTGACGCCAGCGATCTGATCAAGGATTACCCTCAGATCCCGATTGATCCGGCGCACGAGCAGATTTACTTCTCCTTGTACTTCGCCATGACCGGCCTGCATGCGTTGCACATGATCATCGGCGTAGGGATCTTCTCGTTCATCTTGTTCTATGCGTGGAAGGGGCGCTACACGCCCGCGTATCACACCCCGGTGGAAATTTCCGGACTGTACTGGCACTTTGTCGACATCGTTTGGATCTATCTATTCCCCCTGCTGTATCTGATTGATCGGAGGCCGCTGAGGTGAGCTGCTATGTCTGAGCACATTGTTTCCAGCAAGATCTACTACACGATCTGGATCATCCTTCTGGTTCTGACCATCGTCACCGCGCAGGTGGCAAAGATCAATCTCGGGCCCTTTAATCCAATCCTGGCACTGGTAATCGCAACCACCAAAGCCCTGCTTGTAGTTTTGTTTTTCATGCACGTGAAATACACCAGCGAAAAGCTCACGAAGATGGTCATTGTCTCCGCACTGTTCTGGCTTTTGCTGCTGCTCTTCCTGAGCCTTGCCGACTACACGACACGCGGCATCGGCCACGCCTGAGCCAGGGCTGCTGTTTCTCCATTTTGGATCCTGCACTCTATCTTCAATCTGTTCTCTTACTTTCGTTTTCATTCGCCGCAAGCAACAGATATATGATTCGAGAGTTGATCTTGATTAAGGGACTAATATCAGCGGCGAAGGCGTGACGGGCAGAGCAAGTGACTAGCGGACCAGTGTTCGGGCAGAAGGATTTTGTCGACACCGCACGAGCGGCTAAGCCTGCCACGGTGGATGTGACTGGATTGCAATCCGCTATACGCGGTCGCATTCGCGGCGAAGTCCGCTTTGACCGGGGCAGCCGCGCACTCTACGCTACCGATGGATCGAATTATCGTCAGGTTCCGATCGGTGTTGTTCTCCCTCGTGACGTCGATGACGTGACCGCCGCGATCGCGACGGCGCGCGAATTTGGCGCGCCGATTTTGTGCCGTGGCGGCGGGACCTCGCTGGCAGGACAGTGCTGCAACGTTGCTGTGATCATCGATTTTTCCAAGTACATGGGGGAGATCGTTGAGCTCGATCCCGAGCGCAGGATTGCCAGAGTCCAGCCGGGAGTTATTCTTGACCATCTTCGTGCGGCCGCCGAAAAACACCACCTGACTTACGGGCCTGATCCCGCAACCCACGACCGCTGCACACTTGGTGGAATGATTGGCAACAATTCCTGCGGCGTGCATTCGGTGATGGCGGGCAAAACCGACGACAACATTGAAGAGCTGGAAATTCTGACCTACGACGGCATACGCATGAAGGTGGGGCAGACGGATGATGAAGAGTTGGAAAAAATCATTGGCGAAGGCGGCCGTCGCGGACAAATCTATGCCGGCCTGAAATCTTTGCGCGATCAGTACAGTGACCTGGTTCGGCAAAGGTATCCCAACATTCCGCGGCGCGTTTCAGGATACAACCTCAATTATCTTTTGCCTGAGAATGGATTCCACATTGCCCGCGCCCTGGTTGGTTCTGAAGGAACCTGCGTGACCGTACTCGAAGCCACGTGCCGGCTGGTCGAGAGCCCTCCGGAGCGCGTATTGCTGGTGATTGCGTATCCCGACGTTTATCAATGTGCCGATTGTGTTCCCGAGATTATGGACCACAAGCCGATCGGACTCGAAGGGATCGACCGACTGCTGGTGGATTACACGCGGCGCAAAGGCTTGAACGCAGGGGGTCTGAGGTTGCTGCCTGAGGGCGGGGGGTGGTTGCTGGCTGAATTCGGGGGCGACAGCCAATCTGCGGCGGAATCACAAGCACGAAAACTGATCGATTCACTGTCCCGAAGCGCGGCGCCTCCTCAGATGCGTTTATTTACCGACCACTGGGAAGCCAGGAAAATTTGGGAAGTGCGCGAGTCCGCATTGGGTGCGACCTCGCATGTCCCGGGCGAGCCGCTGGAATGGGAAGGCTGGGAAGATGCCGCAGTTGCTCCTGAGAAACTCGGCAACTATCTGCGTGCGCTGCATAAGCTGATGGCCGGTTATGGCTATCGCAGCGCGCTTTACGGACACTTCGGACACGGCTGTGTCCACATGCGGATCAACTTCGATCTGCAATCGAAGCGAGGCATCGCTGCGTATCGCAAGTTCGTGGAGGAAGCTGCGGAGTTAGTCGTGAGCTTCGGAGGCTCGCTTTCGGGCGAGCATGGCGACGGCCAGTCCCGCGCCGAACTGCTGCCGAAAATGTTTGGTCCGGAACTAATGCAGGCGTTCAGACAATTCAAAGCTTTGTGGGACCCGGATTGGAAGATGAATCCCGGGAAAGTGGTCGAGCCTTACAAGCTGGATGAAAACCTGCGGTTGGGAGCGGACTATCGGCCATGGGAACCGCCAACTCAGTTCCAGTTTCCCGAGGACCACGGCAGCCTGGCCAGCGCCACCTTGCGCTGTGTGGGAGTTGGGAAATGCCGGCATTATGAAGGCGGCGTGATGTGTCCGAGCTTTCGCGTTACGCGGGAGGAAGAGCATTCGACTCGCGGCCGTGCACACCTGCTCTGGGAGATGACTCAGGGTAGTGTGATTCAGGATGGCTGGCGTGATGAGAGCGTGAAAAAATCTCTCGATCTGTGCCTCGCCTGCAAAGGCTGCAAAAGCGATTGTCCGGTTGGGGTTGATGTTGCTACTTACAAGGCTGAATTTCTGTCTCATTATTACGACGGGCACATGCGTCCGCGCAGTGCGTATGCGTTCGGCAATATCGACGTTTGGGCGAAACTGGCTTCTAATGCGCCGGGATTGGCGAACCTGGCGACTCAGCTGCCATTTCTGCGCGAGATTTCCAAGTTGGTCGCAGGCATACCACCGCAACGCGCGATTCCAGCATTTGCCCCCCAAGCTTTTCGTGCGTGGTTCAAACGAAGGCCGACTCGAAATCCCAATGCGCCTCCTGTTCTGCTTTGGCCGGATACGTTCAACAACTATTTCCTGCCGGAAACGGCGAGGGCAGCGGTGGAAGTCCTCGAATCGGCCGGATTTCGTGTGGAACTGCCGACTACGAGCCTGTGTTGTGGGCGTCCGCTGTATGACTGGGGAATGCTGGATCGCGCCAAACAACTGCTTCAGCAAATTCTTGACGTTTCGGAAAACGAAATTGAGCAGCAGGTTCCTATCGTCGTGCTCGAACCGAGTTGTGCCGCAGTTTTTCGCGATGAACTAGTCAACCTCTTTCCAGATGATGACCGGGCCCGGGCCTTGTCCCGGCAGACCTTGCTGCTTAGTGAATTTCTAGAGCGCAAAGCCAGGCACTTTACTTTACCGAAGCTCCGGGCGCAGGCCCTGGTTCACGGCCATTGTCACCAAAAATCCGTTCTGAAGATGGACGACGAGCAGGCGGTGCTCAGCAAGATGGGACTTGATTTTCGAACTCCGGCCCCTGGGTGTTGTGGTATGGCCGGAGCTTTCGGCTTCGAACAGGACAAATACCAAGTGTCGATGGCAGTGGGCGAACTGGAGCTATTGCCTGCGGTTCGCAAGGCCCCGCCGGAGTGCCTCATCATCGCCGATGGCTTCAGTTGCCGGGAGCAGATTGCGCAGTGTACGGACCGCCATGCTTTGCACCTGGCCGAGGTCATCCAGATGGGCCTAAACGGCGGCGCAGAATGCAGCCCTTACCCGGAGACGCGCAGGGTCGAGAAGATGCAGAGAGACGTCCGAGGCTCGATGACACGCGCTGCCCTCGGCATGGCCGGAGCGGCGGTGGGAGGGGCAATAGTTTGGGCACTCAGCCGCCGGTAAGCGTTCATAACCTATTGAGACTAAAAGGTTAAGCATTCGGTATCTCGCCAGAATGGGTTAATTCTGGGAAAATAACAGGACGGGGAGTGCTGGGGTGCATGTCTCCGCCAAGGACAGTATGATCCGCGACAGCGAGTCCTCACTCACCATCACCGAAACCAGCGGGCAGATCAGGCTGAAGCAAGCGGTTGACACCACGCTGCAGGGGTCGGTTCTGGTGCTGATCCAGTTCGACGTCTGCGAGGAAATTCGCCTCGACCGCCTGCAGCAGATTATTGGCGCCCGCAAGCTGGAGCACCCAAGTCTGAAACATCCGGCTCCCGGATATGTCCGCTATGAACGTCCTCCGATTGTGGAGCCGATCGAAGCCCTGACTCTCGATAGCGGGGAGAAACTGGATGGGCAGATCAAATACTACGATTATGGCGTAGTCAGCGTGGTGTTCGAGTTGCCGTTCTCCGGAGATTGGGAGACGCTGATTCGCCTCGGCAGCCGCTGGGTGTGGGACGTAGATTTTGCCGCCCACGCCGGGCGAATAGCGCGGCACAAACTCGAGCGCGCGGCCCCGGCCCTGGTAAAGCCTTACCCCAACTGGCTCAGCGAAGACTATTTCATTTTCCATGTCCGCCAGATCGTCGGAAATCCGTCCGCGGCGGAGCTGGTAGCAACCGACGGAGCGCGCATTGCCCAGATTGTTCGCGGAGAGACTGCGGAACTCTCGGAAGGCGAGCGTCACGAGATCCTGCAGTCGCGAATTTCGTATTATCCCAACGATCTTACCGTGATTGGCTGGAACGCCGCGTTTCTCTATGACAGCCCGAGCGGTGCTGAAACTGCCATTCAGCTTTTGGAGTATGCCAATTCCCAGTTACTGGAATTCCGCCATTACGATGAGTTTCTGACTCGCGAATTGGAAAGCGTATACGCTGCCCTCGACAAAGGTACAGGCATCATGGCGCGCTGGCGATTGGCGCGAGCCGCCACCAAGCTGCATACGGTGCTGCTAGATGTAAACGAACTCACTGAACACGCCGATAACGCGATTAAGTTTCTCAGCGACATGTTTTCGGCACGGCTGTACAAGCTGGCTGCCTCGAAGGTGGGCGTGCCCGACTACAAAGATCTGGTTACGCAGAAAGTCCGAACCGCCGAGGAACTCTATCGCTTCATGGTGGACCAGTTCAACCAGAGCCGCGCCTTCTTCCTTGAACTGACGGTGGTGATTATTCTGGTGGTCGAGCTGATTTGGCTCTTCCGCGGAAAGCCGTTCTAGAGCTGCTGCTTCTCATCTAGCCACGTAAGCTGTTTCGTTCTATCCTAAGCGCTTCTAAATATCCGTATTCAACTTGAACCAAATGCGCGGATTAAAGGGCAAGCGCGTTCTCGTCACCGGTGGCGCCAGCGGAATCGGCGCTGCCACAGCTGCGCGTTTTCTTGAAGAAGGCTCGGCGGTCTGCGTGCTCGACCGCGATGCCAAAGCAAACGGGAAGATTCGTAAGCAGCTGCCGAATCTTGCCGGGACCCTGGCAGCCGATGTTTCTAATCAGAAGCAGGCTCGGGCTGCATTCGACGATGCGATGCGAATCATGGGTGGCATCGATGTGCTGATCAACAACGCGGGCATCAGCATTCGCCATAAATTTCTGGAGATCACGCCGGAAGAGTGGGAGCGGGTAATCGCCGTAAATTTGACCGGAGTCTTTAACATGGCTCAGATCGCCGCGCGGCACATGTGGGAACGCGGCGAGGGCGTGATTCTGCAAACGGCCTCGACCAACGGGATGATGGGATATCCCTATTATGCGGATTACAATGCCACGAAAGCGGGTGTAATTGAGCTTACCAAGAGCATGGCATTGGAGCTGGCTCCTAAAGTGCGTGTTTGCGCGGTTGCCCCAGGTTACGTGCTCACGCCCATGCAGCGGGCGGAGTACACGGATGCCATGCTGGCTGAGGTCAACCGCAAGATTCCGCTGGGCCGCCATGCCAAGCCAGAAGAGATCGCGGCATTATTCGCGTTCCTGGCTTCCGACGATGCCGCGTACATGAACGGGCATGTGTACACGATTGATGGTGCCGAGACGGCAGGCGGGTTGGCGAGCCGATAAGGTAAAGCCGCAGTCTCTTTGTTGTCATCCCGAGCGAAGCGAGGGACCTGCAGTTCGAGAGACGCTAGACTGCAGATTCCTCGTCGCTGCGCTCCTCGGAATGACAGGTTGTATACAGCTCAGTGATTTCGAGCGGATGTCGGTTATCTATGCCAGACCGTCTCGCGCGCAAAGTTGCTCTGATCACTGGAGGTGCGTCTGGCATTGGACGCGCCACGGCGCTGCTTTTCGCGCGCGAGGGCGCGTCGGTTGTGATCGCCGACTTGAATGAGGATGCGGGACGGAAAGTTACGGGGGAGATCGCAGATCAGGGAGGTCGAGCGATTTTCGAACGTGCTGACGTAACCAGTGCCGCCGATTGCCAGCGTGTGGCAGAGCGGGCAGTTCGCCAGTTCGACACAATACACATACTCTTCAATAACGCCGGCATTATTCGCCGTGCTTCAGTTCTGGAGCTTAGTGAAGAAGACTGGGACCGCGTAATTGCAGTGAATCTAAAATCAACTTTCCTCCTGTCCCGACTTGTGATTCCAGTTATGGCGAAAGCAGGAGGCGGTTCGATTATCAACATGGCGTCCGGTTGGGGGTTGGCAGGCGGTCCGAGAGCGGCTGCATACTGTGCTTCGAAGGGCGCAGTGGTGCTGCTGACCAAGGCGATGGCCGTGGATCATGGCCGGCAGAATGTACGCGTCAACTGCCTCTGTCCCGGGGATACGGATACCGGAATGTTGCGGGATGAAGCTCGGCAACTCGGGGAGCCTGCAGATCGCTTTCTTGCCGATTCGGCACGCCGCCCGTTGAGGCGAGTTGGGAAAGCAGAAGAAATCGCACAGGCAGCCTTGTATTTGGCGAGCGACGATTCCTCGTTTGTAACCGGAACGGCGCTGGTTGTTGACGGCGGAGGTTTGGCGGGTGCGGCATGATGAGCGTTGCGCCGTCCGGATGATGCGCCTCGAAAACAAAGTAGCTCTCATAACCGGCGGGACCTCAGGGATCGGCGAGGCCTCAGCTCTTCTTTTTGCTAAAGAAGGGGCCAGTATTGTTCTAACGGGCCGGAACCAGCAACGTGGAGACCAAGTGCGAGACCGAATTCGTGGCAGCGGCGGGAAGGCAAGTTTTGTTGCGTGTGATGTGCGCAAATCCGAAGAGTGCAGACGCGCTGTCGATGAGGCGATTAGCGCTTTCGGCCAACTTGATATTCTTTTCAACAATGCTGGCGTTTTCTATCCGCACACCGTGGTCGAGTGCAGCGAAGAAGAATGGGACGAGCAGATTGATGTCAACCTTAAAGGCACGTTTCTGATGTCGAAATTCGCCTTGCCGGAAATGATCCGCCGAGGCCACGGCGTTATCATCAACAACAGTTCAGGATGGGGCATTGTGGGCGGAGACTCTGCAGCGGCCTATTGCGCTTCCAAAGGCGGGGTTGTCCTGCTGACCAAGGCGATGGCAATCGATCATGGGCCGCAGGGCATTCGCGTGAACTGCATTTGTCCCGGCGACGTTGACACTCCCATGCTTCCCCAAGATGCGAAAATGCGCGGGTTGAAATGGCAAGACTATCTGGAAGGTTGTGCCAGGCGTCCTCTGGGACGCATCGGAACACCTGAGGAGATTGCCAAGGCGGCGTTGTTTCTCGCCTCTGACGATTCATCTTTTATGAGCGGTGCCGCGCTGATCGTAGACGGCGGAGGGACCGCAGATTGATCAGTAGTTTGAGAACGGAATGACTCATTCGCTCACAACTCTGACCCGCACTCGCTCGCACGAGCTGTTCAAGCGGGCGCAAGAGTCCTTGGTAGAAGGCGTGAATTCGCCCTCGCGGGGCGCAGCCGTGTACTCCGGTGGACCGATCGTGCTGGAGCGCGGTAAAGGCGCGCGCGTATGGGACAGCGACGGCAACGAGTACGCCGATTTCATGATGTCCTTTGGCGCCCTGATTTATGGGCATGCCCATCCGAAGCTGGTCGAAGTAGTTTCCGAGGCCATGGCCGAAGGGTCGCATTTTGCGGCGGCTACCTCGGCGGAAGTGGATGCGGCGGAGCGTTTTCGGCACATGGTGCCAACGGCAGAAGTTGTCCGCTTTACCAATACCGGCAGCGAAGCCACTATGCTTGCGCTGCGTTTGGCGCGGGCGCACACGAGTCGAACGAAATTCCTCAAATTTGAGGGCCACTATCACGGATGGTACGATCCATTTCTTTTGAACGCTCACAGCCACGCGCCAGAAGAATTGGGGCCAAAGCAAGAGCCTGCCCGGATTCCCGATTCCGAAGGCATTCCCTCGGCAACGTTTGATGATGTTGTTCTTGCGCCATGGAATGATGTTCCCGCGCTTGAACGCACACTGCGACGACATGGGAAAGAACTAGCGGCAGTGATAACCGAGCCGATCATGGCAAACATGGGCTGCATCCCGCCTCGCGAAGGTTATTTACAGCGCTTAGGCGAGCTGACTCGGGAATGTGGCGCGCTTTTGATTTTCGACGAAGTGGTAACGGGCTTTCGCTATGCTCCTGGCGGTTGTCAGGAATACTACGGGGTAAAGCCGGACCTCAGCACATTCGGCAAAGCACTGGGCGCTGGATTTCCGGTGGGTGCAGTGGCTGGGTCGCGTGCAATCCTCGACCGCATGCGCTGGGGCGAGAACATGGTCTTGCATTACGGAACCTTCAACGGTCATCGGCTGACGATGAAGGTGGTCGCCGCCAATCTGGATTTGTTATCCGGCAAGAATGTGTATTCGAACCTTCATTCAATCGGTGGCTGCGCCATTACTGGTCTGAGAGATGTGTTTCGTCGGCGTAAAGTGCGCGCTATTGTGCAAGGATTCGGGCCCATGTTCCAGATTTATTTCACCGAACGCGACGCTATTGAGGATTATCGCGACTACTGCTCGTATGTGGATACGGGACGCTATTCCCGCTTTGTGCAACTGCTGCTTGAGCGCGGCATCTACATGACCCCTTCCAACGGCCTGCACTGGATAATCTCCACGGCACATACGCAGACGGAGGTCAACAAATTGCTGCAAGCGGCCGACCAGGCTTGTGCAGAACTGACATGAAGGCAATCGTCTTCGTTGGCGGAGGACGCATCACCAGCGCATTGCTGGCAGGATTGCGACTGGCAAAATATAGCGTTCCACTGCTGGTACACGATCACCATCCAAGAAAATTGCGGCAATTGAACAAGCTCTATGGCGTCAAAACCGAGGAAAATCTGCAGCGCGCGATCGCGCAAGCGCGAATTCTGGTGGTTGCGGTTCGCCCAGCCTCAATAAGCGGTCTTCTGCGCGAGGTAAGCCCCGTTGCTCGGACACTGCCAGCCGTCAGCCTAGCCGCCGGCATCCCGCTTGCGACTTTGCGAAAAAGGCTTCCAGTTCGCTGGGCGCGCGCCATGCCCAGCCCAACGTGCCGCAGCGGCCGAGGTTTGACGGCATTGACGTTTGCCGGCGATTTTCCCGCGACCGCGAAACGAGAGGTCAGGAAGCTGTTTGCCAAGGGCGGCGAAATTTTGGAAATCCCCGAACGAAAATTCGATGTATTCACCGTGACGTATTCCTGCAGCCACGGCTACCATGCGCTCGCCGCGCTTGCCGATTCGGCCGAAAAACTCGGATTGGATAAGAAACTTGCTCTGACGGCTGCAGCGCACGCGCTGGCTGATGGAATCGTCGCCTGGAGAGACGGACACATTTCCCTGGAGAGGTTGCTGCACGAGGCTGCAACTCCGGGCGGGATTGCGGCCGGCGTGATGGAATCCATGAAACGCGCCGGCTACAAGAAAGTTGTCTTGCGAGGCCTAGCCGCCGGTTTGTCGCGCGCCAGGCAAAACAGCAAACTGATTTAGCCCACCTCAACTTTGCCCGCCGGTGAAACCTTCGATTCATAAGTTACGTGAGTAACCTAGCTCCCCTGTAGCCGCAGCGCTATGTTCAAAAGCGTCCCAGACTTCCATGCGGATCACCAGAGGAGTTTGCGTGCTGGCGAAGGTTGCGGTCGTCATTCTGTTGCTCGCGTCGCGCGGAATCGCTGACGATCGGGCTGCGAAGCAGATTGACTGTCCCCAGTTGCTCACCTGGATCGCTGCCGGCATTCCTAACCAAAGACTTGCGCGCCTGGTGAGAGATCGCGGAGTTACCTTCCAGCTAGTTCAGAACACCGCAGAAATTCTAGTGGGTGTGGGAGTGGGAGCCGATTTAGTGAAAGAGATCGGTACAAACTACACATCCTCAGCCGGTAAACGAGGGTTGGGTTGCCCCACGGAGTTGGTGCAGGCTGCAGAACTGGTACATCGGCAAAGCTACGACAAGGCCGAGATGATTGTGAGAAAGCTGCTGACGACTGCTCCCGAGAATGCTGATCTCCATCTGGTCCTGGGCTATCTCCGCGCGCAACAAGGAGATTTGGACGAGGCGTTTGATGCTTATTCGGACGCGAAGGACCTGGAGCCAGACTTTCCGGAAATCCATAACGGGCTGTCGTACGTTTTCTACTGCTCGAATGATGCAGAAAATGCTGTTGCTGAAGCGCGTACTGCCCTGAGCATCGATCCAGGTAATGCAGAAGGCTATCGATACCTGGGGCTCGGACTCTATGGGGACGAAAACTACAAGCCAGCCCTGCACGCACTCCTGGAGTCCTTGGACCGTGATCCGAACCGGGCTGAGACCTATTACGACCTGGGTTTAGTACAAACAGCCGAAAGGGACCTGGCAGCCGCGGTGGAGTCCTACCAGAAAGCGCTCCGTATTAACCCCAAGCTGTTGGATGCACGGACAAAGTTGAATCTGGCTTTACGTGAGCTGGGATCGGCGCACGCGGCGGTCGCTGAGAAGGGGAAAGTCAGGCCTAAAGACACGCCGCAGTAACTGATGCGGCCGGGAACTGCCGCCGACCGTTGGCGAATTGGAATGCGGGCAATGAACTCCCGTGCTCTCGGCAGGAGAAGCTGGCACTCCTAGAATAACCGGCAGCGTGGCCAGATCCACGCTCCAGCGGGCGAGGTAAGGAAATGAACCCTACGATGCAGCAAACAGTAAATGCAGGAAATCAGGCGGCTGGCCTCCGGGGCGCGCAGCTCGGGCACGCGATTCCATCGGCCAACCAAACTGCACGGAAACCCTCGGGCTACGGCCTGCCCTGCGTGAAGTGCCGGACATACTATCCGGCCGACCTGAAAGCTTGCCCGATCTGCAAGAGCGCAGAGCGGGTCGCTGTTACTGCGGTCAAACTTCCGCTTATCCCCGCTCCCGCCGAAGAATTGCCAGATCCCGCCATGCTGGAAGAAGAACGGGAGCGGTTCCTACGTGAATTTAAGGCGCAGTTAAGTACGCTGGAGATGTCGGGACAGTCTGCATTCCCGCGCTGCATCAAAGAGGAAAACCACGCCGGAGAGTTCGCCTCAGCATCCATTTGCCAGTCTTGCTACGAATATCTGCAAGAGCGTGTCGACGTGATGGAAGCGGCTTTGCACATGGACTTGAAGGAAGCGGCGCAGGTTGTCTATGACGCGGTCTGGGCGGACCCTTCAGATCCCAGCAAGACCTACGAAAATGCCGCGAGTGCTCTGCTGACCGAGTTGCGCAAACGATCGGGCGTGCCGCAGACCTTTGCCTTGATGCAACCGGTGATTGCAGATTAATTTCCGCCGCGGCTCAAGAACGATCCATCAATCAGTCGATCCTCCCTGTGAGCTACTTCAGGGAGACTTCTCGAAACGTAAAGTGCCAAACGCAGCAGGAACGTGAAAGTCAGGCGTGGGAGTGTAGGTAGGATGCCAGGCGAGATAAGCACGTGGTTCGTGCGGGCCTTCGACCCGGTAGAAATTCGCCCGCCAGGTCTTGGATGGATCAAATCGCGACGTGAGAGCGCTGAGGGGAATCGCCAGCTCCGCAACCCATATGTGGGACTCTGGATTAATAACCACTGAACGTTGCAGGCCACTTTTAAGGTCCGAACTGCCGCCGGAAAAAACATCCAAATCAATCCACATGCCGTTGGGGCTTACTTCAAATTCACGGTAGAAATGCCCGCGGGAGAGATCAGGTTGCAGAAATGCTTCTGCCACGTCGCGGTCCCAAAGATGATCGCGACGGCCGTTCGGGTCGGAATCCTCAAACACGTAGAGCTCGCGATAGTGGCATTCAAATCGCAGATAGAGATTTCGCTCTGACCACAAAAGCTGTACCTGCGTTTGACGCGCGGAATCGGCCTCGTTCCCTTGCCAGTCAGAGGAAAAGATCACCGCATTCGCCCGCTGCCACTCAGGCGTGAGGTGTGCGGCATCAAGCGCGATTTCATGGTCGATATACACAGCCACAATTTCAGCGGATGCAATTTTCTGCGTCTTTAAACGATTGCCATTTGTCATGATGGCAAGCGAGCTGAAAACGATCACAGTTGCCAGCACACTTACAATCGTTTTCAGGCGTGCGTTTTCAGGCATTCGGAAACAATTTTACTTTGAGCGCAAGAAGCGGATGGTTCGTTAGGACGACGGCCCTTAAGCTTTGTCCATTATGACGAGCAATGCGATACTCGAATTGGCGGAATCCGGTGCGATGAGCAGCAACGAAACACGATGGTGGCAGGCGGTTCAAGCACGCGATGCGAGCCAGGATGGCCGGTTTGTTTTTGCCGTCTCCAGTACCGGCGTGTATTGTCGTCCATCGTGCCCTTCGCGGCGGCCTCGCCGCGAAAATGTGTCATTTTTCCAGCAACCTGAACAGGCGGAAAAGGCCGGGTTTCGGGCATGTCTGCGCTGCCGGCCGAAGGCGATTGGTGGAAACGGCCGTTTGCAGTTAGTCAGGGCGGTGTGCCGGTACATCGAGCAGCACCTCGACGAGCCGCTGACGCTCGCGCGGCTGGGCCACGAATTTCAGCAGAGTCCTTTCCGTCTGCAGCGGACATTCAAATCGGTATTGGGGGTCACGCCGAAATCCTATGCTGATTCCTGTCGCATGAATCAGCTCAAGAGCAATTTACGCGCCGGTCATTCGGTCACGCGAGCGATGTACGATGCGGGATACAGCTCAAGCAGCCGATTGTACGAGCGGACGGCATCGCAACTGGGTATGACGCCTGACAAGTACCGGCGAGGGGCCATCGCGGCGCACATTCGCTACACCTGTACCGATTCTCCCTTGGGACGGATGTTAGTGGCAGCGACGGACAAAGGCATTTGCGCAATCCAGTTCGCTGACAACGACGAAGAACTCGAGCAAGGGCTGAAACATGAATTTCCTTTTGCCATCCGCCGGCGTGATGACGACGGCATGCGGGAGTGGAAAGAAAATCTGCTGGGGAAATTGCGCGGCCAGCGGATCAATACAGCGCTTCCGCTCGATATTCAGGCGACTGCGTTCCAGCGGCGGGTTTGGTCGTATCTGCAGTCGATCCCGTTCGGAGAAACCCGCTCCTACGCTGCAGTAGCGGAAGCTATCGGACAACCTTCCGCCGCGCGGGCCGTAGCGCGGGCTTGCGCCACGAATCCAGTCGCAGTCGCAATCCCATGTCATCGCGTGGTGCGCACCAATGGAGATGTGAGTGGCTACCGCTGGGGTGAGGAGCGGAAAAAGGCACTGCTCCAAATAGAGCAAAAGCAAGCGTCGGTTTGATCGGGAGCCGGCCTTCGCGATTCCCGAGTACAGATCAAACGACGGGCAAGCCCACAAGAGACGCGAGGTCACTTCTGCAATTTGACGTATATACTTCGCGCCTGATCGAGAAGCTGTAGAACAGAAGTTCTTTCTGCATCCGTGTTCCAATCCGGATACGCTTTCGCGTTTTCAATTAAGCGGTCGATCCACGCGATGAAATAGGAAGCGTCTTCGCGGGATTTCGGGGTAGATCCGGCGACACTTACATAAACCGGGCTGGTGGTCGCGTAAGGATACAAGTCGAGGATGGGATACTCAGCATTCTCGCTCCACGCGCGCAACAGGCACCAGCCACTTTTTGAAATTGCCACCTTGTCGGTAACTTCGGCAGTTTCGCGATCGCCGTTCAGCTTAAGATCGTGCACGACCACTCCGTTGCAGACGAGTTGCAGGTGATCGACTGGAACCATCGATCGCAGCCAGGCCTTGAACTTTACCGGGTTTCCCCCAGCAGCAAGCTTAAGGTCGTCCCCGGGTCCTTTATCCCCGAGCGTGAATCCCAGGAGCGGACCATTGGTCGCGAAGGTGTGGCCCTGCCTCAGAGAGTTCAGCCAGGGAGAAATATTTAGAGGCCCTGAAGGAACTTTGACGTAAACACGATTCAGACCGACTGGTCCGCGCAGGGAAGCAAAGTTTGCCATCGCATCCGTGCCCGCAGCTGCAGGCAAGTGAAATCCTAAATTCAGGAGCCGGTACCAGATATCGGCGGTGGACTTGTGATCGCTAAAGCCCACCACCTCGATGTAGTCGACCTTGCCAAGCGCCACATCGACCGGCAACTCGTCGGTGAGCGCAGCGTCTTTGGCGGGATCAGGAATTGTATCGAAGGGATGAGCGTAGCCGACCAATGCGTGCTGCTCGTGAGCCGCATCCGCTACGTTCGCATTAGCTGGAAAGAGACTGGTTGCGGCTGTTCCCGGATATCCTGCGTAGCCGGGAATCAGGAAGTTTCTTGTAAGGTTCAGCAGCCCGAGATGACCCCAGTAGCTGGTGTGAAATTCCTGGCCATGCACGAGCAAATTGCTGGCAGTCGAAGCCAGATCGATTTTCGGGCTGAAGTAAGCAATGTCTGGAATTCGTTGCTCTTTATTTACGATAAGGTCTTCGACGATTGGAAGGTTCTCGGCCGCCGCCTGCGCAACCAGGTGCGCCGGGGTGTTGCGATAAGTGCCGCCATAATTCATGTGCACGTGCGCATCTCCACTTATCCAGCGCCAGCCTGACTCCTGCGGCAGAGGGAGTGGCTGCAGCCGAATCGTGAGTTTTGCCGATTCATCAGCAGCGATGTGCACAGTTTGTTTGGCTGTCCGATACTCAAGACCTTTCATTGCCTCTATGGTTACGTTGCCGGCGGGGACATCGAGCTTTGAGCTGCCTGATGTGTGAAAGTAGTGCGCCTCGAACGGTCGCTCGGAGCGAACAAAGCTGTCGTCGGCATGCATCCAGGCGTCATCGGGAGCGTAGGCGCGGCCATCTTCGCCGGTAACCGAAAGCCGCGCCGGTGTTGGCTTTCCTAATGGATCCAGCACCGTGATCAAAATGTGCACCATCGGGTTCCGATACTGTTTCTGCTTGACCACGACCTGAGTTTGCGCGCCACCCGGAATGTCCTGAACCCAGAGCGAAGTATTTCCACCTCGATTTGAAATGAAGGCGATCTTCTTTCCATCCGGCGACCAGCGCGGGTTGGTATTGTCGAAATCGCCATAAGAAAGCGGAAAGGCGTTTCCTCCCTCAAACGGGATCAGCCAAAGCTGTTGCCATTGCTGGCCGAGATAGGACGCATAGACGATGCGTTTTCCGTCCGGCGAAAAATCCGGCCGCGCTTTCCAGGTCGTCTCTTCGTAATGGATTTCACGAGCTTCAGCGCCAGGCTCGGCTTTCATGCGCCAGAAGCCACCGGTACCGTAGATGTGCCCGCGATTGGAAACGAAGACGAGCTCGGAGCCGTCACGCGACCACGCGGGGCTGATTTCATGATCAAATTCGCTGTAGTAATAACGAGGCAGGCTGCTGCGGGTTTCGCCGGTCAAGCGCCGCATATTACGCAGCTCGCCATTGCTGAAATCACCCAGAAAAATGTGGAAGTGCCCCTTGTATGACGTGGAGACAAAAGCCATGCGTCTCCCGTCGGGCGAAAAACGCGGCTCGCCGTTCACGGCACCAGTTGAGGTAAGTTGCCGAGATTCTTTTGTCGCTAAATTCAGCGCCCAGAGTTCGATTGCGTCTTTGTTATACGAAGAAAATACGATCCAGCGGCCATCGGAAGAGCAGTCAGACTGGTAGTCGTATCCGGGGCCGGAGGTGATCTGCTCAGCGACCGTCGAATTCAAATTTTGCTTCCACAACGATCCCGCCATGGAGTACACGAGCGTCTGCGAATCCGGCAACCATGCGGTGGAACTTGGGCCGGTGGTGAGCTGGGGCAGATACATCTCGCGGTAGTAGTAAGGGTGCGGAAGATCTATCTGCTTGAGCACAAGCTGGCGCTGGGCTCTTACGGGGAGTGAGGCGGCGAGCACGGCTAACATTAGTGCTATTCGGTAATCGTTCGGCAAGAATCCACCTTTCGCTTGAATGGCGGATTATACCGAAGCCGTCGGCGCAGGCGTTTGCACTTTACTGGTGTGCAGGGTCGCACCCGGCGAATTCTGGTAATGTATCAGCGCATGCGGCGTGCGATTGTCGTTCCTACAGTCATCCTGGTTACCGTTGCCGCATTGGCGGCAACGAGCCAATTTCTCGGGATTTCCCATCTCTCACCGTTCGTGCTGGAAAGCACGCGTTGGCTCGCGCTGGCGGGGTTGATTGGGTACGGCTGCCTCAGCCCTTCGCTGACGACTTGGATCATCCTCGGCATGCTGCTGGGTGGGGAAATCGGACACGACTTTCCCGTGTTCGCGCTCAATCTGCGCCTGCTGGCGCAAATCTTCCTTCGACTAATTAAAGTCATCATTGCGCCCCTTTTGTTTGCCACTCTGGTGAGCGGAATAGCGGGCCATTCGGATCTGAAGAAGATTGGGCGGATCGGGATCAAAGCAATCATTTATTTCGAACTGGTAACCACGGCCGCATTGTTTATCGGGCTGGCGGCGATCAATTTGAGCAAAGCCGGGGCTGGAGCGCAGGTTCAAACTGTCTCCGGCGAGACGGTGAAAACAGAAAAACTGTCCGCTTCGGAAACTGTGCTACACATTTTTCCCGAAAACATCGCCAAATCTGTAGCTGAGAATCAGATTTTGCAGGTGGTGGTTTTCAGCCTTTTATTCGGCATCGCCCTGGCAATGGTAAAGAATCCTGACAAGCGGCGCCCGATGCTGGCATTCACCGAGAGCTTGACGGAGGTGATGTTCAAATTCACGAACATCGTGATGCTGTTTGCCCCACTAGGTGTGTTGGGCGCGGTCGCCTACACGGTGGCTTTCAGCGGGGCGGGCGTGCTGGGCAGCTTAGCCAAATTGCTGTTGAGCCTGTACGTGGCACTGATCGTATTCCTGGTGGGCGTGCTGCTGCCGGTAGCGTTATGGGCAAAGATTCCCATCCGCCGATTTATGCGTGCCATAACCGAGCCAGCTTCAATTGCGTTCGGCACCTCAAGTTCGGAAGCCGCACTGGCCCCAGCGATAGAGTGTATGGAGGACTTCGGGGTACCGCGCCCAATTGTGGCTTTCGTAATGCCCACCGGGTACAGCTTTAATTTAGCCGGTTCGACGCTTTACCTTTCTTTGGCAGCGATTTTTGTGGCACAGGCCTCCGGCTTGCACTTGAGCCTGGGGCGCCAACTCTACATCATGCTGGTGCTTATGCTGACCAGCAAAGGGGTAGCTGGAGTTTCACGCGCAGCAATCGTGATTTTGTTGGCGACGGCCGCCACGGTCGGGTTGCCCAGCGAGCCAATTTTCGTGCTGCTTGGCGTCGATCAATTCATGGACATGGGCCGAACGGCGGTGAATGTAATCGGCAACTGCCTGGCAACGGTCGTAATCGCGAGGTGGGAGGGCGAATTGGGCACAAACGAGGCGTCGCCGGCTACTGTGCACGCGGCCTCTCATTAAGTCCGAAGCGCGTGGCCTCTGCAGTGTTCACACTGAGAAGCAGCACCGCGGTCCGAGCTTTCTGAGCCGCGTTTGCCGGCTACATACCAAGGTAATGGCGTGAATTACGAAAGCGCATGCACATGGGACATCTGTTCGCTACAACTAGTGAATGAGATCTTGAGAACGCAGAGAGCTGCATGCGAAGCGACGAAATTCTCGACGACCTGCACATCAGGATTTTGCGCGTAACCGAAGACCTGCGCGCGATTCAACAGCAGTTGAATTGTGCTGCCATGCAGGCTCCCGGTGATCCCGAGTTGATGGAAGCCCTTTGCCAGTTGCCGGAGATGGAATCGCTTCAGTTCCTGAAAACAGCTCTCGACCAGATGCGTCATTTCCTCTGGTTCTACACTCAGGTGATCGCGAACGAATCGGCGGATGCCGAACAGCTGCGGGAAAGCATCCGGCAAAAGCCGAGCGCGGACGCGGCCGTGAGCCCGAGGGTGGCGGCGTCACAGAAATTCCGGCACGCTGCTGATGCCGCTCTCTTGCAACTGCTGGCGGAAGGCAAAGGCCGCAAACCGAACTAGCAAATCCACAATGAATTGCAAACAGTTGTTGCCTCCGTCACCGTTGACGTGTGGCGATGGCACGAATTTCGATTTCCGATTTGCAATTGACCATTTACAATTCAAAAGCTGGCATTCAAAATTTACAAACCGGAGATTTTTTGTGACCAAGTACATACTTCTGGTCGTATTTTTTGCTTCGAGCCTGGCGACATTTGCTCAGGGCAAGCCCGACAATAGTTCGCCCACCAAAGTTACGGGAGAACCCACAAAACTTCCTGATGGGCTGGAATATTGGGACATCAAAGTAGGAAATGGGGCGACCGCGAAGGCAGGTCAATCGGCCAGCGTACATTACACCGGCTGGCTTACGAATGGAAAGAAGTTTGACAGTTCTGTAGATCGGGGCCAGCCGTTTACAGTTGAACCACTGGGCACAGCTCCGGTGATCCGTGGGTGGAACGAAGGCATCATCGGGATGAAGGTCGGAGGAAAGCGGCAGTTGCGGATTCCTCCCGATTTGGCCTACGGGCAGCGCGGCTATCCGGGCGTAATTCCCGCGAACGCAACGCTGATCTTCGATGTGGAACTGCTGAGCGTGAAGTAAGTAGTCAAATAGGCTAGGCCTTGACTACTTTGCCGCTACGCAGGCAGGAAGTGCAAACGCGGATGCGCTTGGTTGCACCTTTTACTTTGGCGCGAACCGGGCGCAGATTGACGTTCCAACGCCTGCGAGAGACGTTGTGGGCGTGGCTGATAGTATTTCCGGATTGCGGCTTTTTGCCGCAGATTTCACAAACTTGGGCCATTGACTGCTCCAGATGAGTTCAGATTCTTGTGTGACTACAAATTTTATAGGAGCTGGCAGGGTTTCGACAAATTGGGAGGGCAGAGCGAGAGCAGGTCAGTTTGTGACCTTAGACTGTCCTTCAGTCCGGAATGCGTTTTTCTTTGCGCATACCGAAATTCTCCCCCACCACATGCAGATTCTTATTCAGTTCCACGCTTGCTGAAAGAACGTTCCCTCCTCTCCGGTCGGGATAGGCGAAACGCAAATCCTTGAAGCGCACGATGTAGCCGCGCTCCCCGAATTCGAGCGGCTCGGTCTCAGTAATCGGATACTTGGCCCAGTCGAGATAGACCCGACCTAAGTAAGATTTCTTGGCCGCCAGTGTCACGGGAGTTTCTTCGGGCTTGTAGCGGATTTGCATATTGCCCTCAGCGTCGACATCTGAGGTCAGAGAATCGATTCGCGTCACGGCAAAGAAATTCTCGGTTTCCACCACTCCGTTCCAGCTAAACGGACTCCACCAGAAGGGATATGCCGAGGCTCGGATTGGATCTGCGCCAGCATATTGCCGAGCTTCCAGCGCATGCACCGCACGCCGGTGCTCGAAGTCGCGGATTCCCCAATAGGAAATGATCCCGAGCAGGGCCAGAGTAGCGCCGACACGTCCGTATGGGGATTTACGGCGGGGCCCAATCTCTTCTACTACCAGATTGAAAATCACCGGCATTACCAGCCCACCTAACAATAGGACAAAGATGACCGGATCGACGATGAAAACGATGTCCCACGAATACCAGTGTTCGGAAAAAGGCCAAAAAGGGCGCACGCCGTAGTTGTTAGTGAAGTCGAGCAGGATATGGCTCAGTCCGGCGAGATAAGCGAAAACAAAAAGCAGCCCCCATCGCGGCGGTAGCCCGGCCTTTTTGACTGGCCGTCCGCGCAGTTGCCAGAAGAGATACATAACGCCAACCACAACGGCTGAGACCAACGCGATGCCGAGGAAGGAATGCGTGAAACCGCGATGGTGAGCAAAGCCGAAAACGGGACCCTTGAATTCACCGAGTACGTCGAGGTCCGGGGCCTCGGCTGCAAGGGTGACCGTAGCTGTAGCCAGTGCCGTTTTGCGGTTCAGTCCGGCTCGGGCGATGCACGCGCCGGTCAGAAAGTGAGTGATGGGTTCCAAGGTTTCGAGCGGGACAGTTGAATGCTAAGAGTCTGCTCGTTCGCATTGAGCAAGAAAGTTAGATGTGTCGGCACGCGCGTTCGATTCCGATTTGTCGACCATCGGAATGAGCCGGAACAGTGCTGGACGCGACCTCACGCCCCGGGGATGAGCAGGCTCACGGCATTGGGGACCACGCTGATTTGCGCGGGAAGTCCTCCCAATAATTCTCCATCGGCCTCGACAAAGATTTTAGAAGCCTGGGAGTCGGCCGATGGCCGACAACTGACGCCGCAGCTATCGATCAGCTCAATCCCCGGAATTTTCCAGCGCTTGCCTAAAAGTCCCCGGATGATATAGCCCAGGTAAGCTGCGCGGCTACGCGTGTGAAAAAGAACGACACGAAGGTCGTCTCGCTCGAGGGAAGCTCCGGGCGCGAGTTCGCGCAGAATGCCGCCGAAATCTTGAATCCGAACTGCGAGTATTTGTGAAACCTCGGCTTGGCGTGGAGGCAGTCCATCAGAAACTTCGATGTCAAAGTTCTCCATCCGGTGAGTTAGCCACAATCGCGTGGCTTTCACGTAGTAGGCCATCATGCCAAGATGACGTTTCAAGACTGGATTTAATTTATAGAAGAGGTGAGCGTCCACGCCGATCCCGACAGCAACGATGAAATGACGCGCTTGCGGCTTTCCCTCGAAATCCAGGTATTCGATCCGGCCCACCGCGATGCGCTGCGGTTTTGCCGTCAATGCGGCGTGAGCGGCACCGGCCGGTGAAAGCGGCAGCCCTATATCATGGGCGAGAGAATTGGCCGTGCCTAAGGGAATGACGCCGAGGGCGACATCGCTGCCAATTAAGCCTTGCAAGACATCACTAACTGTCCCATCTCCGCCGCAAGCGAAAATCGCGTCGCAACCTTCAGCAATAGCTTGCTTTACCTGCCCGGTGGCATCGCCTGCGACCTGAGTAGCCGAAGTTGAGACCGCGACTCCGCTGGAGCGCAACACTGCGGCGGCTGCTTGCACGTCGGCTAAGCGCCGCCCGCGCCGCCGCCCAGAAAGCGGATTGTAGAGGAGAAGGACCTTGCGCATCACCCAGGGAGATTGTACGGGAAGCCTGCTGATTGTAGTACAAGTGACTGAGTCCAAAATGCAACGTGGGTCGACATCAAAATTTCGGGATCAACCCTGTGCACCTTAAGGAATATTAATCCTCAAGGTGCTTCAACAACTCCAAAGTATCTCGAATCACCTGTCGAGCCCGGCTTCGCGCTGCTTTCTGGGCAGCGGAGTAAAATCCGTGCTTCCAATTCGCTTTGCGGGACCGTGCAAGTCCTTCCGGTGTGCGCGGCCCGGTGCTAGTGCCGCCGTGCATGCGGCACCTACGGTTGCCCCGCATCGCCGGCGCGCGGCATGGAGCACCGCGGCGAGTCTTTGCGCCGCATCGGGGAGCCGTGTCGGGATTACCGGGCGGATTACCGTTTCTTAACCAGCCCCGTCCAGCTGTTTTCGGCTTAAGATTTGCAACTAGCTTTGGCTTTTCCATGACCCTCTTTT
>DASPRY010000123.1:0-15859 GCA_035624215.1 Terriglobales bacterium
AGCCGGGATTGAAACCCTCGCCTCTTATGCCGCCGAGGTGCGCCGATCTGACTAGCTGGATATAACAGGAGTCCTGCACCGTGCCAAAACGAACAGGAAGGACGATGACGGCCAGGAAGGAAGAGGACCTGCTCGGCGAAATTGACGTACCGGCGAGTTCACTGTATGGAGCGCAGACTTGCCGAGCAATTCAGAACTTCCCGCTCCAGTCTGCGAAAGCCATAGGGGATTACCCGGAAATGATCCGGGCACTCATGGTCATTAAGAAAGCTGCTGCTCAGTGCAATGCCCGCGCCAGACTTCTGGACAAGCGCAAGTCTTCGGCCATCGCTGCTGCCGCGGATTCTGTTATGGAGGGGAATCATCAGGACCAGTTTCCCGTCCATAGCCTTCATGGAGGCGGCGGTACCTCCGCTAACATGAATGCGAATGAAGTCCTGGCCAATCTGGCGGAGGAGTTTCTTGGCGGCCATCGTGGCAGATATGCGCTCGTGCATCCCAATGACCACGTTAACCTCAACCAATCGACGAACGACGTCTATCCGACGGCCTGTCACATCGCGGTTATTCTCAAATGGCCGCAACTCGAACAAAAACTGCATGGGCTCCATGAGTCGCTTCTCGGGAAGGCGCGGCAATGGCGCCAAGTGAAACGGCTGGCGCGCACCTGTTTGCAGGATGCAGTCGAAATTACCTTCGGAGACCTATTCGGCGCGTACGCAGGTTTCGTGGAACGGTCCGCGGAGCATGTCGAGGCCGCCATCGACCGCCTCCACGAAGTCAATCTCGGAGGCACGATTGTCGGCCGGAAGGAGGATGTTCCAAAGCGGTATCTCGAAACCATTATCAAGAATCTGCGAGAAGTGGCCGGCGACAACCGATATCGGCAGGCGCACAACCTGTTCTTGAGCGCCCAGAGCCCGGACGATCTGGTTGCGGTCTCCTCTGCGCTGGACCAACTGGCGCGCGGTCTCGTCAAGATCGCCCAGGATTTCCGTTTGCTCGGATCGGGCCCTGAAGGCGGCCTGGCGGAGATTCATCTGCCTCCGATGCAGCCCGGATCTTCCATCATGCCGGGAAAAGTCAACCCGGTAATCCCGGAGTTTCTGATTCAACTCTGTTTCAAAATCAGCGGCAACCATTCTGCCTCCGCTATGGCACTTGACCATGGCGAACTCGATCTGAACGTCTGGGAGAGCGTGCTGGTGTTCAACATCCTGGATTCGATGGACTTGCTGGCCAGCGGAGTTTCGTCTTTTCGGCAACACTGTGTTGCCGGGTTGGACATCGATGTCGCGCGAAACCGCTCGAATGCGGACACCATCATCCCGCTGTTGACCGAACTCATGAAGAGACACGGCTACTCGCGTATCAGCGGCCTCTGCAAGCAAGCCGCGGGAGACCCTCAGAAGATTCGAGCGCTCTTGCGAGAGCAAAAGCTGATTTAAGAGGAACAGCGAGTGAAGAAGATCCTGCTGATCTCGACCGGTGGAACCTTCGGTATGGCTCCACTCAACGAGCCTGGAAGCCTGGCAACGTCGGAATCGAATACCGACATTCTCGGTCAAATACCCGAATTGGCAAAGCTGGCCGAGATTACCTGCATTGCGCTCTTCAACATCGACAGCACGAACCTGCAGGTCGGACACTGGCAACAGCTCGGAAGAGCGATCTACAGCCGGTACACGGAATACGACGGTTTCGTCATCGTTCATGGCACAGATGCCATGACCTACACGGCCAGCGCGCTTTCCTACATCTTAAGCGGGCTCGGCAAACCAGTCGTGCTGACCGGCGCCGTTCGTCCGCTGACGTGTGTGGGCAGTGACGCGAGAAATAACGTGATTTATGCGGTCGAAATGGCACTCCGGGAGATTTCCGAGGTCGTCATCTTCTTTGGGCGCCGCCTTTTTCGCGGGAACCGCGCCGTCAAGATTAACGCTGGCGGGTTCGATGCCTTTACCAGCCCCAATTACCCGCAACTTTTCGAAGCCGGTCATAGGGCAACGAGTCTGGGGGCAAGTGCTCTGGCTCTGAGACCGCCCCGGTCGCGCGTAATCGAGTTGCGAGAGCGTTTCGACGATCGCGTCTTCTGTTTCCGCTTTCATCCCGGCCTGGATCCGAAGTGCCTGGAATATCTGGTTGCAAGTGATTTCAAAGCCGTGGTTGTGGAAGCACTTGGTCTCGGCAGTGTGGCCTACGAAGACCGGTCTCTGCTCCCCTGGATCGAGCGAATGACGAATGCCGGGAAGCTGGTGGTGCTTGCTTCCCAAAGTATGTACGGAGGAATTGATCTCGCGTGCTATGAGTTTCAAAAAAGATTGAGATCGGCCGGAGCTTTATCGGCGGGCGACATGACCATCGATGCGACCATCGTGAAATTGATGTTCCTCCTGGGCCAGTATCCGGACGATCCGAAGAAAGTGGAAGAACTCATCGGCACCTCGATCGCTGGCGAAATCTCGGAAGACCGGGAGACATTACGGGCAACGACGCTGAACTGAGTTCAGTTTCATTCCACGAGCAATCTGTGTTGTTCTCGTAAGCTAACCTAACCTAACCTGAACTGACGCAACCCCAAAGTCGAAGAGGAACGGCGATCAAACGCGCTATATCCGCGACCGAACGATTTTGATGGCTACCGGTTTCCTAAGCTGGTGTCCGGCGCACATTGTCAATACTTTGGCGGGAACGGCCATAGACCCGAGGTGCTTATTGATGGCAACATGACAGCCTCAGCGGGGCGGGCCCGTCGCCCGGTCGCGCCATAAGACCCGGAAACTTTACGGAGGATCGTCATGAGGAGTCCACGTCACACCGGAACGAGCAGGTTTGAGCCGTCCATCATCCGACAACTTCCGCTGGCCGAGAACAGACTTGGCTGTAGTCGGAGAGCAGAAGCACGAGGACGCCTGCTCTCTCTCTTGCTCATATTGCTGACCACTGCCATTACTCTTGCGACCCCAGGTTTTGCGCAGACGGCTGGTACGGGCGCTCTCGCTGGTACAGTGACCGATCCTACCGGAGCGGTAATGCCACAAGTCCAAATCGCGGTGAAAAGTGAAGCCACCGGAGAAGTGCGTACGGTAATGTCGCAGCAAAACGGGGACTACGTGGTGCCGCTCATGCTACCCGGTAGGTACACCGTCGAGGCTTCGAAGACTGGATTCAAAGTCAGCGTATTGACCGGCATCCAGGTCAACGTGACCGAGACCGCCACGCTGAACATCCGGTTGGGCGTCGGAACAGAGAAGCAATCAGTCACCGTGCAGGGTGCGACCGAGCAATTGGAGACCGAATCGAGTGCTTTGGGGGCCGTCGTGGGTGAACGAACGGTGAGCGAGCTTCCCTTGGTCACGCGAAACTACACTCAGATCGTCGACCTTTATTCCGGGGTCTCTTCCGAAGTGAATAATGCCGATGCGCTGGGACGAGGGACGACGGGGCCGTCAAACCAGCCGCTCGTGGTTCACGGAGTGAACTCCACGGACAACAACTTCCAGATGAATGGGGTTGAAATCAATGATTTCTATCAGGGGAGCACAGCCGACATCAGTGGGGGCGTTGCCATCCCGAACCCCGATACGATCGCCGAGTTCAAGGTGCAGACAGGGCAATACGACGCGGCATATGGGCGCGATGCAGGGGCGAATGTGGATGTAGTCACCAAAGGTGGCAGCAACCAATTGCATGGCAGCGCTTTTGAGTACTTCCGCAATGAGGATCTCGACGCTAACGATTACTTCCGCAATCTGACCGGGGAACCAAGGGCGCCTTTACGGCAAAATCAGTTTGGCTTCACCCTTGGAGGTCCCATCAAGAAGGACAAGCTCTTGTGGTTCACGTCGTACCAGGGAACAAAACAGTTCAACGGCGTCGCGGCTGGTTGCGCATCCGCCGTTTCTTCGCCGCCTTTAACGAACGACCGCTCAGCCAAAGGGTTGGGCACCCTGTTCGCCGGCCAGCGGGGTTTTTTTCAGAACCTCTTCGGGGGCGTAGGTCCGGCCATTGCGGTTGACGGGTCCAACATCAACCCAGTTGCATTGAACCTGCTGCAGGCAAAGCTGCCCAATGGGCAGTATGTGATTCCCACTCCGCAAACAGTGGATCTGAATCCGGCTATTCCGTTCGATAGTCAAGGCTTCTCGACATTTGCCGTTCCCTGCACGTTCAACGAAGAGCAGTGGATGATCAATGCCGATTACCTGCACACAAATAAGAGCAAGTTCTCCGCTCGCTTTTTCAAAGCAGGCAGCGACCAAGACACGACCCTCCCAGGCACGATTTCTCCCCCAGGTTCTCCAACCAGAGTAGATCAGGGGTTCTGGAATGCCTCCTTGTCGCACACTTATACGTTTAGCTCCAACCTGTTTAACCAGGTGGAGATCGCGTATCACCGCACCGCGGACAACTACGATACCGTATCCCCTGTCAGCTTCTCGAGTGTCGGTGCGACCGTACCGGCATTTGATAATAATTACCCTGTTTATTATCTTCCGGGGACGGAACTGGGCAACATCGAACCGGCCCAGACGATCATTCAGAACACATTTGTTTTTGAGGATTCTCTCGCCTATGTTCGGGGACGGCACACCCTTCGCGTTGGCGGGGGCATAACTCGTGTTCAAAGCAACGCGGAAGGATTCCACCTTTTTGGTTTCGAGTATTACCTGTCATGGGCGGATCTCCTGCTAGGGTTAAGTGGGCCGGCAAACGGAACTGGCATCTTTAGCAATGTCTATGGGAGTGAGGACCTGCCCGCACTGGGAGATCGGGCCTATCGCGTATGGGAGGGCAACACCTATGTGCAGGATGACTTTCGAGCAAGTTCCCGACTGACCCTCAATCTTGGACTTCGCTATGAGCGCAAGGGTGATATAGCCGACGCGCTCGGGCGGAACTCCAACATCTACATCAATTCGCTCAATCCCAATCCTACTGGTGACACCGTGCAGGGATACGTGCTTCCCAGCAATTATTCGGGCGTGGTCCCGTCGGGTGCGACGAAACTGGGCAACGAGTTTGGCATCAATGGTGACGGGCAAAACACTTTTGGCCCGCGCATCGGGTTTGCGTGGCAATTGCCGAACAACAATCGGGCAGTATTGCGCGGGGGATACGGGATCTATTATTCGCGGATCGCAGGCCTTGCCCCTTCGCAAGGGGTGGTCGATCCACCATTTGGGATCCTGCGCAGTATGTTCGGCACAAGTAATGCCGCCGCTACTGACCAAAATCCGTTGCCACCTGCCATCACCCTGCCCGACTTCGTCCCCTATTCTCCCACCACCGGTTTGACTCCTATAGCTGTTTCGGCAACCATGCGTCCGCCCGTCGTTCAGCAGTACAGCTTAAACCTGCAAACCGATCTGAGCCGCGACTTCCTGCTGCAAATCGGCTACGCGGGTACGCGGGGAACGAAGCTGATCTGGGAGCGTGGTTTCAACGAAGCCTCACTTGCGAGTGCCTCGAACCCCATTCGGGGTCAAACCACGAACACCGTGGCCAACATCCCACTGCGTGTTCCCTACGAGGGCTTTGCCTCCGAATTGGCGCGCAACCTCGAGTCCGCTGGGGAGTCGTGGTACAACGCGCTAGAAGCCAGTGTGAGCAAACGCTTCAGCCACGGGTTGCAATTCCTCGCTTCCTACACCTTTGGGCGTACCTTGACCAACGCGCCCGATAATCTGACTGGAGCCGTCGGCATTGGCGAAATGTATGGAAACCTCGACGATCCAAGATCAAGGTATGGTCCTGGCAGTTTCACTCGCGACCAGCGATTTATCGTGAGCTATGACTACGAATTGCCGGGTCCCAAGAACCGCAACTCGCTTCTCGGCGAAACTTTGGGAGGCTGGTCGGTAGCAGGCGTCACCACGATCCAAACCGGGCAACGCTTAAGTATCTACTACACAAACGGGACCAACGTCTATGGGATCACGTCCAACTATGCCCAACTCGCCAACGGGTGCACACCTGGGCAAGTGGCCACTTCAGGATCGATACAGAGCCGGTTGACCAACTACATCAACACGTCTTGCCTGAGCACGCCACCGATCATTGGAAATGAAGAACCGCCGGGCACTTGCACTACGCCCTTGCCGGATGGAAATTGCCCACCCATAGCAACCGCTTTTGGCGACACCCGTCCGGGCATTCTGCGTGGGCCCGACCAGAACAACTTCGATATCGCCCTGGTTAAGCGAACGGCGATCGAGAGAGCCAGCCTCGAATTCCGAACGGAGTTCTTCAATGCCTTCAACCATCCTCAGTTCGCTAACCCGAATACCACCGGGCCCTCCCCAACACTCGGGTACATCACCCAAACGGCGGTCGCCGCGCGCATCATGCAGTTCGCGCTGAAGCTGAGTTTCTGAGGGGGATTTCTGAGGGGAAGACCGGCGGTTTGCCGCCCCGAACCGGGCCTCGGGGCGGCAGACTTGCGGGGAAAGGAGCCCCGAGGCATGCGACAATGAACACCATCCGAAAACATCCTTGTCCTTTTTAACTGTTCTCGGAGACGATTGCTCTCGGGGTGATGGGCGGCGTGCAATCAATCGCATACCGAGGCGGCCCGGCGGCGCAAACCGCGGTGCTTGAGCTGCTCTCAAAATGGTGTAAGGACGGCGCATGATCCGCCCGCCAGCCCTTTGAACATTCTCAGCCATGTCCCTGAGTTGTTGAACCTGAAACCGGTTCGCACCCAATACAGCGAACACCTGCCTGGAGGCTAAGATGCATGCCCACCGTTTTTTCCGCTCCCGCACGCTGTTTCAAGACTCCCTCCTTTCCTTGACCCGATGGGCAGCCACATTCTTACTGCTCTCAATCGCTGGGCTGGGGGTAGCCGAAGAGATGCCCGAGGGACGGCTCATGCGCTTTCCTGACATTTACATGGACAGGATTGTGTTCAGCTACGGAGGGGACCTTTGGCTGGTTCCAAGCGAAGGCGGCATTGCACACAGGATCACCAGCCATCCGGGACAAGAGTTGTTCGCCAAGTTCTCTCCTGACGGAAAATGGATTGCTTTCACGGCGCAATACGATGGGAATTACAACGTGTATGTCATGCCCTCGCAGGGTGGCGAGCCCAAACAGTTGACCTTCCATCCCGGTGGGGCTCCACTGCCGGAACGCTTTGGCGTCAACAATGAGGTGGTTACTTGGACACCCGACAGCAAACGCATCGTCTTCCTCTCTCACCGCGATACCTTCAACGTTTGGTTAGCGCGGCTCTATGAGATTGGCCTGGATGGCGGCCTCCCGCGTCCTCTTCTGCTGGATAAGGGCGGTCTGGCCTCCTTTTCGCCGGACGGCACGAGGATCGCGTACAACCGAATCTTTCGCAATTTCCGCACCTGGAAGCGCTACCAGGGCGGCATGGTTCAGGACATTTCGATCTACGACTTGAAGACGCACCAACTCGAGCAAATGCCACACGAGGACTGGACCGATACCTTTCCCATGTGGCATGGCGACACAATTTACTTCGACTCCGATCGCGGTTCCGAGCACCGCCTCAACATCTACCGCTACAGCCTGACCACGCACCAAATTGCGCAACTCACCCACTTCACCGATTTCGACGTCAACTGGCCCAGCCTCGGTTCGGATTCCATCGTCTTCGAAAACGGCGGGTTCCTGTACAAGATGGAACTGAAAAGTGAGCGAGTCCACAAACTGGCCGTCTATCTGCCCGGCGATCGGGAATTGGCGTCGCGCCACTGGGAAAACGTGAGCAAGCTAATCACCGATTTCGACATTAGCCCCGACGGCAACCGAGGCGTGTTCACGGCCCGTGGCGACGTTTACACGGTGCCGGCCAAGGAAGGGAGCATTCGCAATTTAACGCGCACTCCGGGAATCCGTGAAAAGTACGCTGCCTGGTCGCCCGACGGTCGCTGGATCGCCTACATGTCTGACCGCACTGGGGAAGATGAGCTTTACCTTGCACCCCAGGACGGTGTCGGAAAGGAACTCCAGATTACGTCCGACGGCAACATGTTCCGCTTGACGCCTAAATGGGCGCCCGACAGTAAAAAACTCGTCTTCGCCGACAAGGCAACACGTCTATTCTATGTTGACGTCGATCAAAAGAAGCCTGTTCTCATCGACGAAGGGAAATATGACGAACTGACCGATTACAGCTGGTCGCCCGATAGCCGCTGGGTGACGTACGCCAAGCCGGCTGTCAATCTCAACGACGTGATCTACGTCTATAGCCTTGCCGAGCGTAGGTCCATCCCGGTGACCACCAGCGCCAGCAAGAGTTGGGCGCCGTACTTCGACCCTGAAGGCAAATACCTATACTTCTTGTCCAATCGTGATTTCAACGAGGTGTTGGAAGGCTACGACCCTGGCTTCTCCAATCCCAAAGCTAGTCGCGTTTACGTCGTGACTCTGCGCGCCAATGAGTTCTCTCCTTTCCCTGTTTTGAGCGACGAAGCCAGAACTCAAACGTCTCCGAAATTATTGGCACAAGGGCCAAGCAACCTAAATCGTCCGGAGGAGCCATCACAAACTCAAGAACCTAAGGCGAGGCTCGCACCCAGTAACTCCGAAGAGAAACCTCCAGCCTTTCGCATAGATCTTGAGGGCATTCAGAATCGCATTGTCGCATTGCCAATTTCCCCCGGCGATCTCCAACTCCTGCGCGCGGCAAAGGATCTCATCTTCTACGTCACATCTCCCATCGAGGGCATTTCCGGTCCGCTTCCCGGCGAAACACCGGCGATCCACGTTTACGACCTCAAGGAGCAGAAGGACGAAATCCTGATCGAGGGTGCCGATCAGTACGTCCTCTCCTTCGATGGCACGAAGTTGCTTTATTCAGCGCCGGATGCTGCGCGTCAGGCGATGGGTATGGCCGGCGCGCCCAAGAGTGAGGTGAGTCGCACTTACGGCATCATCGACGCCAAGGCGCCTGCAAGCAGGGAGCCCGTAAAAGTCGGGTCGGGGGCTCTCAAGTTCGAAAACATGTTGATGGAAGTAGATCCGCGTGCCGAATGGAAGCAGATCTTTTATGAGGTCTGGCGCCTGCAACGCGATTACTCCTACTCCTCCATAAACGGCGTGGCTTGGGAGCAGCAGCGGGACAAATATGCTCAGCTCCTACCTTTTGTCGCAGACCGCTTCAGCCTCACTTATTTACTAGGCGAACTGGTCGGAGAGCTTCAGAGCTCGCATGCCTATGTGGGCGGCGGTGACTATCCCGATCTTAAACCGGTGAATGTGGGCTTGCTGGGCGTCGACTTCGAAAGTGATCCGAAATCCGGCTTGTACCGCATCGCTAAGATCTATCCGGGTGAAAACTGGGACCGTAACCTGCGCTCGCCTCTTACCGAGCCCGGAGTGTTGGTCAAGCAGGGTGACTACTTGCTAGCCGTCGATGGGCGCCCTCTGCTCATCCCGCAGGACCCGTACCAGCTCTTCATCAACACCGCCAATCAAGCGGTTACCCTTACCGTGAATAGCAAACCGGCCGCCGAGGGCGCTCATGACGTGCTCGTGCGGCCAATTTCCAACGAAGCCGGCCTGCGCGAACTTGACTGGATCGAGACCAACCGCCGCAAAGTTGACGAGGCCAGTGGAGGCCGCATCGGCTACGTTTACATCCCTGACATGTCCGCCCGTGGACTGAATGCCTTTGTCAAGCAGTACTTCCCACAGACTCGAAAGGAAGGAATGATCATTGACATCCGCTACAACCTCGGCGGCTTTGTAGATCAAATCATCTTCGACCGCCTGCGTCGGGTGCTGGTAGGGATGATGGCAGCACGCAACTGGGAAAGCCATACTGTCCCTGCGGGTGTGTTCAACGGTTATATGGCGTGCGTGACCAATCACTATGCCGCTTCTGACGGCGACCTCTTTAGCCATTTCTTTAAGGTTTATCACTTGGGTCCGCTCATCGGAGAGCGTACCTGGGGAGGCACGAAGGGCATCCGCGATGAGATGCCCCTGATCGACGGTGGTTTTGCGATCGCCCCCGAATTCCCCTTTTATGGGTTGGACGGCAAGTGGCTTATCGAGAACCGCGGCGTCGAGCCCGACATCGAGGTGGACAATCGCCCGGACTTAGTCATGCAAGGAAAGGATCCACAGCTGGAAAAGGCGGTGGAGATCCTGATGCAAGAGATCCAAGAGAAACCCAAGAGTCTGCCGCTGCGGCCACCCGACTTGCCGGCCCTACCGACGGCTCTGCACTACTCCGATCCAGCACCGTGAAAACCAACGGTCTCATGATCCAGCACTGATATGAGCAGGTGCGATGGGTGTTCCGAGTCATGATAGATGGTCTGCACCGCGGGGATCGGGGAGCCCGGCATTCCACCGCGGTTCGTGTTGCGGTCAAATTTGGGGAAGTCGGCGGAGGAGATATCGACGCGCAGACGGTGGCCGGCTTTGAACCGATTGGCGGTCGCCCACATGTCGATCTCCAGGCGGTAGATGCGTCCGGGCTCCAGCAGTTCCGGTTCGCCGCCGCGCTCGATATTGCGATAGCGGGCACGCAGCACCCCGTTCTGCAACTGAATGGCGCGCCCATCGGGAAACACATCCGACAGCCGCGCCGCGAAGTCGGTATCAAGCGCGCTCGAACTAGCGAAGACAATCATGCGTAGCGGCCCTACGATGTCGAGATCATGTTTGAGCGGCTCGGTTGTGTAGGTCAGCACGTCCGTGCGCTTCTGTACCTCGCTTACGTCGACGCTACCGGGCGGGTAAACATAGGAGACGATGCTGCCGCCCACGGTCGGCGTGGGATTGTTCGGGTCATAGGTATAGCGGGTGAGGCTCGTTGCCCTGTTTGGCGCTTGGGTACTCAACTTGCCGCCACCATTCAGATACATGGAGACTGCGCGTGCCTCGGGTACCGGCCAGTTATCGGCAACTCGCCATTCGTTGGCCCCCATTAGGTAATAGATTACTGTGGGCCACGAGTCGATCTTGTTCTCCCGCACCGTGTTGTACCAGCGCAGTTGCATCTCGAAATTCGTGGTGAAACTGTAGGCGTGATACAGTTCGGGATGCTCTGCCATCCCTTCGTGATAACCGGGCATGTTATGGGCACTCGGGGCGATGAACAGGCGGCAGTGGGAACGCATGGGCTCGGGAGCGGCGCGCAGCAGCAACTCCCAGGTGGCGAGCGCATCATTGAGCCCCCAGTCGTACCAGCCAGTGCGCAGCAACACAGGTGCATGAAACGATTTACACAGCTCGGCAGGCCGGGGATGCGGCAAAGTATGCCGGTCATGCGAGATCTGCTGCCCGAAGATTGAGGACAGCCACTCCACTTCAAGAGCGGTCACGTTCTTCGCGCCCGTGGCCTGCTTGACAAACTCGGCGCGCCCGGCGCAATTGAGCGAGCAGTAGTACTCCCAGAGCCAACGCTTGGCCTGAGCCCGCGGCATCGTGCGCAGATTAGGAAAGCGGGTAAGCAGCGCCTCGGGAAAGGGTTTTTCGAGCGGCTCGTTGAAATAGCCGGTGGCCAGCGTCTCCTTCAGAATCAGGCCCTCCAGCTCCACATCCGAAATTTTGACCTTCCCCTCACCCTTGCCGACGGAACGCGAATAGGCATTCTCGAACATGTGCATATGCGTGGTGTTGATGCCCACCCCGAGGCCGCTCACCTCAGGGACGATGGTCGTCATGCGAGGATGCATGGCCATGTGCCACTGCGTTTGCCCGACGTAAGATCCGCCACACGAGCCGAGGAAACCGTTGAACCATTCCTGTTTGCTCACCCATTCGACGAAGTCGTATCCGTCCTCGGGCTCATACATGTAATAGTCCCAATGGTCTGGCTCGCTGGCGCCGGTGCCGCGGCAATCTTGTGAGACCACGATATAACCGCGCCGCGCAAAGGAGAGGAAGGCTCCGGCCCACAGGTCCCTGCCTTTATCGTACGGCGTACGCACCGCAATCGCAGGTGCCGGCAGCTTGGGCGGTAAATACAGATCGGTGGCGAGCCGCACTCCGTCGCGCATCGTGACCGTGACGGTCTCAAAGCGTATTTCCGAGACGGCGAATTGGACCGGGCTATCGATCATGCTCCGCTTGAGAACGCGCGCAAGCTCCGGCTCGACCTCGGCCAGCCGCTGCGGCTTGGCCATTCCACTTGTGCTTTCTTGCTGTGGCGCCACAAAAAGGGATTGTGCAACGATGCCCTCAGGCTCAGCCGCTAACGCAGGACAAGCTGTAGCTCCTGCGGCAATGGTCAACATCCCCAGCAGTTGACGGCGCGTAAGCGGCAACTCATTTGTGTTCATGCACTCTCCCTGCATCGTAGTTGTTTGCAAACGCACTCGCCTACTGTCCTGCCGCCGCATCGAGCAGAGGGAGCTCCGACTTCTGGAGCTCAGCAGCCACTCGTTCCATCTGCCGCATCGCACGCAAGTGATTGCGCCCGGCAATCTTGAGAATATCCGCGTCGGAGTATCTCCGGTTCAGCAACTCCGCAAACAAGTAGGGATAACGGCTGACGTCATCAAGGCCCTCCACCATAGAGCCGCGGCCAGCGTCGTAATAATCGGACCCTATACCGATATGATCGATTCCGGCGACCTCGCGAATATGGTCAATGTGGTTCGCGACATCCGCGATGGTGGGACGAGGGTATGGATTCTCCTTCTCCCATTTTTTCACGCCTTGCTCGACGGCCTGATCCGTATCGACCCGCGTGTGCAGTTCTCTGAGGGCAACCTCTCGCCGATCCTGCCAAGCCGCATTCATCGGCGATACGAACTCTTTGATGAAGTTCACGTGCACGACGCCGCCGTTGGCAGGCAGTTGACGAAGAACGTCGTCCGGCACGTTACGGGGATGAGGATCGACAGTGAATGAATCGGAATGGGAAAAAATCACTGGCGCTTTGCTCACATTGATCGCATCGCGCATGGTGTCGGCGCTTACGTGCGAGATGTCCGCGAACATTCCGAGCCGGTTCATTTCTCGCACCACTTGCTTGCCAAATTCCGTCAAACCGTTGTGTTCCGGCCGGTCGGTCGCAGCGTCTGCCCAGTCGATGTTGTCCCAGTGCGTCAGAGTCATGTAGCGGGCGCCTAGATCGTAGAAAATGCGCAACACGGCCAGTGAATTTTCGATCATGTGGCCGCCCTCGACGCCAATCAGGCAGGCTATGCGGCCTGTCTTATGAATTCGCTCTATGTCATCGGCGGTCAAAGCTTGTTCGAAATCAGGCTGACTGCGGATCAAACGGAGCGCGACGTCGAACTCCCGCAAGGCTTCATGTAAAGACGTGTGACTTTTTTGCGTCGAAGACGCGACCCAGACCGACCAGTATTGTGCGCCGACTCCGCCTTCTCGGAGACGGGGAACATCTCCGCAAAGCGTAGGCTGCATCTTGCCCAGGTTAACCCGTGACGGGTCGGCGTGTTGCTCAAGCAGCATCGACGGCAGGTCGTTGTGAGTATCGATTAATGGGGCATCTTGCAGCAGGGCGCGGGCGCGATCGATGTATGACGAACTCGCCGATTCTCTGTCGCCATATCCGCTGGAGCGCCCCGCTGGAGATCGGAGCAGTGCATCCCGAGTTCGGTAAAGCCGGTTAAAAAGCGCTGGCGCGCTAAGCAGCCCAGCTCGTTCGAGAAAAATTCGTCGCGTTATCAAGCGGTTCCCCCTCTAGTAGTAGATCACCGCGCCTTTCGGCGGAATTAACATCGCATTCTCAACTCGACTTGCCATCGGCCTGAGCCCCTGCGGGCTCGAGGCGCCTACCCTCCGACGCGCGAATACGGCCTAACTGTCCACGCGTGATCGCGACCAGCAGTATCGCGATGGCCCCCATCATGATCAGCCTGAAGTCGAAGCCCAAGCGGTCGTAAACTACTTTCATGGCATCGGTTTTCGCCCAAACGTTCGGGCCGCTATGAATCATGATCGCGGGCAACACGCTTCCGCCGGTGCGATTCACCGCATAGGCCATTACTATCGCCAGCGAAATACAGTAAAGGCAGAAAATCAATTGCATCAAGGCCCATTTGCCCGGTTCCTGGTGCGTGAACAAGGTTGGGAGTTCGCGCGGGAAATGCCACGCGAACCATAAGAAGCCGAGCAGAAGGTTTGCCACGGCCGGAGACCGAAAACGATCTTGCAACTGCGGCATGGCAAAGCCGCGCCATCCCAGCTCTTCCAGCATTCCCCCCTCATCGATGAACAGGCCCACAAGAGCAGTCACCAATGCAAATAGGGGTGTGCCTCCGAGCTTCCCATAGGCATTGTGAAACGCATCCGGGCTGGAGCGCAAAGACCACAACAGCGCCACAAAGACTGCCAAATAGACCACTACGATAACGCCATACACTTTGAGGGCCTCTGTCGGCCGGACGCCATTGTTCCACGGCTTGAGTCTGCCAAACAGGCGCCGCACCCCTGCGCGTCCCCACGCCAGCGCACAAACAACAATCGCTGCAATGGTCGGCGCGCCCGCGAAGATCCAATGCAAGAGGAAGGAATAGTTGTGTGTTTCAAATGCGAAACGAACGATGTTGATAGCGTTGCCTGGATGTTTCCCCGCCGCCTGCCACGCCCAGTACTGCTCCAACACCCGTTGAGACGTCGATCCGTTTTTTTCTATAACACTCCAAATACCGACAACTACCAAAACAAGGCTCAGAGCCAGCAGGTATTGGAAAACGAATCGATGTTTTCGGATGGCATTCATCCTAAAGCTATACTAATGCACCGTGGGCCGCGAACCGCAATGTTGGAGGCTGGCCCACCCTTTCTCGTAAACTTGATACCGTCGCCGCCGAGTTCGTGCTGAAGGCGCTTCCGAATGAGCCTCACTCCCGCGCCTTCTTTCTCGCCGCCATCATCAGCTTCCGAAGAGCCCGGTTGATGCGCGTCTGGTACCCCCGCCCGGCCCGTTGGAACCATGCCAGCAGTTCGGCATCCAGCCGCAACGTTACAGGCTTCTTCACCGGCCGGTACATGCCGGCCCACTCCTCACAGGAATGTACCGGGGACGCCTCTTCGACCCCGCCGGCGCCTCACTTTTGGTCACTTTCCGCGATGCCCGTGCCCGCTTCGTAAGTCGTTTCCGTGGTTTCATTTGAGTCCTATTGTAAATACACAATTATACCAACACAAATACCGGTATAACGTTCCACGTGGAACACAGCCTAGGAATGATTGCTTTAGCGGCGTCCGGGCTGATCTTCCCGCCACACTCCACAACGGTCATGCCTGCTCAACATGAGAAGCACGGTCTGTGCCAGACGCTCCAGTACCGCGAGATCGCCCTCGTCAAAAGCAAAGGCGAGCGGAGAGAAAACCTCCAGCACTCCGACCACCTCGCGCTCGTACCGGATCGGTGCGGCCGCTATCGAGCGAATACCGAGTCGCCGGCAGACCGCCGCTTCGATGCGGGAATCGGTCTCGGCATCGTCGCAACGCAGGGTTTTTCCTGTACGTACGCACTCCCCGGAAAAACCCGAGTTCACATCCAAGCGCGTTCCGAGCGGTGGTCCGCCGGTTCCGACGCTCGCCCGGCACATCATAGGACCTCTGTCGGCGATCGCGATGGCCGCGCCCGAGCCGCGTAAGAGCGTCCGCGCGCGTTCGCTGATCACCCGCAGCGCAGCATTCAGGTCCGACCCTAGCGAGTTGAACTCATACTGAATTGAGGTCGAAACCGGTGCTCGACCATCGATCCCTGCAGCGCCGCCTTCGGCTTCCAAACTAGCTCCGGCTTCCAAACTAATGGATCGCGGCGCGCACGCTCCATCGCCTGCAGAGTTGGTGTCCAGCCCAAGACCAGGCACTCGATCGAAGCTAAGCTTCGGTGCCTTGCGACTGGGCGCTGTGTCATTGAGCGCCAGCCAATCATCCAAGCGCT
>DASPRY010000139.1:0-16791 GCA_035624215.1 Terriglobales bacterium
GTCTTTTCCTCTTTCAGCTTCTCCGGGAAGAAAGGCAGAAATTCCAGAAATCCAGTCTGCTTGCGAAGAATGGGGAGAATGTCGTTCTTCAGAACCTTGACGAACTCTTCCTTCTTTTCCCATTTGATCTGAAAATCAAGAATACGGGCAAACATAGAGATACTCCTTTTGGTGAGATCAGGCGCGTGCCCCACCGGGGGGAGGCGAAGAAATGTCGCCGAGGAGGACACCCGCCACATGGCAGCTCTTATAGAAGCCTGCTCGAACGAATGCAGTGACTGTTATTACCGCTCGGTGTGAGGTTCGACCACAACCGAGCGATTGGCAGCGTCAGCTAAGGCGATCCCCGACCAGGGCACCACCCGAACTCGCTTCCCGAGTGGAAAGCCACCTCGACCAGCAAGTATGATCCGAATTGGGAGGTAAGTCGGGTTGTTAAGATGGCGCAAGGCGAGAGCCTTTAGTGGAACCTTGCCAACGCTGTCCGCAAGGTCGAGTTCAAACTACTACATATACGCCAGACGGGAACGAAGCTGAAACAGATCGCCAAGGCCGCCCGCGTTCGCGACGAATCGTTGCGGCTGGAACTAGACAAACATTGCGGAATTGGCCGTAGCGTTCGTCCACTGTGGCGCCCGGCGTTTCCAGTACCTTCAATTGGACTTCTCAACTTTGCGGGTAAGGTTGTGCCCAAAATTGTGCCTACCCTCAAACTAGCAGACGTGAGTTAGAGGAGCGCGCACGTCGCGCAAGCCCATAGTGAACACGGACTTTTGCTCACCGCTGCTATTCTCTGCACTAGCTTGCTAACTTGTTGATTCTTCGTGAAGGAAGTCTTGTAAGGCAGGCGCTCTAACCAGCTGAGCTAACCGCCCCAGAAACTTACGATCAAGGTGAGTGGCGAAGTACTAAATTCTCGTACGCCGGCGCCACGGCTGACACTTTCGGACGCATAAACAACACGTCCGCGATGTTGGCTTCTGGCACAACTGAGTATACACATCGCACCCACATACCTCTTCAGTGTGTAGCAATCGGCGGAGTGTCTGTGCACTTTAAGAACGGCGAATTTCCGCGTCCAACTCCCTTACTTGCCGGCGCGAACAAAAGCCCCGGTGGCCGCATTGACCACGCAAACCCCTTTTCTGTCAGCTTGGCTCTTGCCGTAGATGATAGTCCAAAGCAGCACTTTTTGACCGTGATCCCAGTCGAGCAGATAAGTAATGGGTTGCTTTGGGTCCTGTTTGATGATAGCGGCGCCGCCGTGTTCGAGAGTGGTGGCGAATGCCTTATCAGAATCATCCTGAAAGTACGAAGGGTCGAACAAGAGTCCGGGAACGTTCGGCGGATATGCGGTCTCAGCGCTGGAAGTATAGCCGCGCGCGGGAGCGGACGGTTCACGACTCCCGGAGCAAACGAAGCTTTTCATCGTTCCACGACTTTGCGAGGCGAACATCGCCCGCCAGATGGTGGACTTTCCACCCTGGCCGGGGGTCTCGGCGGTCAGTTCCGATTCCACGTGGAATGGCAGAGCGTCGGGCTGCCAGCGTTGCGCCAGATTTACCATGCTGCTGAAGCACTGCTTGGCAGTATAGAGCGTCGGCTCCTTTTGTTCTGTTTGTGTGGCCGTTGTGCCAGCGGGCGGGGTAGTGGGCGTGGGCCCGCATCCAACTAGAACCACTAGACCAATTGCCGCGAAACGTAGAGGACGTAAAGTCATCATAGCTTGCCTCCGCACAGGGCGATTGATTACGGGTCGCTCAGTGCGGCCCGTGCCATATCGCATTGTGATCACAAGAATTATCCACGTGGCGGTGACGGATAGCACAGAAAATTGTGATGACACGAGGTGCCTCTGGTTTAGCGAGAAGTTCTAGCCGCCCCTGCGGCGAAGCGTAGGCATTTCGCGAAGACGAGTGCCGGACGGGTGCGAGCTAGGTGATTTGTTTAGCTACCAGCCGCTTGAGCGCGGCGACGTTTCTCCTGTCGTCTCCTGGCTTGTCAATCGGAGTTTCCGCGATAAATGCGGCGTGGGCGAGGCGTGGATGGTTCAGCAATCGACGAAATGGTTCCAAGCCGATAGTTCCCTTGCCGACGTGCTGATGACGGTCGAGCTTCGAGCCGCGCGCGGCCTTGGCGTCGTTGCAATGCCAAACGGGAACATTCTGCAAGCCAATTGTTTGGTCGAGGTGAGCGAGTGTGCTGCGCATTCCTTCATCGCTAACAATGTCGTACCCGGCAACATGAACGTGGCAAGTATCAATACAGGCCGCGACGGGTACCACGCCGTCAAGGTAAGCGAGAACTTCGGCTACCTGCTCAAAGCTGCCTCCCAAAGAGAATTCCGCGCCCGCTGTGTTCTCAATAAGGAAGGTCAAGCCGCCGTTGGCGAGATCGAGGCCCTGCGTAGCCGCACCAATTGCAGCCGCGGTTTGCATCAGTCCAGCTTTGCGATGCGCGCCGCGAAATGAACCGGGATGCAGGACCAGATACTCTGCGCATAGGGCCAGCGCTCGCTCCACTTCGCCACGAAATGCCTGGATGGAGTTTCGGAGGAAATTTTCGTTTGTGGCGGCGAGGTTGATGAGGTAATTGGCATGAATGACCAGTGGCTTTAGATTGTATTTATCGCGCAGCCGCTTCATTTCATCGCACTGCGGACGGCTCAGTTCATAGGGCGCCCACTGCCGTGGACTGGAAGAAAAAATTTGAAAAGAGTTGCAGCCGAGCCGATAGGCGCGCTCGGCAGCGTTTTGCACACCTCCCGCCACTGAGGTGTGGATTCCGATGCGGCGCGAGGTCAGGCGCGGCGGACGGCGGGGCGCAGGCAACTTGAGAATGTCCTGTTCACCAGCCATCGAACGGGGCATTTAGAGAGTATAGCGGCGGCTGTCCGGCTTATGTCCGCGGATGGCCAACAGGCAGACTGATACCTCTGTCGTGACACTTACTTTCTTATCGCCCGTATGTTTACCAGGGTGCAAAGTGGGCGCGGCGATTTTGGTTCCAGCAAATCTCGTCGGACTGCTCACAAATCGGGTATAACTTTCCCCAACCGGTTGCATAAACGACTTGGTCGGGTGAGACGCCCATCGAGACCAGCGCGTCCTTGGTCGTAGCCGCGCGCCTGTCCGAAAGCACAACGTTGTAAACGATGCCTCCGCGCTCGTCAGCGTCACCTTCAATCGTGACGAACACATTTGGGTTCGCTTTGAGCCATTGCGCGTCCGACTCCAAGATCAACCGATCTTCCGGCCGCAAATCCGCTCGATCAAAATCGAAGTGAATGTCTTTGATGTTCTGCTGAACTTCGCGCTGCTCAGACGGCGTGGGCGGCAACGAATCAAGCGATACGCCGCCGAAGCCGTCAACCGCTGCGAATACATCATCATTCGCTTTGGAAACGAGCGACTGGGAGAATGCTGAACCTGCTGAAAGCAGAAGAACTGCTGCAAGCGTTACAATGCGATGCGTCATGGCGCACTCCAGTGAGGACGGAAATTCGATCACAAAATGTCCGCTCGGTAGCTACAGTTAATTCTGTAGTTTGAGGCAGAATCACCTGGGATGACGGAGACTTAATCGGCTAGGCCTCCGCCGCTCTGGATTAGGGATGCAACGGCCCAGACAAAGGATGCAACCGGTTTGCCGCAACTCCGGGCTTAAAGATAAACTTAAGCCTTTCGAGGTGGGGTCATGTTAGTGGTGATGCAGGCACACGCCACGGAAGATCAAGTGCGTGACGTCTGCCAAAAGATTGAATCCCTTGGCTATCGCGCGCATTCGATTCCCGGGGCCGAGCGGACGGCGATCGGAATTACCGGCAACAAGGGTGAGGTCGAAGCCGGCACGTTGGAAGAGATGCCGGGCGTGCAGGAAGTCATATGTGTAACAAAACCTTACAAACTGGTCAGCCGCGATATCAAAGAGGACAACACGATCGTGCGTTTCCCCGGCAGCAGGGCAAGTATTGGCGGCCGGGCGCTGGCGGTCATCGCCGGGCCTTGCGCCATCGAGAGCCGGGAGCAGGCATTTGCCGTGGCCGAGCGGGTGCAACGCGCAGGGGCACAATTCTTTCGCGGCGGGGCGTATAAGCCGCGCACTTCTCCGTATTCATTCCAGGGCCTGGGCGAAGAAGGGCTGCGCATCATGGCGGAAATTCGTGAGCAATTCGGGATGAGGATCGTGACCGAAGCCATAGATAATGAGTCCCTGGAACTGGTTGAGGAATACGCGGATGTAATTCAGATCGGTGCCCGTAATATGCAGAATTTTTCTCTGCTGAAGCGTGCGGGACGGGCGCGCAAGCCGGTGCTGATCAAGCGCGGCATGTCAGCTACACTGGAAGAATTGCTAATGGCGGCCGAGTACGTCATGAGCGAAGGCAATTACAACGTGGTCCTGTGCGAGCGCGGAGTGCGCACATTTGCTGATCATACGCGGAACACGCTTGACTTGAGCATTATTCCTGCAGTGCAGCGGCTCAGCCACTTGCCGATTGTCGTCGATCCGAGCCATGGTACGGGAAAACGCAACAAAGTGACTCCGTTATCGCGAGCAGCAGTTGCCGTGGGCGCCGACGGATTGATTGTCGAAGTGCACAACGATCCGGACAAAGCGCAGTCGGATGGCATGCAGTCACTCTATCCGGATCAGTTCGATGAATTGATGGCGCAGGTACGGCAGATCGCCGCCGTGGTGGGAAGAACGGTGGCCGTGCAATCGGCCGAGATAAGCGTGGGCAGAAGGGCACGGGCATAGACACCGGGTGCCACGAATCACACGCCTGCCCGATCCGCTCTGATTTTCGTCTTGAGAAAGCTTCTCCTCATTATTGTCTTTGTTCCGATCCTGGCTGGCCTGGGTTGGTTGTACTTTCACGAGCGCCAGATCACTGACTACGGCCCCTTTTATCGCGAATACGCTTACGTCACCAATGGAAAAAGCAATACGGTAAGCGTGATTGATCTGCGAACCTTTGAGCCGGCAAAAACCATCCGTGTGGGCAACGAGCCCACTGGCATTGCGGCGAATAGCAAAAAGAACGAGGTTTATGTCGTTAACACCGGGTCGAACAATATCAGTGTGATCGACGCCGAGCGAAATGTGGTAGTGGCCACCATCGGAGTGCACGGCAAACCGTATTTCATCGACGTTTCCAGTGATGGAAAGCGCGGCTATGTGGCCAATTCGGGCTCGGCCAATGTTTCGGTCATTGATCTGGAGAAGCGAATGGTGCTGGGCAACATCCGTGTCGGCGCCTCGCCAGGGCTGGCTCGGGTTTCACCAGATGGCGGCACGGTGGTGGTGAGCAATCGTGGCGATAACACTGTTTCCGAGATTGACACTCGCCAGCTCGGGGTGCGCAGCACCATTTCCGCCTGCCAGAACCCCGAAGATATTGCCATTGTGCCGGATAGCAGCACGGCATTTGTGGCCTGCTCGGGATCGGGTCAGGTTGCATCGATTGATTTGAATTCAGGCAAACTGCTGGCGCTGCTCGACGTGGGAAAAACCCCAGTCCACCTGGCGCTGAAGCCGGACGGCGGTGAATTGGTGGTAACCAATTTTGACTCCGACAACATTTCCATTATTGAGACTACGAACAATGAAGTTGGCGGAAGTTACTTGATTGGAAGCCGTCCCGCACGAGGCCTGGTGAGCGCGGACAACTCGCGGCTCTACGTCAGCAATTTCGGATCGAACTCGGTTGCGGTCTACGACATCGACCAGGGGAAAATCGTTGCCACGCTGCCAGTGGGAAGCCACCCCGACGGGCTGGCACTTTCGCAGAGCCAGAATTATCTTCTGGTTTTGGATTCGGAATCGGGGGACGTCACTGTCATCCAAAAACGCTCGCCGAACAAGAAATTTGAGCCCGGCGAGTATTCGCTGCTGACGATGATACCAGTGGGCCTTCATCCAAATAATATTGTGGTGAAGTCGTTCGTGCTCCGCAATCGCGGAGAAAGATGATTGGTACCAACGTCTCACAGCAATATGCGTACTAGGCAGGCACTTAAACCAGAGTGCATAGATCCTTCGCTACGCTTGGGATGACAATCAAAAGGGCTGCTTGGGCGCTATTGGGTCGCGTGTCTGGGCTCAGTCGTCTCGCCTACGCCCGCTTGGTGCAGTTGCATGTAGTGCTCGTACCCCTCGCTGGCAAAGCAGAGTGCGCGGTCAAAAAACTGATCCATGAGCCGCAACAACTCCAGTTCCCCGTAAATCTCGACCGGTCCGCGCATGAACGCTTGTCGCTGCAGAAATTCCCAGAGATGCTCCTTGCTCAGGATGATCCCCCAGCAAAAATCGGAGAGTGCCACGTTCTGGGCAGCGCGCCGCTCGCCGATTTCCCGGTAATGCTTTTCAATGTCACGGCCCGTCTTGGTCAGCAGCCATTCGTTCAGGTGATGAAGAATTTCATGGATTCGGCCCCGTAACTCCTCAGCCGGGACCTTTCGCAGGTCTGTGGTGCGAGCAGAAGCCTCCAACTTTACGATCAAGGTTTCCGTCAATTCTTCAGAATGATTTTCAATCAGACGTACTAACTTAAGTGCGATCATCGCCATCCTCTAAGTATTCCGATGCGATCAGCCCAGTGAGAGATGCAGGCAAGGCTCAGGCGAATATGCAGGTATAGCTCAAGTCAAGACAGGATCTAGGGCAGCAGTTCTCGCCAGATGTTTCTAACAGCGCCAGCATTGTGAGGCTGCGGCATCCGGCGAGGTAACAGCACGGCTTTGGAATCACCGACTGCGGCAGATAAACTACGATAGAATCCGCCGCAGGAGCTTTTCCCGAACATCGGGCGTGGAGGTTCACCATGGAACTGGGTTTTGGCTTCTCCACTATCGTCATTATTGTGGTTGTTTTATACCTGCTGAGTTCCATCAAGATTTTGGCCGAATACGAGCGGGGTGTGATTTTCCGACTGGGCCGCCTGCTGCCAGCGGCCAAAGGACCGGGAATCATCCTGGTATTCGCTCCCATAGACCGCATGGTGCGCGTCTCACTGCGGCAGGAAGCGCTGGAAGTGCCGCCCCAGGACATCATCACGCGTGATAACGTCACCCTGAAAGTCAATGCTGTAATCTTTCTGCGCGTAATTGAGCCGCGCAAAGCCGTGGTCGAGGTCTCAAATTATGTTTACCAAACCTCACAGTTTGCCCAAACTACCTTGCGATCAGTGCTGGGGGAACAGGAACTCGATGAATTGCTGGCGCACCGCGACAAAATCAACCTGCGGTTGCAAAGCATTCTTGACCAGCACACCGCGCCCTGGGGAGTAAAAGTCGTCAACGTCGAAGTCAAGCAGGTGGACTTGCCCGAATCCATGCTGCGCGCCATGGCCAAGCAGGCCGAGGCGGAACGGGAAAAGCGCTCCAAGATCATCCACGCCGAAGGCGAATTCTCGGCTGCGCAGCGCCTGGTGGATGCCTCCAAGCTGTTGGCTACAGAGCCGGTTAGCATACAACTTCGTTATCTGCAGACGCTCACGGAAATCGGTGTAGAGAAGAACACGACAGTGGTGTTTCCGGTTCCCGTAGATTTCTTCTCCGGAATCCAGAAACTTTTGGGCAAGAACGAAGGAGAGGCTGCATCGCCTGCCGGCAAGGGATAAAAAGATGACACGAGGTACAAATGCCAACGGCAACATCTGAGGACACAGAAATAACGCTAGGCACGGGCAAGATGCTGGCCCTGTTTTTCGCGCTGGTCGCGTTGTGCGCCGTATTCTTCGCTGCCGGTTTTTCGCTAGGGAAGGAAACAGCCTTGAAGCCTTCAGCGGCTGAAGTCATGCCCACGTCTCCAGCGACGGCCGTTTTGCGCCCGACAACCGCGAAAACTTCAAGCCCGGCGGTCCCGGCCCCCGACACTACTCCAAAACCAGATAGTCAGCCCTCGAATAATAGCGACACTACCGCCAGCAGCAACGCACCTGCGCCTGGAAGCTCTGTCGCCCCTCCTGATCCCACCGCTCCGCCTGTCTTGAACGGCTATTACGTGCAAGTTGCGGCGGTAACCAAGCAGGAAGATGCAGACGCGCTGGTGGAGGCACTAAAGGGCAAGCAGTATCCCGCGTTCTCGTCCACAGCAAGCTCTGACAAGCTCTTCCACGTGGAGTGCGGTCCGTACGCCGACATCAAAGAGGCGGAAGGCATGCGCGCCAAGCTGATTAGTGACGGCTATAACCCCATTCTGAAGAAGTAGTCGGGGGCTCGCAGCGGGCTTTTCTGGTTTCCAGCTTCTAGCTGGCGGCGACTGTCTAGCTTGCTCCCGCCGCCTGCGCTTTCTGCAGCAGTTGCCGGGCTTGGGTGATCAGGTCAGCTACTTCGAAGGGTTTCAAGAGGAATGCCACATTGTTTTCCTGGAGAAAATTGCGCACGTCTGGCTCGGCAGCACTGGAGAACGTCACCAGCAGATGTTTCTCCAAACCGGAGCAGTGTTCGGTGATCCAGCGATGCAATTCAGCGAAGTTGCCGTTCCCGGAGGCAGTGCTATCGAGAATTAGGGCATCAAAGGATTGACCCGCAAGCTGTGATTTCATCTCTTCGATGTTGGTGGCCGTGACCACACTGGCGCCCGCTCCGGTGAGCACATCGCGCTCAAACTCCAACACCGCTTCCTCACTTTCGACGAGCAAAATGCGGCCTTCAATCGCCAGATCGCGGCGCGGCGCAGGCAAAGCTTGCTCGGCGGGCACTCTGGTTTCCGCCGCCGGCAACAGGACTTCCACGACTGCTCCGCCCTCGGGATGATTGCGCCCTACGATGTTCCCGCCGTGCTCCTGGATGATGCCGTAACAGATGCTTAGCCCGAGCCCGGTTCCTTTGCCCACACTCTTGGTCGTATAGAAGGGCTCGAAAATGCGATTAGGCTCCTTAATTCCCGGTCCTGAGTCGTGAAACTCGGAGTGAAGAGTTCCATCCTTGTGAAAGAGTCGTACCTTTAGAACCTTTTCCTTGCCGCTCTCCAGTAAAGCATCAACGGCATTGTTGATGACGTTGAGGAACACCTGCTCGAGTTGCTGTGGGTCGGCAGTGACAGCGGGAAGATTAGTGTCAATTTGCCGTTCCAGCTTGATGTTATTGACGCGCAGGTCATAATCACGCAGGGCCAGCGTTTCCTCTAATACCTTGCAAACGTCAACATGCTCTTTCTGAGGTTTGCGTTGCCGCGCGAACGATAGCAGATTTTGCACCACGCGATGGGTCCGCTGCGCCTGTTTGAACAACTTTTTCACGAACTCCGCTGCGCGCTCCGCGAGACCTTCACTCTCCAAGAGCTGAGCGTAACCCAGAATCGCAGTTAACGGATTATTCAGCTCATGCGCGACGCCGGCGATGAGTTGGCCGACAGCAGACATTTTTTCGCTCTGCAGCAGTTGCTCCTGGGTTTTGCGCAAATCTTCGTAGGCACGGCAGGTTTCCTCGTAGAGGCGAACTTTTTCGATGGTGGTGGCCAATTGCCGGCCGATTGCCACCAGCAGATTTTCATCGTTGCTGCTGTATTCCCTCTGTTTGCGGCTGCTCATGCCCATTGCTCCAATGGGCTTGTCTTTACTCCAGAGCAGAACCCAAAGCCATGAGTTCAAGCCATCGGCTCGGATGAAGTCGGCAACCGCTGGGGGAACGTGGGGCAAGAATTCCGGTGTGATGACTTCCGTCCGCGAGCGCGTGACCAGTTCCCCGAAGCCCCCCGGCAGCAGAACTTCGGAGAATTTGGCGCGCTCGGCGCTGCGTTGTCCCCAGCCAGCACGCCGGCGAAATGTGGTCTGATCAAGGTCGGCAAGATAGATTGAGCCGGTATCCGCGCCTACCAACGAAATCACCTGCCGTAAAGTGAGGTTGAGAATTTCGTCGAGATCGAATGACTGGGTAGCAATCACCGCCATGGCGTTCAGCGCATTCAGCTCGCGGTTCCGCCGGCGAACCTCGTCTTCCGCCCGTTTCTTTTCTGTGATGTCCAGCAGAAATCCCTGATAACGCTCAATCGCGTGAGTAGCGTCGCGGATGGCCACGCTGCTTTCCAGGGCAGTGAGCAGCGCTCCGCTTTTGTGCCGGAGGGTTACTTCAAAATTCCGCACAAAGTCGTGCACTTCGAGTTCTCGCCGCAACATGTCCCTTTGCTCGGGAAAAGCATAGAGGTCCGTATCGAGGTTGGCTGCCAGTAACTCTTCCCTGCTGCTGTAACCGACCATGCGGACGAAGGCGTCGTTAGATTCGAGCAGTTTGCCTTCGGGCGTGGCTACGAATACTCCCTCCTGCGCCTGTTCGAAGAGCAGCCGATACTTCTCTTCTGCAGCGCGGCGATCGGAGGTGTCGCGCACCACGTGGATGGTGCCTCTCTGCTGGCTGCCTTGCTCGGTGTATGACGAAGTGGAAATCATCGAATATCCGCCAAAGCAGGGATCTGGAGCCTCGTGAAAAGTGTCGGCAATCTTGTTGCAGTAGGGGCAACCGCTCCAGTCGCCGACTCGCGGAAGGACTGCCTCGCAGGGCTGTCCGGCTACGTCGGCAGGCGCCTGGCCCAGGCGCTCAAGCAAGGCACGATTGGCTTTCATCACCCGGAATTCGGAGTCATGAACCAACACCAAATCCTGGATCGAATCAAAAGTATTGGCCCATTGGCGGTGGGAGCGCACAATCTGCTCTACCAGCCGCAGGTTTTCAACCGCCAACCCCAACTGGTTAGCACTCGTGGCCAGAAATTCCAGTTCCTCGGGCGTGTACGACAAGTGGTGGCGGCTGCCCAACGCCAGAATTCCAATGGGCGTTTTCTTCCCCTGTACTGGCACCAGGACAACATGATTGAACCGTTCACGTTTGAGATAAGGGCGCGCTGAGTCGTCAGCTCGGGAGGTCCGTAGCACGATGGGAGCTACTACGCTCAGGGTATGTTCGAAATTGTCGTCGCTCGGAACCGATCCCCGGTCCCGCAGGAAGTCTTGTGACAGCCCGATTTGCTGGACAATCACCATCTTGCCATCCTCCTGCAGGCGAAACCAGGCTGCTTTCGCCAGCATGAGGTTTTTCAGCTCTTCCATGGCAGTGGCCAGCATGGGGCCATACTGCTGAGCGCGGCTGATGCTGCTGGTTAACGAGTTGATAACTCCCAGCCGCCGGGTGCGCATCCTCGAGTCATCGAAGATTACAATCAACATGCTTAGACCGAACACCAGATCGCCCACCAGCGAAATGCCAGGAGGCAGGTGCGCATCCAGAGGCGCCCAATCGAGGTGCATGAACAACAAGCTAAGACTCAGAAGCCATGCTCCAATTTCCCAGCGGGCCCAGCGGAAGCGAATTAACTGCACGGCGGCGGCCAGCGTGATGACGCGGTAGGCGATCTCGAGCACCAGCCGAAGAGAGAAGGAGTCCGGCCATAATAAAGCTCGTATCGCGGCGTAGCTTACGACCAAAGCTGAAAACCCGAACAAGAACACCAGCAGCTTACGAGCATGGGAATACACGAACACGGCGGCCGCGAACAGGGCGATAGCCAGAACAAACTGTGATTGGGAGATCGCCAAGATGTAAACCGGAGGCCGGCCGGGAAACGCGTGCAAGATCCAACCTGAAACGAAATAGGCGAGCCAGCCGACAATCCAGATCAGGAGGTAGCGTTCCCGAAAGGTACGAAATACTAGCAGGCTGGCTGCCAGGATCACGAGCGTGGCGAATTCCATCGCCATTAGCCCTGGCACCGCCAGGTACCCGAACACGTGTCCCGCACCTAAAATAGAGCCGTTCATCAAGATTAAGAGACAGGTAGCCGATCTTCTTAATACCACGTCGAGGAGCCTTGCCGCTGCGGGTTCCTGGGCTCGGGGATTACTTTCGGAACCCGAAAAAGGGAAGGAATTCGAGGTACACTGATGGGAATCATGGCAGCCGATCGCATTCTGGTGGTGGACGATGAGGAAGCCATTCGGGAAATCGTCTGCTCCATGCTGACGGCCGCTAACTATAAGTGTGCGCAGGCATCTTCCGGCCAGAAGGCGCTGGCCCTGCTCGACTCCGGCGATGAATTCGAGCTAATGCTGTCCGATCTGATGATGGCGGACCTGGATGGCATCGCCCTGCTGGAGCGCACCAAAGAGAAATATCCCGACGTGCCCGTGGTCATGGTGACCGCGGTGCATGATATTTCTGTTGCCCTCAAAGCACTTAGAGAGGGCGCTTACGACTACCTGCTTAAGCCCTTTGAACGAGAACAGTTACTCGCTACTGTGCGGCGTGCTTTGGAGAATCGCCGCCTGAAGCTGGAAAACCGCGCCTATCAAACCGAGTTGGAAGAGAAGGTGAAGCAGCGGACGGCGCAATTGCGGACCGCCTTTGGCGAACTTGAACGTTCGTATGACATCACCCTGCAAGCGTTGGGCGGCGCGCTTGACCTGAAAGATGCAGAAACTGAGGGTCACTCCAAGCGCGTAACCGCCTTTACCATGGCGATTGCGAAGGCCATGGGACTGGCAAAAGATGAAATCAACGTGATCGCTCGCGGAGCCTTTCTGCACGATATCGGTAAAATGGCAGTGCCAGAAAAAATCCTTCTTAAGCCGGGGCCGTTGACACGGGATGAAATTGAGATCATGCGCGAGCATTGCTACCACGGCTACCAACTCCTGAAAAGAATTCCCTTCTTGTCGGAAGCGGCGGAGATCGTCTATTCGCATCAGGAGCGCTATGACGGAACCGGCTATCCGCGTGGACTGAAGGGCGATGAGATTCCGCTCGGGGCACGCATCTTTTCCGTTGCTGACACTCTGGACGCGATCACTTCCGACAGGCCTTATCGTGCGGCCCAGTCAGTGGCCGCGGCGCGCGACGAGATTCAACTCTGGTCTGGACGGCAGTTCGATCCCAAAGTCGTAAAAGTTTTTCTCGATATGCCGGAAGACTTCTGGACCGATCTGCGCAAGCAAGTGGATGCGCAGAACCACCCCTTCGCATACGCCGTGGGCAAAGGTTAGCGGATTCGGCGCCCTGCCGCGATTACTGAGAACCAGCCGTTCTGGTGACCTGGGGAACTGCCTCGGCTTTGACCGGAATATCGCGTTGGATGACCATTTCGAGCGTCGTTCCCGCATCCAGCCTCACATCATTGCCGCGCGACAGCATGCCAATTGCAGTTCCGACCGCGCCTCCTATGCCCGCGCCGATGAGAGCGCCTTTGCCTCCAGCAGAAGCCGCGCCAATCACAGTCCCGGTTGCGGCAGTGCCGGCAGCAGTTGCGATCTTCTCCCCTGTCTGGCTGTCTGCGCGAATTGTGCCCTCGTTATCTGCGACCCGTGTTTTATCCACACCCGGAGCATTCTCCACCGCTCCCGGCAAAAGCACGGTATAGCCGCTGGGATAGATCAGGGTAGTGAAGTGCATCAAGACCTCGGCCCGTCCTTTGATCCTTCCGGCCTGCTTGATGTGACTGATTCGCCCTTGCACATAAGTGCCGGCGGGAATAAGCACCCGGCCATTCGAAACCACGGGAAAAGTCGTTTCCGCGTAAACCGGATCGCCTTCTCGCGTTCCCTTGGTCGAAATTGCGTGTTTAAGCGCAAGCGGGACGCGGGTTCCAGCCGGAATAATAAGCTCCTGCGTGTTGTTTGAAGGCTGGCTGGTGGAATTGCCGGGATTGGCCTGGGCTGAAAGCAAAGCTCCCATCAGAACGAATCCGATCGCAACGCGCATAAAATGAATTTCCCCTAATGCCCTCCAAGCCACCACAGCATTATGATGCAGAAAAAATACGGACACTCTCAATTAGACGAGAAACCTATACACGCGACCGTTTGAGTTCATTTTCCAGGACGTTTCCCATGAATTGGGATTGTAGTTTTTGGGCACAAAGCTCGCCGCATACGTGCAGCGTACCTTGTGTTTCCGCCAAATCGTCATTCCAAGGGGATAAGTAGAGAGTCGGCCGATTGGATTCCACAAAAGAGGTCCACATCAGCCACCAACGATCCCTAGCTTGTTTCAATTGGCCACAATTAGGGCCGGCACATCGATAAAATGATTCCATCTACTCCCCGCGGCGATCTTTCCACTCCACCATCATTCTAGCCCACAGATCGAGGCGGTTCACTTGTAGATCAAGTACTTCTGACGCAGTTGTTGAAACTGATCTATCGCTCCCTGCCAATCTTGCGCGATTCGTCGCGGATCTTCTCCTTCGGTGAGCGCGGCATAGGCTGACTGATTCAGCAGCAGCTCCCTCATCTTCTCCATGCGAAACTGCTCGGGATAGAGCTTGTGCAGTGCGGATGCCAATTCAATCCCCAATTCGGGGCCGTCTAAAGCGTTCCGTTCAATCAAAATGATGTTCACACCATCGCACTTCTGGCCCGCATAGTTACTCGAACTCGGGGTAAAACTTACGGGCAGAAAACGCACTCCGGAAACTTCTCTTTGATTTAAATATTGCGCGAGTTCGCGAGCGTTGATCCAGGGTGCGCCCAGAAGCTCAAATGGCGTATCGGTACCTCGACCCACGGAAACGTTTGTTCCTTCCACTAGGGCAACTCCGGAATACAGCGCTGCCGCCGTAAGGCTGCGCAGATTGGGAGACGGGTTGATCCAGGCGATTCCGGTTGAGTCGTACCAATCGCCCCGCATCCAGCCTTGCATCGGAATTACCTGCAAGCTGGCGTTGATGTTGCGCTCACTGTTAAACAACTTGGCTAGTTCGCCTACCGTCATTCCGTGGCGTACTGGAAGAGGAAAGTAGTTTACGAAACTCTCGTGGCCGGGATCGGACACTGGACCTTGTACAAATGAGCCAGTAACTGGGTTCGGGCGATCCAGCACGATGATATCGATCTCGGCTTTAGCGGCGGCCTCCAGAAAATAACCCACCGTGGTTTCGTAGGTGTAAAAGCGGACACCGACATCCTGCAGATCGATCACGATTGTGTCCAAATTCTTTATAAGTTCTGGCGAAGGATGCCGCGCCGCGTCGGTTGCGCCGTACACGCTGTATACGGGAACGCCCGTGACCGCGTCTTTGCTGTTAGAGATGTCAGTCGTGTCCAGCGTCCCCGCAACACCATGTTCCGGGCTGAAGATGGCTTCCAAAGAAATTCCCGGCGCCTGGGCGAGCACGTCGATAGTTCGCCGGCCTTGTCCATCAACGCCGGTCTGATTTGTCAGCAGCCCAATTCGCCTTTTTGCGTCGGTTCCGCGGATGTCTTTGAAACCGCTGGCTTCGAGAACATCAATCCCGTTTTTCACGGCGCCATTACGCACTGCCAATCGGCGTGCAGCTGTCTGCGCCTCGTTATACCCGGTAATGCCTTTCAAGCGGAGCACTTCTTTTTGGGTCACCGTGAGTGCCAGAGCGGCTGTAACCGCCGTTGCAATCTTAGTTCGCAATCCCACCGCGCTTCCCTTCCCTCGTGGATGAACCGAGTTTGCGAGCAGAATGATGTAGGTGTTAGTAGTGGGATCAATCCACAGCGAGGTTCCCGTAAACCCGGAGTGGCCAAACGATCCGACCGGCAATAACTCGCCGCGATTCGATGACCATGGCGAATCGATGTCCCAGCCGAAGCCGCGTAAAACCTGGGAAGTTGGCGGCTGTTGCGGGGTGGTCATCTTCTCGATCATCAGCGGCGACAGCACGGGTCCGCCACGCAGCAATAAGCCGGCGAACTTGGCCAAGTCGTCCGCGGTTGAGAATAAGCCGGCCTGGCCGGCGACTCCACCCATTCTTCGCACCGTGGGATCGTGTACTACTCCACGCAACATCTTTTCGCCTTCGTCATATTGCGTCGGGGCAATCATCGGCAGCCAGGCACGCGGCGGCAAAAATCGCGTGCGATTCATTGCTAGCGGCGCGAAGATTTTCTGCTGACAATATTGATCCAACGACATTCCGGCAACGCGCTCCACCAGCTCGCCCAACACAATAAAATCGACATCGCTATAAACAAACCTCGATCCAGGCGGATCCACCGGCTTCTCTGAAAAAACCATTCGGAGCGCAGTATCCTTTCCCTCCCAGGGCTGCGACAGATCGAGATCCGCGGGCAATCCCGAATGATGCGTGAGCAACTCGCGAATAGTGATGTCTTCCTTGCCGTTCTGTGCGAACTCAGGGATATACTTCGCCACAGGATCGTTATCGCGTAGTTGCCCTTTCTGCACCAGTTGCATTACCGCTGTAGTTGTAGCCACAACCTTGGTGAGCGAAGCCAGATCAAAGATTGTGTCCGGAGTCATGGGCTCGCGATGCGGCTCGATCGACCGGCTGCCGAAAGCCTTGCGATACACGACCACGCCGTTGTGCCCGACCAGCAGGACTGCTCCCGGAATCTGATTGTCATTGATCGCTTCTTGAATAATCTTGTCGAGCATTCCAAACTGCGCCGGGGCAGCTGTTTTCCTGGTGGCAACCTGGGCGCTCGAGGAGGCGACAATCAGAAGGAAGTGCAGAATCAGACAGCTCGAAATGCTCGCCGCACTTCGCGAATTGGGGTCAATGTTAAGGATGTCCTGACTTTACACAAGCCAGCTTGCTGGCTCAAGAAACTCAAGTACAGGGCGTACCGTTTTAGTCAGAATCGGTTCGAATAAATAAGGATCTGGGTCGGGAGCTGCTACTCCAGCACACTGTCATCCAGCTTTTTCTTACCCCAGTCCACAGCGGCCTGGACAAATGCCATAACGACAGGGTGAGGTTTGCCGGGCTGGGACGAAAGCTGGGGCTGGAATAAAGTGGCGACGTAGAAGCGGTGAGTGGGCGATTCAATGGCGCGGATTTCTCCTTGCGCACCTCGTGCGACCA
>DASPRY010000140.1:0-8936 GCA_035624215.1 Terriglobales bacterium
AGAGAGCGTTCCCGCCCGTCTGCCGCCACGCTTGCGCCAATGCGAGGCAGCGCATCGCGTGGCCAGTTCCCATTGCAACGCCAGCATCGGCCCGAATTGCCAAAGTTCCTGGATTCAAGCGTGCACTGCTTTCTGCATCACGTGAGCATTCAGGCAGAACAATGCTGGTTCAACTTGTATTATCTGAAGCACTTCACGCCAGCCAAAGTCGTTCCGATTTCCGAACCCGGCATAAATGGCGCGCAACAGTTTCAAGTCCTCGATAGTGTCGAGTGTCCAGCGATATTGACTGTAGTTAGCGTCTGCCTTTACAGAAACCAACCGGAACAACTCAGGATGCTCATATAGGTAAGGCGTTACATGCTCGCGCTCATATGAATTGCGAGCCTCACTCGAGGCGCGAGCAAGCGCGGCTCTGGTCAAGACCTCTACGTCAAGCCCTCTGGGATAAGTAGGCACGAGAGCATTGCTAGCGTAATCGCAAGGGTTATTGAAAAACGCGTGAATAGTCAGATCGACAAGCCCGGGGTCAATCAGAGGACAATCTGCCGTGATCCGAACTACGGCTGAAGCGGCGTGGTTTTCCGCGCACCTGTAGTAGCGATCCAGAACGTCATGCTCAGAACCACGGAAGGACAAGACTTGAAGCCGTTCGCATTCCCTAACAACTGCATCGTTCTTTTCAGAAGTGGAAGTTGCGACAACGATGGAATCAAGCAAGCTGGCCTTGCGCAGCCGATGGATAACCCGCGCCAGCACGGTTTCGCCGCCCAGATCCATCAACACTTTCCCTGGCAGACGAGTGCTGCCCATGCGAGCCTGGACAATGGCCAAAGTTCTTATCTCGCACATAAAGTGCGCGACTTCTCCAACAAGAACATGCAATCGATATTTGAATCCTGGAGATAGGTTAATTGCCGCGAGCGCAGCAACTGCAAGTCATCGAATTGATCGAGGAAAGCCTGGGCGTAGTTCATCTTCCAAAGAAGACTACGATTGCCGCGATAGGGGACCTCCACAGGAGTGGGGGAATAATATTCAAATCCCCAAATGTACTTGCCAGTACATCGGTGGATCTCGCGCAGCACCTGTCTAATATCGCTCGGGGCAATGTGAATGAGGACACCGGAGGTAAAGACCAGATCGAAATTGCCGTCGCGAAATGGGATGTCGAAGGCAGAAGCTTCGATCAGCTTGGCATCCGGTAGTCGCGATTTTGCCTGCCTCAGCGCGTGGTGCTGGATTTCAATGCCGTACAGATTGAAAAATCCCAATTCGTAAAGCATCTGAAGCTGGTTGCCGATATTGCAGCCGACTTCCAGGATGCGAGTGGTCTTGGGCATTCCTGCCAAGAAGCTCCGATTCAGTTCGCGTCTGGTCACGCCGTAGTTGCGCGCATAGAGCGCGTCCAATGCAGATAGAGTCAGGTTGTTGCGCTCGGTATATGCACGCCCGAATTGCCCCGTCCAGCGTGACATTTGAGTTGTGTTCATGTTGGCCAGCGGAACGCTCAGTGCGCTAGTTGCTGAAGTGCGCTAAGACCTTGCGAACTGCCGCAATTACATCCTTGACGTCGTCATCGCTCATGGCGTGAAACATCGGCAGACTGATCAGGCGGCGATGTGCATCTTCCGCGATCGGATACTCCCCTCCTTTGTATCCGAAACGATCACGATAGTAGCGGTGCAGGTGAACGGGGATGTAATGGACACCGGCGCCGATATTTTCGGCGCGCAAGGCTTGCAAAATCTGGTCGCGGGTGCCAGAGAGCTTTTCGAGTTCCAAGCGGATGGGATAAAGATGCCAAGCCGGATCTGCGCCGGATTGCACCCCCGGAGGACGAATGCCCGACATGTTTCGAAATGCCTCGGTGTATCGACGCGCAATCTCTGCCCGACGGGAGAGATTCGTTTCAATTTTCGTCAACTGCTGAAGACCCAATGCGCAGGCGATATCTGACAATCGGTAGTTGAAGCCCAGCAGCACCATTTCGTAGTGCCACTGGCCTGCGGCGTGCCGGGTGCGAGCGTCGCTGTCGATTCCGTGATTGCGGAAGCGACGTAGAGTTTCGGCAAAATGGGGGTTGTCAGTGACTACCATCCCACCCTCACCCGTGGTCAGGTGTTTGACCGGATGAAAACTGAAAACTGCCATGTGGGAGATGCTACCGATGCGGTGATGCTTGAGCTGCGCGCCTAGCGCGTGGCATGCGTCCTCGATGACGATCAATCCGTGCTGGTCCGCCAATCGCAGGATTTCCCACAAGTCTGCCGGATGACCTGCATAATCGACGGGCACAATGGCTTTGGTGCGCGCGGATATCCGAGCCTGCACCTGGCCCGGATCGATGTTCAGTGTCTCGGACTCAACATCGGCGAAGATTGGTGTCGCCCCCTGATAAAGCACACAATTGGCCGTAGCAGCAAAGGTCAGAGGTGTGGTGATGGCTTCATCGCCCGACTGAAGCCCGGCAGTAAACGCAGCCGCATGCAGCGAGGCCGTACCCGAACTGAAGCTGACTCCGTATTTTGCCCCGACGAATGCCGCAATGGCTTCTTCAAATTCGGCGATTTTCGGCCCAGTGGTCAACCAGGCGGAGCGCAGCGTCTGCACTACGGCTTCAATATCGCTGTCGTCAATCGAATGACGTCCATAGGGAAGAAAGACCGCACGCGCCGGCGGTCCGCCGTGAATCGCCAAAATGTCCTGATCGGCTGAAGCTACACTCATCAAGCTGACGCTCGGGCACGAAGGCCTTCTTTCGCGTGCAACGATAAAGGCATTCGAGAATCTTCTTCGACGAGCTCGTACAATTGCTCGGCAGAAAGCCAGCGCGAGTTACTGTCACTCGTGTATCGAAATCCATCGGGCAAGGGCCGGCCGTGCTTCCAGTTTTCCCCGGGCCACCAGGAACAGGCTGGCTGAACCACGTACATTTCATCGAGTTCAAGGGAGTGCCGGGCCTCATCTTCTGACAACAGGACCTCATGCACTTTTTCTCCTGGCCGAATTCCGACAACTTGCATTTCACAACCCGGCGCCAAAGTTTCTGCGAGCTCCAGTATTCTCATGCTTGGAATCTTTGGCACAAAAATCTCTCCGCCACACATCTGCTCGATGCAGTGGACGACGAATCGCACCCCCTGATCGAGGGTGATCCAGAATCTGGTCATGCGGGGATCAGTGATCGTGATGCGACCGTGCTTCCTCTGCTCGACAAAGACGGGAATGACGCTACCCCGGCTGCCCACGACGTTCCCGTAACGCGCGCAACTGAGTTGCGTATCTTGCGCGCCGGAGTAGGCATTGGCCTGAACGAACATTTTTTCGGCACAAAGTTTTGTGGCACCATAAAGGTTGATCGGATTGACGGCCTTATCGGTGCTCAAGGCCAGGACCCTCCGAACCCCTGCATCGATGGCTGCGTCAATAACATTTCGCCCGCCCATGATGTTGGTTTGAATGGCCTCAAAAGGATTGTACTCACAGGCCGGGACCTGCTTCATTGCTGCAGCATGAATCACGACCGTAACACCAGCAAAGGCTCTTGCCAAGCGGTGTTCATCCCGGACATCGCCGATGAAATAGCGTAGACTCGGGTGGTCGAAACCGGCAATTCGCATCTCGTGCTGCTTGAGTTCGTCGCGGCTGAGAATGATCACCTTGTGGGGGTGGTATTCCCGCAACATCAATTCCACAAACTTGCGACCGAAAGATCCGGTTCCGCCCGTGACCAGAACAACCTGTTCTGCCCAGTTCATTGATCTCGCCTCTGAAATCGCGAATTCATCATCCGAATACACCTCCGGCCCGTCACTCACACTCACATAGAGCACAGCCCAATTGCAGCGCCAGTATAAGCGGAGTGTATGCGGACAAATCCCACGGGAACCCGCGTTAACACTAGGTAACCAGCGAGGTTACGACGTGCGCCTTGTTCAGTTTGCGATACTGGTTTGTTTTCTATGCTTCGACTACAAGGGGAACTGTGGACAGCCGAGATCGTGTCGAAGGAGACAGCGGTCGTTAAGGAGCAGGCATGGCTTCCGGACCGTTGATGCCGCTGAACGGACAGGTTTTTCGTGATTTCCATGGCACGCCGGCTGCCGAGCTGCACCCGGGTACTGCTTTAGGTGCATACGCGCAACCCACACTGCAGGACTCTGTTCTGCGCGAGTACACGCGGATACTTCTCAAAAGAAAGTGGGTAGTCATCAGCAGCATTCTGCTGGTCGTGGGAGTGGTCGCGATTTCCACCTTGCGGAGCACTCCGATTTACGACGCCGTCGGCAGCATAGCCATCAACAAGACGGATTCAGCGGTGCTCAATTTGAAAGATGGAAGTGGAGCGGGTTCCGACTACTACGACCCAACCGATCTTGATACCGAAGTGCGGATTCTGAAAAGCGACCTGCTGGCGCTGCAGGTCATCCGGCAGCTCGGGTTGGATAAGACACCCACGTTGAGCGGCAAAGGCGAGCCCGCCGCCCGTCTGCAATCAACCACCGACCTGCTGCAACCAGACTCGCCGAGGACTTCGGCAATCCTCGCTGCTTTCAAAGGCAGCTTGCAAGTTTCCCTGGTTCCCAATACTCGGATCATCGAAATCCACTATCGAAGCCCGGACCGCACTCTGGCGGCGCGGGCAGTGAATGCGCTAGCCACCACCTATGTCGAGCAAAACTTCAAGACCCGTTTTGAGTCCACCATGCAGGCTTCCGAGTGGCTTTCCAAGCAACTGGTCGATCTGCAAATGAAAGTCGAGACCTCCCAGGAGAAGTTGGTCAAATATCAGAAAGATCATGAAATCCTGGGCATGGACGAAAAACAGAACATCACTACGGCCAAACTGGATGAACTGAACCGCGAGTTCACGGAGGCCGAGTCGGTTCGGATGGACAAGGAGTCCATCTATCGCCTGGTGCAGGCGGGGGACTCGGATTCCATCACTGCGGCGGCGCAGGTGCAGAATACAGCGAAAGGATCGGCAGCCAGTTCGCTGCTTCTCGAAAAACTGCGCGAGCAGGAAGCCGATTTGAAGATTCAGTTAGCCGTGCTTAGCGTCCAGTTCGGCCCTGCCTATCCGAAGCTGGCGCAGATTCGCGGACAACTGCAGGAAGTCGAAGCACAGATGCAGGTAGAAACGAAGAAGATAACCGCGCGTCTGCGAGGCGACTACCAGGTTTCCTTGCAACGCGAGAACATGCTTCGCGCCGCCCTCGAGAAGCAGAAACAGGAAGCCAACAAACTTAACGAAAGTGCGATCGAATACAGCCTTCTGAAGCGAGACGTGGAGACCAATCGCGCCCTCTACGAGGGTTTGCTGGAGAAGCTCAAGGAGGCAGGGGTTACGGCGGGGCTGCGTTCAAACAACTTTCGAATTGTCGACACCGCGCGGGTACCAACCGTGCCGTCGGAACCGAACTTGCCTCGAAATGTCGCTTTTGCGTTAGCGCTGGGCGTTACCACCGGCGTGGGGCTGGCATTTCTTTTGGAGGGAATGGACAACACCGTGCGAACCCCGGAACAAGCACAGGCGATCTCCGCCTTGCCGTCGCTGGGCATGATTCCACTGGGGTCACGTTCGAGCACAGAATTCCCTTCCCGGCAGCGGCTTTCGTTGGCCGCGTCAAAAGAAGCAGTCGAGCTTGTGACCCAGTCGCGGCCGAAATCCCAGATGGCGGAGTCTTACCGGTCTTTGCGGACTTCCCTGCTTCTGACATCGGTGGGCCGCCCGCCAAAAGTGATTCTCGTGACCAGTGCCCTCCCGCAGGAAGGCAAGACGACGACCAGCATCAATCTGGCGATTGTTCTTGCGCAGAAAGGAACTCGCGTGTTGCTGATAGATTCTGACCTGCGCCGTCCCAGCATTCACAAGACACTCGGAATGGGCCCGAGAAGCGGACTGAGCGACGTTCTGACGGGCAACATCGAACTGGAACAAGCGATTATTCGCTCCACGATTCTGCCGAATCTGTTTCTGCTGCCGGCTGGAACACCGCCTCCCAACCCGGCGGAACTGCTGGCTTCGAGCAAGATGAAGGATGTTCTGGTGCAACTGGGCAAAGAATACGACCACATCGTCATTGACACGCCCCCGACCCTTTCGGTCACCGATGCTGTCGTGATATCAACCGTGGCGGACCGGGTTGTGCTGGTGATTCGCTCCGGGCAGACGACGAAGCAGGCATTGCGGCGGGCGCGCGATCTGCTGTTACAAGTGAATGCCCGAGTATGTGGAGTTCTTATGAATGCGGTGGACCTGAACTCGCCGGACTACTACTACTATTACGAGTACCAGGGCAAGTATGGCAACGGATATTACGAAGAGCATCATGAAGCGGAGAATATGGCTTCCGCAGTAAGATCCACGGGCGCGTAGGTTTTCGCGCGACAGGTCAACGCCGACTATGCAGATCGAGCTTCACAGTCCAGTGCGCAAGATTCTTTTCCTGGGCACATGCTTATTTGTTGCGGCGATTTATCTCAGCTTCTGTACTCGGGAATTCCTGGCAGCCTATCTTTCTCAGCGACCGGATTTAGTCAGGCTCACGAAAGCGACCTCTCTTCAACCCGCAAACGCCGATTATTGGCACATTCTGGGACGTTACTACCTTTTTGTCACTCAGGAACCAGCCAAGGCGGTGCCATTCCTCCAGTCTGCCATCAGACTGAACCCCTATAGTGCAAATTACTGGCTCGATCTTGCCGCCGCATATCAACTGCTTGGAAAACATGATGAGCATAACAGCGCGATAGAGAAGGCCATCGCCGCAGAACCGACAAGTCCTGAGATCGCCTGGCAGGCGGCGAATCTTTATTGGATCGAAGGCAACTCGAACGAGGCATTGCATGAATTTCGAATTGTGGCCGAAAACGACGCGCACCTGATGGCAGCGGCCCTGGAACGTTGCTGGCGAATCCGGCCGGATGCCAGTGCATTGCTCGATAATGTGCTGCCGCACAGAGCGGACATTTACTCCGCCTTTCTCGAATTCCTGCTATCGAGGGACGAGTCCGCTGCCGCCGCAGCGGTGTGGGATCGGTTGACGCAACTGCAGACAATAATCGGTACTCGCTACGTCTTTGGGTATATCCATTACTTGATCGATCACAGACAGATTGACCAAGCTCGACGCGTCTGGAGGGATGCCGCCAATATAGCTGATCTGGCTGCTTACCAGCCTTCGCCCGCAAATCTCGTGGTGAACGGCGATTTCAGTATGCCGGTACTGAATGGCGGCTTTGATTGGCTGTACCAAAGCACGCCGGGCGTGACGTTGGCGCTGGATGCGACAGAATCGCATTCCGCTCAGCAGTCTCTGTCGATAGTGTTTGACGGCACCGGACTTGAGGACGTCGGGATTCGTCAGCTTATTCCCGTCGAACCTCATGTCGATTATGAATTCGCCGCCTACTTTAAATCGGAAAACATGGAAGGAGCAGGTGGTCCGCGTTTTGTCCTGCAGGACGCTTTCACCGGAACAAATTTGTGGAGCAGCGACGAACTCAAAGACGCGGATTTCTGGAAACAGGTTGGAGGAATTCTGACCACCGGCCCCGATACGAATTTGCTGATTTTACGCGTAGCGCGTGTGCCTCCGAACAATGCCATCCGCGGGAAGTTGTGGATTGATGGTGTGAGGCTGATAGAAAAGCAGCTTTCGGCGGGTGGCGAGTGAGTTCCGCGGTCGCGGTCGCGCCCACCGTGGAGGGCAAGTCTGCACAGAAAACGCGGCCAGAGCATCTGCAAGTGGCGGCCTTCGTGGGCGTGTTTGGTCTGCTTCTTTTCGGACCGCTGGCGTTTGGCGCGGTTGAGTCCTGGGCCATCTTTACACTCGAAGCCGGTTCGATATCGGTTTTGGCGCTGTGGGCAATCGGCCAAGCGATAAGGGGTGAGTTGCATGTCACACGCAGCAGCGTTTTTTGGCCGATGCTGGCGTTTGGAGGAGTGGTTTTGTTCCAGCTCGCATTCCACCAAACTGCATATCGAGCTGCCACAGTCGCAAATTTGCTGTTGTATGGTTCCTACGGCTTACTCTGTTTTCTGCTGGTGCAGAGTTTGCGACGAAGCTGGCAGTTGAAGACGCTTTTGGCGGGATTCTCGCTGTATGGTTTCGTGCTCGCTACCTTCGCCTTAATCCAGGGCATCATCTCGAATGGCAAGCTTTATTGGATTCGGACACCGCGGCTTGGAGGATGGATCTACGGCCCCTACGTAAACCACAACCATTATGCAGGGCTGATCGAGATGCTCACCCCATTTGCCCTGGTCATGTTTCTTTCGCCTTGCGTGCGCCGCCAACACAATGCGATGGCAGCGCTGGCAGGGGGAATGATGGTGAGTACGATTTTTATCTCCGGATCACGCGGGGGCATGCTGGCGTTCGCGGTACAAATGGCCGTGCTGGCGGCTTTTCTCATCAGCCGAAATAGCAGCGGTAAAATGGCTCTGGCGGTTGGAGCATTTTTTCTATTTGCCTTCGGATTACTCGCATGGCTGGGAAGCAAAGAACTGGTTAATCGCATGACCAGCATCCCCGTTGACGTGCGAACCGAGCTATCGGGAGGAACTCGGCTCAGCATTGATCGGGATTGTTTGAGGATGTTCTTACACAAGCCGCTCACCGGGTGGGGGCTGGGGACATTCCCGGAGGTTTATCCGCGGTTTCGCAGCTTCTATACCACTTCCTTCGTCGACAAAGTCCACAATGATTACCTGCAGTTTCTGGTCGAAACGGGAGCAATCGGATTCCTGGTAATGATCTGGTTCTTGTTGGCGGTGTGGCAGGCGGCGATCCAGAAGCTGAAATTTTGGCCAACCGACCATAAGACTGATCTGGCATTAGCAGCCACGCTAGGCATGAGTGGAATTCTGGCCCACAGTCTGGTGGACTTTAACCTGCAAATTCCGGCCAACGCGGCACTGTTTTTCG
>DASPRY010000155.1:0-2246 GCA_035624215.1 Terriglobales bacterium
TCTGGGCGAATCCGGACTTATTTCTTCTCGATGAGCGCCGCCGGCCACGCTTCGTCGCAGGAGTTCCTCCCGACTACTTCAGTGCGCAAGGACAATTGTGGGGCAACCCCGTTTACAACTGGAATGCACTTCGAGCGAGCGGTTATCGGTGGTCGATTGACAGAGTACGTGCTTTGCTTGCGCACGTGGATGCGATTCGCCTGGACCACTTCCGCGGATTTGCGGCCGCCTGGCATGTGCCCGCGGACGCGCCAACCGCTCTGACCGGCCAATGGGTAAAAGGTCCGGGTGCTGACTTTTTCCAGGCTGTATCCAGGGAGTTGGGCGGCTTGCCCTTCATCGTCGAAGATCTGGGCATCGTTACTCCGGATGTCCGGTCGTTGCGTGACCAATTTCAACTTCCGGGAACACGTGTTTTGCAGTTTGCTTTCGACGGTCATTCCGACAATCCATACTTGCCTCACAACTTCGTCAGCAACACGGTGGTTTACACCGGCACGCATGACAACGCGCCAACTCGAGAGTGGTACGAAGAATTGCCTGACGATCAGCGTCGGAACTTATGGAATTACCTCAAGCGAGCGCCAGGCGGAGATCCTGATGCGGCCCCTGCACTGATGGACCTGGCATGGTCGTCGAAAGCGGCGCTGGCGATTGCTCCCTTGCAAGACGCTCTAAACCTTGGCGCGGAAAGCCGGATGAACGTGCCCGGTCGGCCTGGTGGAAATTGGCGCTGGCGGTGCCGCGAAGAGATGTTGTCGCAGTCAACCTTCGAATGGCTGCGGAATTTGACTGATACTTCCAAGCGCTCGGAAACTGCAATGAGTATTCAGCGGGTCAATTCGGAAAACCACGCGTCCGCCCAAGCGGTGCCCTCTTAACCTTTTGAGTCAGGACTTTGGGCGAGGCAAAAAGGTGTGCCGAAGCGCAAACCTCGCGGTTGATTCCCGGCAAAGCCTTGTCAATCGACTCCCAGGGGATACGTTAAACGATGTTCAGGGTCTCGGTGAACGCGCATCGGAGCCATTTCCCTATTTCGTCGGCGGGGCGCCTGACTCACGCTCGACTAACTTGGTGGCCACTACAAACAGGAAACTTACGGAGATGCCGCACATCAGCATACCGGTAACACTCTCAACCGGCCCCAGCAGACGCCACACTCGAGGCAGGACGATATCGCCATAGCCGACCGTCGAATAGCTGCTGGCTGAAAAGTAAAAAGAGGACTCCCACGACGGAAAGCAATACAAATGGTAGAACACTGACCATAAGAGAATCTGCAAGAAATGCAGAACAACCACCAGGATTGAAAATCGAATCATCAGGACGGCGCCGTGGAGTGTGCTCAGGCGGGCGACTCCGCGCTCAATGCTGGCTCTCGCCCAGTGAATAAGCACCGCGATCCCGAGGCACTGGATCCAGAGCGTAAGCGTGACCAGAAAAACCGCAGTACCGGCTTGGCGACCAAAGATCATTAATTCACAACCTCAAGTACGAAACTCTAGAGCAGTACCTTCAAGCCGAGCAGTTAACGCTTTCGAAGCCGACCGTCGAAGACCTGCCGCGTGTACCAGATCAACAGCCCGACATAACTCACAAGAGGGTCTTGCCGCAGGGGGCAACACCGCAGCAGCAAGATCAAGCCGTGGATGACATTATCTCGGGATGGCCTGAGTTCAGGATCGTTTGGAGCAAAAAATTAAGGTTGGTTGCGTCTGGATCATTTTCTCGGTGCCCATACCTTCGTTTCGTCTTTCAGACTTGGTCTTGTTCGCCTTTGTAATCCATCAGGACAATGTTCCTACATATTTCGTACAGATGGTGGATGGTTGCATTGTTCGGTCAGCGTTTGGCGGAGTCGTCATCGGAGTTGTGCTTAGCAATTTTGGTGCAGCCGTAATAGCGTACGAAGCTCTTTTCGACGAATGTATCAGGGCAGGTCGCCTGCCTCTTACCAAGTCTGGCATTGATTGTCGAATCAAGCCCTTGGTCCACATAAAACGTAGAACAGAACAATGTCTCACCAGATCCGCCTTGGCATGTGTGAAGCGAATGAGGCAAACCCGATCAACTGGCAGAGAATCTTAAGTGAAGATGATCTGCGCCCCGGCGGATTTTTCATAAAACTGGCCGACGGAAATGATTCCGTCTACCTCGTCGCAGAAGTCCTCGCGCTTCAGATGAAACATTTCCACGGTGGCGCGGCAGGCGTAAATCTCGCAGCCGGCATCGTGGATCATGGTGAT
>DASPRY010000161.1:0-2635 GCA_035624215.1 Terriglobales bacterium
CCAATCAGAGCCCGCGGCTCGGCGATGTTCAGATCGCCCAACATGGCAAACGATGCCGTCACTCCGCCCGTCGTCGGATCGGTCAAAACCGAAATGTACGGAACCCGCGCCGCGTCCAACCGCGCCAGCGCCGCCGAGATCTTCGCCATCTGCATCAGGCTGATCACGCCTTCCATCATGCGTGCGCCCCCCGACGCCGAAACTACGATGATCGGCCTCCGCGTTTCCATTGCCTTCTCGATCGCCCGCGTAATCGCCTCGCCCACCACCGCTCCCATGCTCCCGCCGATGAACGAGTATTCCATCGCGCTCACAATCACCGGACGGCCGTTCAGTTTGCCTTGCGCATTGATGACGGCGTCCTTCAGCCCCGAGTCCGTCCTCGCCTGCTTCAGCCGCGAGGAGTACGCCTTCAGGTCGACAAACTTCAAAGGGTCGGTGGAGGCGAGATTGCTATCGAAAATTTCGTATTGATTGTCGTCGAGAAGCTGCGCCAGGCGGGTGCGGGCGTCGATGCGAAAGTGTTTGCCGCACTTTGGGCAGACGTTGAGATTCTCTTCCAAATCTTTCTTCCAGATGATCTGGCGGCAGCCGTCACACTTCACCCACAGCCCCTCGGTGCGCACTCTCTTCTCGCCCGAAGTGTCCAATTCACCGGATTGTCGCTTGAACCAAGTCATAGAAACAGTGGTCAGTGGTCAGTTGCCAGTAAAACCCGCCCTTACTGGCAGCTGGCAACTAGTATTCGATTCCTCTCTGCGCCATCACGCCTTTCTCGTAGGCGTGCTTGATCTGCCGCATTTCCGTCACCGTATCGGCAAGCTCGACAATCGTCGGATGCGCGTTCCTTCCGGTCAAGATGACGTGCACCATCTCTGGCTTCCTTTTCAGAGACTCGACCACTTTCGCCGGGTCCAGCATGCCGTAGCTGATGGCGTAATTGATTTCGTCGAGCACCACCAGGTCCCATTCCCCGGACATGATCGCTTTCTCAGCCTCGGCCCAGCCTTCTTCCACCATGCGCACATCTTCGGGGTCTGGTTTCTCGGTGCCCACTTTCACGAAGCCGCGTCCCATCTGCTTCAGCACGAACTTGTCGCCGAAAGCCTTGACCGCATCCAGCTCGCCGTAATGCCACGAACCCTTCAGAAATTGCAGCATCAGCACGCGCATCCCCTGCCCAACTGCCCGCAGCGCTGTCCCCATGGCCGCCGTAGTCTTCCCCTTGCCCGGCCCGGTATTCACGATGATGAGACCACGGCGCAGATCGGACATAGAGGCGAATGCATTATTGTACGCGGAGAGGAACGACGATGCGGAGGATTTTGCAAGATGGCAATTGTGTAATTGGGTAAATTCTAAGACCTAACAGGCCGCTGAAAAAGTCGATCTTGCACTTGATTTTGGGTGGCGCAGCGGTTTACCGCTGCGATAACTGGCTTGCTTTCATCGACGGCTTTAGCCGCTGAGGGCGACTGGGGCGCGAGGCACGAGTTTTTCAGCAATCTGTTTAGCCGCTGAGGCAACGCTTTCCCCTTGGGGACTAGTTTTTCCGCAGCCTGCTAGGCTCACCGCAACTGAGGGGTTCAAATTACCAAATTACAAATTACCAAATTACAGATTACAAATTGACAAGGCGGACGGTTTTGGCTTCCGTCCGCCTCAAGTCAAACGGGGGAGTAGATCTTCTACGGCATTTGCACGACACGTTGCAGCTTCGGCTGATCCACGACTTTCGCGGCTCCCGGATCCTGGGCGTCCAGCAAGCGCGCTGCGATCCGCAGAGCGTCCATCTCTTTCCGGACCCGCATCAACTCCTGCTCTTTCATTCGTAGTATGTCGTACGGGTTTTTCATTGGGGGAGGACCCTCGCTAACAAATTCAGACCTGTTCCGCCTGTCAAGCACAACCATAAGCCAGTTCCGCCCCCGTGGGAAGCTGTCAGAAGTACATCGGGGCAAGGAAATGGAACTCGCGGGCTGGGGCTGACCGGCCGCTGTCCCTTTACCATTCAGTTAATGTCCCAAATGATAGGGATGATTTGCGAGAATGGTAAAAGCACGATAAAGCTGCTCCACCAGAACCACGCGCGCCAGCTCGTGAGGCAGCGTCATCCTTCCCAGCGACAGGGTAAAAGCGGCGCCGCGCCGAGCATCGTCGCTGAAGCCGTCGCTGCCGCCAATCGCGAACAGCAGCGGAGTCGCATTCACCTGCTCGCGCTCCAGAAACTCGGCCAGCTCCTCGGATGAAAGCTGTTTCCCCCGCGAATCGAGGAGAATCAGCTTGTATCGCTCTTTCTTCTGCTTCTTCTGCCCCTCACCCGCCGCCAGCGACAAAATCGCGGCTTCGTCCCCTAATGCCAAGCCCGCAACCTCGGCATAGCGCCCGATCCGTTTCAAATACTCATCCGTCAGAGCCTGAATCGCCGGCTCCTTCGTCTTTCCGATCCACGCCACTTTGATCTTCACAATCCTTCGGTCTCCGACTGTGTTCAATGGAGCGACGGACGTCTCGCGCGTCCAGGGATGCTGTAGTGGCCGGGCGAAGACGCCCGGCGCTCCACAAAACCGCTTTAGGCTTTTCCCGACGCCAGAACCACGTCGGCGCCGAAACGGATCTCGTCCCCCACGCGATA
>DASPRY010000164.1:0-7947 GCA_035624215.1 Terriglobales bacterium
ACGATACAATCCCCTGCTTATGGCAGATTGGGCCAGGGTGCTGGGACTTAGCCGCGAGGCAGTCATCCATTCTCTGAGGACGGCTGTGTCCACGGTGATCTCGCTGGTGCTGGCACGCAGCTTGAAGCTGCCGGAGTTTTACTGGGCGCCGCTTTCGACCATTGTGATCATGCTCTCAACCGTCAATCCGCTGACGCTCGCGTGGCAGCGCTTCGTAGGAACGGCTCTGGGAGCAACTTTGGGCGCGGTGATTGCGAGCTTCTTTCAGCCTAACTGGATTGTCTATGGCGTCGGCATCCTGGTCTGCGGCATTGTCAGCGCAGTTTTGCGGCTGCGCACCGCGTACCGCTTTGCCGCGATTGCTCTGACGATCGTTTTGTTGGTCGGCCACGAGCGTGGGCCCTGGATGGTGGCGCTTCATCGCTTCATAGAAGTGTCGCTGGGGATCGCGGTGGGACTGCTGACAACACTGGTCTGGCCGGTTTCAGAACGTGCGCGATAATCCGCTGCGCTGCGGTCGGAATGACAGATTTTTCGAGAGTGAAAGATTTTGCAATGCGTAAAAATCTTGCAACATGCGAAGGAAAGTGGGCCAGATTTTTCCCGTACAGCGCTTCCCTGCTCTTGTAAAATCAGGCCAAATGCCGCGACTGGCGGGCAGCTTAGTAGGGTGCGCCGCATCGCGGAGGTAAGTAGCTGGAGGCAGCTATGCGATCTCTCCCAGTCTTCTTCGCCAGCCTGCTCGTCACACTCATCTCGCTCGGATGCGGAAATGCCGTGAAAGGCTCGGATCCGAAGACGACGGTGAATACGGTCGTGCTCGCACCGTCGATTACAGAGTTGTCACCTGCGGCCACGCCCGTGAACAGCGTGCCATTCATGATGACGGTGAACGGTGGTAATTTCGGCACCGCATCCGTTGTTTTCTGGAATGGGGTGCCGCAACACACAACATTCATCACGCCCAACCAGCTCGTAGTCTCCCTGACTCCGGAGGACCTGCAGTTTACTGGGCTGGTGAAGGTGTATGTGCTGAGCGGAGGGTTGAATTCCAATACGGTGGATTTCAACGTAACGCCGCAGTAGGTCGACCAGCGGGGGTTTTCCCTTTCGGTCAGGGGAATTCCACGTCCATTTGAGGGGCTAACTTATCTCTGGTTCGGCCCGTCGGGATTTGTAGGCGTAAACCACGGCCAGCATTGGTGGCGCGAGCAAGACTCCCCAGAACGGGATCAGGAATCCGAGAACGATGGGCGCGAGAATGGATGCCCAAATGGGTACCTTGGCCGTGCGCTTCATGAGATAGGGCTGCAGGAGAAAGCCATCCAGTACGGCGATCGCGGCGTATAGCATGAACACGTACAGCGGATGCCGCCAGTCGGCCCAACCAATTGCGGCAGCCAGCACGGGCCCAATCATTCCGAGCACCGCGCCCAGATGTGGAATGAACTGCAGAAATGCCGCCAGCAGCGCCCAGAGCGGCGCCAGCCGAATTTTCAAATAGTGCAGGCCAATCAGCCAGAGACACCCCACAGCAATTGAATCCAAGGTCTGAGCGAGCAGCCAGTTCTTGAGCGCGCCCCCGGTTATCCGAAAATGCTCACCTAAATTCATACGAATTTCTGATGAAGCAGGAATCAAATCAGTCGTCGGAGAGCCATTTTACGCATGTTAGACTTGAGGGAGAATCCACCACAAGGCCATCGTCACATGAAATTTGGCGTAATCATTTTTCCCGGGTCGAATTGTGATCACGACGCGTATTGGACGATCCAGCAGGTTGCCAAGCAGCCGGTGACGTTCCTGTGGCATGAATCTCATGACCTCGAAGACTGTGATGCCATCATCGTACCCGGCGGATTTGCCTATGGCGATTATCTGCGCACTGGGGCGATTGCAAAATTCTCGCCGGTCATGGAGTCGGTGAAGAAGTTCGCTGATGCTGGTGGATTGGTGCTTGGTATCTGCAACGGATTCCAGATTCTATGCGAGTCAGGGTTGCTGCCGGGCGCGCTCATGCGCAATGTTGGTCTGAAGTATGTGTGCAAGCCCGTGCACGTGCGCGTGGAAAGCGCAGACACCCCATTCACCAATGCATGCCGGGAGGGCGAAGTTTTGACGATTCCTATTGGCCACATGGAGGGCAACTACTTTTGCGACGACTCCACGCTGGCGGAGCTGCGTCGCGATCGGCGGATCGTGTTTCGGTATGCCGAGCTGGATGGCCGAATCACGCCCGACGCCAATCCCAATGGATCGTTGGACAATATTGCGGGAATCTGCAATCCGGGCCGCAACGTAGTGGGCATGATGCCGCATCCGGAACGCGCCGCGGAACCCGAGCTCGGTGGCATCGACGGGGTTAAGATTTTTGAATCGCTGGTCGGTGCAATGGCGCACAAATAACCTCTAAAATGCCGCGCTTTCGCTGAAAAACGCGGAACGCGCCACCCATCCAAACCCCGGACCCAACCAACCTGTTATAGTAGGCTCACCTCATCACTCAGGTTTGAAAGCAGGGTTCCGCATTCTCGTACGAATGATTCACAAATTTGCAGGCAGGGCAGACTTCAGTGTTGCGAGCGTTATTCTCTTCCTGGTGCTGATCTCAGCTTCCCCTTTGCGCGCGCAGGAAGCAGCTCGGGTTGACGCATTCGGCGGATTCTCCTATATGCGCTTTAATGCCCTGACCATCGGATATCCCAACGACACCAATCTGTACGGATTCAATGCGGAGGGAACGTTCAATATCAAGTTGTGGCTTGCAGTCACGGCCAACGTCAGCGGCAACTACGGCTCGCAAATGAGCAGCTATCATTTCATGATCGGCCCGCAGTATACCTGGAGACGAGACACCTCGAATATTTTTGTTCATGGCTTGTTTGGCAAAGCGCAAAACAACGTGAGCATTGTGCAGCCGACCCGGAGCGGATTCGAGAGTGTGGGCCGCTCCTTTGGCGCGGGTTTCGGCTACGACCACGACTGGAGGGACCGGTTCAGCATCCGGGTCCTTCAGATCGATGTCTTCCACAGCGATACATTCAAGAAAAGTCAAAATGATGCGCGGGTTTCAACTGGCCTGGTATTTCACTTCGGCCACATCGGTCATCACCGCAAGTTATGACGGTCAGGCAAACAAAGGCAGGGAGCGATATCAGAACGATTGCAGACGGTGGCAGGAACATGTCCATAGTCGGCAAAGCGATGTTGCTGCTATCAACGTTGCTGTTCCTGGCTTTGACGGGTTGCGCCCCGGGAACTCACGTTGCGTACGTGACGCTGCCGGACTCGAACGGAGTAGCAGCGTACCGCATCCGAGATGTCAGCGGTGCGTTTACTGAGATTATCGGCTCGCCCTATTTGGCTGGCACCTCGCCGGCGGCGATTCTATTGAGTCCTTCCGGCAGGTATGCCTACGTAGCCAACCGCATTGATAACAGCATCTCGTTGTATAGCGTCAACAGCCTGATCGGATCTTTGACGGAGATTTTTCCTCGCACCACCACCGGATTGGATCCGGCCGCGATGGCCATGAATTCAGCCGGGAGCCTGCTCTTTGTGGCGAACGAAATTGGCAGCAGCATTTCGGTCTATTCCATTAACTCGGCCAGCGGAGCTCTGAGCCAGGCAGCGGGAACTCCGGTTTCAACGTCGCCCAATCCCGTGGCCCTCGCGGTCACACCTTCGGGGAACTTCCTCTACGTGGTCAACACCAACCTGGGAGTAATCTTCGGCTACTCGGTAGCGTCATCGGGAGCTCTGCAACTGGTTTCCGGATCGCCCTTCCCGTCCGACACCGGCGCGTTCGCCCTGACGATGGATCCCGCGGGGCACTTTGTTTATGTGGCCAATTCGACCGCCAACACGGTTTCGGTCCTGGCCATCGCAGCGAACGGCGCTCTGAGTCACGTCCCAGGCTCGCCCTTTGCTACTGGCACAACTCCTGTTGCTCTGGCTACATCGCCAAACGGCCAGTACTTGTACATTGTGAACGAGTCATCGAACAACATCACGGAATACTCCATTGCTCCCGCCACAGGATTCGCCTCGACCCTTACCGGTTCGCCGGTCAGCTGCGGGATTGCACCGACGTTTGTGGTGGCCGATCCTAACGGTTATTTCGTCTACGTGGTCAGCCAGGGCGCAAAAACGATTAGTTCGTTCCTGGTGGGGTCCGGGACGGGAGAGTTGACCGCCGCCGGTCCAAAGTCAGCCACCACGAGCGCAATCGTGGGCGGCATTTCGGTGGGCCACTAGCGCGAATTGCTCTTGCGATTTGCTGGCCGGGATCTTTTATCCGGAGTCTTCAAGCAGCATGGTCAATTTCGGGATCGTCGGCTTCGGCTTGCACGCCGTCAAGCGGCTGATGCCGGGCTTTGCGGCAGCAAACAACTGCCGGGTGGTAGCGCTCTCACGGCGTGATCCGGAAAAAGCGCGCGAGTCGGCGAGTCGGTTCCAGATTCCGCAGGCATTCAGCTCAGCCGAGGATCTCTGCCGCTCGCCGGAAGTGGAGGCGGTGTTCGTTGCCTCACCGAACGCCTGCCATTTGCAAGATGTTCTTCTCGCGATCAAATATCGCAAGCCGGTTCTGTGCGAAAAACCGATGGCGGTCAATGCAGACGAATGCCGGCAAATGGTCGAAGCCGCCCGCGCCAGTAAAGTTTTGCTGGGAGTGGCCCAGGTATTCCGCTTTGAAAAGAGTACGCGCTGGCTTCGTGATCGCCTGGCAGCAGGGCAGATCGGCAAGGCGATTTTTGCCCGCTCAGAATTCTCTTTTCCCGGAGGAGCGGGCCACGCGCGTACCTGGATCACTAATCTTGCCATCGCGGGAGGGGGACCGATTGCCGACGTGGGCGTACACTGCGTCGATGCGCTGCGCTTCATCCTGCAGGACGAAGTCACGCGGGTGACCGCGCTGGGTTTTAGTGATGCCATCTCCGGAGAAGTAGAAGCCGCCGCCACATTGCTTCTGGAGTTTGCGCGCGGAACCCTTGGGACGGTGGCAGTCTCGTTTCGCGCTGACTATCGCACGCCTTTGGAATTTGTGGGCGAATCAGGAGTGCTGCGCGCGGACAATGGATTGACTGTAGATAGGCCGGTTAATTTGGATTTACGGCGTGGCTGGGACGTCGTGGAAACCGAGACGGTCTCGAACCAGGATGCTTACGCTCGTCAAGTCGACGCCTTCGCTGATGCGGTCCAGGGCAAGAGCCAGTTCCCTGTTCCGGGCGAGGAAGGCTGGCAGAATCAGGAAATTCTGGATGCGGCGTATCGCAGCATGAAAAGCGGCAGATCCGAACCGGTGCCTACGGTCAGAGATTGATAGCTGCGCTGTGCGCTTCGATTCTTGGAGGATCAAGCCTGCTGGCAAGAATTGTGGCGGTGAAGTCTAGGGAGTCAGTTTGCCGCTCAGAAGATAATTCTGGGAAGGAACTCCGAAAGCGTCGGCGACCCGGTTGAAGAAGGCGAACAGTGCCGCGATATACACGGCCTCTGCGATTTGCTCTTCCTTCCAGCCCGCCACCCGCAATTTTTCCACATCTTCGGCCGTAGAGCGATCCGCAGCTTTCGTGATGATCTCGACGTAGCGGAGCAAAGCACGTTCGGCCGGAGTGAGGCCGGCCGCGTCCAGCTTCCCCTCAACGAGGGCCTGTACGCATGAATCGGGGGCTCCCTGAACACGCAGGAAGTAAGCGTGACTGTCCAGTCAATACGGACACCGGTTCAGGAACGAGACATAGCTGGCGATCATCTCCTTGTGACGGCGTGAGAGGTGTCCCTCGGAGAAGTGCACCGTGTTGCCCATCTCGATTACTTTTCGCAGGAAATCGGGTCGTGCGCCGAAGCATTTGATGATCCCGGGAACCTGCTGCCTGCCCGATCCGGAGCGCCAGAAATCGTAGGCTGCCGCCGTTTCGCCTGTGGCTTCCGCATCTTCGATGATTCTGATCTTTGTTGAACGCTTTGCTTGACCGGCAACATCGCTCAAGTTTTCTTTTTGTTTGTGTTGATCGTTGTCCACCGACTGCCTCCTGCAAGCAGCGAACGAGATGAAGTCGTCAAAGTTATCTGGCGGACATGGTGCTCACAATCCCGCAAAAATACTAGAACTCGGCCTGGTTCTACGCCGAGCTTCCCACACCGGTGAAGGTAGAGCTAGTCGACGATCCGGGTGGACATGTTTCGATTACGATCTTCCGCACTCATAGGAATAAGTAGCGGCTCTGAGTTTAATCGCCTGGTTGCGATAGTTATCATCAACCCAGGAAAGAGTTGAGACAGAAGTGAAAAGGTTTCGTACTACTAGCTCGGCTCCGCGGCACAGCCGGTAAGGGATTGGTTGATTTTCGATTCTGCCCTTGCTACGGCGTGACGATCTTCTTATCTTCTCAACCAGATTTCTACTCTTCGGTTTTTTTGCCTTCCCTCTGGAGTGTCGTTCGAGGCCACGGCAATTTGTGAGCCGAATCCCACCACTGTGGCGGGCTTCACACCCCGCTGCTGAAACTGCATTGCCACGGCATCGGCACGATCTTTCGAGAGGTTGGCGGTGGCTTCTTTGCTGTCATCGAAACCCAGCAGCATCAAGTTGTCGCCGCTATAGTGCAGGTCGGTAACAAAGGTAATGACCCGGCCGAGGTCGGCCACTGCTTTATTGTCGAACTGCGAGCTGCCCTCGCGGAAACGGAAATCGAGCGACAAGCGGTCGGAGCCACTGGTGAGCCGACGGTAGTCTCCTGGCACGGCGGTGGAGTTGGTGGCGGCGTTTGCCGCAGCCATGAGGTTCAAGCTCACGAACCCGATCTCCGCTACGATGTTTTGTCCTACGCCAGACAGGGCAAAGTCCACAAACTTGCCAGTTAGTTCATTCTGAGGGTGCAGGGGCGTGTAAAGGAACAAGCGCCGCGAAAGAGCGTAGTCCTCAGTGGCCACGGAAAAGGGACTCGGCAAGAGCGGGGCGGCGCCCTCCTCGTAAACCGCGATGGATCGTGCGTCCTGAACGTACGCCAGACCAACGAATCCGATTCCGTTGGGATCGTGGGCCACGGAGTCGGAAAGTCTGCGACTGTCTTCGATCCGCGCCGCGGCGGGTGCCAATGGCGCATTACCGAGTACAAGCGTCCTGAATGTATCGTAGGTTCCCGACTTGTCGTCGCGAGCATACAGGTGGATGACCCCGTCCGGCCCGCCCACCTGCAGCCAATTCCCGATCGCACCTTTGAAGATTTGCGCGATCTGATCTTTCGTGAGGGCCCGCACTGGATTCTTACTGCTGACGATAACCGCAATCCCGTCCAACCCAAGGATGTGTTCGCAGGCCGGAGACGTCATCTCTCCGAGGCTGGCTAATTGCTGCGCTTCTTCCGTTTTGATTCTTCGAGAGGCCATTCCGATATCGGTCTGGCCATCGGCCAAGTCCTTAAAAGCGGTGACTGAGCCGTGTGCATGAATCTCAATGGCTTTGGGAGCATGATCACCGGGCAGGACCCCGCGCACACGCACTTCGTCATCCCGGTCCCCGGGGACGGTTTTGACTTCCGTAGCGCCCTGTTGCTTGAGAAACTCTTCTGCCAGCGCAGGCGCTAGACCCGCTCCAATCGTGTTAGACCCGCTCAGTCTGAGAATAATGCTGTCCTGGCTGATCTTTGAACGCCCACCCGGTCTACTCAACCTGAGCCAGAAAAGGCAGCCGAGAGAGACTAGAAGAACGACGGCGGCTACGAGGGTGACGGGCGTGAGCAGAATCTTGCGTGCCGACATAGGACGTTTTCCGGACTCGGAGCGGTCGAGCCGTTTCCTGGATGTGGCCTGATAATTTTACCCTGCGGCGACAGCCGTGTACTCCGTGTTGATTGTTAATTTTTGGTTACATGCATCCATCCAGGAAATACCGCGGAGTAAGCCGGCCCAAGCTTCAAGCGCGAGGTTTCGCGGCGATAAATCGCG
>DASPRY010000173.1:0-7345 GCA_035624215.1 Terriglobales bacterium
AGCGAGGATTCCGGCAGGCACAAACCATGCCACGCGGCAGCGATCGGCCACGTGTCCAAAAATCGGCTGTGTCACAGACGAGACCAGATTGGACATGAAAACTAAGCTCGCAGCCGTGGCGTAAGAAAAATGTCGGGTTGCCATCAAGAACGGCAACAAGGCCGGCAATGCACCCTGGTTGATATCGGAGAACATGTGCCCGGCCGCTAAGAGAGTGATGAATTTCTTCTGCATGGTCTCCGAATACTTAGACGAGCTGCTTCATGATCTTCCCGAACGGCGTGAGACCGTAGTATCCACCCACTACGCGCCGACACGCCAGTTGATAATCGCGAGCAGATGGAACATGGCCATTAATGAGATGGTCCGCCGAGTGGTACGGCTCGGCAGTTTACATCGGGAGGATCATCGCATGCACATCGCATCTATCGCAATCGATCTGGGCAAGACTACCTTCCACCTCGTTGCATTGGGAGAGCGTAACAAGGTACTGGTTCGCAAGAAGTTCGGACGGCAACAGCTGCTGGCCTATACGGCGAACCTGCCGGCATCTGTCCTTGCAATACAGCACTCAGGAAGTGTGCTCCCGCACAGGCCTCAAGCCCGATGAGCGACGTTTCGTATAGCTGCCTTTGAGGGCATCGGAATGCGAGTAGACAGTGTGCAGAACGTCAAAACTGCCCGCGGGCGCCGTCGGCGACCCGAAGAACTTTGTCCCTTGAGCCAAAGATGTGACCATACATCAGCTGGCGTGCTCGTTGTGGGTCGCGGTTGTTGATTGCGTCCAAGATTTCGCAATGCTCGCGAACTGGCAGTTCTCCGTAATACCCGATGTCGATTGCGGCATACATGATCCGTTCCATTTGGCAGCGGACCGTTTCGACCGCCCGCAGCAGGAACTGGTTTCGCGCCGATTGTGCGATGCCGATGTGAAAAGCCGTGTCTGCCGTAATGAAATGAATGTAGCTTCTCCGGTCGTCGATCTTGTATTCCGTCTGGGCCAACTTCTCCAGGCTATCCATCAATTCGGGATTCATACCTTTTGTGGCGGCCAGCTCCGCGCAAGCACACTCCACCGTTGCCCGGTATTCGTACAACTGGATCAAATCTTGTACCGATATCTTGGTGACGAAGTAGCCCCGATTGGGGACCACACGCAGCAGGTTGTCCTGTTGGAGCCGGACGGCGGCCTCGCGCACCGGCGTGCGGCTGCTCTTGTATCTCCCGGCGAGATCCTTCTCACTCAGTGCTTCGCCCGGCGGGTGTATCCCAGTGACGATGTCCCGTTTCAACGACTGATACACTTGCTCACTTAGTAAGTCCTCAGGAGGCTTTTCCATTCCGTGCAGTAGTGTGCCGGCCGGAGCCGCGCTGACAGGCTGCTGCCGCGAGGTTCGCACGTGCCTTAATTTCCTGAGCCTGGTCATCCATCCTCCCACTCCGTATTCATTCTTTCTCACTTCATTATGGGGGCGACGTACGGTAGCATATCGCAGAATTGGTTGTGGGTCAGTATGACATACTGATCCACTACCGCAGAATTTGCGAGCCTTCCGCATTGCATATCAATTGTATACTATAAGATTTTTCTTGACATGTCATGCTTCCCCGTGTAAAAGTTGGGGGCCAGCGGATGCTTACCAGGGTGACTCCAACTCGCAGCGGAGTTCGGAGGAGAGCTATGCAGGGCAGAACCAATCTAATCATCGTGTCTATGGGGGCGTTTATGTTTCGTGTGCGCTTAATCCTCTCCATGTTGCTTGCGCTTTGTTTGGTGGTTGTTCTTGGGGGAAGTTCGCACGCCCAGATATTTCCCGGCCGCATCACCGGCACCGTGCTCGACAGCTCGGGTGGGGCCATCGAGGGTGCTCAGGTGGTGCTTTCCGGCGCCGAGATCGGCCTGGAACGTTCCGTGAAGACCGACAGCAACGGTGCGTTTCACTTCCAGGAGTTGCCGCTGGCAACCTTCACACTGACCGTAACGAAGAACGGTTTCAAGTCCTCCGTCCAGACGAACATCAGCACCAGCTTGAACCGGGTGAACGAAATCAACGTGACACTCGTACCCGGAAGAGTCGAGGTGCGGGTTGAGGTCAGTGCCGCAGCGCCGATCCTGGAGACTGAGACCGATACGGTCGGCGGCAACATCACGGCGCAGGAGGTAACCGAATTGCCTATGGGCAACAGCGACTACACTCGCTTCGCGTTTCTCCTGCCGGGCACCTCCACCAACACGGCCTACACCTTTACCCAGATCGCCATCAATGGTGCGCCGAGCCGCTCCGTGAGCTTCAATATCGACGGCTCGCAAAACATGGATGCCTACCGGCAATTGCCGGCCATGAACCAAGGCGGAAATTCCTACACCGCAGCCACGCGGCTGCCGCCCGACGGGATTCAGGAAATGAGCGTCGTCACCGAGGGTGCCGCGGATACGGAAGCAGGCGCGGGGGCGATAAACGTCGTCCTCAAGAGTGGAACCAACGACTTTCACGGCTCGCTCTATGAACAACATCGCGATGCCTCGCTTACCGCCCACAACTATTTCGAGAATCTCGCCGGGATTCCGAAGGCTCATTTTGTTTGGAATGAATATGGCGGCAGCTTCGGAGGCCCGATCATTAAGAACAAGACGTTCTTCTATGGCGCATACGATGGCGGCCGCAGCCGTTTGGGGAGTTCGACTCTTGCTTTCGCGCCCAGCACGGCAGAAATCCAGCAGGTAGAGACCGCTTTGGCCGGAGCGACCCCGCCGCAAACGCCGAATCCTCTCGGCTTGGCGATTCTGAAACTGTATCAACCCTATTCCGGTCAGTTCGCCGTCAGCGGCGTAGGCAGCCAATCCCCAGACAGCTTTTCCGTCAAGATCGATCACCGCTTGGGGACTAGCGATCAGTTGGCAGGCCGCTATCTGTTTGGCAACGGCAAAGACAACTTTCCGCAGGGCTCCGATTCACCCACGGGCGGCTCGCAGTTGCCGCAATACTACGGAGTCACGCCCATCCGGCCGCAGAATTTCGCAATCAGCGAATCGCATACTTTCTCGCCCAAGCTGATCAACGTGTTCCGCCTCTCTTACAACCATGTTTATCTCAAATTCCTCCCGGCGGACAACACATTTAATCCGAACTCAATCGATCTGGATACCGGCGCAAGTCCTGAAAACTACGGCCTGCCCGAAATCGATCTCGGCGCCGGTGTTTTCGAGAATCTAGGCACCGACCCGAGTTATCCGCGACAGCGGACCAGCGAGACGTTCCAGTGGAACGACGACGCGGCGTTCAGCCGAGGGAAGCATAGCTTTCAGTTCGGTGCGAATTGGGAACTGAACAAAGTGTTTGGCTTCAACAACGACAACTTCCGTGGATTGCTCACGTTTGATGGAAGTCAGGTCGGGGACACTCTTTTCCCCAACACAACCCCCGCATCCCCAGAAATATCCAGGCTTGAGGCCCTGACCGACCTGCTGGCTGGGCTTCCTGACCCGAGCGCGACAAACATATCGCGCGGCAGCACGCGTTTCGACATTCATCAGAATGTCATTGGCCTGTACGCCAACGATACCTACCAGCTGACGCACAAACTTACACTCATTGCCGGCCTGCGCTGGGATTTCTTCGGGGTTCCGCAGGAAGACCGCGGGCGCTTCTCGAATTTCCTGCCGAGCCAGGGACTGGTTCCAATCCATGGCGATATCTACAATAACGTGTATAAGAATTTCTCGCCGCGCGTTGCCTTTGCGTATTCACCTTTCGCCTTCCACGGACTCCACACCGTGATTCGAGCAGGCTACGGAATCTACTATGTGGATAGCCCGCTGGATGTGCTGGTTGGACAGACGTTTAACCTCACGAACAGCAATCCGGGTTTGGCAACGAATCCGATTAACGGGCTGGGCATTTATACGGACCCGCTTGTGAGCACCCCAATCCAGCCGAATGTTCCGATCTTCGGGACGGGCCTCGTACCAACGCCGCCATTCAACCTGGTCGCGGTGAATCCGAACCTCAAGCCCCCGTACGTACAGAGTTGGAACCTGAATGTGGAGCAAGAGTTGATGGCGGCCATGGTGTTGCAGATCGGCTACGTCGGTTCGAAAGGCACGCACATCTACGGTTACCCGGACGTGAATATGCCTCCCCCTTCGCCGGTAGATCAGGGCAACAGCACGGCAGAACAACTGGCGCGGCCTTACTACAGCCAATACCCGCAGTTCGGGCAGATCAACACCATCAGCTCGATCAACAACTCGAGTTACAATTCGCTGCAAATTCAGCTGAAGACCAAGAATTATCACGGTTTGACGACCGAGTTCGCCTACACCTGGGCGCACGCGATCGACGAGGCGTCCGAAACCATGGACTTCTTCGGCACCAGTGGATTTGTGCCCAAAGATTCCATGGATCCAAAGGCCAATCGGGCCAACTCCGAATTTGACGTGCCTCAAGCTATCTCCGCCTCTTACGTTTACCAATTCCCGTCGTTCACGCACAGCAAGGGGATGGGGTACCTCGTGAACCAGTGGCAGTTGTCGGGCGTTGTCACTTGGCACGATTCCATGTACCTGCCGGTTCTGACGTATGACGATATCAGCGGTACGGGCGAATTCCACGACGTGCCGAATTGCGTGGGTCCTTTGGTGACGCAACTCAAAAACTTCACCATACCTTACGTCGTGAGCGGTTACGCCGAACCCAGTCCTGGGACTTTCGGGAATTGCGCGCGCAACAGCCTTCCGGCACCGTGGCTTACTCAGTGGGATTTCTCGGTTGCAAAGTGGTTTCCGATTGGCGAGCGGGTGAAGCTGCAATTCCGGGCCGACGGTTTCAACTTCCTCAATCACACCAATTTTGGCAATCCTGAGTCGAGTTTAGGAGCGGAGTTCGTCACTGGGACAGCCGACAGTGTGAACAACGACTCGCACTTCGGGGAGGGCTCGCAGCGCCAGTTTCAACTCAATATGAAATTGGTTTTTTGAAGCAGTACACAATCCTACAGGAACAGGAGTAGCGCAGTCTTCCGTGTCGGCGCTACTCCTGCCGTCGGACATTTCCCTCGATAGGAAGCATGAGATGCTGAGCAGCCCCGACGTACAAGCGATTAGATCGCGATTTCCCCTTCTCCGGAACAAGATCTATCTGAACAGTTGCTCGCAAGGAGCGCTGTCCGACGCCGTGGAGGACGGTTTTCGTGAGTACGTGGCCAGCTGGCACGAGCATGGTTCACCGTGGGATATTTGGGTCGAGAGATATGAGGCAGCACGATCGCAGTTCGCCGGTTTTATCGGCGCCAACGCCGACGAAGTTGCCATTGTCTCTTGTGCATCGGCTGGCATAAACTCGGTTGCCAGCGCTTTGATGTTCGATCGCCGAAAGAAAGTGGTAATGGGCGAATTCGAGTTTCCGACCATGGGCCATGTTTGGCTCGCCCAGCAGAAGCGCGGAGCACAAATCGAGTTTGTCAACGCCGTGGGCAATTCGATTCCGACAGAAAATTACGAGCGCGCAATCGACCGCCAAACTCTCATCGTTCCCGTGACGGGAGTTTGCTTCATGAATGGCTTCCGGTCGGCAGTCAGCGAAGTCGTGCGCCTTGCGCACGCGAATGGCGCGCTGGTTATGCTGGATGATTATCAAGACTGTGGCACTCGGCCGGTGAACGTTCGAGCTGCGGATGTCGATTTCTATGTAACGGGCACGCTGAAGTACCTTTTGGGACCACCCGGCTTGGCATTTTTGTACGTCCGCAAGGAGTTGATCGCATCTCTCCAGCCCACGGTTACAGGCTGGTTTGCGCAAAGCAATCCTTTCGCCTTCGACGTGAAATGTTTCGATCCTGCTCCTTCGGCGCGCAGGTTTGAAGCCGGATCTCCGCCCGTGCCCAATATCTATGCAGCCATGCGGGGTATTGAGTTATTGCGGGAGATCGGACCAGACAACGTATCCTGGCAGATCCACGAACTGGCCAGCGCACTTCTAGACGGGGCGCAGAAATTGGGCCTCAGTGCTAAGACACCAACCACGAGCGTGGGTCCACTGGTCGTTTTGCAATGCAAGGACGCCGCAGGATTGGTCGAAAAACTGGCGGCAAGCGGGATCGTGTGTTCCAGCCGCCATGATGGGCTGCGCCTTTCTTTCCATGTCTACAATACTCTCGAGGATGTCCTGGCAGTACTCCAAGTGTTAGAACAAAATCTCGACCTGCTGATCACCGGCAGGCCACTGTGAGCGGCGACTGAAATGGATCTTGAGAGCGTTCGCGAACAATTTCCCGCGCTTCTGCACAAGACGTTCCTGGATGCCGCGTGCGTAAGCCTTGCCCCTCGTGTGGCCACCGAAGCGATCCGAAATTTTCTCGATATGACGCTGCTTTGCCCGTCGCGATCGTCCACTCTGCATCACATCTCGATGGATGAAATGCGCGCTCTCGCCAGGCCGGAGGCCGCCCGGCTGATCAATGCGAGCGAAGATGAGATCGCCTTGGTGGAAAGCACCAGCCACGGGCTCAGCATCGCTGCCCAATCGATTCCTCTTTCGCCTGGCGACCGCGTGCTTATATCCGATTTAGAGTTTCTGGAAGTAGCCGTGCCTTGGATCCAACTGGCGACACGGGGCATTAGCATCGATGTTGTCCCCAATCAGGACGGCGAAGTGAGAGTGGAGAACATTGCGGAGCGTTTGTCATCGAAGACAAAAGTCGTTTGTATTAGTACCGTGCAGTGGAGTAATGGCTTTCGATGCGATCTCGAGAAACTAAGCTCTCTTTGTGCTGAAAACGGAGTATGGCTTGTCGTGGATGCGATCCAGCAGCTCGGCGCAATTTCTCTCGATGTGAAAAAGACTCCTGTGGACTTTCTTGCCTGCGGGGGACACAAGTGGCTCAATTCTCCGTTTGGCACAGGCTTTTTGTACATCCGGCCGGAGGCGCTGCGAAGGTTGCTACCGCCTCTTACTGGTTACCTGAACGTGGAGCCGCCACAAGGTGGATGGGGAGCCCATTTCCAGACACCATCGATCCGGCCGGTCATGGATTATGAATTCACGAAAGGCGCGCGGGTTTATGAGATCGGGGGGACGGCAAATTACGCCGGAGGCATCGGATTAGCGGCTGCGCTGAAAATGATTCAGTCTCTCGGCCAGGATCGCATCGCCGGACATATCTATGCCTTGACCGATCACCTCATCGAAGGATTACAAACTCTCGGCATTGAGATCGTCACGCCGCTCGCACGCCAGTATCGTTCCGGGATCGTGACCTTCAGCGTTGGCTCGGCGGCAGAAAATACCCGATTGATGGAGAAGCTTCTGGAGCGGAAGATTCTAGTTTCTGTGCGCTATACATCGCA
>DASPRY010000176.1:0-2048 GCA_035624215.1 Terriglobales bacterium
GGCGATGCTTCGCCACGGCTTTCCAGCTGAGCATTGCGAAGATGCTCTTTGCGCAATCGCAGATACTCGATGGCCGCGTGTTCGCTGGCCATCGCCACAAGGTAATATTCCTTGAGCATGATTTCTCCGGCCAAGGAGGTCGGACGGGCGATGATTTTCCAGACCTTAGGCATCCAGTCGACTATGCGCCGCGCGGCCAAGCGCGCGAGGCGAAGGCGCATTTGCATTCAAGCACAAAACATCAGGAGGTCGGAGCGTGGCTCGCTCTTGCCTCACTGTCGAACAGCTCTCTAAGACGGTCGCGCAACCAAGCACTAGTATCGATAAGACGGGGTTTGCCACTAGCGAGCTGCTGCACTTCGGTCTGGGTCGGTTTGCACGGCCTCGGCGTAACCAATCCGCTAGCTGCCATGAAGGCCAGCACCAGGATCACGGCAAGATTGCCGTCGTGAAAATCCGCAAATCCGACGGCACCGATCAGGTAGGCCCAGAAGGGGAATGCCAATGTAGATACGACGGCGTTAGCGATCCATGCATCGCCATCCTCCTGCACGTACCAACAAAAAACCGGGGTCATGATCATCGCTGCCAGCAGAGTAGCCCACGCAATGGCGGTTACCGGCAAGCCTGCCATGAGTGCATTCGGTCCGCTGTTTTTCACCGCCTGATCCAAGATGGAATTGATAATCATTGAAAACGCGATGATCTCGGCCGGAACATACTTCACTACTCGCTCAAGGTATCCGTCTCCGGGTTCAGCCTTCGCGGCGGCGTGATCGCCGGCACTGTTGGACGCGAAAATGTCTTCCTCAAGCCCAGTGATTCCTAAATTGACATCCGGCCTTTTCGGCTTGCGGACCAATCGTCCCATGATGGTTGTCCCAAGATCCGCTTGACATTTAGGTCAAGACGCTCATTCGAGCAGATATCTGATTCGCGGGTTTATGGCTACATTGCCACATCAACCATTTGCCCGCGCCTCCGTCGGCTGAAGCAAGACATCGGAAATCCCGCATCCGCGACATGGGCGGCCTACGTTTTAGCTGGTCATCCGTCACGACGTTCCCGCGCTTTTGCTTCGTGATCCAGCCCCGACCTCCGCAAGTCGTCTCGTGCAGGGCGGCGATCCTCACCGACCGTGGCAGCACGTATTCTGAAATTCCGGAAGCTCTAGGTTAAGCGCCCAGCTGCGAGGCAAGCTTAAGCGCGCGAGCGCACGCTTGATCCATGTTGCAGTATTGATAGTCGGCGAGACGCCCAGCAAAGCACACATGTGGAAACTCGGCTTCTGCGACCGTCGCGTAGCTGTTGTAAAGCAGCCGATTCCGGTCGCGCGGGATGGGATAGTAGGCGGTTGTCACTCCGGGCTCGTGGGCCTGCGGATATTCCGTAATCAAAGTCGTAGTCGCAGCCTGCTGGCCGGTGATGATCTTCTGTTCCGTGATTCGTGTGAACTTGTAGTCGTTCGGATAGTTGATGGTTCCAACCGGCTGATGCTGCAGCTTCTGCAGTGTGCGCTCCTCGAAGCGAAGGCTGCGATAGGGTAGGGGCCCGAAGCGATAATCAAGGAACTCGTCGATCGCTCCGGTGAACAACACGCGGGAGTGGCGGCCCTTCAACATCGAACGCTTCCAATCGTAGTTCAGTGCGACCTCGATATTGCGGTGCTCCAGCATTCGGCGGAACATTGTGGTGTAACCGAGAAGCGGCATGGCTTGATAGGTGTCCTGGAAATATCTCCTGTCGCGGCTGATGGAAACCGGCACACGCGCGGTGACACTGGCGCTGAGATCTTCCGGACGAAGTTGCCACTGCTTAAGGGTGTAACCTTCGAATACGTTTCGATACACGTAGTCCGCAAAGTCGCGAATTTCTGGCTGCTCCGAGATGCGCAGCTTCAAAATCGGCACCCTTTTGCCAAAGCCGTATTGGTTGATCAACGCCCTCTCGATTCGAGCGGCAGCCTTTCTGGGGAATAGTGCGGCGAGGCTGTCGAGATTAAAGGGTATGGGGACGAGCTTGCCTTCGAGCAGTCCGAGAACCTGATG
>DASPRY010000056.1:0-3552 GCA_035624215.1 Terriglobales bacterium
GACCGTACCGTCAGCCCGCCATCCTTTTGCACGCGCCAGAAATGGATGCCAATGAAAAGAAAGGCAAGCAATGGAAGAATGACCACATGGAGCACATAAAACCGCAGTAGGGCGTTTTCGCCAACGATGTTCCCGCCCAAGGCGACGAACCGCACCTTACTCCCAATAATGGGCATGGCGGAGATGATGTTTGTTCCAACCGTCACGGCCCAGAACGCCAGCTGATCCCACGGCAATAGGTAACCGGTGTAACTGAGAAAGAGCGTGATCAGAAGCAGAATTACGCCGACCACCCAATTAAACTCATGAGGTGGTTTGTATCCGCCCCGGTAAAAAACGTGGAACATGTGCCAAAACACCAGAAGCACCATCAAGTGCGCGCCAATACGATGCATATTTCGCAGGAAAACACCGTTGGACACGACGAACCGAAGATCCTTCATGTCGCGATATGCGTTAGGCGCGGCCGGATGGTAATAGAACATCAGCAAGACGCCGGTCACGACCAGAAGGATGAACAACAGCAATGAAAGGGATCCAAGGTAGTACGCCGCTCGCACGCGCAGAGATTTTTCTCGCACTTTGACGGGCAGCCAGTGGAGAAACAAATTGCCAAACACCGCTAAGCTTCTCGTCCTGTTCGTAAGCGCAGGGCCTCGACGGAAAATCGACTTCCACACTCGTGTTGTACGAAGGGTTTCGAGAGCGCCATTAAACGAAGCAGCCATTTGTCTCCTCAGACTTTCAGGACCTTGTCTGGCTTGATCGACTGCAGTTTATCCACTACGAGTTCGCCATCAGCCGAAAGGTTGATCGCGTAATGCGGCAGCGGACGTGGCGCGGGCCCTTCGATCTTCTTGCCATTAGGCTGGAACTTACTCCCATGACAAGGGCAGGCAATCATGTTCGCCTCGGGCTTCCACTGCGTCACGCAGCCCAAGTGCGTGCAGACAGCGGACACTGCGAAAAATCCCTCCGGCGTCCGCACGATGTAGACCTGTTGGTCTTGCAGGAACGTCACAGAATTCACCGGATACAGGTCGGGGTTCCCCGCGCGAAACGTTGTCGAGGGTTCGAAGAGGACATTCGGGGAGAAATACTGGTAAGTCAGGGCGGCGCCACCCAGCCCTGCGACCCCGAGCACCCCGACGGTTATCTCATTCAGAAAATCTCGGCGAGAGATTTCGGGAAGCGGTCCGGCCTGTAAGCCTCCCTGATTTTGTTCGCTGTCGCTCATGGACTGAAGACAATCTCCTCGTGAAGTTGCAATTCAGGATTCTGGTCAAACACTTCAAACGCCTCCATGGAAATCGTGTTTGCGGGACACCGCTCCGCGCACAATCCGCAGCGAATGCAGATGGTTTCGTCTTTCACCATCACGGAGCCCTCTACCTGGCTTAGTTCCTCCGGGGTGAGGTGCTGGAGGTCCACGCTGCGAAGCTCTTTTTCTCTGCTGAGGCGTTCCTTCTCTTCCTGCGTGAAATCAAAATCCTTTAAGGGCACAAGTGAGAGGCAGTTCTCTGGGCACACGTCCACGCAGCCGCCGCAAAGAATGCATTCCGTACCATTGGCTTCGTTGCCCTCGAAAATCGTATTAATCCAGCACTTCAGGCACCGGCTGGCTTCGCTCCGGGCTTGCTCTTCGGTGTAGCCGGTTTCGACTTCCGCGACACCCGTTCGCCGCTCGACGGGCAACGCTGGAACTCCCAGACGTGAATACTCGTCGTAGTGCTCCGCCATTTCGTGGTGATTGAGCACTGTGATCTGAACGTATTTTTCTTTTGGTTTCCATTCCGACCCGCGCAGGAACTTGTCAATCTCTACTGCCGCTTTCTTGCCATCTGCCACGGCGTTGATGATCAGCCGAGGACCGAAAGCAATGTCGCCGGCCGCAAAGATTCCGGGTGCCGTCGTCATCAACGTATCCGGATTGATCTTCAGCGTCCCTTGACGTGTGGTTTCGATGCCATCCTCAGGCTTCAAGAAAGAAAGGTCCGAAGCCTGACCGATGGCCAGAATTACTGTGTCGCAAGGGATGATGAATTCTGTCCCCGCCGCAAATTTTGGATTGAACCGCTTGTTTTCATCGAAAACCGAAATGCACTTGGTCACTTCAAGGCCGGTCACTTTGCCGTTCTTTCCGACGAATTGCTTTGGGCCCAGCGAAGGCCTCAACTTCATTCCCTCCAGCAGGCCCTCATGAATCTCTTCCTCGGAAGCTGGCATTTCTTCGCGTGATTCCAGGCAGACCAGTTGCACTTCCCGCGCGCCCATGCGCAGAGCCGCTCGCGAAACGTCCATGAACTCCTTCATGGCCACGTCCATTTCGCTGGAGGTCAATTCATTCGGCAGCGCTCCTTCGGCGGACATCTTCTTCTGTTGAGCGCGCATGGCGGATCGCGCCACATCAATAGCCACGTTGCCGCCGCCAATGACCACTACTTGCTTCCCCACCTCAAAGCGATAACCCAGGTTCACGTTCAGCAGGAAATCGATGCCTTTGACGACACCGTCTAATTCATGTCCCGGCAAGTTCAATTCACGGCTGCGATGAAGCCCAAACGCCATCAGCACCGCTCGGTAGCCTTGCCCCCGAAGATCTTCAAGCGTGAAATCTCGGCCCAATCGCATGTTGAGTTTGAGCTGCGGACCAAGGTCCAGAATTTCCCGAATTTGTGCCTGTAGAACATCTCGTGGCAAGCGGTACTCGGGGATACCCAGATGCATCATTCCGCCCGGAACCGCGGTCGCCTCGAAAATCGTGACCGAATAGCCTAGTAACGCGAGATCATGAGCGGCGGACATGCCCGCGGGACCTGAGCCAATCACCGCGACTTTCTCCAGGCGCTTTACAATGGGTCTGTCTGCGAAAACATCGATCGGGTTCCGTGACTCCGGTCCATAGCGTTCCGTAACAAAACGCTTTAACGCACGGATCGAAATGGGCATGTCGAACTGACCGCGCCGACAAGCGGGCTCGCAGGGATGCCCGCAGACGCGACCACAGATCGACGCAAATGGGTTTGGGGACCGCGCGTAGCGGTAAGCCTCCTTGTACCTTCCTTGCGCAATTAGCGAGACGTAGCGGCCTGCTTGAGTGTGCACGGGGCACGCCTGCATGCAGGGGAAGTTAGACTCCAGCCATTCCAGATCGACGAGCTTGGTTCGCATTGTTGCCTGGCGCGCTCCGGCCCCTAAATCAGTCCCTCTTACTTCTTGACAGTAAGGTCAGCCGTGACTTCACCGGCGCCGACTTCCACGGCCTGCGTAGTAACTTTGCCGTCCTCGCTCCAGGTCTTTAGGGTGTACTTGCCAGGAGGAACATTCTTGATCTCGTAGTTGCCATTCTTGTCGGTCACCGCAAAATACGGCGTCGGAGCAACTACGATGTAGCCATTCATTTCTGGATGCACGTTGCACAGTAAGCTTGCTACGCCGACATCGTTGAACTGGAAACTCTTTTTCTCTCCCTTTGGCCAGGTGCCTAGATTGTGAGCGAGCTTTTTGTTCCCGCTAATGCTGGGCCAATAGACGTTGTGGCCTACAGGATCG
>DASPRY010000181.1:0-9723 GCA_035624215.1 Terriglobales bacterium
TTCACTTCGAAGTTGCAGAAGAATTCCTCGGTGATTGTGTCCTTCTGATAAAACGAGTGCAGATAGGACCCTGGACGCAGTCGGATCTTCGGAATCGGTCCAGACAGTTTCGGGCCTTTGTCGCCGTTCGGCGCGGCGCACGCCACGGGCTGAATGATGATGTTCTTTGAGCTGGGATTGTTTTCGGCGGAGTCGGCATCTTTGATACCCAACACGTTGCGCGCGCACTCGATCAGGGCATATTGAAAACCGCCGCAGGTCCCGAGAAATGGCCAGTCACGCCGGCGGGCGAATTCGATTCCCTTCAACATGCCCTCGAGGCTGCGATAAGGGCTCCCCGGCGCAGCCCAGATTCCGTCAAAACCCTCAAGCATCTTCTCAATGCCGGCGTCGAGCAGCGAAAGCGTAGAAACCCACTGCGCTTCCAGCGGCTGGTTGAGCTTGGTGGAAGCGTGTTGCAGCGATTTCTCGACGGCGGGCAGAGTTGGGGACTTTGCGTCATAATCGCCCAAAATGCCGATGCGAACGGAATCACTCACGCGGCAATTCTAACTGACGGTCGGCGGTTGTGGGGTTACGAAGGTGTTTACCGCGCGGCGCCAAAACTCATTTGAACTGGAGCCTTGTCGGTGTCGTCCACCCTGAACATGGGTCGGGGCGAAAGGTTCATCAATGCGGCGACGAATGTGTCCGGTATCTGCTGAATTCGAACATTAAGCGTGTTCACCGAATCGTTGTAGTATTCGCGGCGGTCGGCGATTTCGTTTTCCAGCTCCGTGATCCGGTTTTGCAACTTCAGGAAGTTCTCATTCGCCTTCAGCTGGGGATAGTTCTCCGCGACGGCAAAAAGGCTGCGAAGAGCCGTGGTGGTGCTGCGGTCAGCCTGAACTTTCTGATCGACCGAGACCGCCTGCTGGTACTGGCTGCGAGCCTGGGTAATCCCTTCCAGGGTCTCCCGTTCATAATTCATATACGCTTTGCAGGCCTCGACCAGATTCGGCAGTTCGTCATGGCGTTGTTTGAGGAGAATGTCGATGTTGGCCCAGGCTTTTGCCACGTCATTCTTCAGCGAAATCAGACCGTTAAAAATCATGACAACATAAATGGTCAGGCCGATGAGCCCAAAGAGGAACGCCAGCGTGAGTATGTTGTCCATGCCTGTTTCTCCGAGTCTCAGAGCCCGCCGTACTGCGACAAGAGAATGTAAACGCATAGCAGGGTCAGCGCCGGCCCGCCCCAGATCATCAGTGCCGATTTCCAGCCCAAGGATTTGACCACTTCGCGCTGGCTGCGCCAGGAAATGAAAAATGCCGGATTATGCGCGCCTTTCATCAATACCACCGGCGGATGCAGATCGAATTGCTCCTTTGCTGGCGCCGCCGCGGCAGCGGCGCTGCTCGCCGTGGTCACTTGCACCGCCGATCCGAGCCCGGCTGCCGCCCACGCGGTTGGGCTGGTAATCCCGGCTTTTCTCAGAACTGCAGCAATCTTCTCCTGCTGCGCAGGGTCGAGTTGACGGCTTGGGATTGAGCTGCCGGACGACTGAACGGGATTCTGCCTCAATTCGTTCTTGCAGGTTGAGAATGTTGACGAGCCGCTTGCCTCTATTGACATGCTGTTGACTGACAGCGAAATCGGCGTGCTGAATGACAGCGAATGCTTGCCCGCCGGCAAGCTGGGGACAGGCGTAGCAGTAACCGTTAAGCCGTTGTTCTCGGCCAGCGTCCCCAGAACGAACAGCGCGTTTTTTGGCTTGATGCAGTATTCCTCGAGCTTGAGTTTGCAGTCTGTGGGAACACCGTGGCGGACCAGGAACCCGGTGACGTTCGCAGGAATCTCGAGCTGGCTGGAAAAAAATGATTGGCTGAGCTCGTCCTGGAAGTCACGATGAATTTCCATCTCAGCGCCTTGTGGATCGACCAGCATGCGCCCGGTATTGTCATCCAAGAAGAACGGGACGTGCATGCTTTCATCCGCTACCTTGACCCATTGGCTGTTTTTGCCCTCACGCTTCCACTGCCAGGCCAGGGTCCGGTAGTAGTAGCAGGCCAAGCCGGTAAGAGGAGCCTGCATGGTGTACGGGCCGGTTGCCAGCCCACTCACTTCAATCAGCCCCATTGCCGCGCTGCGAATCTTCGAAGCCGGCGTGTTCATGATCAGGCGTTTACGCCGCAGAAGCTGAAATCCGTGAATGAACAGGTACACACCGGCACCGGTCCCAAGCAAAGGCCATAACCAGGGTGTAGATGAAGTCGTTTTGAAAATGATGGCCAGCATCTATCGCGTATCCGTAGCTTTGCCCTGTATTCACCGAGGGCTGCCACGAGTTTAGGGGGCAAAAATAGCGACTGCCAGCGGAAGACGCGATTGGGGCTTACGTCGGTAATGCTTAAAGTGTGTAAGCGGAACCTCGGGGGCTAGCGGGCGGCGACGGCCCGCTCTTTCAGGATTTCCTCCACGGCCGCGATTGCCGTCTCGATCTCTTCGTCGGTGTTGTAGAAGTGGGGCGACATCCGCACCCCGGCTTTGGGACGCCAATCGACCAGAATTTCGCGCTTGAGCAACTCGCGGCAAACTTCCTGCGAATCCGGCATATTGATCGATACAGTTCCGCCCCGCTTTTCGGGGTCGCGTGGCGAGTTAACTTGCCATCCGTGCTGGTCGGCCAGTTGAATGAGCCGCGCCGTCTGCCGCTTGGATTTTTCACGAATGCGCGGAATACCAACTTCAGAAATGATTTTCGATCCCGGCCTTGCTGCTTCAAGCGCTGGGATGTGCGTGGTTCCATTCATAAATCGAAACGGAGGATCGGCGTAGCGAATCGGCCCGGCTTGAAAGGCCATTGAATCCTGGTGCGCGAACCAGCCAGTAAATTTCGGCTCAAGTTTCTTACCCAGATCCGGACGCACGTACAGATAGCCCACGCCCGGGCCTCCACACAGCCATTTCAAAACGCCGCCACAGGCAAAATCGACATTCAGGGCCTGGATGTCCACCGGAACTGTTCCCAGCGACTGGAAAATATCCAGAACTACGTGGGCACCTACTTGGTGTGCCTTCTCGATGATTGCCTTGGCGTCATTGATGTAAGCACTGCGGAAGATCACGTGTGAAACCGGCACCAGCAGCGTAGTTTCATCGATGGCATCGAGTAGTCGCTCTGTTGGGACCGTGATGCCATCGTCGGTCTTGACCATGTGAATCCGCGCACCCAGTGGCCGCTGAGCCTCCCAGAAATACATGATCGACGGGAAATTCATGTCGCTGTAAACGATCTTGTTGCGCTTGCCGGAAAAGTCGAAACACGATGCAACAATCGCCTCGCAGGTGGTGACGTTCTGGTGAGTCGAAACCGAGCCCTTGGGCGCATTCATCAGTGCGCCGATCTCGTCGCCGACTTCGACCGCAAGCATCCACCAGCGTTCTTCCCAGGCGCGCACGCCGCGATTCGCCCAGACATCGGCATAGCTTTTCATAGCGTCGTATACGCCGCGTGGCATGGCACCCAGGGAATTACTGATCAGATAGGTAGTTCGTTCGAGGATAGGAAACTCGGGCCGGTAGCGAAGCAGATCGTCAGGCATCGTTCAATTGTACGCAATCTAGGGATTATGCAACGTCATCCAGAGCTTCGCACTTTTCACCGGGTAAGAGGGGTCTACTGCCCGTTTCGGCATGGCGCTACCGGGCTTTCTGCCGAGCCCTGATAGCGAAATACGCCAGCGTTAACCCGATCAGCAGAGCCAGCCCGCTGATCAGGTTCACTCGCGAATCCCACCAGCCTTTGAGCACTGCAGCGGTGATCAGCACAAATCCCAGGACCGAGCCGCCTGCACCCACAGGCGAGCGCATCGGCAATGTCGCAACCATTTCAGGCGTCAGACGCCGGCGAAAGGAAACGTGCGCGGCCAGGGACACCAGCCAGGAAAGCATCATTCCGAGAAATGCTCCGCGGAGGATGTATTCGAAGGCAACGGCGGGCGCCCATTTTTCCAGCACCAGCGCCGCAACAATTCCATAAGAAGAGGCCAGCAGCGCCAGGTTCGGGGAGCCAGCAGCGTTCAAGTGTCCTAGCCGCGCGGGCGCCCAGCCCGTGCGGGCCATCGAGAACAGCATTCGCGACGAAATATAAAGCGCTGCATTTGCCCCCGACAAAGCTGCAGTCAGCACAACGAAATTCATCAGTTGGGCAACGCCCGGAATTTTGACGGAACGGAAAACGCTAACGAATGGGCTTTCAGTTACACCGGCGTGGGTCCATGGCATGACTCCCGCGAGCACGGTGATCGCTCCAAGATAAATCAATGTCAGCATCACGAACGTGATCCAGGAAGCCTTCGCAACTTCCTTTGGCGATTGCGATTCGCCGGAGGTTACGGCCACAAACTCCACGCCGCCGAAGGTGTAGATCGCGAAAGTGATTGCCAGCAGTGGCGCCAGCGCGCCGCGAGGAAAAAATCCGCCTTGGGCGGTGTATTGTGCGGGGACCCGCCCGCTCAGGAGCAAGCTCGTCCCTAGCACAACAAAGGCCGCGATGGTCACCACTTTGATCATGGCAAACCAAAATTCGAAGCGGCCGTACCGGGCGACGTCCCAAAGGTTCACCAGCAGCAGAAAGGCGGAGAAAAGCACCACCCACACCAGAGCGGGAATTGTCGGAAACCAAAATCCCATGTAGGTCGCGGAGGCCACCAGTTCTGCGCCGATAGAAATGGCAATGGCCGCCCAATATCCGGCGCGGGCGATGAATCCAGCCCATTCGTTCAGATACATGTCGCCGTAGATGCCGAACGAGCCGGCGGCGGGATGTGCGCTGGAGAGCTCTCCCAGCGCCATGGCCGCGGTCCAGCTTACGAATGCCGCGAAAATGAAGCTCAAAATGACAGCGGGACCGGCGAGGTGCATCGCCGGCGCCGTGCCCAGCAGCAAGCCAGTGCCAATCGATCCACCGACGGCCACCATCGCCATTTGCCCGGCATGGAGCTGATGGTGCAGGCCTTTTTCTAACGCGATTTCATCGCGGTCGGGCATCCGGGACGTATATCAGAAAGTTGTGTAGAGTCCAAGAACTGCGCGTGCCACATTTGCTGAAGTGGGGTGAGCGTACCGCCGGGTGACTTCCGTAACCCGCGGTCACCGTCCTTCATTGCTGCTCCACAGAAACCACACCTAGAATTTCTAAGGAGTACTCCCGCGAAGGCGTGTCTCTAAAGGCCGACGCCTGCAAAAATGGACCGAGGGGAAATTACAAAACGGGTAGAGCGGGCGGAAAAGCTGCTGCAAAAGGGCAAAACGGCCGAAGCCCTGGACGAGTACATGCAGGTTCTGGCGGCTGAGCCGGCCAACGACACCATTACCCAAATGGCTGCCGACCTTAGCCTTTCCCTGCAACGCATTCCGCAAGCCGTGAACCTGCTAGGCAGCATGTTCGATCGGCAGGTAAAGGCCGGAGACGCCACGCGGGCAAGCCTTACTTACAAAAAGCTGTCCCGCTTCGCCAACCCCACGTGGGAGCAGAAGATGCGCTTCGGCGAACTGCTGGAGCACTCGAATCGCAAGCTGGCGATTGAAACCTATGAAAATGCCTTCCAGGAGCTCACGAAGCAGGGGCGTAAACAGGAATCGCTTACGCTGCTGCAGAAGATTCTGCGGCTGGATCCCGGGGAAAAGAACCTGATTCGCCTGGGTGAACTTTCCTCGGAGCTGAAGGAAAACAAGGCTGCGGCTGCCGCATTCTTGAAGGTCGCCGAGCTTGCCAAAACTGCAGGAGGAAATGCCTCGCAGTGGTTCGAAAGGGCATATTCCGAGGACCCTTCAGACCCGCAGATTGCGCTGGCTTATGGCAGCGGCTTGCTGGAACAAGGGCAAGCTGGCGCCGCGATTTTTGTCCTGGAAGCGCAAGTTAAAGCCGGTGGCGCAGGGGAGCCAATGCGTGAGACTTATGGCAAAGCGCTGCTGGCAGCAAACCGCTTCAATGACGCGGAGCCGGTTCTATGGCAGTTGTTTGAAGAAAATCCAGCGCGCACCCAGGAGATTGCGAAACTGATCGGACTGTTCCTCAATGCTGAACAGGATAAAGATGCGGTCACGCTGGCAAGTAAACTCGCCGGATACTATCAGCAGAAGAATGACCGCCGTCCTTTCTTAGCGATGATGCAGGAGGTCACTTCCAAGACCCGCTCTTCGGCCGTCATGCTCGAATTCATGAGCGAGCAGTTCAATGCGGCCAATCGGGAGAACGACTATTGCCAGACGCTGCTGAAGCTGTTCGATCTTTACTGCAGTATGGGTGATTTCAATAAAGCAGCCGAGGCCCTGGATCGTGCGGCTGAAGTAGACGCCTACGAACACGGGCACCACAAGCGTCTGCAGATGCTGAAGGGGAAGATTGATGAGAACCATTACAAGCTGATCGCCCAGCGTTTTAGCGGCATGGCAGATTCTGTGGCGACTCCAGTTGTCCCCGAAGAAAAGCTTCTAGGCGCAGCGGCGCTGCAGGATTTGATGCTGCAGGCAGAGATTCTTGTGCAGTATGGAATGCGATCGAAGGCCCTGGAACGTCTGCAGCGAATTCAACAACTCTTTCCTCACGAGGAGGAGCGCAACACCGCGCTGCAGCAACTTTACATGACCGCGGGGTTGGTTCCGACTTATGCCAGCTCGGAACCGGCGGCGCAAGCCGCGCCAGTTTCCCGGCCTGCACCTGCCCCGGTGGTGGAGAGCGCGCCGCCACAAACGGCAGATATGAGCGGTTTTGCCCGGGTCGCCGAAATTACTCGCAAGATCTACCGGCAGAATAATGCAGACGCGGTCATGGCCACGGCGGCCAACGAAATTGGAGCCCAGTGGAAGGCAACCCGCTGCCTGATCGCGGCGCGCAAGCCTGGCCTGCGGCCGACCAGCACCAAGGAATTTTGCGGCAATGGCGTCAAGCCTGCAGACCCCGTGGCGCTAGAAAAAATAATTACTGCTATCCATGATTTGACCATCCAGCGAAACGGAACGGTGAGTTCGGGAAACGTGCAACTAGCTTCAGAACTGCAGATTGTCCGGGATTCCCTCGGCTCGCTTGGAGTCGCTTCGCTGCTGGCCCTGCCGTTGGTAGACGGCGCGGAACCAGTTGGGGTTCTTATCCTCATGCAGGCCGCGCCTCTGGCCTGGAATTCGAATGAGCTGGTCGTTCTCAAAACCGTATGCGACCAGATCGTGTTGGCTTTGAACAACGCAGGACTGCGGCGGCTGGTCAAGAGCCTGTCCGTAACGGACGAGCGCTCTGGATTGCTGAAACGGGCATCGTATCTCGACCTGCTGATGGCAGAGACCCGCCGCAACGCCCAGCAAAGCACGCCTTTAAGCGTCCTGCTTATGCAATTCGGCGACAAGAATGGGATGCTGAAGGAACTGGGCGAAGCGGGAGTGGAAACGATGATGCAGCAGATCGGCCAGTTATTTGCAGCCAACATTCGCCAGAACGATTTGGCATTTCGCTATGAGACCACGACCATCGCGATTACGCTTGGTGAAACCGCCGAAAAAGAAGCCGTCATGGCGGCGGAAAAGCTGCACCGACTCGTGGCGCAGGTGAAGCTGGGAGAAAAGCAGGCTGCGATCCGCTTCAACGCTGGAGTGGCGCAAGCCGTGGTGCGCGCCGAGTTCGACCCAGTCGACATCGTGACCGAAGTTGCCAATCGTGCCGAACAGGCATTGCTAGCCGCCTTTGCCCAAGGTGCAAATAAGATCGTAGCCTTAGCGCCATCCGCCGCTGCCGCGGCTGTTGCGTAATTTGACGTGCGGGGTCAATGAGTGTAATCGCCTGACTGCAACATTCCCGGCATCTCATCCACGTTTCATGTTTACCTCCAACGAAACAAAGCTCAGTTTGAACTGCGTGATTCGGAAAAGAAGTTTGGGTTGTCTCGCCTCAGGGGGGTATTGCGTCTCAACTGGCGGGAACTGCTCTTCGGAGAAACGAGATCAGATTAATTGACAGTATAGCCGCGAAGCTAAAGAAGTGGCCGATTTCTCAACTGTTGTAACATCTCGATCACGCTCATAATCCCGCCGGCTGAGGGGTTTTTGCGTGTAAACGCCTGGTTGCGTGAATCACGTTAACTGTGACATTTTGAATCTTTGAGCAGATCTGGCCCATTGTTCATCTCATACATGACCGAGTAGACCCGGGAACCAATGAAGAAGAAGATTGAATTTGCGGCGGGGATGGCTTTGTTTGCATTAGCGCTTCTGTCCACCCGCTTTTACATGGTGGACCTGCCGGTCTGGCATTTTCTGGGCGGAGACAATGGGCCCGATCCGGCCACCTTGCACCTCCGCGGGGAATTCGTGGAGAGCAATCTGGGGACCGCTGAGTATCCGGCAGGATCGTTCACCGTGCGCATGATTGCGCAGCAATATGATTTCGTGCCGCAATGTGTGGTTGTGCCAGTCGGTGTGCAGGTCCGGTTTCGCATTACGAGCGCGGACACGGTGCATTTGCTCACCTTCCTAGGCACGGACTATGGGCTTAAGGCGCTTCCGGGGACGATTACCGAAGCTACGTTCACGTTTCCGAAATCTGGGACGTTAAAGATTCCATGCCACGAGTTCTGCGGCGCGGGGCATTACACGATGAGGAGCCAGCTCGATGTGGTGCCCAAGGAACAGTTTGCTGCACTTCGTCCCAATGAAAGGCGGACTTGTGATGCGCGCTAATCAGAAGGCTCGCATTAAGACAAGACAGCGGATTCCGATCGCATTGCAGGTTCTTGGCTTTTGCCTTTTATCGGGGTGGTCAGGCTCTTCGGCGCAGCGGGAAGAACCGGAACCGCCGCTTCACGTGCCGACGGATGTGGCATGGACTAAGGAAACGCTGGTGACAGTTTCCAGTGGCGACGCTTTTCGGGGATTGTTGCTGGCGCGGCGGTGCGTTCACTGTCATGGAGAAGAGGGATACAGCGCGACGGGAATGATTCCGAATCTGGCGGGTATGGATCGGCTGTCGTTCTGGAAGCAGATGCAGGATTTCCGGTCGGGAAAACGCACGTCGGTTGTGATGCAGGAAGTCGCGAGCCGAAACACGGGGCGAGATTCTGCCGATCTAGCGGCTTATTACTCCATGCTGCCAACGGCCGATGATCCGCAAGACAACCGATGGTTTCCGCAAGCCATGCAACACGCTCTGCGTGCCCCGGCGGCGATCGAACTGATTCTGTTCGGAGACGCGAGCCGTGGGATACCGCCATGCCAAGCGTGCCATGGGCCGGTGGCCTTTGTGAAGGGTGCGCCGCCGCTATCCAGACAAAACGGAGATTACCTCAGAGAGCAGCTGGATCATTTTGCGAGCGGGGAACGCGCCAACGATATCAACGTGCGAATGCGGACTATCGCGCGCAAGTTGGCCGATGAGGAAAAGAGAGCTATTTCCGAATACTATGGAGCCGGGTTGGGGCCAGGTTAAGCGGATGCTGGCGATCAGGGCGAACCACTGTAACTGGTGCAAAATCGCCATTACACTCATCAACCAGGCAGCCTCCCGAATCTGTCAGTCCTCACTGACCCGCGTGGTTGTGCCGGTTGCCGCTCGTAATCGGGCGCTGCTACACTGAAAAGTTTTCATCCACTCAGAATCGTCTGATGCAAGGACTCATCTTCAAACCATGCTGAAACCGGGAGACATCGCCATCGTCAGCGGGGCCCGCACGCCCTTTGGCCGCTATTGCGGCAAGC
>DASPRY010000184.1:0-2097 GCA_035624215.1 Terriglobales bacterium
CCAGACTTACCCGGATTGAAATCTCACAAGGGCGAAAGTTCATCTTCCCGTTCTTCCTGCTGAGTGTCCCGGGCGAATCGTCTTTCCAGGAATCTCCTGGCCAAGTCACGGCCTCCAAGTCCAAACGCCAGAGCCAGGCCGAAAAGGAGGGATCCAAAAATCATGGCGAACGCAATCAGGACCGTGCGTTCCGCGAGGCCGAGTTCCTCGAAGGCCATGGAGACGGTCAAAATGGTAATCAAGCTACGAACCGTGAAGCTGATCAGCCGTGGCGAAGGTGAGCCGGCATTGACAGCCGCCAGCAGCGTGGCCCGCGAAAAGAAACTGGCTGCCAGAAGTCCGAGAAAAATCAGGAAAAACGCGACCACCAGGCGGGGCAGATAACCGAAATAGCTGGAGATGTGAGGTTGCAGACTGACAATTCCAAGGACGCTGACGCCCACCATGATGAAGCCGATCCACGCGACCCAAAACACGAGCCGGCTAAGCAACTCGGTGGAGGAGGGCAGCGCCGCCCTGCGCAGCAACTGGGTGGCACCGGTGTTCTCAGAAAGCCGGTCAAACCTGACGAGCCGCAGGATGCTGCGGACAATGGTCTTCAACAGCCACGCGACAAACCAGCCAATGAGCACGATTATGATCATTACCATCAGCCGGGGCAGGAACTGCGCCACGTTGCGCACGATCTCCTGGGTTGCCTGAGTTAGCTCAAAAACGAATTTTTCCCACATTACGACCTCACTTCCTGCCGTTCCACAATTCTCCCAAGTACGGCTTGAACCGTGTGAAGGTAAGGCAGAGAGCGTCTACATGCTGCTCCACTTGCTCGCTGCCGGAATCGCGATTTTCTCCGAGGAAGGTATGAATCTTCCCGCGGTAAAGGGGAGCTAAAGCTTGAATGATGTGGTCCCGGCTTATGACCGCCTTATGATAAGAAGCGGCAAATTCGTATACCGTTTTCACCCACAAATCATCGGAGTAACAGAAATCGCTTTCGCTGATTGCGGCGAGTTGTTTTAGTTCCGCCAGGGTTCCGGCGGAAAGGATCGATTTCAGGATAGGCTCCAGTTCAACCACGCCATCCACAAACATTTGATACAGCCGCTTGCGATTGATGCGCCGGGGCTCAAGGGTAATTTCAGCATTGCCACCGATGGTGAGCACAAAGTCGCCGTTGGATTCAGTTGGCCACGCGGGCGGCTTATGTTCCAGCGTCCAAAACAGTGGTCCAACCGTATCGCGCATAGCGCGCACCAAATCAGCCGGGCCATGGTCCAGAGTATTCTTGCTGCCCAGGAAAGCCTGCGCGAGACGAAAGCCATCATTGATGGCGGCAACCGTCAAGAACAGCTCGCTGCCTGCAAACCCCAGGTCTTCGGACCAGACATCGCAGCCGAACAAGTAAGTTCCCAAGCGGCCGGAAAACGCGAATTCGGAAGCGTAGGGCTCTCGGACGCACTTGCTGTAAAGCGCGCGGATCACAGGATAGATCAGGTTCCGGATCAGAAGCCCGTCAAACTTGTGCCTCCGGTACACCGGCGTGATCAAGTCCAGCTTGTCGTGATAAACAGGCTGCAGCAGACGGGGAATGCCATCAGGTTCGATGGTAGAATCGGCGGCGATAATGGCACAAGCTGCCGGATGCAGGAGATCGGCGGCGGCCAGCATGGTATACAGCGCTCTCGAGCTGCCAGGCTCGCCTTGATAATGCGTGCTTATGGAGTGCAAGGTACGAAGCGCCTGCGGATGGGCGGCGTTTTGCATGTCACTGATGGAAGCTGCACGGACTAATTCCTGAGTATCGTCCCGGGATCCGCCGTCAGCATTAATGATGACGGCACGTTCCCGGGGGAAATATTTCAGCAGTCCGCCGCGGATAGCCTGCACGACTTGGCCCACGGTTGCCGCTGAATTATAGGTGGGCACCCCGACCAGGATGTCTACTTCGCCAACGTTCATCAACTCGCGAAGAAAATCATCCGTAAGAACGCTTTCTTCGGGCAAAACCAAGCCTCCATTGTTTCAATGCAGAAGTAAGAAGTCAGAATGCAGAGTTGGGATCGAGCGCAGCTTGCTTGTGATCCTTAGCCTGACCGC
>DASPRY010000029.1:0-4189 GCA_035624215.1 Terriglobales bacterium
GGGATGCTCTCATCGCAGCAACTGCGCTCGTTCATGGCATGACGGTTGTGACCCGAAATGTCAGCGACTTCCAGGCAACGGGCGTAGCCGTAATCAACCCATGGCACGCTTGAGCGCCATCCAAGATCGTTCCGGATCTGAGACAAAATCCCCGTAACCTTTACGGAAACATTGTTTCAGGTGCAACGAGGAACTGGACGGTTTGGGAATCGAGCTTGTCAGTAAGAGGGAGGGGCTAGCCGGTGACGCAAGACGGGTATGCCTGCGGCAATGGCGGCATCGATATCAGCCTTCATCAGTTCCGGATTCGCGGGTTCCGCACGGAATCCGTGAACGTGCGCCCAACGAATGTTCAACGATGTTCTCAGTAATGAGTGCGGTATCAGTGAATAGAGGCTTCTCAGTAGTAATACTTCGTTTTCGCGGCCCATTCGCTGTGCGGATAGTGCTCATGCAAGAAGTCGAAAGCGGCCTTTGAAATCCTACTGGTCTCGGCATTGGTGCATCCAAAACGTATAGAGCGTACAGCTAGATGCAAGGCTTGCGGTGACCCTCAGACTTCACTAACCACGAGGAATGAGATAAGCTCCCGGAATCTTTCCGTCCAATGTCGCCAGCAACCTTCCATTGGTGCTCGCGAGCTTCACCAAGTGCCCATCCGTGATTTGCTTCGGCGTCTTCACCCATGCTGGGAGAGCAGAAATATCGTGATCGTCCACGATAAATGTGAAGGGTGGTGTACTGGCCGCTTTTAGACGAAGCAACGCCGTCCGTGCTTGCGTGATCGTGAGTCCGTAAGCCGGAGCCTGCACCAGCACTCTCACAAAACCCAGCTCGGTGATGGAACAAGTCGCCAGATCCGGGAACTCCCGCGCGCGTAGCCAAGAGGTGAGGCGTGTGTGGAATTCGTGATTGCCGAATCCCAGAGCCACAAGAGCGTTCACGTCGAGCAGATACTTCATGGGAAGTTCGTCAATATTTCCTCAACCTCTTTACTACTCAACACCGGAGCGTCAGGGCCCGCGCTCAGAACAGGAAGTCCGGTCTTGGGATCGATCACAATCTTCACTTGGCGTGGACGCTTCTTGCGTGGCGTTAATACAATACTTCCAGCCTCGATGTTGGCCTCGAGAGGATCACCGGCGCGAATGCCGAGCCGACGGCGAAGAGGACCGGGAAGAACGACCTGGCCTTTAGTCGAAACTTTGGTCTGCATGGTAAGACAATCTTACCCTGAATTGGACCTCACGGCAAGCCTGGCGATACGCGAGCCCCTGTAAGTGCCCCCACACGCCTTGACCAAAACTCAGGCATGACCCCGGCGCCGCTAAGCCTAGGGCTTACTAAGTTAGCCGGTTTGCATGCGGTTCAGTAGCTCTCGACTGCTATGTAAGAGCTCCCGCAACAAGCTTCTTCGAATCGCAATATCCCCCGGGGCTTATCGAACCTATATCGCCCCGCTTGCCAGAGCTTGGAACATTGATTTTGGCAAGTGGAGCAGTTCTCTCGGCGCATCAAATTGCGGCCCAATTCCGGTGCAGCCCGGCTTGTGCTTCGTTACTATCCGGCCCGCACCGAACGGGCGCACACATATTTTCGACAGCTATGCGACGTGGCAACCCACCTCGAACTTGACCTTACCTCTGGACGCGGTTCGTTCGAAGGATTTCTCTGCGATGTGTCGTTAGCCTAACCAAACTGCAAAATCCAACCGTCCGCCCCATCGGCGTCCTGAGGCAAGGTCAGGCGGATGATCGAAAACAACATCAGCTTGGGTTAACTGAAAATTGGCATAAAAGGTTAATAAAGGAATCGTAAAGGTTTTGACCCGAGACAGGCTCAGCCTAAATTCTTTATGCACATTTTGCGGAGTTCTGTGATGCAATCAGAGCAGCTGAATGCCGACGGAGGCTCGAACCGACTCTCAGTCTGAGCTGAATCAGAAATGGCTATTGTTTACAGCATTGCGCAATATCTGCTCTTCATCGTTATCGTCACTATCCTTGTAAAGCCTTTAGGGGGATACCTCGAACGCGTATTTACGGGCAAACACACCGTTCTTGATCGCTTCTTGTTGCCGCTTGAGAAGCTCCTTTATCGCGTCACCGCCGTTGATCCCGCCGCGGAGATGACGTTCGCTCAGTACGCGACCTGTTTTCTACTGTTTGGACTCTCTTGCACTTTGCTTTTGTATGCCCTTCTTCGGTTGCAGCGTTTCCTCCCTTGGTTCTTCCCCGCCTATCAGACCACGGCATTGACTCCAGATTTGGCGCTCAACACGGCACTCAGCTTTTCGACCACGACAACTTGGCAGGCCTACGCGGGCGAGAACACCATGAGCTACTTCAGCCAGATGGTGGGTCTCTGCGCGCAGAACTTTTTGGCTGGCGCCGCGGGGTTGGCCGTCGGGATTGCATTCATCCGCGGTCTTGCGAGGCAAATGTCCGACACACTGGGTAATTTTTGGGTAGATCTCGTGCGGTCTCTGCTATGGGTGCTGCTACCGGGAGCGCTGATCGGCGCCATGTTGCTGGTGTGGCAAGGCGTTCCGATGAACCTCCAGAACTATGCGGTCGTCAATACCTTGGAGGGTAAACAGCAGTTAATACCGCAGGGCCCCGTCGCCGCGCTTGAGATCATCAAGAATCTCGGCACGAATGGAGGCGGCTTTTTCAACGCAAACGGTGCCCATCCGTACGAAAATCCTACGCCGTTCAGCAACTTCCTGGAGATGCTAGCTATCGTCCTTCTACCTGCGGCGTTAACCCACACCTTCGGTAGGATGGTGAGCCAGCCCCGACAGGGATGGCTCTTTTATTACGTGATGCTGTTTCTCCTCAGCTGTGGTCTGTTCTTCACGCATACTTTCGAGCAGCGAAGCAACTCTCATTTCGCCAATGTGGATTTTCGAAGCGGCGGCCTCCAACCCGGTGGAAACATGGAAGGAAAAGAAGTCCGTTTCGGAATCGGTGGCTCGGTACTTACTGCTGTCGTGACCTCAAACACCGCGACGGGATCCTACAACTCAATGCACGATAGTTTCAGCTCATTGGGCGGAATGGTGCTCCTGGTGAACATGTTGCTCGGTGAACTTGTCTTTGGAGGACTGGGAACGGGTATCTACAGCATGGTCATGGCTGCCGCAGTTGCGGTGTTTTTAGGCGGGCTCATGGTCGGACGCACCCCGGAATATTTGGGCAAAAAGATTGGGCCCGCAGAGAACAAGATGATCATGTTGTACGCCCTGGCCGCACCACTATTAATACTTCCGCTGACCGCGATCGCTGTCAGCACAAAAGCCGGCTTGTCAGGTCTGACAACAAATAGTGGCCCACACGGTTTTACCGAGATTCTGTTTGCGTACACCTCGTGCTTCGCCAACAATGGCCAGAGCTTTGCCGGTCTAGCGGCGAATAGCCCGTTTTACAACCTGACAACCTCACTTGCGATGATGATGGGGCGTTTTGGGCTAGCGATTCCCGCTCTGGCACTGGCGGTGCTCTTCGGGCGGCAGAGAAATACTCCTTCGTCCTCTGGTACTCTTCCGACTCATTCCTTCACGTTCGGAATACTGCTCACAGCCTGTTTGGCGATAATGGTGGCCCTGAGCTATCTTCCTGCCTTGGCTCTTGGTCCTGTGCTGGAACGGCTGCTTCTCAAAGGATGACGACGCCCGGCAGTGACGATCACAAGCGGCTGTCGTGGGGAGTCTGCCCCGATAGGAGCAGAATGAGGCAGGGACAATGCCCGACCGTGGGCATCGTCTTTAGAACTCCTCCGCTCAGGAATGAACGTCAGCCAAAAAGCCTTCGTCCTTACGCACGAGGATTTTTTCCTTATCACACCGGCACGGTGACTCGGGTCACAGCATTCCCCATTTGGAAGGACTAACGTGAAGCACTGTCGGCGGCCGAAAAGATGGGTCCAAGTAACATTGACCGATCCGAAGTAGGCTGGGTGACCCGCTCGAAGAGGCAACTCATCGAGCCACCAGACCCGAAAAAACCGACTGCCCTGCGAGGAGCAGCCGGGGTTTGGAACCGCAAAAGCGGCGATCACATCAAGGGCTGCGACGGTGCGCGCATCCACGCTGCTGACTCCCTCGCAGGAGCTGACAGCTAGAACGCAACCAAGGTCGCAGCCCTTTGCCTTATTCCCACATTCCTGTTTCTAGTCCGCCAAGCCTTTC
>DASPRY010000030.1:0-4564 GCA_035624215.1 Terriglobales bacterium
TATCGACAGGCGGCCCACAGTTTCGGCACCCGCTGGTGTGCGTGGCAGAAATGCCAGTGGCGTTCGAATGAATAATGAATAATTGGTTTATGGTGCAAGTCCGACGCCAGTCTTGGTTCGAATCGGGCAAGTTGTCAACTCCAGTTTTCCCGAAGAGTCAAGGAGCCACCGGAATGAAGAAGATCATTCTCGCGATGTTGCTGGCAGCCGCGATTACCGCCGCCGCTCAAAACGCTGCTACGCCCGCCCAACCTGCGCCGCAGCAGAACCCCGCGGCAGCACAATCCGCGCCCTCTCCAGCAGCGCCCCAGAAACCTCCCCAGAAAAAAGAGATCAAAGATCCGGCGGAGTATAACGCCTACGTGGGCGCCGCGCAGCAAACCGATCCCGCGGCCAAAGTCAGCGGCTTGGAAGCGTTTGTGACCCAGTATCCCAACAGCGTGATGAAGGAAGACGCGCTCGAACTGTTGATGGGCGCCTATCAGCAGATGCTCGGTCAGGCAAAGACGCCCGATGAGCAGCGGGCCGATCAGACCAAGATGCTGGATACGGCGCAGAAGGTTCTGGTGGTGAACCCATGCAATCTCCGGGCATTGGCACTGCTGGCCTACACCAAGAACGCGCAACAGAATTTTGCGGAGGCGGGCCAATACGGCGAAAAAGGCTTGCAGTGTCTGCCCACCGCGGCCAAGCCGGAAGGCACCTCGGACGCGGATTTTCAGAAATTGAAAGATGGAACGGCGACCATCTTCAACGGCGCGGTTGGGGTCAGCGCTTTCTCCACTACCCTGCAAGCCAAGGGAAACGACTACACCAAGGCGCAGAAGTATCTGCGGGCTGCGGTGGAAGCCGATCCGGCTAACCTGCTCAACGTCTATGACCTGGGCCGCGCTTACTTGGAGCCGGGACCGGGTGAAAACGACGTGGACGGACTTTTCTTTATCGCCCGCGCTTCCAATCTGGCGCAGGGTGCGGGCAAGGATCAGATCGCCAAATTCGGCAAGAGCCGATACAACAAGTACCACGGCAGCGAAGAGGGATGGGGCGATTTGTTGGCGACGACGGCCACCACAACTCTGCCGCCCGCCAATTTCACCATCAAGCAGTACATCCCGCCAACTCCCGCCGAGCAGGCGGCAGCCCTGGTCAAGAGCAAGAAAGTTGAGGAGATGAGCTTTGCCGAATGGCAATTGGTCCTTTCCGAGGGCACGCCCGAAGATGCCGACAAGGTGTGGAGCGTACTGAAGGGGAAACCGCTGCAGATGGTGGCTCATGTCATCACTATCGAACCACCCAGCAAAATTACCGAGCACGGCAAAACTGTCGACGCTCCTACCAAGCTCAACCTGGCCGGCAGTTCGGACGATATCGACGCCAAGCGTGCGGACATCGATTTGACTATGTCGGCAGTGATCCCGGCGAAGCAGATGCCGAAAGAGGATACCGACTTCCAGTTCGAAGGAACGCCGGTCTCCTACGTGGCCAAGCCGTTTGTGATGACCATGAACGATGGCGCCTTGCTAGTGAAAGCCGCGCCCAAGCCCCCCGCCCGCAAGAAGCCGGCCGCCCACTGAAGGTCATCTCTCAGTGGAGCGACATCCGGAGAGTAGACCGGGAGGGGCGAGGACGCAGATCAGTCGCTGTCGAATAACGGCTGGGCTGGCCTCTAGCTAAAGGCCAAAAGCCAACAGCCTTGGTTACAACGCGCGTTTAGCGAACCTGTTTTCTTTCCAGCGTGAGCGGACGCGCGCTCCGCGGCGGACGCTTGGCGCCGGCGCGCAACGGACGAACATCAATTTTAAGTTCCTGCACTGTGCGGCTCAACGTGTTCCGGTGCATGCCCAATTGCCGCGCCGCCTTGCACTGATTGCCCCGGTTTTCTTCGAGCACGGTCACAATAAAACGCTTCTTAAACTCACGGACTGCTTCGGAATAAAGGATATTGCTTCTGCACATCTGAAGAATGAGTGCTTCCAGTTGATCTTTCACCGACCGCCTCGTTTCCGCACCTTCACAATCTAAGAATTTTTTCGCTATCGAATTACTCATCTCATGTGCTCTGAGCGGCACGGCTAGAATCGTGTCCTACCCAGAACCATTTATGAAACCAGCTCTAACCGAACTACTTCGCCGGCGCGGAAGATGGCGGCTGAACCTTGTCCGTTGCCGAATGTACCTGCCGCATGTAATCCAATCCCTCGTAGAAACGGTGGCGCAATTCCGACGGTGCGAGCCAGATCGCTGCCCTTCCGCCTACCAGAAAATATGGAGCCAACTCGGACCCGTCCAGCCACTTCGCAGCGGGCGCAAAAGCGGCCATGGCGATGAGCACCACCGCCACCACCAATGCGCCCCGCAACAAACCGAGAACCGCGCCGAGCACCCGGTCAATTGATCTCAGACCGGCTTTTTTCATTGCCCAGCGCGCCAGCCGTCCGGCCAAGCCGGCAATGATCAAGACCGCGAAAAAAATGATCAGGAAACCGGCAATCTCGCCTAACCACGGCGATTTCAAATAAGGCGCGAACCATTCCGCCAGGCGGTGATACTGCCAGGCCGCCAGCAGGTATCCCACAACCAAACCAGCCAGCTTGAAGGCTTCAAAAAAGAAGCCTTCAAGCGCTGCCGCCGTCACCGAGAACGCCAGAAAGCCGAGAATGATCCAGTCCGCAATGCTCATGGTCCACAGATTCAAGGTTCACAGATTCGAGGTTCCTACGATCCGAAATCAATCGTCGAATTCAATGACTCCAGTTCAATGAGACCAGCGCACGCAGGCTAAATCTCCAACTCGCGTCCCGTTAACTGACGGTATGCCTCGAGGTACTTTTCGCTTGTCTGCCGCGCCACTTCTGGGGGGAGGGCCGGCGCGGGCGGTTGTTTATTCCAGCGAATTTCTTCGAGGTAATCCCGTACATACTGCTTATCGTAGGAATCCTGCGCCTTGCCCGGTTGGTAGGTGTCGGCCGGCCAGAAGCGCGAGGAATCCGGTGTTATTACTTCATCCGCCAGTGTGATCCCCTTGGCGGTCTGTCCAAATTCGAACTTGGTGTCGGCGATGATGATGCCGCGTTGCCGCGCATAATCCGCGGCTTTCTTGTAGATACGCAACGTGATGTCGCGAAGCTGGCGGCTCAATACGGGATCGATCAGCTTGCACATCTCTTCGAATGAAATGTTGATGTCGTGCCCGGTTGAGGCCTTGGTCGCCGGCGTGAATAGCGGCTCCGGCAGCCGGTCGGATTCCTTCAATCCCGGCGGAAGTTTAACGCCGCAAACTGAACCCTGGGCCTTGTACTCCTTCCACCCCGAGCCGGAAAGGTAGCCGCGCGCGACGCATTCCACCGGAAACATCTCGGCGCGCATCACCATCATGGAACGGCCGCGCAGTTGGTCGGCGTGCTCGCGAATCGTCGCCGGATAGCGGTTCACGTCGGCAGTGACGAAATGGTTGGGGACGATGTCCTTGAGAAAGTCGAACCAGAACAGCGAGATCTGCGTCAGCACGCGGCCCTTGTGCGGTATACCGGTGGCCAGAACGTAGTCGAAGGCTGAGATGCGGTCGGTGGCGACGAACAGCAGGTGGTCACTGTCAAGGCAGTAGACGTCGCGAACCTTGCCGCTGGCGTGCAACTGCAATTCGGGGTAGTCCGTTCGCAGCAGAACGGAATCTAAAATTTCGGGGCTCATCTCTAAATTCACCGACAAAAACTTTGCGTATTCTAGCCGTCACGGAAAATTTGTCAACGACTGCAATCACACATGAGTGTGCTACGCCAAACGGCCTCGCGCCGAAAAGTGTTGACAGTTCCAGTGTAAGTCAGAAACCTTGTCCAGCGTTGGTTTCCGAGGGGCCGCAATGTGGAAAAACTGAGGAAGCCTCTGGAAAAAAAGGCAGCAGTTTTTTCGATTTGAGCCAGCAAGAAAACGGCCGCGTGCGTCAACGGCGGGGGGTGGTTTTCTTTATGCGTGCATTCTCAGGCTCAAGCGTTCCGCGACTTCTTGGGCCGGCGCGAGCGCACTCCGATGCGACGCTCGTCATTACGCCGCCCCAAACCGCACCGACACAAGCTTCGACACCCCCGGCTCCTGCATGGTCACACCGTAGAGCACGGGGGCAATGCTCATCGTGCGCTTGCTGTGAGTGATCAGGATGAACTGGGTCTGCACGCTCAACTCACGCACCAGTTCGGTGAAGCGCGCGATGTTCGATTCGTCGAGCGGAGCGTCCACCTCGTCGAGAATGCAGAACGGACTGGGGGTGTACTGGAAGATGCCGACCAGCAGGGCGAGCGCGGTCAGCGCCTTCTCGCCGCCGGAGAGCAGAAGCACGTTCTGCAGTTTCTTTCCCGGAGGCGATGCCACCACGTCAATGCCGCTCTCCGCGCTGTTTTCAAGGTCGGTCAGCCGCATGAAGCCGTGTCCGCCTCCGAACAGCTTGCGGAACGTGGCCTGGAAGTTCTCGTTAATCTTGTGGAACGCTTCTTCAAATTTCTGCCGCGAAACTTGATCGATCTCGCGAATGGTGGCCGCGGTGTTTTCGATGGCTTCGATCAGGTCTTTC
>DASPRY010000057.1:0-9981 GCA_035624215.1 Terriglobales bacterium
CTCAACCGCGGTCGCGGAACAATTCCTGGTTCCTACCCAAGCGGAGCGCAATGGCGATCTGACAGCGCTGGGTGGCCCCATCATTCCGCAAAGCAGCATCAATCCAACGGCGAAGGCGTTGTTGTCGTACTATCCCCTGCCCAATGTCACCGGACAACAGAACTACAATTACGAAAACTTTCAACCGACGCCGGCAAGCACCGACGGAGCCGATGCACGCATCGATCAAACCATCTCCGCCACCCAGTCAGCTTATGCCCGCTTCAGTTGGAAGAACATTACCGAGAATTATGCTAACCCTCTTTTGCCGGACGACTCTGACAGCATTCACAACCGCAGTCTGCTCGTGTCTCACACCTTCGCCATCACAACCCGGCTGGTAAATGAATTTCGCTTTGGCTTTACCAACGTAACTACCGTCGTCGATTTCCCGATCGAAGGAGCGGCTGCGCTATCTCAACTGAATCTGACCGGCGTTAACATTACCCAGCATCCCACCACCCATGCGTTTCCGACCTTCAACTTCAGCGCGGGAACCGGCTTTACGCCTATCGGCCGGGACAAAGCCGGGTTGACCCGGTCCAAAACCACCCAGTTCACCGACAACCTCAGCTATAACCTCGGAAAGCACACCTTCAAGACCGGCATCGATGCGCGGCGCGTGCGCTACTTCGATCTCGAGAGCTTTGCTCCGGTTTTTAATTCCGACGATTTTGGTGATTTCATCTTCCAGCCCACTTTCACGGGAAATGCCTTCGGCGATTTTCTGGAGGGTTCGCCAACCACGTTGAATTTTGCCGTTTCCAGTCCCGATGTCGGTGGCACAGCGTGGCAATACGGCCTCTACGGCCAGAATGAATATCAGATCAACAGCCGGCTCACCCTAAGCTATGGCCTGCGCTGGCAGATTCTCCCCGGTTTTCACGAAGACGGCGGCAATCTCGCCAACTTCGATCAGAGAAACAACTCCATTGTCGTCCCCAACCAGCTGGCAGCGTATCTGGCACAGCAAAACATTCAAGCATCGAACTTGGCGTTCCAGCAATCGTTCAACGCGTGCAACCTCGGATACACGGCATTGCCGTGCACCAATTACCTCACCGCCAGCCAGGACCATTTGCCGCAGTCACTGCGCAACATCTATATGCGAAACTTCCAGCCGCGTCTGGCGGTCGCATGGCGTCCGTTTAACGACACAAAGACCGTCATTCGCGCCGGCTTTGGCATCTTCACCATGACCAATCTGGGTCCCTTGTCCTTCAACAACAGCGGCAACCCGACTTCGGCCCTGCACACCTATACCAACACACTTACGGCGAACGGCACTCCGCTGATTCGGTTCCCCAACACGGCGCCGCCCACCCTCAGCGTACAGTATGGCGGGGGCGGTCTCGATCAGGGGGTGGATCCCAATTACCGCGATCCGCAGGCCAACCAGTGGAACCTTACTGTGGAACGCCAGGTTGGAACCAACGATACTCTGCGCCTCAGCTACGTCGGCATGCACAGCTATCGCCTTAGTATCACCGAAGACCTGAACCAGATTCCCGCCAGCACGACGCCGTATCAAACCACGGCGGCCAGCCCCTACGTCGACCCCCGCGCTCCCTACCATAACTGGTTCACGCTTTACAGCACCTTCAACGCTGGAGAAGCAAACTACAACGCGCTCGAACTGCAGGCGACCCACAAGATGTCCCACGGGTTGTACTTCGACGCCAACTACAGCTTCGCCAAAAATTTGGCTGACAACCAGGGCGATGTCCCGACCGCGTTCGCCGGAGAAGTCAACTATGGTGTCCCCGTCGCCGACCGCTTCCACATCGCCGGCAACTACGGCAATGTTGAGGGCACACGGCGCCAACGCTTTCTGTTCTCCGGCATCTATCAATTGCCTTTCGGACAAGGCCGCGCCTTGCTCAACACCTCTGGCTGGAAAAATGCGCTGCTGAGCGGTTGGGAGCTGAATACGATAACGTTGATCGAAACCGGGCCATGGCTCACGCCGAGTATTAGCGATTCCTTTGACCAGTCCAACACCGATGTGGTAAATCGCGGCGCCTTTCTTCGCCCTGACCTTGTTACCAACAACTTCTACGCCGGGCAGTCGCGGGCGCATTACTTCAACCTGGCGGCATTTGCACCCACCCCGGCGGGCGCCGGTCGGTTTGGCAACGCGGGAGTCGGCATTCTTGAGGGCCCGGGTACACAGACAGTAGGTCTGGGATTAGCAAAAGTCTTCAAAGTAACGGAGGGAACACGAGTACGGTTCGAATCCACATTCACCAATGTCCTCAACCATACCAACTTCGCTCCGCCCGCGACGCAAATCGACAATACTGCGACTTTCGGCGTTCTTAGTGCTCCGCAAACCGCAGAAAACGCCGGCAACCGCACCGGTCAACTAGCCTTGCGGATTGAGTTCTAGAATCCGGCGCTTGGCGTTCCTGTCTCTAGTTCACAACCTCAGTTTGAATTGTCATCCTGGGCGTAGCGAACGATCTATCTATTGCCGCATGAGGATTCCTGCCGCCTGAGGGCGCGCCCATCTACGCCCATCCATGTTTCATTGCCTTGGCAAACTTTTGGGCTGGCAGCGTATTCAGCACATCGTCTTTCGTGAGCCAGGCGCGCCGCGCTTGTAACACGCCGTAACGAATCTTGTCCAGATGAGAGGTATGGTGCGAGTCAGTGTTGATGACAATCTTTACCCCATGCTGCTTTGCCAACCGCAAATGCCGATCGCATAAATCCAGCCGATCCGGATAGGCGTTCAACTCCATCGCGACTTTATGCTGGGCCGCTGCTCTCATCACGGCATCGATGTCGAACTCATATGCGTCCCGGCGCAGCAGGATTCGCCCCGTCGGATGCCCGATCAACGACGTATTCGGATTCGCAATCGCTTTCAGCAGGCGATCGGTCATCTCCGCCGGACTTTGATTGAAATGCGAATGCACGCTGGCGATCACCAGATCCATTTGCTCCAGCACCGAATCCGACAGATCTAAAGATCCATCCGCCAGAATATCGACTTCCACCCCGGCAAAAATCTTGATTCCATCAATTTGCTTGTCTGCAGCCCGAATCCGCTTGATGTGCTCCACCGCGCGCTTGTCGTCCAGTCCATTGGCAAACGCCAGGTTCTTCGAGTGGTCGGTGATCGCCATGTATTTGTAGCCATGCGCCCGCGCCGCCTCAGCCATTTCCTCAATCGTATTGCGGCCGTCGGTTTCGACCGTGTGCATGTGCACGTCGCCCTGCAAATCGGATTGCGCAATCACCGCCGGCAGCGCGTGTTTCTCCGCTGCATCGATCTCGCCCAAGTTTTCCCGCAGCTCCGGAGCAATGTAGTCGAGCTTCAGTTTGGAATAAATCTCTTCTTCCGTTTTTCCGGCAACAGCTTTCTCATCCTCCACTCGCGCCAGGCTGTATTCGCTGAGCGTGTATCCCATCTTCAACGCGCGTTGCCGCAAGGCCACATTGTGCGCTTTGCTGCCGGTGAAATATTGCATGGCCGCGCCGAACGATTCCGGCGCCAGAAAGCGCACATCCACCTGCATCCCTCCGCGCATGCGAAAGCTCACCTTGTTTTCCCCGCGGGCCATGATCTCCATCAGTCCCGGCAATTTAATAATGTGATCAATCAGCTTCTGCCGCTCGTCGTCCTCACAGCAGGCTTTTCCGGTCACCAGGATATCGAGGTCTCCCACCGTCTCCCGTCCGCGCCGCAAAGAGCCCGCCGGCGTGACCTTTTCTACTCCGGGATAGCCACGAAGGTGCTCGACAATTTTGTTGGCCTGGGCTTCTGCAGAATCCAGCAGAAAACGTCCCCCGATGCGGTGATAATCCTCAATCGCCTTCAACAGCTTCGCTTCCTGCTTCTCCCCCATGCGCGGAAGGATTCGAATCTTTCCCTCGCGCGCCAGTTTTTCCACCCCCTCGACGTCACACACCTTGTAAGCGCTCCAGATCAGCGCGATGGTCTTCGGGCCCAGGCCTTGAATTTTCAGCAAATCCAGCATCGTGGGGCGGTATTTCTTCAGCATCTCGGCGTGCTGCGAGAGCTGTCCCTCCTTGAATATTTCCTGCAGGTTCTGCAGCATGCCTTTCCCGATGCCTTGGATTTCCAGCACTTTCTTGGGGTCATGAATCAGTTCGGAAATCTGCTGCGGAAGTGCCTCAATCGACTGCGCGGCGTTGCGATAGGAGCGAATGCGGAACGAGTCTTGCCCGTCAATTTCCAGCAGGTCTGCAGTCTCGTAGAGAATGCCCGCAATCGCCTTGTTGTCCATGTATATACAAGATTAACCCATCGAGGAAAGCAGAGCGACCGTCGCGCTCGGCAGGTTCAAACACACTGGAAGCGCTGGAACACAGCGCAGTCAGGAAGGGAGGCTTGTTGCTTTAAGAACTCTTTGTAACATTTGCCGCTTGAGGACCTTTCGGCCCTTGTACGATCTCGAATTCTACTTGATCACCCTCTTGCAAGCTCTTGTATCCTTCGGCCGTTATAGCGCTATAGTGGACGAAAACATCTGCGCCGCCTTCACGTCCTATAAAACCATAGCCCTTGGCATTGTTGAACCATTTGACAGTACCTTTCAAGCGTTCCACATACGCCCCCTCGGGCACGCATCTTCCTGCTCCGAGTCGTGCCTTTCACTTTGAGGTCATTCTGCGGCTAGTCCCGCAGGCTGTCAAGAGAGGTTACCCGCGAAACCCTTGTATCTGGCTGGCTATCGATACTTCTGGCTAAGCCATAACACTCCCGCAATCGTTTTGGCATCTTTGATAACACCGTTCATCACCGCCCGCACCGCCCGGCCCAGCGGAAAAAACTTGAGTTCAATGACTTCATCCTCCTCCGGTTGGGCTGCGCCAGCCCGCAAATCCTGTGCCAGGTAAATCGCCATCGTTTCTGCCACGAACCCAGGACTGGCATAAAAGTTCAAAATGCGCTTCCAACGCTTCGCGGAGAAACCTGTCTCTTCCAGCAGTTCACGTTTGGCAGCCACCAGTTCGCTCTCGCCTTCGTCAATTCTCCCCGCACACAGTTCCCACAAGTATTGTTGGGCCGCGTGCCGGTACTGCCGCACCAGCAGAACGCCCGGTTCGGCGCCCATGTCATCCACTGCCATGACGACCACCGATCCCGTGTGCCGCACGATGTCCCGCCGCACCTCAACCCCCGAGGGCTCCAGAACCCGATCGGTAGTCACCCAGAACACTGGGCCGCGGTACACCTCGCGGGACGATAGCAAACGCGCTTTGCTTTTTGAGGATGTTCTTGCCATGAGCACCAATATACGAGAACTCAAGTCAACTGTGCTGAAGCTCGCGGATCAGTTTGCCAACGCTCCGGCGCCGACCTTTTCTGCACGCTATTTTTATTCTCACCGATCAAGTAGACTCTTGTACCCATGCGCATCCTAGTCCTGATCTTTGCAGTGCTGTTTGCACTGGCGCAACCGGCAGTCACCCAGCAGACTCCACAACCGCAACCCGCGTTCGAGCCGAAGCTGCGAGAGGTTCGTTTCGACCTCCATATTCAGGACGGCAAATTTTCCGGCACTGCGGCCCCTCTGCTGCAGGAAGCTATTTCCAATGCCCAGTATGTGCTGATTGGCGAGGACCACCTCACCCGCGAAATTCCCCAGTTCGTTTCCGTCGTCTGCGACGTGATGGCTCCCCAGGGGCTGACGGCGATGGCCGTCGAGGCCGGTCCACAGGCCGCGTCGTTCGTCTCCTCTCTGTTCGGTAAGCCGGACCGGCTGGCGCAAACGGCTGCTCTCACCCATCAATATCCCGCCAGCATTGCCTTCCTGGATATGCGTCAGGAGAACGATCTGGCCGAGCATTGCGCTGAAGTTGCGCACCGTTCCCACTTTCATTTTTGGGGTCTCGATCAAGAGTTCGTAGGCTCACCCGGTTGGCTGCTGGACCAAATCCTGGCCACCAGGCCCGGTGCCTCCGCCTCAGCGGCAATTAACCAACTGAAGCGCGAAGAGCAGCAGGCTGCCGCTCAGGCAAAGGAAACCGGCGATCCGTCGAAGCTTTTCCTTTTCACTGCTTCTGATTCCGAACTCAATCAGGCTGCGGCCGCGTTGCAACGCGATGGAAATTCTGTAGCCAACGCTCTTTTCCGTGAGTTGATGGAAAGCCGAGAAATCTACCTCAAGAACGCCCAAGGCTCGCCCGATTCCAATACCCAGCGTGCCCGGCTCATGAAGCAAACTTTCAGAAGCGACTTGGACGCAGCCGAACCCGGCCCGCAACGCCAGAGGGTGCTTGCCAAATTCGGTGACTGGCACCTCTACAAAGGGTTCAACCCTCTTCAGCAACGCGATCTCGGAAACTACATTGCCGAGTTGGCTGACGGCCAGGGAGCCGCTTCGTTGCACATTTGCATCCTCGGCGCCAGGGGAACCCACCGCCTGTTTGCTGGCTACGAACGCCCAAACCGGCTTGAGAAATTTGTCATGGATGAAGACCCCGACTATCGCTGGCTCAAACCTGCGATTGACAAGCAGCTGCCCAATGCCTGGACGCTATTCGATCTCCGCCAATTGCGCTTTCAATCGTTCAAGGACCTTGATCCCGATATGCAGCGTCTCATCTACGGCTACGACCTGCTTGTTATCGTTCCCGAGTTGACCCCCGCCGATCCAATCGAGTAAGGAATATTTTCGCGTGTAACTCTTGGGCATGTCATCCCGATGCGCCATCGGCGCGAGGGATCCTACGAACGCGTGAACCCTGCGCAAGCGCTCAAAAGAGTGGCACTCCACTTTCCTGATCGGATCGTGCAAACCACAAGCCAGATTGCGATCACGGTTTGTCCCCGGCCAACCACCCTGATATGCTGCCCGCGATGACGACCAAGCCACGCATCGCCATAGTCGGTCCCGGAAGGCTTGGAGGTGCCTTGGCGCAACATCTGCGCCGAGCCGGATATACCATCACCGACCTCGTTTCCCCGAAGCGAACTCGATCCAATCGGCGAACGCGCTCATTGGCGGCGACGCTCGGGGCGCGCGTTTCGAATCTCGACAACGCCGTACTGAACGCAAATTTGGTCTGGTTTTGTGTACCCGACCGCCAGATAGCCGTAGCCGCCAGTCTTCTGGCAAAGAAGACCAACTGGAGTCGCAAAACCGCATTCCACTCCAGCGGCGCGTTGCCCAGCGGCGAGCTCGCGGTTTTGCGGCAGCGCGGCGCTGCCATCGCCTCAGTTCACCCCATGATGACCTTCGTGCGCGGAACCGTCCCGTCCCTGCAAGGTGTGCCTTTCGCGCTCGAGGGCGATCTGGCGGCATTGAGAATCGCGCAGAAAATTGTCCGCAATCTCGGGGGACTGCCTTTCAAGATTGCGGCCAAACACAAAGTCGCGTATCACGCTTGGGGAGCTTTTGCCTCTCCATTACTGATCGCTCTGCTGGTAAGTGCGGAACAGGTGGCCCGAGCCGCCGGTCTCTCCGCGGCCGATGCCCGCAAAAAGATGCTTCCCATCCTTAAGCAAACTATCGGCAACTACGCCCGGCTGGGTCCCGCAAGGGCATCCAGTGGCCCGTTTGTCCGCGGAGACGCGGAAACCGTTCGCAAGCATCTGAAAATTCTAAGAGCAATTCCAGAAGCTCGGGAAGTCTACCTGGCACTGGCTCAGGTAACCCTACGAAGTCTACCGATGCAGAACAAAAGCAGCCTAAGGCAAATCCTGTCCCTAATGAGCGCGCTTGGCGCGGTTGAAGTGGGCGATAGAGTCCGAATCATAGAAGTTCCTCCGCTGAAGCCTACAGAACACAGGACGCACACTATCTTCCAGCGCTGCCTAGGCAAAGTTTTTCCCGTCGCCGGATTCCAAAAGGGCCTAATAGAACTGCAGGTCGGCCGGGTTGTCGGTCGGTTCCCGGGAGCTGAAACCATTTGGGTTGAACCCGAGTTCCTGGAGCGTGTTGACAGTCCAAGAAGGTGAAAACCAGACCTCGAAACTCGAAACCCGAGCGCTCAACTCACCATCACTCTCCTGATCTCTCGCGCCTTGCCGCTGGTTTCGTCACAATCCGCGACAATCGCACACAGCCGTACATCCTCAGACGCGGCCTCAAATCGACTCGGCATGTTGGTAAGAAACCGATCGAGAATCAACTCTTTTTTCACCCCAATAATGCTGTCGTAAGGTCCGGTCATGCCCACGTCGGTGATATATGCCGTGCCGCCCGGCAGCACTCGCTCGTCTGCAGTTGGCACATGCGTGTGCGTCCCCACCACCAGCGTGACCCGGCCGTCAAGATACCACCCCATCGCCATCTTCTCCGAAGTTGCCTCCGCGTGAATGTCGACTACCACGACTTTAGCCTTGATCTCCTTCAGAAGCTCGTCGGCCACACGAAACGGATCGTCATTTGCCGCCATGAATACGCGGCCCTGCAAATTCACCACCGCATAAGCAACATCTTTCTTTTTGCCCTGGTACATGCCCCAGCCCGGCATGCCCGGCGGATAATTGGCTGGCCGCAGCAGCCGCCGTGCCGGGCTGTGCGGATTCCCGTCTTCCGCTTGCAAGTAATCGATGATTTCGCGCTTGTCCCAAATGTGGTTGCCACTGGTAATGACATCAATTCGCAGCTCAAAAAGTTCCTCTGCCAGCGCCGGCGTGATCCCAAAACCCGCAGCCGCGTTTTCTCCGTTGGCAATTACCAGATCGATGGAATGTTCTTTGACTATTCCCGGAAGCAGCTCCTTGACGATCGTTCTTCCCGGTCTGCCAAAAATGTCCCCGATAAACAGAATCTGCATAGCCACGTCGCCATTCGATCTCAAACGAAACTTTGATGGTAGCACGCACACGGATCAACTAAACCCTACTCCCGCCTACTGCAGCTCCGCCGTCTTGAGAAAATCGTAATTCCCCGCCGGATTCAATGTGAGGTTCTTCACCCGCTTCGAATGCACCACCACGTTGTCCCAATACCACAGATCGATGTAGGGCAGTTCCTGCGCGAGAATTTCTTGGATTTCCCCGTACAGCTCCTTGCGCACGTCCTGATCCATTTCGCTGCGTGCCTGATCGATCAGCAAATCCATTCGCGGATTCGAGTAGAACGTGCGGTTCGCCCCGTTCGGCGGGAATTTATCGGAGTGGAACACATACTCAAAAATGTCCGGATCTTCATTGCCTCCAACCCAACGCAGCGAATGCACCTGATACGCACCGCGGGTCACATCGGCAAAGAACGTCGCAAATTCGAAGGTTCGAATGTCCAGTGCAATTCCTACCTCTCGCAACTGCTGCTGCAGAACCGCCGCGATTAATCGCGTGCTTTCTTCGGTGGATGTCTTCATCGTCAGATGAAAACGCACTCCGTTGATCTCAGGGTATCCAGCTTGTTCCAGCAGTTGCCGCGCCAGATCAGGATTATGGTCGTAATGAGGTACATCCCCGTCGTACGCCCAACTCTCCGGCGGCAGCACGCTGTAGGCCGGGCGCCCAAAGTCGCGCAGCAGATAGTGAATGAGTGGCTGCCGGTCAATGGCATAGGCGATTGCCTGTCGCACTCGCCGATTTTTGAGAATCGGGTCGCGCATATTGAGCGCCAGGTATGACAGCACTGTGCCCGGCCCACCCATGATCTCCAGATTGCGCTCGCTTTTCAGCGCCACCACCAAATCTCCTGTGAGCGCATTTCCCATGGCTATGTCGGCGCTGCCCTTGCGCAGTTCCAGCGCTCGCGTCGTAGTATCAGGCACCACCGCAAACCGTACGGTCTTCATAAGCGGTTTTTCACCCCAATAGTTCGGACTGCGCTCAATCACCACCTCCTTATCTTGTTCCGCACTCACAAATCGAAAAGGCCCTGAGCCAATGGGATGCTCGGTGACCTCGTTGCCGCTGCCATAAGGCACAATTCCGATTGCGCCGTCCGAAAGATTCCACAACAGCGTGGCAAACGGTTGTTTCATGCGAAATACAACGGTGTA
>DASPRY010000072.1:0-6053 GCA_035624215.1 Terriglobales bacterium
CTTCAATGGATTCCCGCAGCACCTCGGGCTTTTGGCTTTGATCCTGTTCTTCGCCACCGGACAGCTTTGCAAGTGTACTAAGTAGCTCCGTGAGATGTTCCGGGCCGGTATGCTCGCGCTGCAGAAAACCTTCAATGTATGCCGAAAGCAGCTGGCGCTGGACCGCGCCATGCTCGTCGACTCCAAATTCGTCAGCGGTGCAAACCCGGTCCCCGCCGGCGCGTTTTGATATATACATTCCGGAATCGGCGACCCGAATAATATCTTCGGCCGATAATCCGTGGACGGGAAAACTGGCTACACCGAAGCTGCCGGTGATGTGGTGTTCCTGCAGCATGGGATCAGTCGCCAGCCAGAGGCGCAAACGCTCAGCCAGAACTTGGGCCTGTTCGACGCCAGTCTCGGGCATAAGAATGATGAACTCGTCTCCTCCATATCGGGCGACTACGTTCGATTGCCGGCATTTTTGTTCCAGCAGCCGCCCTACGCGCGCCAGAACCAGGTCACCCTCGAGATGGCCCAGGCTATCGTTGACCTCCTTAAATTTATCCAGGTCGATCAACACTACGGAGAATGGCCGGCCCGAGCGGGAGGCGCGTTTCCATTCCGAGGTCAAAGATTCCCAGAAAAACCGCCGGGTCTTGATGCCAGTCAGTCCATCGGTGATCGATTGCTGCTGCAGTTTCTGGAAGACGAATGAGTTGTGCAGAGCCGTGGCCAGCAAGTCAGCCAGCGTATTCATGATCAGAACATCTTCCGGAGTGAACGCGTCTTCTTCACGACTTTCCACGTTAAGCACGCCCAGCAAGGTTTCTCCATAAGCAATGGGGATACAAAGCACGGCTCGCGATTCAGGGAGAACGCCTTGCAATTGGGCGTCCCCGGTTGTCTGCACCAGTGCGCTTTCTCCGGTCCTGGCCACTCGGCCCAAGATTCCCGCGCCGAGTGGAATACGTCGGCCCAGAGCTTTGGCGGTGGTGCCCGCTTCCGCCTTGATCTCCACATCTTTGCGGTTGTAATCGAAGATGCCAATGCCAATGTGGTCAAAGCGGAAGTTCTTCTGAATATGTCCGACGATTTCCAAGAGCATCTGCTCGGCATCTTCGCTGGAGATGGCCGTTTTCGAGATGCTGTTGAGAAACGCGAACTGGCGGGCTCGTCTCTGTTCCTCGGCAAATAGACGGGCATTTTCGACGGCCACTGACACCTGCCCGGCTGCGGTCTGCAGCACCTCCATGTCGCGCTCCTCAAAAACGTACTCTCGTTCTGTACTCAGGGCGGCCATCACTCCGGCAGGCTTTCCCGCCAGCAGAATAGGCGCGCCGCAGAAGCACTTGGCGGGATTGGGAGGAATGAAAGTAGTGCCCAGGCGTTCGCGGGTCTTCTCCAGATCAGAGCGAATCAACAGCGGTTGCCCCGTCCGCAGAATGTATTCGGTCAACCCGTTATCGTATTTACGCGATCGCTTCGCAAGAACCTGACCGTTCACTACTTCCAGTTCAAAGCGAATCTCGTCACCTTCCTGAAATGCGACGTAGAAATCGGAGGTATCAAAGATCTGCCCCAGCTCCTTTTGCACGGTTCGCAAAATCTCATCCTGATCGAGACGGGAGCTTACGGCCTGACCGATCTGGGTCAGTAGCTCGTATTCCTTGGTACGACGCTGGGCATCGTGCATGACCATGTAGTTTTCCAGGGTCAAGCCGATCTGCAGAGCCAAACCAATCAGCAGGCGGAGATTCGAGGAACCAAAGAAGCTGCGGGCCGCTTGCGGAAAAAATATCACTCCGAAGTTGTGCTCGCGCGTCTGCAAACTGACAGCGGTGACATGCCGAATGCCTTCTTCCGACATAACCTGGCGAAATTGCTCAAAACGCGCCCCGGGAAAGGCGGGAAGCGGCTCAGACATTTCGGATACATTGTGGAAGGTTACGAACCCGCCGCGCCGGTATGCCAGTTCGGCGATGTATTCGCCTGCTCCGCTCTTCTCCATCTTGCTAATCAAATCAGGAGAAAATCCCCGCTGCACCGATGGCAGAACCGCGCGCCAGCGCTCCGAAATGTAGATGGCCGCTCTTCCGGTAGGAAGAGGAGCCACCAGACGGTCGAGAATGCTCTGCAAGCTGGGAATCAGTTCAGCCGCCGAGAGCAACCGCATCGGATCGACGCCCAGGGTGGAGAATGCCAGCGCGTTTTCCTGCACCGCATTGCGTTCATTCTCGAACAGCACCATTACCATGGCGACGCCCAACAGCATCTGGGGAATTGGCCCGAGGAAATGACCCGCAGTACCAAACATGGCAACGAAGGGGTTGCGCAGCTCGCCGAAGACCATTAACACAGCCCACAAGGCAAGCGAAACTGCCAGCAGTTTGAAAGCCAGGGAGTTCTTTCGATGGGCGTAGCGGTAAAAGTAAAAGGAACAATAGAGAAGCACCGCCCCTATGCCTACATCCAAAGGCAAGTGGGGAGAAGCTGAAGTATCGGGCCGAAATACTCCTCCCGCCATTTGGGCCTGAACGTTCCACCCGGCAAGTAGAACCCCGGCCAAGCCAAGCACCACGTCCTGCCAGCGCACAGCAAACTTCTCGCGCATCAGGCGGGTCGAAACCAGAATACAAAGCGTCATCGCAACCAGCAGCAGAGAGCCGGCAAATGCCACCAAGGCCGAAGGGTCGTGGAATGCATCCCAGGCGTCAACGCAATAGTTCGCCGTATAGAACGCCCACGCCATCTGCCACGCACGAAAGTACTGCTGCCGACTCTGCTCGTAGAGGTAGGTAAACAACAGGAAGAGCAGCAGGGCGACGATCCCTGGCACAATCACCATGCTGATGGAAACACTACCCACGGGCGTGAGAACACATCTCGCTGACAGTTATTTTGGTTACTAGTACACCGGCACCTTTTATGGTTTCACACCGTCACAAACAAAACAACAATTTTGGATGAAAATGAAGCACTTAGCAGCTCTCCCGGTAACCCGAGACCGGTTACCAAAGTTTCTCGGCCTGGATCGGAACGCAAGTTGAAGCCAGATCTTTCCCCCCACCCCGCTCGGTTGCGACTGCGGTAAGATCATTTGGTAATGGCTCCATCCAATCCTGCTGAAGCTGCCGCGAAGACAAGTCGCAATTCGGCTGAAGTTCGCTCTTCGAATTTCATTCGCGACAAATTCGTCGAAGACCTAAAAACCAACAAGTATGGCGGACGGGTGCAAACCCGATTCCCTCCGGAGCCGAATGGCTACTTGCATATCGGGCATGCGAAGGCAATCTGCCTGGATTTCGGCCTGGCCGACGAGTTTGGCGGCAAAACCAATCTTCGCTTTGACGATACCAACCCCGAAAAGGAAGAAACCGAGTACGTTGATGCCATCATGGACGACGTGAGGTGGCTCGGCTTTCGCTGGGATGGTCTCTTCTATGCTTCTGACTATTTCGACCAGCTCTACCAATGGGCGGTGCAGCTCATTAAGGCGGGCAAAGCTTATGTCGACGATCTGTCGGCGGACGAAATACGGGATTATCGCGGCACCTTGACCAGGCCGGGCAAAGACAGCCCTTATCGCAACCGTTCCGTAGAAGAAAATCTCAATCTCTTTGAACGGATGCGCGCGGGCGAATTTCCTGATGGTTCGCGCGTTTTGCGGGCAAAGATCGACATGAGCTCCCCCAACCTGAACATGCGCGATCCGGTGATGTACCGCATCCTGCATGCCGAGCATCATCGCACTGGAAACAAGTGGTGCATTTATCCCATGTACGACTTTGCCCACGGCCAGTCAGATTCGATTGAGCGGGTGACGCATTCCATGTGCTCGCTGGAATTCGCTGACCATCAGCCGCTCTACAACTGGTTTATTCGAGAATTGGGCATTTTCCCCTCGCAACAAATCGAGTTCGACCGCCTCAGCCTGACCTACACCATGATGAGCAAGCGCAACCTGCGCCGGCTGGTGGAGGAGGGGCGCGTGAGCGGCTGGGACGACCCGCGGATGCCAACGCTCCGCGGCTTGCGTCGCCGCGGCTATACACCGGAAGCCATCCGCAATTTCGTGGCAGCAGCCGGAGTCTCCCGCACCAACGGCATCGTGGAATTGGGAATGCTGGAGCATTTCCTTCGCGAAGACCTGAACAAACGTGCACCGCGCGCCATGGCGCTGCTGCGGCCGCTGAGAGTTGTAATCGACAATTACCCCGAGAACCTTGTCGAAGAGATGGACGCGGTGAACAATCCCGAAGATCCCAACGCGGGAACGCGCAAACTACCGTTCTCCCGCGTCCTGTACATCGAACAGGATGACTTCCGCGAGAACCCACCCAAGCAGTATTTTCGCCTATCTCCAGGCCGCGAAGTGCGATTGCGCTACGGCTACTTTGTGACCTGCACCAACATCGTGAAGAATGAGGAGGGCGAAGTTGTCGAGGTTCACTGCACCTACGACCCCGCAACCCGCGGGGGAAACTCTCCGCCCGATGGCCGCAAGGTGAAATCCACCATTCATTGGGTTTCGGCCGCGCACGCCGTCGATGCCGAAGTGCGAATCTACGAAAATCTTTTCACCAAAGAGGACCCCAGCGACGTGGAAGAAGGCCAGGACTTCACTTCTAATCTGAACCCAAACTCGCTCGAAATACTGCGCGGCTGCAAACTTGAACCATCACTGGCGGACGCTGTTGTTGGCAGCCGGTATCAATTCGAGCGCTTGGGATACTTTTGTGTCGATCCGGACTCTAAGCCGGGCAAGCCGGTATTTAACCGTACTGTCGCGCTGAAAGATACCTGGGCGAAGATTGAAAAGAAATCGGCGTAAGCAAGGCAAGACAACTTTGTTGCGCCGCAAGTACAATTGTGAGGGAGAACTCTTTGTGGGCGATTGACGGGCGCGTAGCTCAACTGGCAGAGCAACTGACTCTTAATCAGTAGGTTGAAGGTTCGATTCCTTCCGCGCTCACCATTCTTTCAGCAAGTTAGCGAGCCTGAAATCACGCGGAAATCACTTCTGGTTTCTTGTGCATCGCTAACCTCACAACTTTCTCATGTGCAGAACGCATGTCCTCCGTGACCGCATCACCATAGATGTTCATAGTGGTGCGGATGTCGGCATGACGCATGAGCCTTTGCTGTACACCCACAGGAGTGCCCACGGAATCGAGCCAAGACCGGTAGGTATGACGCAGGCTGTGAGTACCAATCCTGCCGATACCCGCTTTGCCTGCTGCTTTCTGATACATGCGCCAAACTTGGTCGTATGACCATGGCAGTTTCCCAAGCTGCACCGGGGAAGCGAACATCCAATCTTCGAGTTCGCAGAACTGAGTTACTTGCTTCCATGTCTTTAAGGCTTCCAGTAGCTCGTGATCCATCACGATATTTCTTCGTGATTCAGCGGTTTTAACATCGTCCACCTGCTGGCAGACGATGCCCCGTTCTACGCGAAGTTTGGCATTGAGCCAATCGACATCAGCCCACTTCAACGCGAGGCACTCGCTGATCCGCAGACCCAAACAGCAGCACAACAGCGCAATTGTCCTGAACGGTTCATCCAAATGTCGGATGAACTTCTGGAACTCTTGCACTGTTAAACTGCGGGGTTGTCGCGTCCGCTTAGTCAAGCCTTTGACGCTGACCAGTTCCATAGGATTGGGCTGTGTCGGAACATCTCCCCGCCACATCGCGAAGTCCCAAAGGATGCTGAGCACACCGCGAACATGTGCCTTACTCTTAGGGGCGAGCGACAAAGGGTCCAACCAAAGTTCCACCGGGCGTGCTTGAAGGTCCGTGACCACAGAATCACCCCATCGTGGCAGGATGTGATTCCTCAGCCAAACCTCGTAAGCACGCCGAGTGTCGCTGCGTTTGGGCATCTTTTCTGTTCGATATTGCTCTACAAGTTGTTTTACCGTAACAATCGATCTTTGCTGCTGCAGCCGTAACTCCCGGCGGAAGCTGTCCGCCCTTTGCAGTGCATCGGCTCTGGAGGGAAGCTCCGTCAGAGTCCCCAAGCGTCGGCTGCGTCTGGTACCGTTCTCAACCCACAGAAAATTCCA
>DASPRY010000085.1:0-18268 GCA_035624215.1 Terriglobales bacterium
CGGATCGATTACGATCAACCAGACCGTAACCACCCCTGGCCAACTAGGCACGCTCGGCGAGATTTTCTACATCATCGACAGTTCGCATGTAATGCTTCTAGAAAACGATTCCACCCCGGCCGTCGGCCTTCTCCAATTGCAGAATTTCTAACAACACGTCGCACAAACTGCCGCTTCAATTAGCCCGACTCCAAGCATTGCGAAAATTCCGCTGATTGGCCTCCCCGATCAAAATCTCGTCGGCGTTAGGGAAACCACGGCCGGGAACTTTTCGCCAGGAGCAGGTAGCCGCTTTCTTCCTAGAACTGCGCGCACCCTTAGGCGCGTCGCTTCAGCGATGGAAACTGTCTGACCAGGAAGTGGAGGACATCGTTCAGGAGACCTTCGTCCGTCTGTTAGTAAGCGGCCCCAAAGATCTCAAGGCGGAAAATGCGCGCTACTGGCTGTTTCGAGTAGCTCGCAATCTGGCCATCGATTTGCGGCGATCGGGATGGAGGAACCTATTGGATTCTCGAGCCAACTTCGATGTGCTGCTCTCGACTCATCCCGGCCCGCATTCCAATCCCGAGAAGATCTACTTGGCCCAGGAGCAGTGGCAGATGGTGAGAGATAACCTGGACAGGCTCACGGCGCGCCAGCAACACGCCATTTACCTCCGGACCATCGGCTTGAGCTACAAAGCGATTGCCCATCAATTGAGAGGTACTAGCAATAGTGTCAGCGAATTGGTCCGGCGCGGGCTCAAACGCCTGGGCGCGAATGGGAACTCGAATGTCTTAGGGAATAGAGAATGAGATTCCCGGCTGGAAGGCGGACCTGATCGATCTTGCCTCTACAAGACCGTGGCTGAAGGACGTGATTATCGCCGTCCGTCCTGCAAAGGCGAAACCGGCTCTGCCGCCCAACCCGCCCAGCGTGACGGCTCGGACGATGCAAGTGCTCCGCGCCATGTCTCGCCTTGGCAAGTTCCTCTTGACAACGTATGTGTGACAGAAGCACGGCTCTAAGAGAGAAGTACGTAAGTGCTTGGATAGGGGCAAGATTTCGCACTACTTAAGCAGGATGCTATTTGTGACAAATTAATGAATTTCTATCCACACGCATGGCGAATGCACCTACCGAATCGTTCTAGTAAGTGCAAAAGCGTATTTCTCCCAAACGATCCAGGGTGATTTTGCCACTGGAGTGGGCGGCAGCCATGTCTGTGCTTGCGGCGCATCTCCTCAAACAAGCGGGTAAGAATATTCAACTCTGAAAGGATAAGGAATATGAAACTAGCGAAGTATCTCTGCCTTGTGGCGCTCCTGGTGGTGCCATTTACGGCGCAGCTCCATGCGCAAGTCCTTACAGCCGCCGTAGCCGGCTCTTCCGCTCTCTGGCTCGAAACTGGGCAGGGAGCTGCAAATTCGCTCGGCTGCGTCTGGACCGACAAGAACAACACCGGCGTCGGCGGGCTCTCAGGCTCAGGCACTAGCGAGTACGTCGTTGACGTTCGTAGTGGTGCTGGCAACGCCACCGACTACAGCAAGATTTGGGTGGCTTGGAACGCGGCTGGCGGATCTTGCGCCTCTCCGGGTGTAAGTTCGACAGTCTATGCCTACATGAGCCTGGACTCGGGAATTGGCAACCGCTGCCTGTTTGCCCAGCCCCAGTGCACGATGCACACCACACAGACGGCTGGCGCCGCGGGTGCCAACGCCCTTGCTGGCTTCACCGACACGGCTCTGCCCTCCGGCGTTCTGAGCGCGTTCCAGGGCGCGTCAATCAATGTTGGCGCGACCGATATCTTGCCGTACGATTCCCTGTTTTCCACGTACCAAGCCTTGGCTCCTTGTGGCTACCTGTCGTCTGGCACGCAGTATCAAGGCTATGGCAGAGGCCCCAGCCCCGACTTTTGGCCCGGTCCGGGGACGCAAATTCAAGCTCAGGATGGCTCGGCGACATACAACGTCATCGGCTTCAACATCACTGGTAACGATCCATTCACTGGCACCGCCGTTCCCGCTTACACGATCACGCCTGTGGCCGCGACTCCGGTATTGGTCATTGTGAATACCGGGAACGCCAGTGGCTTTGGCTCCGCCAGCGTTTCCAACATCACTCGCGCCACTCTGGGCTTGTACTTCAGCAACATTCTGGCACGGACTGCAGATGCCATACCCCAGGCGTTCGCTGGCATAAGTGGAACCTACTCCGGAATCACCGCATGGCATCGCGAGTCGCTCTCCGGTACCTACAATACGTTCGACCGCGCGATGCCGGGCAACAAAGAACTCTATCGTACGCAGGAGTTTGTCTGCCCACCGGTCGAGCCGTTGAGCTATGGTAGGACTATTGCCGACGGCGGGACCTCCACGACCAGTAACAATTACCGCGCGATCGGGACCGCCGACGAGATTCTCCAAGTCGAATCTCTCAATGACTCGATCGGTTACGCTTTCTGGAGCACCGCAAACTTCAAGGGCACACCCTATGGCTCGGGAACTTCGGGTGCTCTGAAGTACCTGCAAGTCGACGGAGTGGATCCGCTTTGCACCACCTATGGGTGCGGTGGCAGTCCAGGCGAGATTCCGGATTCCACAAACTCACTGCTCCCGAACATCACGATGCCGCACATTTTCGACGGTACGTACCCGATCTGGTCCGAACAGCGGTTCGTCACGACCAGCGCGGCGGGTCTGACGGCAGCAACCACGCTGGCGGGTTACATAGGGACTTACAACACCTTGTCTACTACAGTAGGGAGTAGTGGGTCACAGCCTGACTTCGTCCCCACTGCGAGCCTCAACGTCATCCACGCGCACTACGGGAACTTGCCATTCGTAAATGATGCCTATACGGCATCTGAAGGATCGCGGGTTTGCGGTCCTAGCGGCGCCGTCGAGGCCGGTGGGGATGCGGCCGGCATCGTGCACAGTCTGCAGGCCGGAGCGGACTACGCCGTTTTGAAAGGCAACTACAACACATCGTCCTGCGTTGGCATCACCAATACGGCGTCGTTTGGTGTTCACCAGTAACCACGTCTTAGCACCGGTTGACTGACCGGAAACGATCTGCGATGGGTAGATGGCAAACCAGCCGTCTACCCTTTTCGCACAAGTTTGCGCACGGCAACCCTCACGAGTAATTCCTTTAAATCTTATGATTACTAGAACTGCAAGCCGCATTTCCGGCCGGTGCCTTTGCCGCCCTCTTATTGCTGCAATGCACTTGGTCCCTCTCATTTTCCTGCGGGCGGTCTCGGTATACGCGCAGTCCACTCCAGCACAGCCGACGCAATCCACCGCGCCGAGGTCGGAAGCTGCTTTCACGCTCGCGCGGATTCAAGACCTACAACTGAAGTTGATGGAGCACGAAGATTGGACAAAGCTTTCGATCAAGGGGCTCGGTTTGCAGTCGAAGCCCCCGCTCCCGGGCGGGATCGTTGACCGTCCGCAGTTCACGCGGGAAGTCGTTCGCCTGCAGTGGCGGTCCTCGGATCCCGTGGACGTCTACATCAGTATGCCGAAGGACGTCAAGAAGCCGCGTGTAGTGCTCTACCTCTACGGGTATCCGAGCGATGCGTCGCGCTTGACCGCCGACGATTGGAGCGCCGGCGCCATCAAAGGCGGATTCGCAGCGGTCGGCTTTGTTTCCGCACTGACCGGGGAGCGCTTTCACGCACCCTGGCTCATGAAACAGTGGTTTGTCAGCGAGCTGCAGGCGTCTCTGGCGATCACAACCCACGATGTACAAATGATCTTGAACTACCTCGAAATGCGAGGCGATCTGAACATGGATCGTGTTGCCATGTACGCACAGGGGTCGGGCGCCTCCATCGCAATCCTGGCTGCGTCCGTTGACCCAAGAATTAAGGTTCTGGATCTGCTGAATCCCTGGGGCGATTGGCCGGACTGGCTCAAACAGTCCACCTGGGTTCCGGACAACGAGCGCCCAAACTACCTGACTCCGGAATTTCTGGAAAAAGTCGCCGCGCTCGATCCTGTGCAGGTGTTGCCGAAACTGACGACGCCAGTCGTCCGCTTGCAACAGGTAAAGGATGATCGCATCACACCCACGGCCGCCAGGGAGAAGATCGCCGCAGCGCTCCCGCATGGGGCAGCTTTACTGCAAAGCGACAACTGGCCGGAGTACATGAAAACGTTTAAGGAGCAGAATCTCTGGGGCTGGGTCAAAGAGAAGTTGGCTGGTCCACCAGACTTAACGCCAGCGCGCAATAGCGGCGGATCATGAATCCCAATACTGCAAGGCATTGATTTATGATTACATGCACTTTTTGTCGAAGCAATGATGTCCGCCGATCCTCGTCTTCCAAGCTCGACCCACTCGCGATTCGCCTCAGGCGTGCTCTGAGTTTTGTGCGCTTGTACCGTTGCCGCAGCTGCGACGGACTCTTCGAGGCCATGCTATTAGGTTCAATTTGGACGCATGTGAGCCCTAGTAAGCGGTCAAACCAACCGAAGAACGGCAATGCACGCGCCGGTTCTGAGGGACTACACCGGGAGATTGGAAGCTCGGGGCTCGATGCTTCTGAGTGATCTGAAGAGAACCCTGAAGGCTTCCAAGATCTGCGCCCAAAAACTATTTGAATAGAATCGCCAGTCGACGGGGCTACCCCTAGCTTTCCGCTGGTTGTAACCTCGTCGAATGTTTTCAGCTAAGACCTATTGGCGCGCACCAAACGACGACTGGCTAGTTGGCCCAATGCCGCCGGGTGCGCCGTAGTTCCCATAAAGGACACAAATATCTGCACCCGCTTGCACGGTTAGGACTAGGCCGCCGACATCGCCGCCGTCTTCAGCGTTGCTACCAGGCCCACAAATCTTGGGACCGTCGGCGGGCGTGTTGGTAGCGTTGAAACTGACGCCCGATGGAGCGAAGTGCATGTGGAACACGTTGAGTTGCGAGTCCGGGATGAAGTCGGGACGAGTAGCGCCTGCGCCGAACGACAATTGCGACTGAGTATAGGACGCGAACATTGCGGCCACGCCTGCGCTCGCCGGGGAACTGATGAGACGCTCTTCGTTCCAGATGGGATACGATCCGTCCGCCACATGGGAAAATGTTACATTCGGCAAAAGGCCGTTCCCGGATTGCGGTATCGTCCCGTCGATATAACTACCAAAAAATGGATCGACACTGTCCACACTGAGGTACTTGATGTTGGAAGTGCCGGCGAAGTTCTCGGCGCTCCAGAGCTCAAAGCCGATGGAGTCTTGCGTCGACTGGAGTTCGCTTAGCATTTCGTTGGTTCCGACGACGCGATAGCGATAGCTGGTGGTGGTGCCGATGCTTCTCGGTGCGATCAGCGGATTGGCTGCTGGTGCGCCGTAGGGGTCGCAGTTGTAGATGTCCAGCGAACGGTAGAGCTCTTTGCTGTTGGCGATCGAGTGTTCGAAAATATTGTACGAACCCGAAAGCGGTGATGGAACCAGGGCAGAGATTCCGTAGTAGGTCGCACCCGTGCCGGCAAATGGCTGGATAATCGCGTCGGCTGTACGGAGGGATAGCGCGGTGTAAAGCAAGCCGAGTTGAAAACGATTCACGTTTGTTACCTGAGCAGATCCGAATCCGTTGGGGTTCGAAGTGTTGACGGCAACGATCACCGGAATGGCTCCGACCGGAGTAATTGAATAGGGAGGGACTGGCAGCCCAGTCGCTCCATCGGTGCCATAAACGTTGAAGTCGTTGACATTCATGTAGTACTGGCTGAAGTAGCTATAGATTGGCTGGGGGGCAAACGGTCCGGGTCCATAGCCCAGGCCGATGAACTGCGTTCCACTTCCGAGGCTTCCGCACTGAGACAAAACAGAGTAGCTTGAGAATTTGGCATCTGCCGGAAGGATATCGGTGGCGGCCATGCTGATTGTCTGACCGTCGAATGCGCCGAGAACGCTGGCCGGCAGTGGGGTATCGACAATTCCAGGAAGCGCGTTCGCTCCGGCCGTGCCGGCAGACAGGGGAGTGACGACCCCGGTGTCTTGATTGAAGCTGCCAACATTCAAGGTGCACTGCGGCTGCGCAAAAAAGCAGCGAACTCCAAGCACTGAGTCCAGACTGATATAGGCCCACACATCGGAGTCGGAGCTGGGGTTAGCGCATGTGCCGGTTGATCCCGTCGTCCACGTCACCCATAGAGCGCCGTAGTCGACACTGAACGGAAAGTATTCGGGAAGGGACGGGACCCGCTGGTCGATGACGAAGCTGGAGCCGTCGACTGAAGGCAAAGTCGTCCACGCGCAAGTGGTGGTGGTTCCACCCAGGCTGTAGGCGGCTTCCCCCGCTTCGAGCCAGAAAGCAGTGGAGCCAGCTACGTTGGCTTGCAGATTTTGGGCATTGAGTTGTGCGCAGAATGGCGCCACAAGAAACGCCATCACTAGAGAATACTTCGCAATTCTCATAACAATCGTTCCTCTTTTCAGCACGGATTCTGCGTGCAGTTGCGCTTCCGACGCGACCGCGTCCCAAACCCTCAGGTTGGAGCACTCTAGCCCTTTGTGGAACCCTGCCGTTATGTAAGACGATTTGTGTTGCGTGTTCTCCATGGTTGTGCAAAAGAATTTCACTTCGCGTAACAGAAGCAATCTGGTAGATTTCTGAGTTTTTGGGCAGGTCATGCCCGGTTTCCTCTCTACGACGTGTACCTTTTCACCTCCCGGTTGCCCGTAATTGACCCTGTTTGTCAACGGTAATTTCCAAAGGGGGAATTGTCGCCCGCTTTTTTGTTGGACGGAACGTGAGCTAGAAAATCTAAAGTTTGTGGGAGAGGCCTATGCAGTCGATAACCGGCCTAGTTCTTTCTGTTACGGAACAGCTCTCGCGGCTAAGAGAGATCTGCCCTCATTCTTTTAACACATTTTTCTCACGATCTTAAAGAAAGTGCAACATTACCAAGCCACACTTCCTGTTTCTCGCATGACGTGCTTTTTGGAATAAACAAAATCATTGAGGAGCACACGTCAGGAGAGATGACGGAATTGTGGAGTTCTCAGAATTGATGGCGTTGAAGTGCAGCCATCTTGGCGTTTCCACGGTTATAGCCCAGCAAAACAGAGAACTCGACTTTTAAGATCGTCTGAGAAATGAATGAACGAGAGATCTATACCCGCCTGAAGCAGATGAGGCTAATTTCACGAGACTTCCCCGTAATCAAGCAGGCGTGGGTTGCATGACTCAAGTCAGCACTGCTGTCGAGGAACAAGGGGAAAGCAAGCTGCCACCGCGAGACTGGATCTTGGTGCCGGCGCTCAGCTTGGTCACGGTTTTTGTGATGGTCGCGGTTCTGGTCTTCCTGTCACACAAGACCTTCTCGAAAACGACTTCGGACATCAGGCAGTGCCTCAATATGACAGACCCCACAGGCGTTCGCGCAATTCCGAACTGTGAGTGTTGGGAAAAGAATCCGGAAACCTCCCTGGCGAATTACAAGTTCAACAGTTGCGGGCACCGCGCCGGCATGGAGTGTGGACCCAAACCGCGGGGAACCTACAGGATCGTCATGGTCGGTTCCTCATATGGCTTCGGTCAGGATGTGCCGAGAGAAGAGACGCTAGCCGCCTTGCTGCCGATCCAGCTTTCTCAACGCACTGGACGAAACGTGGACTTGTACAACACAGCCATGAGCCAGGGATATGCACGAACTGTAGCGATGCATTTCGATGAGGCCCTGGCCGCCCAGCCTGATCTGATTTTATGGATATTGACGAAGTACGACCTGGAGCGGGCGACAGTTGCGGGAGTTGATCTGAATTTCATTCCTCAGAGTGCCTCGGGAAGCACCCGCGCGAAGATCAATTATCGCGTGAAGCAAATCGCGGCGATGAAGACCAACAGCGAGCGGATAAGCTTTGTCGAACATTATTCGGAAGACCTGTTCCGAGCATCGGAATTAGGCACCATGCTGACGCACGGTCTATACCAGAGTCAAACTCTCTACATGAAGGCCGCATTGATGAAGAGCGGTGATCGCCTTTGGTATGTGGGCGCTGAATCAAGCCCTGCGTCGCGCGAATATCTGCGTCAATTTGCCGGTTACGCCGTGGAGATCACAAGCAAGGCCAAGGCTGCGGGCGTTCCGCTGGTTGCGGTGATGGTGCCGGACCGGGTCCAGGCGGCCATGCTATCGAAGGGGGATTGGCCGTCCGACTTCAACCCCCTCCGGCTCGACGAAGAGGTCCGCACCATCATCGTAAATCATGGTGGAATGTATGTGGATGTTCTGCCTGACTTCCGCAACATTCCCAGTTCTGAACAATACTATCTTCCAGTTGATGGACATCCGAATCAGAGATGGCAGGCCATCGTCACCGGACTTCTGACCGAAAAGCTGACGGATGGGAGAATTCCAGAGCTCGAAGTGGCTGCGCCGCTGACTGCGCAGGAGCAAAGAAGATAGTCGTGGATGATGCTTCCTTCCAGTTTGTGCTTTTCGGTCTCGCCGCGGCGTTGATCTCGAACTTGAGCCGTGCGCCCGTCTGGCGTTCGATTGTCCTTCTGGCCGCGAACATCATTTTTCTCGGATTACTCGCGCACAACTTCGTAGTTCTTCTGCCCTTCATGGCCTTCCTGCTCCTAGGTTATATCGGGCTGGCTTTGCTGCAAAACCGGTCGTCCAAGGTACCGTGGATTATTGTGGCTGTTCTCTTTGCTTACTTGTGGCTGAAGAAGTACGCTTTCCTGCCCAAAGGTGTCTTCCTACAATTTCCTTACTTTACCCTGGGGCTCTCTTACATTTTCTTCCGCGTGCTCCATCTGTTGATTGAAGCGGGAGACAGCAGCAACCGGCGGCGGATTCCTTTTCTCTCATACCTGCTCTACACGCTCAATTTCGCCACACTCCTGAGCGGCCCCATTCAGCGCTACGAAGACTTCGAGGGCGATCAGTTTGCTCAGTCGCCAATCTTGCTAGACTGGAGCACGATAGGGTTGCAGTTGGAACGGATCATCCGCGGATTCTTCAAGGTGAACGTGCTGGCAGTATTGTTACAAGCGGTAAAGGACGATGCGCTGGCACAGATGGGGGAACCGCTGGCGGTATCTGCCAAGTTCTATCCGGCGTTTCGGCTGGCGGTTGTTTATCCCTTTTTTCTCTACGTGAACTTTTCGGGTTACATCGACATTGTGGTTGCCATTGCGCGTCTGATGCGTCTACGTTTGCCGGAGAACTTCGATCGTCCATTCTCTTCAACATCTTTCCTGGAGTTCTGGAGCCGCTGGCATATTACGTTGTCCAACTGGTTGAGGACTTATGCCTACAACCCGCTTCTGCTGCTGTCGATGCGGAGGATATCTTCCCCTGCGTTGCAGTCGCTCCTTGGCGTAGGATGTTTTTTTGTGACGTTCTTTCTGGTTGGCCTGTGGCATGGGCGCACCTCCGAGTTTGTCGTCTTCGGTTTGCTTCAGGGCGGAGGAGTTGCGATCAACAAACTCTGGCAATTGGGCTCGGCGCAAGTCTTGGGCCGCAAGAGCTACAAGGCCCTGGCGAACCATAGTTTCTACAAGGCTTTTGCGCGAGGCCTGACCTTCAGTTGGTTCGCCTTCACTCTCTTCTGGTTCTGGGGCGGCTGGCAGCAGATCGATAAATTGTTTGCTGCCATCGGCATCCTGCCATGGGCAGAGGTGTGGGTGCTAGTCTGGCTGTCGGCTACAGTCGTGCTGACGACGTGGGAGCGTCTGCGCAGCGGAATCTTGTCGATCCGAACCTCTGCCGGGCCAGTCTTCTTGAGCCGTTACGCACGTGTCGTTTATGCATCCGCACTCGGTTTGGGTGCCTTGTTTATGACTGTATCGCTCAAACAACCAGCGCCCGAGATTATCTACAAAGCGTTCTAGAGCCCAGGATGCGAGGCCACGCACCGCGGCGGGCCTGAAATCTGCCCCTCGCATTTCAGCTCTGCATAAGCGCACAATCGCCAGCGGAGGGGGTTTCCATAGAGATCATGAAAATTCGTCAGAATCTTACTCGCATTCTCACGCTGCTCGTTGTGCTCTCGTCTTTGACGGTTTTCTCCGCAACCCCTGCCGCTAAAAAAGGCGAGTACATTTTGTTCGTGGGGACTTACACGGAGGAGGGCAGCAAAAGCAAAGGGATTTATGCATACAACTACGACGCCAAGACCGGAAAGGTCACGCCGCTCGGGTTGGCGGCGGAAACGACCAATCCGTCGTGGGTCAGGATCTCCCCGAATGGCCGCTTCCTCTATGCGGTAAACGAAATTGCCAACTACAAAGGCCGGAAAAGCGGAGGCCTCAGTGCGTTTTCGATTGATCGAGACAAAGACGGCCGCCCCACCGGCAAGTTGACCTTCCTGAACGAGGTGCCCACACAAGGCGCCGATCCCTGCTACGTTACCGTTGATAGAACCGGGAAATATGCTATGGTGGCGAACTACACCGGAGGCAGCCTCATCGTCTTTCGAATCCATGACGATGGCAGCCTCGGGAACCCCTCAGCCTTCATGGAACACACGGGCCACGGCCCGAATCTCCAGCGTCAGAGGTCTGCGCACGTTCACTCGGCCGATCTGTCGCCCGACAATCGTTTTGCTTACGTTGACGATCTCGGCATCGACGGGCTGCTGGTCTACCAATTCGACGCCAGCAAGGGGGTGATTGCAGCGAACAGTTCTAACTACGCCACGTTTGATCCGGGCTCGGGTCCGCGGCATTTTGCCCTGCATCCCTCTGGCAAGTTCGCCTACGTCGTCAGCGAAATGCAGGGGACGGTGACGGCGTTTTCGAACGATCCCGCCACCGGTACGCTGCAACGCCTGCAAACCATATCCACCTTGCCCAAGGATTTCAAGGGAGAAATCGAAGACGCGGAAGTTGAAATTCATCCCTCGGGCAAGTTTCTCTATGCCTCGAACCGCGGTGACGGCAATAGCATCGCCGTCTTCACCATCGACGCGGAGAAAGGCACGCTGACCCCGGTCGAATATACGCCCACCGGAGGCAAGACGCCGCGCACCTTCGAAATCGATCCCACGGGCACGCTGCTGTTCGCTGCCAACCAGCAGTCCGACAACATTGTTGTTTTCAAGATCGACAAAAAGAAGGGCCGCCTAACGCCGACTGGACAAGCGCTCGACGTGGCCTCGCCGACGTGCGTAAAGTTTCTTAAGATCGAGTAAGTGCGTTATTCACCAAAGAGGCAAAGAGAAAGGCGAATCAAGCAGCTTGGTCAAGAACTTGATCGGATCGCCAGAACCGTTCGGCCCGGTAGTGGCACTCGGTGAGCTCGGAAGGCGTCAGGCTCGCTGGTTGCCCGAAGGTCTGGATCTGGGCCTCAATCAAATGTCGGATTTCGTCTCTGATGGCAGGGGCTGGGTCTGTCATCATGGGGGACTCCGGCAATCGTCTACTCGAACGGGATCATTACGAGCCAGAATCACCCGGTTCCCAGTTCAGTTTCTGTGAACAATTGGGCGGTTCTCGAAGCCTTTTCTGAACGCCCCTGAGATCATGCAGAACCTGGTCTTCCACTCTGGGTGACTGCCGTCACTGCTCAGCCGTTGCCTCCGGCGCGACAGTTAGTGAGGCTCGGACGCTTCTCGAACCACGGGAGTTTCTTCCGATGACTCTCAAATCGAGATTAATTCTCCGCTTCGTATTTATGCCAGTTGTGTGCGGGTCTTTTCTATTTCTTCCCGCTGGCTCCTTCCGCTTTTGGCAGGGCTGGGTCTATCTCATAATTTCGATTGGTTTCATTGTCTCCGCTTTTGGTTACTTCTATTGGCACGATCCACAGTTCATCGAGCGCAGGCTGAGACGGGAATGGAGGCAGGAAACAGTTCGTGAACAGAAGCTCCTCATGAAGTTCATCCCCGCGATTATGGCGATCGCCTTCCTACTCCCCGGTTTCGACCACCGATTTGGCTGGTCTCATGTGCCCTTGTGGTTGACGGTTCTTTCGCAGGCATTTGTTCTCGGCGGCTACCTGATGAACTTTTGGGCGTGGAAGAGCAACAGTTTCGCTGCCAGTACGATTCGAGTCGAGGCTGAGCAGAGAGTGATTTCCACCGGGCCCTATGGCATCATCCGCCATCCCATGTATTTGGGCGGGAACATATGGTTCTTGTTCACGCCGCTGGCGCTCGGCTCATACCTCGCCTTACCCGTCTTTGCCCTCCTCGTCCCGCTAATCGTTCTCCGGCTTCTCAACGAAGAAAAGGTTCTTCGCCAAGAACTACCCGGCTACGCAGACTACTGCCTCCGCACCCGCTTCCGGCTTGTTCCCTTCCTCTGGTAGACCATGCATCACTGGAATCAATGTGTTCCTGCTCACCGACTTACTTTAGCTCCTTGTGCTACGGTTCGCTTTTTCGATATTCCTGATCGATAGGCGCGATCTCCTAATTCCTGAGCGTCACATTGTGTTGTGCGATCTGTCACTGACAGGTAACCCGCGAAAAGCGTTTACTTTAATGTTACAAATCGGATGAAAAGGGTCCGATTAGTCCTGATTTTCACATGCAGATCACCCGAGCCACCGACTACGCAGTCCGAGTAACGATTCATCTGGCCACAGCCCCCGTTTCGGAAAGGGTTCATGGCCCGACTCTGGCACGCGCCATCGATGCGCCAGAAAGTTTTGTGTCCAAGGTCTTGCAGCAATTGGTGCAGGCCGGACTGATCACCTCGCAGCGCGGAATGCGAGGTGGATTCCAGTTGGCTCGGCACGCAGAGGACATTTCGCTGCTCGAAGTGGTGGAGGCCATCGAGGGTCCGACGCAGATCAACCTGTGCGTTCCGCAAGGGCCAAACTGCAACCGAAAAGAGTGGTGCGGGGCTCATCCAGTCTGGGTGGAAGCGCAGGAGGCTCTAGTGAAAGTGTTGGCCAAGGCTTCCATTGCACAGTTGGCGCGCGATTCCATGTCGAATCTGGCGAAGCTCCATCACGTACTCCCCGCAAAGCGAGTGGAGAGCCGTGCATCAAGGAAGAGCACTGACGCATGAGGACAGTATGGAAGTCACCTGGATTGCCATCCTCGCCAGCTTGTGTATGGGCATTGGAGCCATACTGGTTTTTGTGTTTGCGGTCAAAAAGAACTACTTCCGGAACGTGGAAGACGCGAAATATCAGGTTTTCTGGTCTGACATAGAGGAACTGGTGGACTCTCCGAAACCAGGAGAGGAGGAGAACGATGACGAAGAATCCGATGAAGCCCGTGGCGGAGGAAACTGAAGGAGGAGTCACACGGCGGACAATGTTGTCGTGGCTGAGTGGCTTTGGGCTTCTTGGCTCGTTGATTATCGCGGCGCTGGCGAATTTTGTTTTCATCAAGCCGCGCGCCACCTACGGGCAGCCGAATCGGTTTTCGATCGGCAAGCCTGAAGAGTTTCCGTCCGGCGCGCGCATTTCCTTGGATACGCGGCGGGTGTGCATTGTGCGCGACGGTGACAAGGTTGCCGCTATCTCGACGACCTGCACGCACTTGGGATGCATCGTGGGGGTGTCGGAGACGGGTTTTGCCTGCCCGTGCCACGGGTCGCGCTTTGACCAGGATGGCAACGTGACGGGTGGCCCGGCACCACGGCCCTTGCAGTGGTACCAGGTAAGCCTGGCCCCGAATGGCGAGTTGGAAGTCGACAAGGATAACGAAATTGAAGTGGGGACTTATTTGAAGGTATGAGCACTCAAACCACAATTCGTCCGCGAAAAGGCCTGCTGGCCCTGCCGGAGAACATCTGGCATTCGGTTTTCCGAAACCCATTGCCTTCCTCCGACCTGGGGCGCGCGTCCACCAGCTTTACTAACTTCTTCCTCCACATTCATCCGGTCAAGGTGCATCGCCACAGTTTGAAGGCTACCTACACCTTTGGGCTGGGACTGATCGCATCTTTTCTGTTTCTCATCCTGACCGTGACCGGCGTCCTGCTGATGTTCTACTACGTTCCCTCGACCACCCAGGCCTACGACCGCATGCTCGATCTGAGAGGAACCGTAGCATTCGGCATCTTCTTGCGCAACATGCATCGCTGGGCGGCGCATGCAATGGTGGCGGTGGTTTTTCTGCATATGTGCCGGGTGTTCCTGACCGGGGCGTACAAGCCGCCACGGGAATTTAACTGGGTCCTGGGCATCCTTTTATTACTGGTGACGTTTTTCCTGAGCTTCACGGGCTACCTTCTGCCTTGGGATCAGTTGGCGTTCTGGGCGATCACCGTGGGCACGTCCATCGCGGGCTATGCGCCGGTGGTCGGAAGAGAGGTCAGGTTCCTTTTATTGGGCGACTCGACGGTGGGGCAGGAAGCGCTGTTGCGATTCTACGTGCTGCATTGCGCTGTTCTACCCATCGTGTTGACGCTGCTGGCGACAATCCACTTCTGGCGGATTCGCAAAGACGGCGGGTTGGCGCGGCCGGCTGAGGAAGACGCTGTTAGCGGCGACACTTCCCAAGCAGGCGAGGTTGCGATCGTCAGCGCGCCGACGGTGGTGATGGCTACATCGGCTGGCGCAGCGGCTGCGGCCAGGCCGCTGGTTGAAAAACGGCAGTACGGAATCCAAGGGTTGGTCCGCGGACCACTCACAAAGGTGGGCAGTCTTACCGACCGCTTCCGATTCAGTTGGCCCGACTTGTTCCAGGCAGAGCTGCTGGTGTTCGTGATTACGGTCGCCGCCATTTTGGTGGTTTCGCTCTTCTTTAATGCGCCGCTGGAAGAGCCGGTGAATGTGATGCATCCGCCGAATCCGGCAAAGGCGCCCTGGTACTTCCTCGGACTGCAGGAGATGGTGAGTTACTCGGCCTTCTGGGGAGGGGTCGGGATTCCGACGATCGAAGTCTTGATCCTGCTGCTGGTGCCGTATCTGGATCGCAAGCAGGTTGGCGTCGGGAAGTGGTTTGCCAGGGAGCGGTTGCTGGCCAACTCTTTGTTCATGACGTTTGCCGTGGTCAATGTGGTGCTGATTGTGATTGGCACATTCTTCCGGGGAGCCAACTGGGAGTTCGTTTCGCCATGGTGACCGAAATTGTGACGAGCCCGTGATGATGAAAATGATGAGGAGAATCTCGTGAGTACGCGTCTAGCGCTGGCAGTTGCGAGTTTCGTGGTGCTGATCGTGCACGGGGTTGTTTTCTACGATCAGTTCTTTAATAAGTGGGAGAAGCACCAGACGGCCTACTTCGAGCAGGCGCGCAGCCTGGCGAAGACGGATGCGGAGCGGCAGTCGATCGACGCGCACAAGCCGCGCATCGAGCAGATCATTGTGACCCAGTTCGGAGACTCGCGCGTGGACCGCTGCACCACCTGCCACATCGCGAGCGACGACCCGCGCTTCCAGGGTTTCGCGCAGCCCCTGCGGACACACAGTTACTCAGCCGCGCTGGGAGACGTGGAACGGAATGGGAAGTGGGAACGCCGTCACAAATTCTCCGACTTCGGTTGCACCATCTGCCACGACGGACAGGGGCGGGGTCTCGAGAACTTCTACGCGCATGGCGAAGACGAGAACTGGCCGCAACCGATGCTGGGCTACATCGTGCAGGCGAACTGGAAATCGGAACTGAAGCCGAAGTTGGCCGGGGCGGACTACATGCAGGCCAACTGCGCGCAGTGCCACACCGAAGAAAACTTCGCCGGGACGCCTTTGGTCAAGCGTGGACGGCAGCTCTTCTTCGAAAAAGCCTGCTATGGATGTCATCGCATCGAGGGTTTATCAAGCGGAACGCTGGGACCTGACCTCACCGAAGTTGGGAAGAAGTGGCGCGTCGATTACCTGTGGGGGCACACCCTGAATCCTCGTGCCTACAGTGCGGTTTCGTTCATGCCGAAGTTCGATCTCACCGACGATGAGATCAAAGCGATGGTGGTTTTCTTGAAGAGCCGCCGCGGCATGAATTTCTCCGAGACTTCCCTGGGCGTCTATCGGGCGCGGCTGCAGCAAACGAGGGTCGGTGCCGACGAAAAAGCCGGAACCGCCAGCGTGCCATCCGCCGCGCGCGGCGAGCAACTGATTGGCGAGCGTTCCTGCACGGCGTGTCACAAACTCGGCGACCGCGACGGGCACGTTTCCCCGGATCTGTCCTTTGAAGGGCTGATCCGTGACGACAACTGGTTGATGGATCATTTCCATTCTCCGCGCTCGCGGATTCCGGATTCGATCATGCCGGTGTTCGGGTTCTCGGACGCCGATTATCGCTCGATTACAGACTATCTGACGGCGCGCAGGACAGCGCCGGCATTCAAGAACGCAGAAGAGATTTACAAGGGCCTCTGTGCTCGCTGCCACGGCGAGAAGGGCGACGGCAAGGGCGTCACTTATCTTTATCTCGATCCCGCGCCACGTGATCTGACGAAAGCGGCGTTCATGACCAGCAAGCCCGAAGAGCGCTTCCTGCAATCGCTCAAGGAAGGCGTGCCGGGAACCTCGATGCCGCCGTGGGAGCGCGTTTTGAGCGAACAGCAACGCAAGGACGTGCTGGATTATGTGTTCACGAATTTCGTGAAGGAACCGCGACGGACTCTCAAAGAGCGCAAGGTGCCAGAAAAGAATCCCGTCGCCTTCACGCCGCAGTCCGTTGCGGACGGAGAGAAGATCTTCCTCCAGCGTTGCACCGGCTGTCACGGGCGCAAGGCGGATGGCAAGGGTCCGAACTCGCTCGACATCAGCCCGCGGCCGCGCAATCTTCGCAACAGTGCTTTCATCAACAATGTGACTGATCGCCGGCTATTCACCTCGATTACCTATGGGGTGGAAGGTACGGCTATGCCGTCATGGGTGGACTACGGTTTGACGCAGAGCGACGTCGGGAACCTCATCAACTTTATCCGCAGTTTGAACCAGAAGCCGGCGCCATCTCCATCGAACGACACAGCGCCAAAGCTTACATCGCAATTGAGCCCAGAGCAATTGAATCAGAAGCATTGAAACAGGAGGCAGCATGCCGGAAAAACTGCAAGTGAATCCCGCCCGCATACCCACGGGCGTCGGCTCCGTTTCGCACGCGGAGTCGATTCATGAGGACACCACGGCGAAGTGGTTCCTACTAAGTGCAATCACCTACTTCTTCATCGTTGGCATTATTGCTCTAATCATCGCGGCGAAGTTCGTGTGGCCGCAATTGCTGGGCAGCGTCTCGATCCTGACGTACGGACGTCTGCGTCCGCTCCACGTCAACGGCATGCTCTTCGGCTGGCTGCTCGCGGCCGACATGGGGCTCGCCTACTATCTCGTGCCGCGTCTTTGCGGAGTCAAGCTGTGGAGTGAGAAGCTGGGCGTCGCCACCGCCGTCATTTGGAACATCATCGTTCTGGGCGCGGTGGTGGCACTGCCGTTGGGCTTCAACAAGGGCTGGGAATATGCCGAGCTACCGACACCGCTCTCTGTGCTGGTAGTCGTCGCCTGGGTCTGTTTCGGCATCAATATTTTTGCCACGATCGCCACTCGCAAGTACAACCAGATGTACGTGAGCTTGTGGTACATCATGGGTTGCATCCTGTGGACCGCGTTCGTCTATCTCACGGGTAACGTTGCGCTGTTCTTCATTACCGGCGTCAACCAAGCCAACCTGCACTGGATGTACGTCCACAATGCCGTGGGTTTGATCTTCACCCCGATCGGGCTCGGACTGGCGTACTACTTCATTCCGAGGGCGGCGAACACGCCGCTTTACAACCACAAATTGTCGATGATCGGCTTCTGGGCACTGGCCTTCGTCTACGTCTGGACCGGTGCGCACCACATGTTGCATGGGCCGATTTCACAGTGGCTACAGACGATCGCCATAGTCTTTTCAGTCATGCTGCTGATCCCGGTGTGGGCCGTGGTCTACAACTTTTTCGGCACCATGAAAGGACAGTGGCACCAACTGCGAGAGAATGTTTCGCTGAAGTTCCTGATGTCGGGCGTGGTGTTCTATCTGCTGACCTGCTTCCAGGGACCCATGCACAGCCTGCGCTCGGTGAATGCCATCGTTTCGAAGACGGACTGGATTCCCGGGCACGCGCACATGGCAGTGCTGGGGGCGTTCTCGTTCTTCGCGATTTCAGGCTTCTACTACGCGATTCCGCGGCTGTTCCGCCGGGAACTGCACTCCCCGGCGCTGGCCAACTGGAGTTTCTGGTTGTTCTTGATTGGCGGCCTGACTATGTTCGTGACCCTGTGGCTCGGAGGACTCTGGCAGGGCTACCAGTGGAACAACACGTCGATTCCGTTCATTGACACGGTGAAGGCTCTGAAGCCGGTTTGGACGGTTCGCTTCTTCTCCGGGATTCTGATTTTCCTCGGAATCACAACGTTTCTTTTCAACATCTGGGCCACGGTCGT
>DASPRY010000091.1:0-4066 GCA_035624215.1 Terriglobales bacterium
ACGATACCGGGACGATCTGCAGCGTGGCGAGTCCGTCATCGACGGTGTGCTTGTCGTCCGGGAGCAGCCGCTGGGTCATGTTGCGCGGCGGCGAATGGGGCTTTGGCTGGACCAACCGCACGCTCTTCACCGACCGGGCCCACTTCCTCATCCACGCATTCATCAGCAGTTCTGTCCTGGAACTGGACGAGAGCGCGCCCGCCCTGCCGGGAGGAACCGGCTATCATCTCTTTCGCAGCACCTTCAACGCCTTTGAGTTGAACGGTGCAGTAATCGAAAGGTTTGCCAACAATCTGGCGATCGCCACTGGCGGATTTCGGCACGCAGCGGTGCAAGAGAACGGGACGGTGCGCATCAACAGTCTTTCCGGAAACGTGTTCCATCCTTATAGTTGTTTTGGAAAATGCGCGGTAGATTACAGATCGAATGTGACCGCGCCTGAGTAACCAAGGCGCCACCTATTCCTAGGCAATGCTCGCGATGCCCGTATAGTCTCAATCCACCGTCTCAGCTGACCCTGCTCACAGACACTTTGCCGGACTCACAACCACTTCCTCTTCCTCCGCACGCAGAAGCGCAGCGGGAGCACCACTCCGGCAAGGTTCCGTCAACATCTCCCGGTAAACCTGCAACATGGTTTCAGCCATCTTTGCCGAAGTGAAATGCTGCTCCACGCGCAGGCGTCCAGCCTCGCCCATCTCCTTCCGAAGTTGAGAATTGTTAATTAAGTGCTGTATGCTCTGCGCTAACTCGTCGGCATTCCCAGGAGAAACTACATACCCTGTCTTCCCGTGCTGGTTTACCCACGACACACCCGTCGGCAGGTTGGTCGAGATCACCGGCTTGCGACAGGCCATGGCTTCAAGTTGCACCACCCCGAACATCTCAGCGTTCGTGATGGATGGCAGCACGAAAACATCGCAAGCGTGATAGTAAGCAACCAGGTCCTGATGGGATACGTGTCCGAGAAACTCAACCCTGTCGGCGAGTCCTTTTTCTTGGGCCAGGTTTCTGAGCGAACCATCGAGAGGGCCCGTTCCGATGATCCGGAGACGCGCCTTAATACCCTCGAGCGCGCGTATCAGGAACTCCACTCCCTTGTAGGTGACCAGTCGCCCCACGCAAAGCACGGATGGCAAGCCGTCCCGAAGTTCATCGGCCTTCCTGCGACCGCTCTCATCCAGTTCAAAGCGAGATACGGGAATACCAAAAGGCACAACGCGACACTTTTCCCGGTATTTGGAAACGAACCTGGAAATCTCAATGTGTCTGGGCGTCGGCACAACGATGCAATTCGCGCGCCGGTAAAAAGCTTCCAGGAATGGCCCGTACAACTTGAGCAAGTTGCGCTGCCGCACGACGTCGCTGTGGAACTGCGCAACCACGGGAATGTCCCGATCCGCCATCAGTGCGAACAATTCAGCGAGCGGGTTGGGTAGATGAACGTGGATCAGATCGGGATCGAACCTTCGCGCCCAAAGGGGATAAGACGGCGCCATCGAGCAGGAAAACAATTTCCCCAAGCTGGCAACACGTGTGACTGGAACCTTTCTGTTCTCATGCTCAGTACGACAGCGAGTGTTCGCAACAATTACCTGGAACTCTACCTGGTCAACGAGGCTCTCGCAGATCTCTTTGAGAACCGTCTCCATCCCGCCGACGAACGGATCATAGAACTTCCCGAGCTGAAGGACTCTCATACTTCGGCCTCCTGCTGGTGAGAAGCGATGGCGTTGGCGAGGACCCGATCGAATCTCTCAGCTAACTCCCTCGAGACAAGGTTCTGTCGAATCCAATCGTGGCCGCGTTTTCCCATCGTCTTCCGCAATGATCCGTTCCTTCCTAGCATGAGCATGTGAGCGGTTAGTTGCCCAGTGTCCAGCGGCGGGAAGAGCAGACCGGTCTCACCATCCTGAACCAACTCGGCAGGTCCCCACTTGTTCACAGCGATAGCCGGTACGCTGCATGCCATCGCTTCCAGTACCGAGCGCCCCAAGCCCTCGGGGCCGCGGTTGGGTTGCACCAACACATCCAGTTGGGAACAAACGCTGGGCAGATCTCCCCGGAACCCCACGAATCTCACCCGCTCCCGGAGTGACGAACTTGCGACCCTGCGCCGCAGTCGGGCTTCATACTCCAGCCCCGCTTCCGTCGCATATGGATTACTTCCCACGATCACGAACATCGCTTTCGGCAACTGCGCAAGCACTCGTTCGGCGGCGTCGAGAAACACGTCATGCCCTTTTAGGGGCGTAATGGCGCCGACGATGCCGTACCAGATCTCATCCGGTTGTTTACGCAGATCCGCAGGCGGCAGGACATCAGGATGAAAACGTTGCAAATCCACGATGTTGTAGACAACCGTCGTCGGCAATGAGGCTGAGACGTATTTCCGAAACTGCGAGGCCACATATTGAGAAATGCAAACCGCCAGATCGCAGCGCCGCGACAGCACGGCCAGCAATTTGCGAGAAATTATGCGGTCTTCCATTCCATCCCGCATGTACCAGATCAACGGAACATTCTTCCGCCTACGCGTGAGCGAACCGACAATATGGGCCTTGATAGCGTTGGTGACGAAAGCCGATGGGCCGATTTCCTCAAGCAATTCGGACAACCGCCTTGTGAACGACGGCAGGTATCCCGCGGCACGCACCATTCGCGCCAGACCGGGACGCTGAGCCGTCTCGCCAGTCCTGACGATGGCTTCCGGCCAAGGCAAGACCCACACCTTTGCGCCGGCCAGTTCGGCGCGCTCCTTGAAAGGTCCTTCGCCAGGCACAATCAGATGGAACTCGTAAGAGCCGCGCAGGTGGGCCACGAGTTCCAGGAGGCTGAACTCCGCTCCACCCAGCCCGGAAATCGCGCACAGCACGCCGACCCTAGGCAACCGCATATTCCACCCCAGTCCGGCAATGCCAGTTCAGCAACACGAAAAGTGACCACACCTCGGACCACGACTGCAGCCGGTCGCCGCGCTCCAAGCCATCCAGCAGCCGTCCTCCGTAGGCGGGATCGAGACGCAGCGGCTCATAGAGTTGCTTGTCCCGCAAAGTGCACGCGATCGTTTCTTTCAGCACGCGACTGAGCCACCGCTGCCACGGAAAGGTGAATCCCATCTTGCGCCGTTGTGGAATTTGCTCGCCCGCCAGCTCATTGAGAATCCGCCTGGTGATCCGCTTTCCGCTTCCACGTTGAAAATGATAACCCGGTGAAATTGCAAGCGCTACTTCTATTAGTCGGGTATCTTGGAAGGCAACACGCAATTCCACGGAGTTCGCCATGCTGAACACGTCGGCATCTCTGAGGAGTTGATTGCGAGCATAAAATTGAAGTTCCAGCGCCGCCAGCTTCTGAAAATCATTGGCCAAGAATTCGATGCTTTCCTGAAGACTTTGCTGGGCAGGACGCGACCCGGCCCCCGAATTCTGCTGCCGCCATCGGATGCTACGTTGCAACAGGTAAGCCTCAGCCAGGTTGCGCAGCGGTCCGGCGTCGGCCACTTTTTGCCACTGAATCGGGTTCTTCATTCTCAACCTCGCCAACACACGCGCCGCCGGACGCAGCCCGGCTCCGTACCGCAGCAGCTTGGGAACCTTGGTGAAGGTCGTGTAGCCTCCAAACAATTCGTCGCCACCAATTCCAGTGAGCAACACCTTCAACCCGAGCGCAGCACCCACTCGCGAAATCACGTACGTGTTGATCCCGTCCACCGTCGGCTGGTCCATCGCACCCAGAGCGAGAGGAAGCAACTCGCGGAGTTGTTCCGGGGTGAGCGTCACCACCTCGTGGTGATGCGGGAGGCGGCGAGCAATCTCCCGCGCATGTGGCAACTCGGAAAATTGCTCCTCTGGAAACGCAACCGTCAGCAGGGTGATGGGGCTTTTCGCATGGCGCGACGCCATCAGCGCCAACAAACTCGAGTCCACCCCGCCGGAGAGAAACACTCCCACGGGAACATCGCTAACCAGATGTGAGCTGACCGCGTACTCGAGGCGTTCCCTTATTTCTGCGACCGCATGATCGAAATCCTGACCATCCGCTGGCGCACTCTCCGCGAGGCTGC
>DASPRY010000092.1:0-90712 GCA_035624215.1 Terriglobales bacterium
CGCAAAACGTTGGATATTGCTTCCCAAATCATCGACGGTCTTGCTGCGGCTCACGCCAAGGGAATCGTGCACCGCGATCTTAAGCCGGAAAACATCTTTCTCACCCGGGATGGGCAGGTAAAGATCCTTGATTTTGGCCTGGCTAAATTGCTTGCGCACGATGGCGCCGATTCCACCTCTAATTTTCCAACTATTGGAGAAGGTTCTGTTCCCGGAGTTGCGCTCGGCACCGTGGGCTACATGTCTCCAGAGCAGATTCGGGGCCAGCCTCTCGACACGCGGTCCGATATCTTCTCCTTCGGCGTCGTTCTCTACGAAATGCTTTCCGGCAGAAATGTTTTTGCCCTCCATACCGCGGCCGATACCCTTAGCGCGCTGCTGAGGGAGGACCCCCCGGAGCTGACACAGGCCTCGAAGGCGATTTCTCCTGGGCTCGATCGAGTGGTCCGCCGCTGCTTAGAAAAAGAGCCAGCGGACCGCTTTCAGTCCGTTCGCGATCTTGGTTTCGCTTTACAGGCAGTTTCCACGGGTACCGCTTCAAATTCGGTAGTGGTGAAATCCGGAGAACAGGTTCAAGGCGTCAGGTGGGGCAAAAGCGCGCTGATTGCCCTGATGGCGATTCTCCTTCCGGTTGGAGGATTTATCCTCGGCCGATACTTCGCAAGAAAAGCAAGCCTGAGCCAGCCACAGTTTCAGCAGTTAACTTTTCGCCGCGGAACCATTCGCAATGCTCGCTTCAGTTCTGACGGCCAAACGATCATCTACGGCGCAAGCATGGATGGCACACCCTCGCGGCTATTTGCGACCCGCCCCGATAGCCCCGAGTCTCAGGCGTTGGAGCCCGCAGGCAGCAGCCTGTTCGCCGTGAGTTCCCCGGGAGAGTTGGCCATTTCCCTCGGCTGTTTTACTTACAGCAACGCCCAATGCTCCGGAACGCTCGCTCGTATGCCATTATCGGGCGGCGCGCCTAGACCGCTCACTCGAGATGTAACGGCAGCGGACTGGCTGCCGGAAGGAAAGGAACTGGCGATCGTGCGTCGGCGTGGAGGCCACTTTCTCGTGGAATTTCCCATCGCCAAGTCCATCTACTCTACGCCGGGCTGGGTCACCGCCATGCGCGTCTCCCCTGATGGAAAATATGTGGCCATTGCCGATGCTCCTGCCCCGGGAAACGATGCCGGCAACATTGTCATTATGGACGCGAGCGGTAAGCATATTGTCACCGCCGGTCCATGGAATAGCATCCAGGGGGTGGCATGGACTTCAACCGGAGCGGAAGTTTGGTTTGCCGCGAGCGCTGGTAACGAAGCCTTTGCCGACCAGATTCGCGCCGTGGATCTCTCCGGTCACCAAAGAATGATTCTGCGCTTGCCTGGAATCATTCGTCTTCACGACATTTCACGCGACGGCCGGGTCCTCATAACCAAAGAAGAATGGCGGGCCTTGATGCCCTTCAAGGGGCCGAATGACGTTAAAGAGCGCGATCTCTCGTGGCTGGATCTATCGGGAGTCAACGACTTGGCTCTGGATTCCAAATCGGTGATCTTCTCCGAGGTTGGCCAAGCCTCTTTGCAAGATTATTTTGTCTATCAACGCAAGACCGACGGTTCTCCAGCCGTAAAGCTCGGCGAGGGATTTGCTGCCGCAATTTCGCCGGACGGGAAGTGGGTGTTGTCCGAAGGTGGTCAAGATCCTCAACATGCGGTCCTTCTCCCGACTGGGCCGGGAGACACCAGGACATTGTTGACGCCCGGGCTCACGCAGTTTGGCGCTCCGAGTTGGACGCCGGATAGCAAAATGGTCGCCTATGCGGCGACAGACGGCCGCGCTTGGCATTTGTATCTGCAGGACTTGGAAGGAGGCGCGCCTAAGCTAGTCACTCCCGAGCTGTCAGGACCGTACTATCAGGAGGCTCAAGTTGTCTCCCCGGATGGAAAGTCCGCATTCGCACGCGACCTCGAAAATAAGGCCAAGGCTTTCTTATTGGACGGATCGCAGGAAATTGAGATCACAGGATTACAGGTGGAAGAATCATTTGCCGGTTGGAGTGCTGACAGCCGCGGCGTTTATGTCTTTCGCGGGGATGCCTACCCTGTCGATCTTATTAAAGTGGATATATCAACCGGCGCAAGAAAGACGATAAGACAAATCATGCCGGAAGATCCGGTCGGTCTTGATTCCGTCTTCTCGGTGCGCATCTCCCGCGACGAAACGAGCTGCGTCTACTCTTACCAGCGCTCGCTGTCCGAACTTTACCTCGCTATCGGCCTGAAATAGCTTCAAGTACCGAAGCGTTGTGCCGCGCGAGCTTTGGCTTTGGCGGCTTCCTGCTCTCGATTCTTCGGGGGAGCGGACGTTTCTAGAGAGCTTAGCAACTTTTGTGCGATGCCGGCGATCTGATCGACCGCGCCTGAAAATGCTTCTTCATTTGTCTTCGACGGCCTATTGAAGCCGCTGATCTTCCGCACGAATTGCAGCGACGCCGCGCGCACTTCTTCATCCGTAACTGCCGGTTCAAAGTTAAAAAGAGTTTTTATATTCCTGCACATTGTTTCTCCCTCGATCGAACCTACCCTCCGGCGATAGCCCCGATGACCATAAACGGCTCCTTGCCCGAGGCTACTGCTTCCGGCAACGGCGCATCCGGCGATTCATGCGACAGATCCTCTTCACAGGCAAAGAAGCGCAGAAACGCCCGTCGCTGCAGCGTAACGTGGTCACGAATTGCGCCGCGTAGCATCGGATAACGGGCCTCAAGCGCATCGAGCACCGATCTCTGCGTCACCGGTCCGGCAATCTCAAGCTCCACGTCGCCGCTAACCCGCGCCAGCGTTCGCAAATGCGGCGGCAGAATAACCCGGATCATAACTGGAATGTGCCAAAAGTTTGTTAATCGTCCTTACGGATAGCAACCCAGCAGCTTGCCAATTCCTATGCCGCCACTTCGTGCGCCCTTTGCAACTCTTCGATCACGATCTTATTCATCTTGAGCATCTCCTGCATCACGGCGTTCGACTTCTTGGGATCTGGGTCGCTCAACAGCCTCATCAGCGCCGTTGGAATGATCTGCCAGGACAAACCGAATTTGTCTTTCAACCATCCGCACCTGCCCTCCTCCCCGCCCGCCGTCAGCTTGTCCCACAGTTCATCCACTTCTGCTTGTGTCTCGCAGCTCACAAAGAATGAGATCGCTTCGTTGAATTTAAAAAGCGGCTCCGCATTTAAAGCAATGAATTTTTGCCCTTCCAACTCAAACGTCACCGTCAGCACGTTTCCATTTAAGCGGTTGACCTTCAGGACCTTCGAATTCTTGAATATCGAGACGTAGTGATTCATCGCCTCTTCCGCTTTCCCATCAAACCACAAAAAGGGTGTAATTCCCTGGATTATTTGTTCTCCTCCTGAGTAAACCGGGCTAATTCAGAGTTTGCACTTCCACCGAAAGCACCGCCGGCAGATCGTGAACAATCGCATTCCAACTGTCCCCGGCATCGCTCGAGGCGTACACCTGTCCACCCGTAGTTCCGAAATAAATGCCGCACTTGTCGAGCGAATCCACTGCCATCGCGTCCCGCAACACGTTCACATAGCAGTTGCTTTGCGGCAATCCCTTGGTGAGTGCTTCCCACTCATTTCCGCCGGCGCGGCTGCGGTATACCCGCAGTTTGCCGTCCGGTGGAAAGTGTTCTCCGTCACTCTTGATAGGCACCACGTAAATGGTCTCCGGCTCGTGCGCGTGCACATCGATCACGAACCCAAAATCGGTCGGAAGATTTCCGCTGACCTCACGCCAATTCTCCCCGGAATCGTCGCTGCGCATCACGTCCCAGTGCTTCTGCATGAAGAGCACGCCCGGACGCGACTTGTGCATCGCCACGTGATGAACGCAATGCCCCACTTCTGCCGTCGGATCAGGAATGTATTGCGATTTCAGTCCCCGATTGATCGGCTTCCACGTATTTCCGCCGTCATCGCTTCTAAATGCACCCGCAGCCGAGATGGCGATCCACATGCGCTTGGAATTAGTCGGATCCAGAATGATCGTGTGCAGGCACATGCCGCCTGCGCCCGGTTGCCATTTAGGACCGGTGCCGTGGCCGCGCAGGCCGGAAAGTTCATGCCAGCTCTGCCCGCCATCGCTTGTACGAAATAAAGCCGCATCCTCCACGCCGGCATACACGGTATCCGGATCGCCCAGCGACGGCTCCAGATGCCACACCCGCTTGAACTCCCAGGGATGTTGCGTGCCGTCATAAAACTGATGCGTAGTGAGCGGTTTCCCCGTCCCCGCCGACGTGTCATAAACGAACTTGTTGCTCTCGCCCTTGGGCCTGCCACCAGCAGCTGGCCGTTCCCCGGGCGGAGTCCCGGGCTGATACCAGGTTTTTCCGCCGTCATCTGAGCGTTGGATCATCTGGCCAAACCAGCCGCTCGTCTGCGACGCATACATCCGCTCCGGATCAACCGGAGACCCTTTCAGATGGTAAATTTCCCAGCCGGCAAAGTGAGGCCCGCTCACCTCCCACTTCTCGCGTTTCCCATCCGACGTCAGGATGAACGCCCCTTTGCGCGTGCCAACCAAAACCCGTACCCTGCTCATTTCGTCGCTTCTCCAATCCGCCTAATCCCCAGTTAGGGCCACCAACTTCTTCAACGTGCTTTCCAGACGTCGCGCACGCGTCTCAGGCTTTTTGGCCGTGATGATGGCGTTCGCGTGTTCTCTTCTGTTGCTGTAGCTGAGTTTTTCCCAACTCTCTTTCGCCCGGCGATCTTTTGCGAGCGCGGCTGAGAGCTCGGGTGGAACCTCCACCCTACGAACCTCATTGTCCGGCACGATCGTCACCTCGACGATATCTCCCGCCTTCACTCCGGCTGCCTCGCGGTGATCACTGCGAACCGGCAGGTAGTACTTGCCACCGTAGACGCAAATCGTCGACCGGTAACTGTAACCATTGACCGAAACTTTCACCGGTGGCCGGGCTTTCCCGAACTCTTTTCGCACATCGAGCGGGACGATGACGAACAATGGCCGCCCCGCACTCCCGAGCTTGGCACGAAATTTCTTAACGGACACTGGAATACCTCAACGAAACTATGTTGTCGTGCCTCCCCTCAGGGTTGTTCCGTCCACGACCTGTTAGCAAAGCACAATGACTCCCGAATCGAGCATTGTACTTCCCCACCGCGCACGTCTCGCCATCTTCTACATGACCGGGGCAGCCGTTCCGTCTGACCAACGGCCCACGGGCACAATGAACACATTGACGGGCTGAGCGCCTTTGAACTGCGGATTCGACATAACCGGGGAGTTGGGCAGATCTGCGCCCCAGATCGCGCCGTCCATGGCTGGGGTGTAAAACATCAGATGGGCCACGTTATGGTCATCGCGGTCGGTCAGGTATGCGGCCTTCGACATCATGTAGCTCATGGCCCCGGGCTCCAGCGCGGGCAGCTCCTTCTTGTCGAATGCTTCCTTGCTCGCGTCGAGAATCTGCACCTTGGATTTGCCAGCCAACGTCATCTCCGTTCTTTTGTAAGTCATCGGCAAAATGGATTTCGCGGCCGGCGGATTGAAGCACACAGGTCCGCGAATTTTGGGATTCCAGAACTCGGGGTTGTCGAAGGGCGCCATCCACGATCTCTCCACCACGCAGACGAAACCGTTCTTGCCCTCCACCGCGGTCTCGTAGCCCTGCCTGCCGAGAACCAGGACCTTCGCATCCCGGGATATTGCATCCGGGGCCGCACTACGCGCCATCGCGATTTCGGCATTGCGGTCGCTAATCAGATACTGATTAACCGGGGCCATGCTCGGATACGATGTCGGCCGCTCCTGCGCCTGCGCCCACGCCGGCACGCTCAACAGCACCACCATTAGCGCGGTGCTTCCCAATACACCTTTATCTCTCTTCATACCCTGCCTCCACCGCCGGCCGCCGGATGCCCCACCCTCCGCGGTTTTCCGAAGGGTGGGACCTGCCGTTTCTCTACGCCGCACTCTCGTCCCGCACCTGCGCAGCCAGCTCTACGTTGACCATCCACGGGATGCCAAAACGATCCACGAACATGGCGAAACCAGACGACCAGAACGTAGGGCCGAAGTTCATAATCACGTTGCCCCGCTCAGACAGCGCTTCGAAGATCTTCTTGCCTGTGTCCACATCCTTGACCCCGATGTTGACGTGAAAGCCCTGCGGCTTCTCGAAATGTCCCGGAGGCGCGTCCATGCCCATCAATATCTGGTCGCCAATCGTCATGTACGCATGCATGATCTTCTTGCGCCAGTCGGCAGGCACGTTCTGCGCCTCCGGCGGCGCGTCCTCGTAACGAAACAGCCCCTCAATCTTGCAGCCCAGGTGCTTTTCATAAAACTTGAATGCCTCTTCGCATTCTCCGCTGAAATGAAGATGAAAATTGAGTCGCATGATATCTCCTTATATTTGGGATTGATTTGGCTGCCCCACCCTCTGCGGTTTTCAGAGGTTGGGACGGTCCGCCCTGATTTAAGCTGCCGCTTTCTTCATTTGCGACTGCATGTTTTTCATGAACTCACGCATGGCCGCGAGATGACCCGGCGAGCGCTTCTCAACCCAGGTCTCATAGCGCTGCGCCGCTTTCTCCAGATGCCCAAGAAATTGCTGGCTCGAGAAACGTTCCCGGGCCGGCGCGATGATCGGCTTTACCCGCTCCCAAACCACGAAGAATTCGCCGGTAGTTTCGAAGAAAAGATCTTCGTGAAGAAGGCCGTAGTTGAGCATGGCGCAGGCCTGGTCCCAGTAGCTGAGGACCATCATGGCAAACGCGCCAGTCTCAGTTCCGGGAGCGCCAAGTTTCGCCCAATCGTCCATGTTTTGCACAAAGTAATTCTTGAAAAACCAGTCGCGGGCCTGGCGAAGTTTGGCCTCGCGCCGCAAGTCATAAATTTGTAGATGAAGTTGGGCCTGGTCGTGCGTAGGTTTAGTTTCCATGACGTTTTCTCCTTTTATCCTTTCTTCAAGTTACTAAATCGCGTGGCGCGGGCGCCCTCGCCCGCGAAAGCTGCATTTCTACCGCCGCGGCATCCGCCCGGTACGATCGCCATCCTCTCCGAATTTCGGCAGAAATGGCCGCGGGTCATGCTCCCGCCAACGCCTCCGCACCTCCGCCAAAACTTCCTCGCGGTTACTCGCCATCCTCGCAATCACCGCGCAAGGTGCGCCGGTATCCTCGTGCATTGCTCCCCAAACGAGCAGTTCCAACATCACCGGCGCCAGATCGATTCCCTTCTCGGTCAGCCGGTAGATTACTTTGCGACCATCGGCGGCTTCGGGCCGCGGCGTAATGATTCCTGCCGCTTCCAGCTTTCTTAGACGGTCAGCCAGAATATTGGTAGCAATTCCCTCACCCGCTTCCTGGAATTCCTTGAACGTGCGGTAGGCCCGCACCATGAGATCGCGGATAATCAGCAGCGACCAGCGGTCTCCAAAAGTTTCCAGCGAGATGCTCACCGGGCATCCCGACCGGTGCTTTGACTTAGACTTCATTGACACTTTGCGGAGGTTAACAAATATAACTTGTAAAATGCAAGTTAAATTGGCGAAATCTTCTCCGTGTGTGGCGGACTCTCTCGTCCGCCGCGTTTGATCCTGAGCAATCTTGCGCGGGGTGCCCCACGTTTTCGCGTTTTTTTGCGAAACGTGGGATCTAAAGACTTATATAGAGAGAAGGGGAATCGGGCTGTCTGCGCGGCCCTATTCCGCGAACCCGTCCGGCTGGGTTACCGCGCCGATGTGAGCTTCGTGATCGATAAATTGCCGTCCGGCAGCCAGAGCTTTGCGATCAATTTCCAGCAGTGCGACTCTCTTGACTTTATCTTCTATGACGTCCATCGCTGTTCCAGCGCTCAGGCATTCGGTTTCTTCCAGCAGCGCGCCCATCATCACGATGTTCGCCGCCTTGGCCGAACCTAGCTTGTCGGCAATCTCAGCCGCCGGGATGCACATTACCTGCGCTCGTGGTTTCTCGAAATCGTCAGGAAGCCGGTCGCGATTGTAAAGAATCAATCCCCCGTCATGAACGTGGCTGGCAAATTTCCGCAACGAGAGCTCGTTCATCGCAATCAGCACATCAGGATGGGAGATCAACGGCGACCCTACGCGCTCCTTCGACAAACAGACGTGGCAATGCGCGCTGCCGGAGCGCATTTCCGGTCCATACGAGGGCAGCCAGCTCACCTCGAGGCCCTCCCGCATGCCCATCTCCGTGAGCAGTTGTCCGAGCAACAGCACACCCTGCCCGCCGAATCCGGCGATCTTGATCGACAAATCCTTGAAGTGATGATGGTGCTGGCGTGTGGGTTCCGCGGCGTAGTCGGCACTGGTGGTGATTTCGAGAACATCGGGCGTGGGCCGCTGCAGCGGCGCGTTGTTGACCGGCATTTGCGGCTGGCAGTCACGGAACACATTCAGCGGGAATACGGGCACCATTTTTTCGTAAACCCAGCGCCGCGCTTCCACTGGATCTTTGCCCCAAATCGTCGGACAAGGCGAGAGGATTTCCACGAAGCTAAAGCCGGCGCCGCTTTTCTGTAGTTCCAGCGCCTTGCGGATCGCACGCCGCGCTTTCATGATGTTCTTGTTGTCGCACAGCGCAACCCGCTCGATATATACAGGCGCCACTAATGTCGCCAGCAGCTCTGCCATGTGCAGCGGAAATCCCTCATTCGCAGGACGGCGCCCGAATGGTGATGTCGTGCTCTTCTCTCCCACCAGGGTCGTCGGCGCCATCTGGCCGCCGGTCATCCCGTAAATCGCATTGTTAAGAAAGAAAACTGTGATCTTCTCGCCACGGTTCGCCGCATGCACGATTTCCGCTGTGCCGATCGCAGCAAGGTCCCCATCCCCCTGATACGAAATGACGACGGATTCCGGGCACGCGCGCTTGAGGCCGGTGGCCGCAGCCGGAGCGCGTCCGTGCGCAACCTGCACATTGCCTACATCAAAGTAGTAGTAAGCGAAAACTGAGCAGCCAACCGGGCTGACAAAAATCGTGCGGTCCTGCACGCCTAAATCCTGCAGGGCTTCGGCGATCAGCTTATGCGCGATGCCATGTCCGCATCCCGGACAGTAATGCGTCTGATGCTTGAGTTCTGATTTGCGCTCGTACAGGTCGTAGAACACCGCCGACTTCGAGTGAATGACTTCGTAACCATTAGCGCTGCTTTCCGCATCCATCACTGCAGCTTTGTTTTCATTCTCCATGTTCGGCTCCCTCGCTCAGCCAACCCTCACATAGGGACAGCCGCTCTCGGCTGTTCAGCGGGTGCCCCATGTTTCGCGTTTTTTTTTGCGAAACGTGGGATGTTGCCGCTCGCCCTAAATCAACACTCCCACTCTTTCCATCACCTGCTCGTGCAATTCCTCCACCGACGGCACGTTGCCGCCCACCCGGCCATAAAACTCCACCGGAAGCATGTTTCCTACCGCCAGGCGAACATCCTCGAGCATCTGTCCGTTGCTCAACTCCACCACCAGGACCTTCCGCGCCCGGCACGCCGCCTTTGCCAGTGTCTTTGATGGGTACGGCCACAACGTGATCGGCCGGAATAAACCGGCTCTTAGGCCTTCTTTGCGCAGGCTGTCCACCGCGGATCGCAATACCCGTGACACGATGCCGAATCCCACCAGCAGGACCTCCGCATCCTCCGCCCGATACATTTCATATCGCGTTTCCTCGCGCTGACAGCGGATGTACTTGGCTTCCATTGCCCGCCCGTGCTCCTCCAGTTCGTCGGGTTCAAGATAGATCGAGGTCACAAGATTGGCGCGCGTTTCAGGCGTGCCCTTAACTACCCAGGCCTTCTCCGGGAGCACAGGCTCGCGATACTCCAGATCCAGCGGCTCCATCATCTGGCCAACGAATCCATCGGTGAGCACAATTGCCGGATTGCGATATTTGTCAGAGAGCTCAAAGGCCAGCATGGTGTGGTCCGCCATCTCCTGCACCGATGCCGGAGCCAGTACGATGTTGCGGTAATTCCCGTGCCCTCCGCCCTTCACCATGGCGAAATAATCGCTCTGTTCCGGCGCAATGTTGCCCAGTCCTGGCCCACCCCGCACTACATCCACGATGACGCAGGGCAGTTCGGCGCCCGCGATATACGAGATGCCCTCCTGCATCAAGCTGAGGCCGGGGCCTGAGGATGCGGTCATGACGCGGACCCCGGCCGCAGCTGCGCCGTACACCATGTTGATGGCGGCGACTTCGCTCTCCGCCTGCAAGAAAGTTCCACCGACCTGCGGAAGATACAAGGCCGCCGCTTCCGCGATCTCGCTGGCGGGAGTAATTGGATATCCGTAGTAGGCGCGGCATCCGGCAAGGATCGCGCCCTTGATGACGGCAACATTTCCCTTACAGAGCTGCCGCATGTTCGCCTCCTGGCACTTTGGGAACAATTTTCAGCCGCGGAACTAACCGGTACACCGTGATCGCGCCCGGCTCCGGGCAGCAGTAGAAACAAATCCCGCATCCCGTGCAGTCCTGTCCCGTGTAACGTGCCGGATGCACTCCGTAGGCGCTCAGTTCGGGCGCCAGCTCAAGGCACTTGGGTGGACAGGATTCCACGCACAACCCGCAACCTTTGCACTCCTCGATGTCGATCGTTACGTTACCGCGTGCTTGCCCCATGGTTCACCTCGCTCCGACCGGCTCGGAATTTACCGGCCGTTGCAACCACTTCGTCTTCTCACAGTACCTGTAAAGCTCGTCGCGGAACTTGGGGTGCGCGATCTCAATCAGCGACTTGGCGCGTTCCCGAATGCTCTTGCCGTGCAGGTAAGCGACCCCGTACTCGGTCACCACATAGCGAATCAGCCCACGCGACGTCACCACACCCGCCCCGGGGCTCAACATCGGAACAATGCGCGAGATGCTCTCGTTCTTCGCGGTCGAGGCCAGCGCGATGATCGGTTTGCCGCCCTTCGAATGCGAGGCGCCGCGCAAGAAATCCACTTGCCCGCCGATCCCGCTGTAGAACGATGTGCCAATCGAGTCCGAACAGACTTGTCCGGTCAAATCCACCTGCAGCGCCGAGTTGATCGCCACCATGTTGTCGTTGCGCGCGATCGACAGCGGATCGTTGGTATAAGCCGTGGGATGAAACTCGAAAACCGGATTGTTGTCTACGAAGTCAAACAGGTCCTTGCTCCCCAGGGCAAATCCCAGAATCACTTTGCGTGGTTTGAAGTTCTTGCGTGCTCCATTGATCACTCCCGCTTCAATCAGCGGAATCACGCCGTCGGAGACCAGTTCGCTGTGTACGCCCAAATCTTTCCGGTCCATGAGTAAGGGCAGCACCGCATCCGGGATGCCACCGATTCCGGTCTGCAACACTGCTCCGTCCTCAATGAGGCTGGCCACATTGCGTGCGATCGCCACTTGCAATGCCGATGGTTCGGTCTTTTCCAGCGCACAAAGCGGCCGCGTCGACTCCACGATCACATCAAGGTCGCTCACATGGATGAAGCTGTCACCGTAAGTGCGCGGCATCTGCGCGTTGACCTGGGCCACCACGCGATTGGCACACTTGGCTGCCGTCAACGTTGTATCCACGCCCACGCCGAAGCTGCAAAAACCGTGCGAATCCGGAGGCGACACTTCGATCAGCGCTACGTCAATCGGCATCGCTCCGCTTTCGAACAATTCCTCAATTTCGCTCAAATATATCGGCGTATAATCGGCGCGGCCTTCGTTGATGGCTTCGCGCACATTTCCGCCGATAAACATCGCATTGTGGCGGAAGTGTCCCACCATATCCGGAGCAACGTAGGGCGCGGCCCCCAGGGTCATCATGTGGACAATTTCGACATCCTGCACGAAAGGCGCGCGCCGGATCAGCGCTTCCACCAGCGTTTCCGGCTCGGCGCAGCCCGGCTGGATATAAACTCGCATTCCAGACTGCACACATCGCAGCGCTTCATCGGCCGTGATCAGCTTGTCTCGATAATCTGTCTGCCAGGACATCTTCCTCTCTCCCTTACATGGCGCTGCGCGACGCAGTGGTTTCCGCTGCGCCGGCGGCCACTTCCCGCTCATAACCCAGAGCTGCGTAGAAAATTGCATGATCAAAAAACTGCTCGAGCAATTGCAATAATTCCAGTTCGCCAAACACCTCGACGGGCCGGTCCATGGGCGATTCTTTTTTCAGAAACTCCCATAAGTTTTCCTTCGTCAGAAAGATGGTCATGGCTACCTGACTAAAGGGCACCTGCTGTTGTGCACGACGGGCCCCAATTTCCAGGTAGCGCTTCTCAATGTCGAATTCGGTTTTGCCCAGCAGCCAGTCGCCGAGGTGACGGTAAATCTCGTAAACCCGCTCTTTCAGTTCTTCCGGGGGTACGTTGGCATAGTCGCGGACCTGGTCGCATTCCTGAACTCGGGCGAGAAGGGCGGCGGCCAGCGCCTGAGAGTGGGTTTCAATTAGGCGGACGAGTCGGTATAAGAGCATCATGACCGGGTTCCTCTGGCTCCAGTCTCTTCCCGGTCATGGTCTGCAGCCGTGATGCTTGCTACAAGAAAATGTGATCGCCGTCACATCGGTAAGCTCTTAGAGGAAAACGAATTTGCCCTCAAGCCGACGGGAAAGCCCCGCTCAAAACGGGGCCGGCCGAGGCGTCCCCGAACGAGGTGAAAACGATGGCCCTTTTACTTCTGCGCGGCCTTTTTCTCTGCTTCCTTTTTCTGGGCTTCTACCGTCCATGGCGGGACAATGCCATTCTCCCGCGCATAAGCCACGACCTGGCCCAAATGTTCATGCGCGTCTGCCACGAGAATGTAAACCACATCCCCGGCGTTGGCTTGCGGACCTAGCTTGGGCAGCAATTTCGCGAACTCCGCGTTGCTCATGCCATTGATGGTTTTCTGCGTGAACTCCGACGATTTGTTCAGTTCATCCACGATCCGGGATTTATCGGTGCTTGATTTCTCAAACGTTTTGGGATCGAAGCCGGCGGGAGTTTCCGCGCCCATGAGGTGCAGAATCTGATAACGTTCACCGGCGACGTGGAGAAAGACTTCGGCAAAAGACCGCGAATCCGGCGAAGGACGCCAATTGAATTTGTCGGCCGGAATAGCGTTGGCCAGGTCCACAAATTTCTTCTGCACGACCTGCATGTCCAGTAGAGACTGACCCTTCATGTCATAGCTGGGAGCCGTGTGGTCGGCCGCATCGGAAGCCTGCCCGGTTGCCACAATCGTTCCCAGGGCCAGCCAAACTAAGACCAGACAAAGAAACCCCGCCGCTAGAAACAGTTTCTTCATTTCCATCCTCCTTGAAGATGCCACTGGTTTGCTTAGACGAGGGTTCGGAAAAAACGGCTTTGGTTGCGACGGCTGGTCGGAGAACAACTGAATTGGCAACAAGGGTAAGCCGATTTTAGGCTAGGAGGCGACGGCCTAAACCACAGGTGACACAGAGGAGTCTTGTTTTGTTATGAGGTGCCAGGCTTCGCGGAATTGTTCGAAGTGGCCGCCGTCGCATTTGCCTGTTCCGGCGGGATAAAGACGAACGTGTTTGTGGCCCGCGATTGCTTCCACCGGGATGATGTACCAGGCATCGTGGGTGACGATGTAGGCGGCGAAGAAATCGATGTCGTCGGAGGTGTAGAGGCGGCGTCCGTGGCCGTGGCCTCGAACGCCAAGATTGATGAGGTATCCGCGACGATGAGAGGTGAAGGCGGATTTGACCTGGATGCGGAGCAGGCGGTCTCCGCCGGTGACTACGAAATCGAAAGCAAGGCTGTCGCCGTAGGGCTTGCAGACGCCGAGTCCGAGGCTAGCGGCTTTAAGTACGAAGACGAGTTCGGCGAGTTCGCCTTTGCGCTTGGGATCGCGGGCCTCGCCTCCGGCTTTGGCGCGCCGGATCGTGCACGTATCTGAAAACTTACAGTAGCCCATGGGTTGATGACCTTGGATTGAGATGGGATGGTTCGCGTAGGGACAGCCGCTCCCGGCTGTCGGGCTGAGCGCAGCTCAGCAGTGGGGTGAAAACACAAAAAGCGCAGCCTCAGCCGCGCCTAAACTTCCTCTCTACTTTCAGAATAGCAAATTCGATAGGGGTCTTATGACACGTTTCGCCGATTTATTTCTAACATCGAATGAACACTTTAGGAGAAATTTTGCAGTTTTTGGGAGCTTGCGCTGGACTTCTTTGGCGAGATCGTCCTTTTCGTCCTTGGCTTCCCAATACCCGTGCGGCAGGTGGTAGAGATCGAGGAGAGCGCCGTCGACTATGACGGAGGATTTCTTGGCGCGGGCGATGCGGTATTCGGTGATGAGGGTCAGCTTGGGTTCGGTCTTCCTGCCGCACTTGGCGAGCAGGTCGGCGAAGGCGCGGCGGATGGCGCTTTCATGGTCAATGTGGAGTTGCCCGTGCTCGTGCAGGGTCTCGTAATACGCCTTGACAGCGATGTGCGACGGCTTGAGCGAAAGAGACATGTAAAACTGGGTAAGTGTACAACGGGCGCTGCCGAGCGCCTAGCGATGGCAATCATAACTGGATGTGTTCATTCAATGTCCGAGACATGCGGACAGGGGTGTCCCGCGCCACACATTCTGTCGAGCTTTCGCTCGACTGGACAGCCGGGAGCGGCTGTCCCTACACGGTCGATGCACGATTCCCACGTTGCGCCAAAGCATGCCAGGTGCCCCATTTCTCGCGTTTTGTGCGAGGAGTGGTAGGCCATCATTCCGCTGGTCTCGGTCCCATCTCCACGAGATCACAGTCGTTTACCTTGACCGGGCCTACGTCACCGAATATTCTGTCGAGCTGCGCTCGGGTGGACAGCCGAGGGCGGCTGTCCCTACGTGGTCGGTGCAGGATCGCAGGTTTCGCAGAGAGGTCGAAACATGGGGCAGCCAGCACAAAGCCATCCGTTTGTGAATGCGGTAACCGAAGGTGAGCCTGGACGTGTGGGTTGGCACTGCTCACGTAGGGACAGCCGCTCCCGGCTGTCCGGCGGAGCGAAGCTCCGCAGAGTTCAGGGACGAAACGGATTCACCTGATCCGCGCACCAAAACCACTGATAATCTTTCCATTCACGTACCAGCCCCTTGCGAATCGGATTTTCCAGAAGGTAGGCAATTTTCTCTTCCAATTTCTCCGACGCGCGCAACACACGATCAAAAGACTCCGTCTGCCACACCCGTCCATTTCTGCCGAGTTCACGGTTGATCAAGTGCGCCGAAGCGCCTTTGATCCGGTCCATGATCCGGGCCAGAGAGCAGACTTCTTGCTTATCCTCATCTACCAGAGGCGTGAAGATCATGTGCACGTGATCGGGCATTACCACAACGGCATGAGCGAACAGCTTCGATCCATTGTCGTAAAGGCAGCAGTTCAGGGTAATAGAACGCGCGTTTTCCGGCAGAATCCAGCGTTGATGGGTGCAGAACGTAACAAAATGCGGCTTGCCGTCTCGCTGCAGGTGGGGAAGCTTGCGACGGTAAAACGTCTTGAGAATGAACGGGGCCATCATCGGCAATCATGGCATTGCGCTACTTCCGTGCTCGACAAAAAACAACCGGTTGAGGAGTTGATGAACCGATTTGGGATTCTATCGGGCTACGCTCGACTGGACAGCCCCTTCGACTCCGCTCAGGGCAGGCTCTGCGGCTGTCCCTACGTGTTTCATGCTGATATCCCAGAGCGGCTGTCCCTACGTGGTCTGTGCCAACCGATATAATTTTGTTCCATGCCAGCCGCTGCCAAGGATGTTGAGAAGAAAATCGAGGCGCTGAGGGAGAAGATCCGGCGCCACGAATATCTGTATTACGTCGTGGACGCACCGGAGATCAGCGACGCCGAGTTTGACCGGCTGATGAGCGATCTGAAGAAGCTGGAAGCGGTGCATCCGGAGCTGATTACCAGCGATTCACCGACGCAGAGAGTTGGGGGCAAGCCGCGCGAAGGCTTCGTCAAGGTGCCGCATTCTTCGCCCATGCTGTCGCTGGACAATACGTACAACGTGGAAGATCTGCGCAACTGGGAGCGGAGGGTGCACGAGCTGAGCGGGCGCAAAGACATTGAGTATGTCTGCGAGCTGAAGGTCGATGGCATGTCGCTGGCGCTGCGCTATGAAGATGGCAAGCTGGTGCGCGGGATTACGCGCGGGGATGGCAGCGTCGGGGAGGATGTGACGGCGAATGTGCGGACGGTGAGATCGATTCCGCTGTCGATTGCGAAAGAAAAATTGAAAGCGGCAGGGATGCCGCGAGATTTTGAGGTGCGCGGAGAGATGCTGATGCCGATCAGCTCGTTCAAGAAGATGAATGAAGAGCGGGAGCGGCAAGGGCTGTCGCTGTTTGCGAATCCGCGGAACGCGACAGCAGGGACGGTGCGGCAGCTGGAGCCGAGTATCACGGCGCAGCGGCGGCTGGACTATTTTGCGTATGCGCTGCTGGAGGATGGGCGGACGTATTTTGATCGGCATTGGGAGACGTTGAATGCGCTGCAGGCGGTAGGGTTCAAGGTTAATTCCACGAGAAAACTGGCGACAAATTTTGAAGAAGTGTGGAAGTTTATCGAGAAGGAAGAAGTGAAGCGGGAGAACTTGCCGTATGAGATTGATGGAATTGTGGTGAAGGTGGATCGGACGCCGTGGCAGGAGGAACTTGGCTACACAGGAAAAGCGCCGCGCTGGGCGATCGCGTACAAGTACGCGGCGCGCGGCGGGATCACACAGATTGAAGATATCGTGCCGCAAGTTGGGCGGACCGGGAAACTGACGCCCGTGGCATGGCTCAAGCCGGTGCCGATTGGCGGGACGACGGTGAGCCGGGCGACCCTCCATAATATGGATGAGATCGAGCGGCTGGGAGTAAAGATTGGTGACTGGGTGGAGGTGGAGCGCGGCGGAGACGTGATTCCGAAGGTCACGCGAGTCGTGGTGGATAAGGATCATCCGCGAGGGCACAGGTTGTTTCATATGCCGGAGAAGTGTCCGGTGTGCGGCGGGAAAGTGGTGAGGGTTGAGGGCGAGGCGGATCATCGGTGCGTGAACGCGAATTGTCCGGCGAAGCTGCGGGAGACGATTCTGCACTTTGCATCCCGGGGAGTAATGAATATTGACGGGATGGGAGAGGCGCTGGTGAATCAGCTTACGGATCGCGGGCTGGTGAAGAATGTGGCGGACATCTACAAGATCACTAAGGATGATTTGCTGTCGCTGGAGCGGATGGGGGACAAGAGCGCGCAAAATGTGCTGGATGAAATTGAGGCCTCGAAGAAGCTGCCGCTGGAGCGGGTGATTTATGGGCTGGGAATCCGGTTTGTGGGTGAGAGGACAGCGCAGTTTTTGGCGGAGCACTTCGGATCGATGGATGGGCTGATGAAGGCAAGCGCAGAGGAGTTGCGGGAGGTGAACGAGGTAGGTCCGCGGATCGCGGAAAGCATTGCGGAGTTTTTTCAGGAGCCGAAGAATCGGGAACTGGTGAAGCGGCTCGGTGAAGCCGGCTTGACTTTCACGGGAAAAAAGAAAGAGCGCGGAACGAAATTGGCGGGGAAGACGTTTGTGCTGACCGGGACGCTGGCGCGCTACACGCGGGATGAAGCGAAGAAGATGATCGAAGATGCCGGTGGGCGGGTGTCGGGATCAGTGAGCAAGAAAACCGATTATGTGATCGCGGGAAGCGATGCGGGATCGAAGCTGGATAACGCAAAGGAACTGGGGGTGAGGGTCATCGACGAAGGGGAGATGAAAGAACTGCTCGGAAGCTGAGCGGCTCCCCTCAGAGTATAAGAATGCGAGCCAAACGTGCGGATGATTGACTCGCAGAAAACGCGGGAAAAGCAGGTTCCTCGACACGTCCTCTCTGCTGTGCGGCTGCGGGCGGCTCGGAATGACAAGAAGCGTAGGGCTAGGCGTCGGCGGTTAGTGACCGACTCCCACCAGGGTTCGAAAGCCCCACAGTGCCGCCGCACCGAGCACGACAACGAAAGTAAAGCCAATCATGCGGCCCGACGTATCGCTCTTGCTCCAGCCCTGGAGCACGGCGACGAGTCAAACGACGAAGAGAACTATGGCGGCTGCACCGAGGATTTTGAGCAACATGTCGGCTCCTTGAACGGAGCTTAAGATCGGCCGCCTGCTGCGGAAAGTACCTGCATCACAGCTGGAGGTGAGGAGGTGGGGATCTTTCGGCTGCGCGGGATCAGTCGCGAGCGACTGACCCTGCTCCGCTCAAGATGACAAAGCATCTTGAATTACTCGCCTGATGCCGGCTTGCTCTTCTGCTGTTCGAAGGGTTTCTGCAGATACCTGCGAGCTTCGTCGAGCGCGCCCTGAGTATTGTCGTTGGTCTGAAGAGCCTGGCGGTACTCGTTGGTGGCGCGCTCGCGCTGTCCGGTGATGTCGAAAATCTTGCCGAGCTGGATGTGGCTCCAGACCTCGGTCCAACGCGGCTCGCCGTCGCCATTGAGCGCGTCACGATAGGCATTGGCGGAAGCCTGGTAATTTTTCTGCTGAAAGAAGACTTCCGCGATGCGGTAATGTGCCAAGGAACTGTTCTTATTTACTTCGAGCGCTTTGTTGTATTCCGCGAGAGCACCTGCGAGATCTCCCTGCTGTACGAGCGCCTGTCCGCGTTGAATGGAAGCGCGCAGCTTGATCTCAGGCGAGTTCTTGAGAACTTCATCGTTGGGGTCAATGGAAATCCGGCGCGGACGGCCGAAGGTTTCGACGGTGAAAGCTGAATCGGTGCCGACCACCTCGATGCGTTTTTCTTCGGTTCTTCCGTCGGTATCAATTTTCAACTCCACCGGCATGCGGAAAAGATCGAGATCCTGGGCGATCTGTCCGACGACCCGAAAGCCGGGCGGTTTCTCCTTGGCAGATTTTGGGGTTCCGCTGTTGCCCAGGCGGTAAACGGTGTATTTCAGTTTGAATTCGGGAGCGCCGGTGGAATCGAGCCACTGGGTGAAGAACCAGGTGAGTTTGTCACCGTAGTCTTGTTCGGCGATTTCGCGGAAATCGTCCGTGGAAGCGGACTTGCCAGCGTATTTCGAGGCAAAGGTGCGCATGGTCTGATCGAATTTCTGCTCACCTTCCACCCCGCGCAGCATGTGCAGAATCATGGCACCCTTATCAGTGGCAAGCGATTGGAACTCCGGCGAAAACATGTCGAGCTTGCCGATGGTCGCAAGCGGAACGGTGTCGTAGGCGAGGGCACCGACGGACATATCCTTCACGGCTTCCTGCAGACCGGATTGTCCAGCGGCGCTTTCGATATATCGTGCTTCCGAATAGCGCGCAAAGCCGTCGCAAATCCACCAGTCATCAATCGAAGCCGGACTCACGGAAACGCCCCACCACTGATGAGCGATGGTGTTAGCGAGGAGACGATAATTAGTCTTCTCGGTGATGGCGCGGCTGGCGATGGCGGCTAACGAGGGGGCCCAGGCAGATGGAATCGTGTCGTCGGGAATCTCTACGACACGCAGCGTGCTCGAAGGCGCGACCCCATACAAAGTGATGAAGTAGGTGAATTCTTTGATGGCGGTTTCGGCGTAGGATGCGCCCAGGTTCTGGTGGAGGGGCTTGAAGAAAACGTGCAGATCGACGCCGGCCTCGTCGCTTTTAAACTCCTGGAATGTTCCTGCGATGATGGTGCCTGGAAAGCTCGGCTTATCCCAAACGTAGGTGTAGGTTTTGACCGTACCGGTTGTGGTGGTTTTCTTTAAAGCCGGAGTGCTGCTCTCAGATTCCTGCCCGCTGCCAATAACCACCATGTGAGCGGGAACGGTGATGTTCATGGTGGCGGTAAAGCGGTTCAAGCCATAGGCTTCAACTGGAAACCAGCGGCCAGAATAGAGCAGATAGCTGGTATCGTCGCCGATGTAGGCTACCTTCAGTCCCTGCACAGGGCTGTCGTCGGCGGATTCAAGGGCACCGTCGTATTCGAAGATCAAGCTGCTGGAATCGCCCTTGTTGAGTGGCTTCGAGAGCTGGACACGTACGGTGGAATCCTGGGGGATACGTTCGGCGCTAAGCGGCTTGCCCGTGTCATCGGTCACTTTGGTGACGCGGAGATCGTTATGCAGTTCGAAACTGACGGCGTCGGTGTTCTCAACAGCGGTGAACTTTACCTTGGCGCGCGCAGCCAGGCGATGAGTGTGGGGAGTAAGTTCAGCATCGATTTGATAATCATCGACGTGTACCCGGGTTTTCTCGGCGGACCACGCGGGCAAAGAAAACAGCACAAGCAAAAGCGCTAAGGTAGAGGTGCCAGCGCGGCTATGGCGCCGAGGTTGAGAAAGCATGAAGAAATTTTCTCCCAGCAGTTCCTTTACTATGATTCCGATTGTGGCGCAAAAGATGCTGCGAACACAAGGGTTGGTGGCGGCTGTTACAAGTAAGCATGAATTTTCGCGCAGGCATTCTTGCGTCGCATGGGTCATGGGTGCTCACCGCGAGATTCCTCGCCCCGCTGGTTAAAGCGCGGGGCTTCGGAATGACGTCTCAGGACCAAGAGTCAAGAATTATGGCGACTTACGTGGCGAGCTTGGTTTTCCCGGATAGAACTTCCAGAATGAGGGCTGCGGCGCGATCGGCGGCGTGAGCCAGATTGCCATCGGGGCCACGAAGTGCGGACCTCACCACACTCAAGCCTTCGAGCATGTGGGCGCGCGCGGGACCTTCGGGCAGAATCTCGCGGATTTCGTGGACAACGTTCTCGGCGGTAAAGTCGCGTTGCACCAGTTCTGGTACGACTTGCCTGCCGGCGATCAGATTCACCATAGTGAAATGTGGCACTTTGACGCGTGGGCGTCCCAACGCGTAGGTGAGCGGGCTGACTCGATAGACCATAACGAATGGAGTAGCCATGAGGGCAGCCTCCACCGTCGCCGTACCGCTGGCGATGATGCCGGCTCGGGAATGAGCCAAAGCAGGCATCGCTTCAGGGACCAAGTGGATAGGCGCGCCGCCGGGCAGGAAGTCTTGCAGCCAACTGCAGCTTAAGGTCGGGGCTACAGGTAATAGAAATTCATGAGCGGAGCCGAGGTGCGCGGCGGCTTCGAGGATGGTCGGCAAATTCATACGGACTTCTTTCATGCGGCTGCCGGGCATGAGCGTAATCCACGGCTTGGCGGGATCGAGGCGGTGTTGAGTGGCGTACTCTGCGAGGGTAATCTGCGGCTTGGGCAAATCAGCCAAGGGATGGCCGACAAAGGTCGCGTCGACACCACGATCCCGATAAAACTTTTCTTCGAAAGGAAAAATCACCAGCGCCTTGTCGACGTACTTGCGCAACAGGCGGACGCGGCCTTGCCGCCAAGCCCAGAATTGGGGACAAACGTAGTAGACGACGGGAATGCCACGCTTATGCATCTGGCGGGCTACGCGCCAGTTGAATGCGGGCGAATCAATGACCACGGCGAGGTCAGGGCGGTGTTTGTCGGCTTCGGCGATGAGCTTGTGAAACAGGCCATAGATTTTCGGCAGATGGCTGAGTATTTCCGTGATGCCGACAACGGCGAGGTCTTTTGCGTCGACGACAGTGTCGCAACCAGCGGCTCGCATACGCTCGCCGCCAACGCCAAAGAATTGGAGGGAGTCGTCGTGCTGCTGTAGTGCATTGATCAACTGCACGCCGTACATTTCACCGGAGGCTTCGCCGGCGGAGATGAGGATTCGCACGGGGACATTGTAAGGGCAAAATGCAGGGATCCTTCGACTTCGGATGTACTTCGCTTTGCGAAGCATCCTGCGCTCTGATGACAATTTCGCTTGTACGATCCGGATAGGAGGGATACTTTCCTGCCGCCTGCGGTGGCCGCACAGCCGAGAGCGGCTGTGCCTACGTGGTCCGTGCAGACATTGTAGGGGGAGTGCAGCGATCCTTGACTTCGGATGCCAATTTCGCTTGTACGACCCGGATAGGAGCGATACTTCCCTGCCGCCTGCGTCGGCCGCACAGCCGAGGGCGGCTGCGCCTATGTGGTCCGTGCAGACATTGTAAGGGGAGTGCAGCGATCCTTCGACTGCGAACGCACTTCGCAGATGCGAAGTCGGCCCCACAGCCGAGGACGGCTGTGCCTACGTGGCCTGTGCAGCCGCTTGCAGCGATTAATCATCGGCGCTGGTGGTGACTGGCGGGCTGGCTGGGACTTCCTGATCTTTGTATTGAAGCTGATAGAGCTTGGAATAGATGCCGCGACGGGCAAGGAGTTCCTGATGGGTACCCATCTCACGCAATTGCCCTTTGTGCATGACGATGATCTTGTCGGCGCGCTGAACGGTAGAAAGGCGATGGGCAATGATCACCGAGGTGCGGCCTTCGAGCATGCGGCTGAGGGCATCGCGAACCCGGAATTCGGTTTCGGTATCGACGCTGGAGGTTGCTTCATCCAGAATGAGAATCTTTGGATCGTGCGCCAGGGCGCGAGCGAAAGAAATGAGCTGCTTCTGACCGGTTGAAAGTGTGCTGCCGCGTTCGCGAACTTCCTCTTTGAATCCGCTGGGAAGGGTGCGAATAAAGTCGGCAAGGTTGACGTCTTCGGCAGCCTGCTCCACATCCTCGTCTTCAATCCATTCGGTGCCGAGCCGGATATTACCCTCTACTGTGCCGGTGAAAAGAAAAGGATCCTGCAGGACGACGCCAAAGCGGCTTCGTAACTCGCCGAGATCCATTTCTTTCACGTCGACGCCATCGATTTTGACCGCACCCTTTTGCACGTCATAGAAACGCATGAGGAGGGAGATGATTGTGGTCTTGCCGGCGCCAGTGTGGCCGACGATGGCCACGGTTTCGCCGGGCTCGATGGTGAAGCTGACATCGCGCAGGACCCAGTCAGGTTGGGTTGATTCCGTTGCTGAGCTGCGTTCGGCCGGAGAGCCGAGGGCGGCTGTCCCTACGTGGCCATTGCCGGCCGAAACATTCCGATATGCGAACCAGACGTGGTCGAATTCGATCCGGCCGGGGCCGCGTGGCGACTTTGTCATGGCCGGCGAGGTAACTTCGACGGGTGTGTCGAGCAGCTTGAAAATACGCTCGCTCGAGGCCATGGCTGATTGCAGAATGTTGTATTTCTCGCTGAAATCCTGGATAGGACGGAAGAAGCGCTGAGCGTATTGGATGAAGGCAACCAGAACACCCAAAGTAGTGGTCTGGCGGATTACATCTTTACCACCGAACCAGATGACACAGGCAATGGCGACCGCGGAAAGGATTTCGACCACTGGGTAGTAAACCGCGTGCGCCATGATTGCGTCCTTAAACGCTTCCATGTGGACCGCATTGACCTCGGAAAATTTATTGAAGGCGCGATCTTCACGATTAAAGAGCTGGACTACAGTCATTCCGCTGACGTGCTCTTGCAGGTAGGCGTTGATGCGCGCAATCGCGACGCGAATGCGGCGATAGGAATCGCGGACCTTGTCGCGGAAGATGGAGGTTGCGTAGGCGATCAGCGGGAGCACTGCGAACGTAATAAGGGCTAACTTGGCGTTCATGCTGAGCATGATCCAGATGATTCCCACCAGGACGAATACGTCCTCAAAGATGGAGACGACGCCGGAGGTGAACATTTCGTTCAAAGCGTCGACATCGGTGGTAACCCGTGTGACCAGGCGACCGACTGGATTCTTGTCGTAAAAGCCGATGTGCATGCGCTGCAGATGGCGGAAAATCTGGCTGCGCAGATCGAACATGGTCATCTGCCCGGTCCATTGCATGAAGTAGGTCTGGGCATATTCCAAGAGGAAGCTGAAGACCAACAGTCCGACGTAAAGGGCGGCGATCTGCGCAATTCCGAGGTAGGGATTGGCGCTGAGCATGAAGTCGAAACGCGTAGGTTTGTGAGTGGGCGCTAAATACCGATCAACGACGACCGCAGTCAGATAGGGACCGAGAACATCGGCCCCGGCCTTGAGGAGAATGGCGACGAGAGAGATCGCCACCTGCCACTTGTAGGGCCGAAGATATTTGAGCAGCCGCTTCATGAGGCGGCTGTCATAGGCTTTACCCAGGACTTCTTCTTCGTGATGGGAGGCCATGCGCTACGTCAAAGATACCTTAAATAGATGGGGGTGGAGGCGAAGGGGATGAAAAAGATGAGTGCAGAGCCCTGATACATTACCTATTCGTATGGAACCGGAGCCGGAACGAGAAGTAAATTCGATTTCGCTAGGGGCGTACGCGCGTCTGGTACGGCGCAACGCGAATTTCCGGCGTTTGTGGATAGCCCAGATTGTCAGTGAAATCGGGGACTGGTTCTACTCGCTGGCAATCTACAGTCTGCTGTTGCGGCTCACCGGGCAGGCAAGTTCGGTGGCGCTGGCGCTAGTGTTGCAAGTCATACCCCAGACGTTATTCGGACCGCTCTCGGGCATCGTGAATGACCGGATCCGCCGCAAGCGGGTGATGATTGCCACCGACCTGGCGCGAGCAGTGATCGTTTTTTCCATGCTGGCGGTACGGTCGCGAGGCATGGTGTGGATCGTCTATCCATTGCTGTTTCTGGAAAGCGTGATGTGGGCGTTTTTCGAGCCGGCGCGGACGGCGGTAATTCCCAACATCACGACCAATGAAGACCTCATCCTGGCGAACACGCTGTCTTCGACTACCTGGTCACTGAACCTGGTAGCGGGCGCGGCACTGGGAGGAGTAGCTCTGGCGCTACTCGGATACAACGCCTCATTCATACTGAATGCGGCGTCGTTCCTGGGTTCAGCGCTTCTCATCAGCCGCATGCACTTCGAGGAGCCACACGCGGCGAGATTTTCGAAGCTGCGGATTCATGAGCTTCTGGATTATTCTCCGCTGGCGGAAGGATTACGGTATGTGCGGCGCGATCGGCGACTGTTTGCGACCGTCCTGGTCAAAACCGGCCTGGCGCAAATGGGCGTGAGCTGGGTGCTGTTCACGGTGATGGGGCAAAGAGTTTTCCCACTGCGGCTGGCGGGGCTGGATGCGCAGCGCGGCGCGGTGCTGGGGATGAGCATGCTTATGGGGGCGAGGGGACTCGGGGCGTTGTTTGGGCCATTGGGGGCGGCGCGCTGGGCGGGGCATCGTGAGAGTCGCTTGCGGACGGGAATTTTGATCGGCTTTCTGGCAGTGGGGCTCGGATATGCCATGCTGGGCGTGGCAGGTTCCCTGTGGGCAGCTTGTCTCTGGGTGATTTTGGGGCATTGCGGAGGTTCGACGGTGTGGGTTTTTTCCACGACGCTGTTGCAGATGAATACCGAAGATCAGTTCCGGGGACGCGTTTTCTCCGCTGAACTCGGCCTTTCGATGCTGACGCTTGCAGTGGGTGCTTATGTCACGGGGCTGCTAGTGGATCACGGGATGCAGGCGCGCTCGGTCGCAATTGCGGTTGGGTTTGTGATGCTGATTCCGGCAGCTCTGTGGGGAAGAGCGATGCGGTTGTGGCAGGGGACTCAGCACGCCGTCGCGAGTATCGATTACTGATGTGGTCAGATCTCAGGCACAGTGTAGAGCTGATCGATTTTGGCGGCCATGATGAAATCGCTCTCGGTGAGGCCATCGACTTTGTGGGTCCAGAGCGTGATTTCAACTTTGCCCCAGGTGAGCAAAATATCGGGGTGGTGTCCCTGCTGTTCGGCAACGTCCCCGACGCAATTGACGAATGCCAGCGCTTCTTTGAAATCGGGAAAAGTGAAGGTGCGGGTGATGTGGTGCTCGTTAGAAACATGCCAGTTAGGAAGTTGATGGCTGAAGGTGTGCAGATCGCTTCCCTTCAGTGGAGGGGTGCCAACTTTGCATGGAACGCAGTTCTGAGAAGCGAGCGTGGGCATGGCTTGAGCTCCTTGATAAATAGGTTAGTCCAACCGTAATGCTCGTGCCAAGGTTGGACGTTCAGCTTCGCTGATCCATTCGAGGTCCAACAATAGGAGAGGCAGTTTAAAACGGTATGTCCTCGTCGCTGATGGGCGTGGCTGCTGGAGCAGGCTCGGGTTCCGGCGAGCGCTGATCGAAGCTATTGCTGCCGGCGGCTGCGCCGCGGGCAAAATCGCCGCCTTCGCCGCGTCCGCCGAGGAGAACCAGGTCGCTGGCGACAACTTCGGTCATGTAACGTTTCTGATTGGTCTGCTTATCGTCCCAGGAGCGGGTCTGCAAGCGGCCTTCAATGTAAACCTTGCCGCCTTTCTTCAGATATTCGCCAGCAATCTCCGCGAGGCGTTGCCAGAGCACGACATTGTGCCATTCGGTGCGGTCCTGCCATTCGCCATTTTTGTCTTTGTAGCGCTCGGTGGTAGCCAAAGTGAGCTTGGCCACCGGCGTGCCTTGAGGCGTGTATTTCACTTCCGGATCTTTGCCGAGATTGCCGATCAAGATGACTTTGTTGACGCTTTTTCCCGCCATGATTGCTTCTCCTGAGGGGCCAATATAGCAGAATCGGGGAGAGTGGATGTGATGAATGAACAGGGTAGTCAGTGGTCGGTGGTCAGTAGTCAGCGCTCAGGAACCAACAGTCAGCACTCAGCGGTCAGCCAATAGGCGACTCTGCAGGCTAGCGGCGGACCGTCTTGTTCACTGAAGCTAAATGCTGAGTGCTGAATGCTATAATCAGCGCCATGCCCGCCGAAGTGAAGGCCATGGGGATGGTTCCCGATGAGCTTAAGTTCGAACCCAAGTCAAAAGGCATCCTCACTCCTCGCAAGAAAAAGCCCAAGGAGTTAGCAGTTATTACCGAGTGCTGCACCGGATGCGCCGGATCGCCCGCCTGCGTCGAGTACTGCCCGATTGAAGACTGCATGTTTTGGGTTCCGGACGAAGATCATCCGCCGTTTGGGCGGATCCAGGTGGATCCGATTCTCTGCATTGGGTGCAAGAAGTGTACCAGCAAAGGGCCGGATGGATGTTTTCTGGACGGCTGCCCGTGGGATGCGATCGTGATGGTCGAGACCACGGAGGTGGAAAAAGAAGTCGGGGCGATGCCGATCTAGTGCGCCTTCTTCGGCGCTGGAAGTCCCGCGATGAAAGCCTCAAGGGCGGACGAGGGGTCTGCTGATCCTTCGATTTCCCGGTACAGGTCACTAAACTTCAAATGTACCCCCGCCAGGATCTCTTTATCGGACAAAAGATGGTCAAGCAGCTTCTGCCAATTTGTCACCCCACGATGTTCGAGAAGTAGTTTCAGTGCTATGTTTTCAAGGAATAAGTACTCGGTTGCCCGAAGGACGGCCGACAGGCGTTTCTTCTCGTTCCTAGTCATGATAGGTCACTGTTACTTCTCTCGCTGCCGAATGGCCTTCTCCGTCTCTATCGCCTGTTGGCGGACATCGTTAGAAATGTCGGGTAGTTCCCGCTCATACGGCTGCACAGCGGCGAGGTCTGAGTGCTGGCCAACAAGATAAAGAGCACGCAGCGCCTCCCAAACCTGGTCACTAGCGGGATCGATGGTGGCGACGACATCGCCAGCGGCGACGGTTTGGCCAATTTGCACGCGCAATTCACGCAATCGTCCGGTGATTGGGGAGCGTATCTCGATGCTGTGGTCGTTGGCCTGCAATTTCGCAACAACTCCACCCTGGTGAATCGGAATTCCGATCGCGCCCGTGTCGGTAATCTTGCCCGCCTGTGGCGCCGGAACGCTAGCTGACTGCAGAAGCTCGAGAATTTGTGGTTTGCCAGCGGCGTCTCCGAAGCGCACAAGCGAGAGGGCGGCATTGCCGCGGACGGTCAGCGAAGGGTCGTTGAGCATCTTCAGCAAGGTTTCGTGAAAGCCTTGCCCAGAAGTGTCCTGGCCCATGACCCAGGCATCGGTGTTGCGCACCTCGTCCACTCGATAAGCGGCAAGCTGGATGAGTTCCGGATACCAGCGGGTGACCGACGTGTCTTTACGGGACATACGCTCTCCAATTTGCACGAGCGCATGTTGGATATGCCGCGGATGCTTATCGTCGCTGAGATATTCGGCGATCTGCTTATCGGAAAGCTGACGGCCGAACCAGGTGTTCCACCAAAACAGGAAGGGCATCAGAACAATGAGCCATCCCGTGACAAAAAAAAGCAGACGGTTGCGGGTGGACATGCGAGGGCGGGGCTTGCTTAGCTGGCTGGCGGGAGGAGAAGACGACATGAGAGTTTTGCCTGAAATATAGCAGAACTGAGGGTATTAGACCCGATGTCGCCAAGAACTAAAGCGGAGGGACACATGCGGCGGTGGGATGTAATTCTGCCATATTCAGTCAATGACGTCGGCGTCGAGGACGCGCGGCTGTTCGAGATAGTGCGATAGGGCGTACTGAGCCAAAAGCGGGGTCTGGAGGCGGATTTCAGCGCCGATCCATTCGCCCTTGTTATGGGGCGAGTTGGGCGCGTGATTACATCGGCCACCACTGCCAAACTGCGGGCCAAAATCGGCGCTCTGGACCTGATCAAACTGCTGAATCTGTCGCCAGGCCTCGTCGCCCACCGTTCCCGACACATCGATCTTCAGTCGTACCTTTGTCATTGCCCGGGTAGCCGGTTTGCCACCGCATCAGAATGATAGTCGATAATTTCGCGGGCTGAACTGCAGGAGTTCTGGCGCGTGAACGGGGAATCTGGCTGAAGGGCCTGAACCGCGAAGATTTCCAGAAAGAAGTGGGGCGGGTTTCCCGCTGATTTACTGCCCTATCGCGCTGGCAACGCTGGAAAACACATTGTTGGAATTGGCGCCGATGAGCTGAATAGTTCCGACTACGATGACCAGAATGACGGCCAACATCACGGCGTATTCCGCGATGTCCTGGCCTTCCTCTGCGGCCCAAAGTGAGCCAAAAAACTTGAACACTAACTCCCCCTAATAGCAATCGATGTGCGAATGCGACTCGTTAAGAATTTCAACACGCCCAGCCAGACCAGACAACGGTACTTTCGGCGGTGACACTTACTGTGGTAACCAGATAAGGCTCTGGGGGCGGAAAACGGGTAATTGCCGGCGAAAAACCGATTGCTTCTGCTTTACCGCTGAGCTAGCCTTTATGCTGCTCTCGCGATTCTCCCTTCCTTTAACTCACCAAGCAGTTTGTCGCCAAAGGGTTGCAGTGTATATCGAAAATGGAGGGGTTATCCACAGTGGGACACTATATATAGTGTTTTATTGCTTGACCCTGGTGTAAATTGACCGTTACATTAGCTGCTATCTGTGCCAGCCGGTCCAGCCAGCGGGAGTTCGTGCGAGATTGGAGCTTGCGGGGAACCATAGTGGTAAACCAGGCCGCGGCCGGGCAACTCCACAAGGAATTTGCGGATTAAAAAACTGCAGATTCCTCGCTACGTTCTCGCCGCGAATTCGCGCTTCGTACGGCTCGGAATGACAAGTTGCATGTTGGCTGAAGGAGTACACGTTGCTGAAACTTAAAAAATTGCAAATTCTTGGCTTCAAGTCCTTCTGCGACCGCACGGAGTTGAAGTTTCATGGGGAAGGTGTGGCCGCCATCATCGGCCCGAATGGTTGCGGCAAGTCCAACATTGCGGATGCGATTTCGTGGGTGCTCGGCGAACAATCAGCCAAAACCTTGCGGGGATCGCGGATGGAGGACGTCATCTTCGCTGGGACGCGCGATCGCAAGCCAACCGGTATGGCGGAAGTGGCCCTCACGCTGATTGAGCCCGAGGTTTACGATGGGCCGGATGCGAACGCAGCAACAGAAATTGAAATCCAGGACGAGATGCCGGCTGACGACTGGGATGAAGCCGAACTGAGGGCGAGAGCGACCGAGGAGGTGGAGCGTATTACGGAGGATGCACGACCGGGAAAGCTGGAAGTAATCGAGTCGCATGGTCGTGGCGAAGCTGTCTCCGAGTTTGACCCGGAAGATGAACCGCGGTTTGCGGTTTTTGTGAACCTCAAGCCTCCGCTGCCGCAGACTTCGCCAGCCGGAGGATCTGAGCCACAGGTTGTACTGAAAATCCGACGGCGAAAGTTTCAACAGCAGTTCCGGACAGGAGAAATTGTGGTGACCCGCCGATTGTTTCGGTCGGGGGAAAGTGAGTATCTGCTGAATGGCAAGCTGTGCCGGTTGCGCGACATTCAGGAATTGTTCATGGGCACAGGATTGGGACCGGAATCCTACGCGCTGATTGAGCAAGGGCGAATAGGACAAATTTTGAGCAGCCGGCCGACCGACCGGCGGGCGATCATCGAAGAAGCAGCGGGAATAACGAAATTCAAGGCCAAGAAGCGGTTAGCGGAAGCGCGTCTGGAGGATGCGAAGCAGAACCTGGCGCGGGTGAACGATATTTTCGATGAAGTTACGCGGCAGATGAATTCGCTTAAGCGGCAGGCATCGAAAGCCGAACGTTACGCGCGGTTACGGGATGAAATGCGCGCCAAGCTGAGAATTGTGTTGGCCAGCAAGTTCGCGCAGTTGGATGAGGAAGCGGCGCACATTGATGAACAAATTAATACAGTCGCGGAAGAGATGCGGGTACAGGCCGACACAGCCCAACAGCTCGAGGCGGAGCAGGCGGAGGGCAAACAACGGGGCTATGCCATCGAGAGCGAGATACGCGAGAACCGGGAACGGCTGAATGAAATCAAGCTGGAGGCGGACCGGGCCCGCGGTAAGTGTCAGAATAACGAAGAGCGGTGTTCGGACCTGGTGTTGCGTTCGGCCTCGGCAGAAGGTGAGTTGACGCAGTCGCGCGCTCGCCTGGAGACGCTTGAGGCAGAACGCAACTCGAATCAGGCGATATTGGATTCCGCGGTTGCCGATTTGGCAGCAGCCCGGCGGGAACACGCCTTGTGCGAGCAGGAATGTACTGCAGCGGCGAATGGGCTTGCTGAGCTGGAACAGCGGCAAGAAGCATCTCGCCAAGCGATCATGGAGGCGGTGAACGCGGCGTCGAATCTACGAAACTCGCTGATCCAAGCCGAGGAACGGATGGCTGCGATCGATCGCGAAGGAAGACGTTTGCAGGGGGAAATCGACACGGCGCGATCCCAGGCAGACAGTTACGACGGCCGGCGCGGGCAACTCGCATTGCAATTCGAAGGCGTTTCCCAGCGTCTTGCGGGGCTAACAGAAGAGATTGGCCAGACACGGGAATTAGTCGAGTCCAAGCAACGGCATGAGGCGGAAGCCAAGAATCGCCTAGACAGCTTGCGCGCAGAGTATGCGACCGCGCTCGGCAAGAAGTCTTCGCTACAGGCGGTCATCGCCGAGCATGGATATTCCACGGAATCGGTGAGGCGGCTTTTTCAGTCGGGAGCGCTTCACGGTGGTCTGGCTCCGGCGGGCGTGCTGGCAGACTTTGTGGAGGTCGATCCTCGTTATGAGGGCGTGGTAGAAGACTTCTTGAGGGACGAGCTGAATTACATTGTGGTGAAGTCCTGGGATGCGGCGGATGAAGGTTTGCGTATGTTGCGCAGCGATGTGGATGGCCGGGCAACCTTCCTGGTGCATCCCGGAGACTCGCAGGCGAAGTTTTCGTTTTCGGTTGAGGAGAATGATCGGGCTGGCGGGCCGGGCGAGCCGGTGGTGCCGCTGAAGCGTGCGATTCGGGTGCTGAATGGGTTCGGGAGATCGCTGGAGGTGATTCTGCCCAAACTGCGCGACGGATACATCGTGCCTGAGCCGAATTCAGCCCGCGAACTTGCGCTGGAAAATCCTGATGCGTTCTTTTTATCGCAATCAGGTGAATGCTTTCACAATGTGACTGTAACCGGCGGGAAGCAACGCGCCGAAGGTCCGCTCTCGATGAAGCGTGAGCTCAGAGAAGTGATGCGGATGGTCGTGGAACTGGAAGCAGCGCTGCACGATCAAGAACTTCGCGTCTTTACTTTGGGGCGGGAGATTAAGGAACTCACTTCCCTGCTCGACCGGCTGGAAAGCGAGAAACGCGAGGCAGAAAAGGAAGCCATGACCTCCGGCCATATGCTGCAGCAGCTCGACTCCGAAATGACACGAGTAATGGAGCGGCTGAATGCATGTGGACAGGAACTTGAGCGGCTGCGTGCGGACCGTGGCGAGCAGGAATTGCAGATAGGTTCGCGTCGAGCTGAGTTGGCGGGGCTGGAAGAAAAACGCGAGCAACTGGAACGCTCGGCCGCGATGGCCAATGCAGAATTGGCGACGATGCGCGAGCATCGAGATGCAGCCGCGCAACGGGTGTCGCAGCGCTTGGCGCGGGTAGCTACTTTGGAGGAGCGGCATCGCTCGGCAACTGCCGGATTGCAGCATATTGAAACGATGGTCGGCGAACTGCGGGAGCGGGTCAGTTCACTGGCGGCGCAAATTAGGTCTTTCGCGGAAGAAAAGCAGCAACGTGAAAGGGAGAATCAGCAGATTGCGGTTTTGCTGGGCGACCTGGAAGCCGAACACAATGCAGGCGAGGTGCGGGAAGGCTTGCTGCAGTTCGAGTCTGACCAGGTGCGCGCGCGACTGGGTGAAATCGATGAAGGGTTGCGCGGCGTGCGTCAAACAATGGATCAAGCCCGCGACCGCCGTGGCGAACTGGCGGCTACTGCAGCCAGGTTGCAGTCCGATGCACAACACATGGCAGAAACCTGCCTGAACGAATTAGGAATCCAGCAGAATGAGCTGGTTTCCGATAAGAGCATTTCCATGGTCAGCGGTGAAGGATTGGCGGCGGAAGATCAGGCATATCACGAGATGCGTACGCGCCTGGATGCCATGGGGCCGGTGAACATGATGGCCCTGGAAGAATATAAAGAGACGGCAGATCGCCACCGCTTTCTTGATACGCAAAGAAAGGATCTGCTGGATTCAATCGAAAATACACAAGCCACGATCCGAGAGATCGACACGGTTTCGCGGCAGAAGTTTGAAGAGGCATTTCACCGGATCAATGAGAATTTTCAAACTACGTTCAAGAAGTTGTTCGGCGGTGGTCATGCTTTCATGCGTTTGACGGATGAGGAAAACAGCAGTGAGAGCGGGATTGACGTGGTCGCATCCCCGCCGGGAAAGAAACTGCAAAACGTGCTGCTGCTCTCCGGGGGCGAAAAGGCATTGACGGCGCTGGCGTTGCTGGTGGGTATCTTTCAATATCAGCCGAGCCCGTTCTGCATTCTAGACGAAGTGGATGCACCACTGGACGAAGCCAATATCGGGCGCTTCACGGAACTGGTAAAACAAATGAGCGTGCAGACTCAGTTTGTGCTGATCACGCATAGCAAGAAGACCATGAGCATCGCCCCTGTATTGTATGGAGTGACCATGCAAGAGCCGGGGGTCTCCAAGCTGGTTTCAGTGAAGTTCGGCGCCACCGCGTAGAAGAACCCCAAATACCCAGCAGCGGGTGACTCAGAGTATTGTCCATTTTTCCTCTGCCGTCCTCATCTTTTTCCACAAAGCTTCCTAGCAAAAGAGCGCATCACTACTCAACTCTTTTCACCGCAACACTGGACCAGTGACCGAACCGGATGTGAGTTAAGCGTTGACAAAAATTTTAGAGGGATTAGAATACGCGACGTTTTCCTAACGTAAAATTATTTCATGAGCCCCCGCGTACTAGAACCCGTCCTACTGCGTACTGATTTCCCAGAACTTAAGTTGCACGCCAGCGGTAAAGTCCGCGACATCTACGAACTGGATGACAAGCACCTGCTGTTTGTAGCCACCGATCGAATTTCCGCGTTCGATTATGTGCTAGCAACGGGGATCCCCCACAAAGGGCATGTGCTGACTCAACTTTCTCTGTTCTGGTTCGAGTTTCTCCGCGAGGTTGTGCCCAACCATCTGGCGACGGCTGACGTAGAGCGCTATCCATCTGCGGCGAAGAAATATGCTGACCAACTCTACGGGCGATCCATGATGGTTTTGCGTGCGGAGATGATTCCGGTGGAGTGTGTGGTGCGAGGATACATTTCCGGGTCGGCATGGAAGGAATACAAGGCTGACGGCCATGTGTGCGGCATCCAGCTGCCAGGGGGCCTGCGAGAATCAGACAAACTGCCGCAGCCGATCTTTACGCCTGCCATCAAGGCCACCAGCGGCCACGACGAGAATATTTCGTTTGAGGAAATGGTGCGCATCACGGGAGCTGAGCGCGGCCATCGATTACGTGAGCTTTCAATAGCGATCTATAGCAAAGCGGCGGAATATGCACGAGAACGAGGCATTATTATTGCCGATACCAAGTTCGAGTTCGGCGTGACAAGGCTTGGGATTACGTTGGCGGATGAAGTCCTGACTCCCGACTCGTCGCGCTTCTGGCCGGCGGACCGGTACCAGCCCGGACGGGCACAGGACTCGTATGACAAGCAATACGTCCGCGATTATCTGGAGGAAATTCGCTGGAACAAGCAACCTCCGGCACCGGCGCTTCCTGCGGAAGTGGCCGGCAAGACCAGTGAAAAATACCTGGAGGCGTACCACCAGCTCACCGGACGTGAGCTGGATGTTTAGCAGGAGACCGATCGACAGGAGTGGGCGGTGACGGGCGCCGACTGGATCATTGTGGCGGCGATTTTCCTGTCGGTGTTGCAGGCAGCGAGCGTCGGCTTTTTTCAGGAAGCATTCGGGATCGCAGGGTTAGTTTTGGGATATTTGCTGGCCGCGTGGAACTACCCGCGGCTGGGGAATCACTTCGCCTCCTATGGCGCACCGTGGTTGGTGGGAATTGCTGCCTTCCTGATCATTTTTCTGTTTGTGATGTTCCTGGCTGGACTGGCGGGACGGATAGCCCGCTGGATCATGCAGGAAGCGGGACTCAATTTTGTAGACCGGATTTTGGGCGCAGCGCTGGGGTTGTTGCGTGGGTGTCTGATAGTGGCCATCGTGCTCGTGAGCATGGCCGCGTTTACGCCCACATCCAAGTGGCTGCAAGGTTCGCAACTGGCTCCGTATTTCCTGGTGGCGGGACGTGCCGCCATCTGGGTAGCGCCGTCAGAATTGCGGGCACGGTTCTATGAAGGACTGGATTTGTTGCGTCGGACAAGGGCCTAGAGGAAATGACCTGCGACCGAAACCCTTGAAGTTATCGTAGTACCGGAGAGCGGAGATCCTCCAAAGAAAGAGAGACGCCGTGAGAGACCAGCTCGAAGCACTCGTCATGCAAATGTACAAGAGCAACATCCTGTATTCGGAGGCAGTGCGCGAGTTCAAAAAGCGATTCATCTTGACCGTATTACAGGAGAACAAAGGCAACCAATGCCGCGCTGCCCGCCAGTTGGGCATGCATCGCAACACCTTGAGCCGAACCGTCTCGGAGCTCAAGATCGATGTCCGGCAGTTACGCGCCGGGGTCAAGCGTCCTCCTCGCAGTGCGCGCCCTGCAGCTTACGAACGGAAAGCGATCCGCTAAGCCTGCAGTTGTGAGTTTTCCGCAAGAACAAAGGGCAGCGTGGAAACGCTGCCCTTATCTGCCGCTAACGGCGACATATCACTGAGATTGAGATGCCGCAGGACGATGGTGAACCGGTTTTTTCGCCGGCGGTTTTGCGGTAAGTAATGCGCCTTTCTCCATGTTCATTATGAACGGGCTCGGGGTATAAGAAACCGGCGTGCCTTCGAATTGCAGATTGGAGCCAACTTTGGGCATGAGCCGATCGGGGATGGTTCCAGACATGGTGAGGACGATGTCAGCCCGCTTGGCATCGATGTCGTCCTGACTCTCGGCGATTTGCACCTCGGTGGGAGTAGCCGCTATCACCAGGCCTTCCATTTGGAGTGGAATGCCTTTGATGACGCTCCAGACTTTGTCCTGATCCTCCGGTTTCCCGGCAGAGAGGACCAATTCCCAGTCGGCGAAGCTCATCTGCTTCACGTCATTTGGAGTCTTGTTTTTGACCAGGTCGGCAGCCTGCTCGGCGGGCGTGGGCGGCACATACTTGCTGACGTCAAATCCGGTGGGAGGAAGTGGGTTGGTCTTGGCAGTGACCAACAAGTCAGTCCAGCCTTGATCGGAGCCATGATACTTGACGTATTGGCTCTTGCCATAATTCTCGATCTGCGCCTGGCCGGGAGACCCGGCCGCGAGGTTGGCCGCCCGGGCGATAAAGAATAAGCCTTCGACCTGATTTGGCGGCGTTCCGGTGAGATCCGCCAAGGCGAGGGGATATACGTTCCGCAACTCGTTTGGATCGCCCTGCACGGCGGCTCGCAGATCAGTTTGCGCAGTCGGGTAGTCCTTATTCTGGAGCGCCGCGATTCCCGCAGCTCCGTTGAAGATAACGCCCATTTGCGTCTTCAGCTTGTCGAAATCGGCATCGGCCATACCCTCCGGTTTGGGAGCGGTTTTCAAAGCATCCAAACCCTTGTTCGCATATTGGGCCGCATCCGCGAGATTCTGCTGAGGGTTCTGGCCGGCCTCAGCTTGCGCACGCTTGACATAAGCCAACAACGCCAATGCCCGCAGGTTATTGGGGTTTGCTTGCAACAGCCTCTGGGCAGCTTCGAGCATCTTGGCCTGATTGCCGGTTTGCTGGTAAGCGCCCATCAGTATTTCCAAGGCATCTTCCTTCATTACGCTGTTGGGATACTGCGTAAGAAAGGCTTCCAGACCGCTGATCTTGGCAGCGGGGTCTTTCTGCTGCAAAGCGCCGACGTAGGCGTTGTACTCGGCGGGGTCCTTGATCTCCTTCTTCTGCTGCGGTTGGCCTTGAGCAGCAGGTTGTGCAGCCTGGGCAGGCTGCGTGGGGGCGGCGGGCTGGGTCTGCGGTTGTGCGGCCTGCTGGGCCAGAGTTGCTGCAGCAAACGCGAGCACAATCGCCACTCGACTGGTCTTCATTTCGAAAGGCTCCTTGGATTTTCGGGAAATTGGCAATGCCAACTCTGCCCGGGAAATTCATCATTGTACCCGGGGTACTCAGGCATGAGCCTCGACGGCTCATGCAACAAACCGGAAAACCTCGCGGGCCTGGGTAACATCCGCAAGATAAAAGGTCATAGTTCCGGTGAGCGGATTATAAGTATGTACCTCAATGAAGGCAAGTCGGCAATGGTACGGTCGGGGTGCAGCTTGGTGAAGGAAGCGAGCTCAAGGCACCCTTGTGGTGGGATGGCGATCAAACTGAACCAGGGCCAATCGCGGCGCCCCATGCTGTAAGATGCCGGAGATTGTCATCCCAGTGGTTCAAGAGGAAGGCCATGGCAGAAGCAGGCAATCGGTCACTAGCGGACAAAGTGGCGGTGATAACCGGCGCTGGACGTGGTATCGGAGCAGCCATTGCGAAGCGCCTGGCGAGTCTTGGAGCTGCGGTTGTTTTATTTGGCCGAACCCGTGAGCCACTGGAATCGACGGCGAAGGAAATATTCCGTGATGGAGGAAAAGCAGAAGTAGCACCGGGCGACGTTACCGATCTCCACTCGGTCGAGAAACTGGCTGAGCGAGTGCGTGCAACCTATGGGCGTATCGATGTTCTGGTGAACAATGCGGGCATTGGCGGCTTCGGCGGACCGCTGCACCAGTTGCCTCCGGATTCCTGGGACCAGGTGCTGAACACAAATCTGCGCGGGGTGTATTACTGCATCCGTGCATTTGCTCCGGCCATGATTGTGGCGCGGAGTGGGCACATCATCAACATCTCTTCCCTAGCGGGGAAAAATGCATTACCGAATGGCGCTGCGTATGCCGCTTCGAAGTGGGGGCTAAACGGGTTGAGTTATTCGGTTGCTGAGGAACTCCGCGCCTACAACATTCGGGTTGCGGTCATCTGCCCTGGATCGGTAGACACTGAGTTGAGTCCACATGCGGGGAAAGACCCGCGCAAGATGCTGAAGGCTGAAGACGTCGCGCACGTGGTAGAGATGCTGGTCAGACAGGCTCCGGAATCGTTCGCCAGTGAAGTGCTGCTGCGGCCGACGTTGAAGCCCTAACCGGTTGCTAAAATGATTACTCGCTTCTCCCGAAATTGCGCGGATCGTTCAGAGGCTATTTCTTGAATAGATTTTCGAAGGCTTGGCGCGCATCTACGGGCCGCGCCGCGCTGGGGGTCGAAGTCTCCTTCTCTACCCGCACGCGCATGGAGTAGAAGGTGCACTGATTGCGCTCGTCCTTGCGGGCAATCCTTTCGGGAATGGGTTGGGTACATTCGAAACGGCTGGAAGTGTCGAAATAGGTGCACTGCCGACAGGAGTGCAATTCAAAACCACATTTCGGACAGCGTCCAGTGGGGTCGGTTGCGGGCGGGAGCAAAGTGCCACACTGAGCACAACGGGAGACCGTGTGGGTGCCGGGCATGTGTACCGGACGCGGGCCGAACGTGTCCTTCTTCGCCGGCTTCTCAGCCGAAGGCTTGGCCCGTTCCTCGCCGCTGTCCTGATACCCGCGCTGGCGATACTTCCGGTCGGACACCACAATCTCCTGTTTACGAGGGCACATTGTCTCGCTTGCCAGGCATTCCTGCAAGCACGAAAGCTGAAGTTGGCTGGGAGATGTGAATTGTCTTTTGGGGATAGTGGGTGCTACCATCCGATAAGCTCGAAGAAAGGAAGGCCTGTTATGTCGGATCGAGACAGCAACAGTTTTGTTTGGTTTCTAGCGGGATTGGGGCTGGGTGCGATTGCGGGAATTCTGTACGCGCCGCGTGCCGGCAGCGAAACCCGCGAAGCGTTGCGTTCCAAGGCCGAAGAAGGCCGGGAGTTTGTGCGTGACCGCGCGCGCCAAGCGCGCGAACAAGCCAGCGGCTGGGCTGATCGTGGCCGTGACATTTTGCATCAGCAGAAGGAACAGTTCCGCTCTGCCTATGAGGCGGGCAAGCAGGCATACCAGGAAGTAACCAGGCCGGAAGGCGCTGGTTCGCAGAACCAATAATATTCTCCGTTTTGCCCAGGCTGCAGGCGGAGGGCGATATGGATAATTTGACGATTTTCATCGCCGTAACGGCGGCTGCTGTCGTGATTCAAGCCGGGATTCTGGTGGCCATGTACCTGGCGGTGCGACAGAGCACTGCGCGATTGGAAGCGTTGGCCAGCGAAGTACGCAGCAAGGTTCTGCCCACGGCAGAATTGGCGCAATCTATGCTCGCCGACCTACGGCCGAAGGTGGAAACTCTGGTAGCCAACGCCAGCGAATCCAGCACCATGGTACGCAAACAATTGGAGCGCCTGGATGCCACGGTAACGGATGTGGTTGACCGCGCCCGCTTGCAGATCATCCGCGCCGACGAGTTGCTGGGCCGCACGCTGGACCGGGTAGAGCAGACGAGCGATCTGATGCACAAAACCGTGGTCTCGCCCGTGCGGCAAGTTTCAGGCGTGTTGCAAGGCGTGATGGCAGGCATGGAATTCTTCTTCAGCGGTAGGCGCCGTGAGAGAAGCGCTTCGCCAGTAGCCCAGGACGAGATGTTCATTTAGACCCACCTGGCCGATCCTAAGGAACTCATTTCCGCAATCCAGCCGTCGGTGCAGTCGCTTCGAGAACTATTGCACGCGCAGGATCATTTGGGTGCCGCTGTCCAGCTTTACGTTGTGTTTCTCGGAAGTAAGAACAGAATCCGCGCTGGGGCCTGCGCTCAGCGATAATCCTGATATGTCCTGCACGCCTTGAGCGTTGAGAGAGATCTCGCTGGAAGGGTTTGGCGTTGGCGTGGAGCCCGGACTTCCCATGGTGCCGGGATTGGGAAGACTGGCGGGCTGGCCCATCGTACCTGGTTGCATCCCGCCCCGGTTCGTGCCCATCGGAGCACTGCCGCCCATTGGCGTAGACATATTATCCGGACCAGGCGGAACATTATTCAGCGGCTTCGCTAACGCCTGGATAGTGGCCTTCAGGGGTATTTCTGAACCGTTCCCTAATTGGAGTTTGTCAAAAGCAATCTCGAGGCGCGAGGGAGCGTCTTTCTCGTGAGGATTCGCAGCAACTACGTGTCCGACGATTTTAGCGCCACGAGGAGCAATCACTTCGGTTCCTGACTTGAGCTCATCCATGGTTTTGGCGTGCACGGGATCACCCGGCTTTAATTTCTTCGCGTCGAGAGTCTTGTCCAGCTCGGCGCGAAATTGGGTGCCAGCCGCGAAAGCTGCATTGCTCGGAGTAGGCTGGTTGACTGTGTTCTGCTGCTGGCTTGAGTTCTGCGCAGGCGACGTTGCGGAAATGAGAGCGAGTGTAAGGACAAGACAAAAAGCTTTCGTCATGGTTGACCTCCTTCCTGCTTATAGCTGAGGGCGGCAGTGGACAAAAGGTTTTCTGCGACGTGTTTTTTTTTGCGACCAGCCGAAGATTTCAGGCAATCCAACCACCGCCGACCACAATATCCCTGTCATAGAAGACGGCGGCCTGTCCTGGGGTTACGGCACGCTGCGGCTCATCGAAGGTTACAAGAACCTCATTAACATCTGTCTTCTCGACGGAGGCGCCTGCTCCCACGTGCTTATGCCGAATCTTCACAGTCACTTGAATGGGCTCGGTAAGACGATCCACGGCGATCAAATTCACGTCGCGCACGCGGACGGTACGGGTGTAGAGTCCCTCCTGCTTTCCGACCACAACCTGGCGAGCCTCGCCTTTGATCCGAATTACGTAGAGCGGCGTGCCTGTGGCTACTCCCAATCCCTTTCGCTGGCCTACGGTGAAGTTGTGAATGCCGCTGTGCTCGCCAATGACTTCTCCATCCGTGGTGACTAACTCACCAGCCGTATCGGGCAAACTCTCACCTTGCTCCGCCAAGTAGGCGTCGAGGAAGTTCTTGTAATCGCCGCCGGGAACGAAGCAGATTTCCTGCGAGTCTGGCTTCTCGGAGATGGCCAAGCCGTACTGGTGGGCAAGCTTGCGAACTTCGGCCTTGGTCATTTCACCCAATGGAAACATGGTACGGCTGAGCTGCTCCTGGGTGAGGCCAAACAGGAAATATGTTTGATCCTTGGTGAGATCTGCCGCTCGCTTCAGCAGCCAGCGGCCGCGCAGTTCGTCGAACTCAACACGCGCGTAGTGACCTGTGGCGACCGCGTCAGCGCCAATCTGGCGGGCAACGGTCAGCAACTGGTCAAACTTGAGATGATTGTTGCAAAGACTGCAAGGGATCGGGGTGCGGCCCGAGAGATATTCCTGCACGAACGGTCGCACCACGTCGCGCTCGAAGCGCTGCTCGTGATTGACGACGTAATAGGGGATGCCAAGGGTTTCTGCCACGCGGCGCGCATCATAAACATCATCGAGAGAGCAGCAGCGACCGTGCACAGCCTCGGGCATGCCGGGATGTCCGGCAAGACGGCGTTGGTTCCAGAGCTGCATGGTTAGCCCGATGAGTTCGTGCCCTTCGGCGCGCAGCATGGCCGCAACGGTAGAGGAATCGACTCCACCGGACATGGCAACGGCGATGGTGCGGCGGCTAGGCATGGTCCGGAACGTCAGAAGGGCCCACTCGGATTCCGGCGGGGCCAGCGGTCAGTACTTGGTGGTTAGGCATGTAAAGCAACCAGTAATGGTCACGATCGTCAGTACCGTCCAGATAATCGGCTGGCGAAACCACCAACCGGAAATCGTCGAACACGAATGTGGTCTTCTCATGCTCCTGTTCGAATAAAACCTCGCTCAACGGAACGCCTTGCAAACGGCGAACCGAAGCTGCAATTACTCGACGATCGGAGTCCGAGTCCGCCAACTTGCGGTTCCCACGAAGCAGCGACCATTGTGATAAGTAGATCCAAAGGTGCCACTCCCCATGCACATGCCCGTTGACCTTAACCCTCGGTCCGAATTCAAAGGTCAGAAAGCTGCCGTATCCGAGTTTCGCCCTCCATGGTCGGACATGAAGAAGCGGGGAAAAATATTGACGAATATCGATCGCTGTAGCCTTCATGTTGCTTTAGCCAAACATGCCCACGCCTAACTCAACTATTGTATCGAAGGCGAAGTGCATTCCCGTAATTTCGCGGTGCAATCGATCGCGCTCGTCGTCTGTGAGTTGTCGCGAAAGCCGCCGCTCGATCTCGCGTACTGCATCGCGGAACTGGCGATTCTGATCTCTATTGATCAAGTCGCAAGTTTACTTCGAGGCTGGGGTGTTATACACAGGGCTGAGCTCGCGCAGGCGGGCGACAGTCGGCGAAAGCAGGCTGAGGGCGAAGTCAACCTCCTCACGCGTGTTCTGTTTCACGAGGCTGAGGCGGACGCTGGCGCGGGCGCGGTCAGCGGTCAGGCCCATCGCGATCAAAACGTGAGAAGGCTCAATCGCTCCGGAAGAGCATGCAGCGCCAGTGGAAACGGCCAATCCCTTGAGATCAAGCGCAATGACCAGTGCCTCGCCTTCAATGCCATCGAAATAAATGTTCGTCGTATTTGGAACGCGCGGGGCACCTTGGCCGTTGACCCCTGTGGATTCAATCTTGGCGAGTATTTGCTGTTCGATACGATCACGCAGCTCGGACATTTGCGAGAGTTCCCGCCGATCCAGAGCAGCTTTCGCAAGCTCTGCGGCCTTGCCCAACCCCACAATCCCGGGAACATTTTCCGTTCCGGCACGCCGCGAGCGCTCGTGGCTTCCGCCATAGAATATGGGGTGAAGGGCTGTTCCCTTGCGCAGATAGAGCGCGCCTACTCCCTGGGAGGCGTGCATTTTGTGCCCCGAGATAGAAAGCAGGTCGCAGGCAATGCGCTTTACGTCAACGGCGACCTTCCCGGCCGCTTGGACTGCATCCGTGTGAAAGTAAACATCCGCGTCGGCGGCGATGTCGCCGATTTCCTCGACGGGCTGCAGGACCCCGGTTTCGTTGTTTGCCATCATGATAGTGATGAGCTTGGTGTTGGGACGCAATGCGCGGCGAACGTCACCGGGATCAACCAAGCCGCACCGATCTACAGGCACATACGTCACTTCGAAGCCGGCTGATTGCAAGTGCTTGCATGACTTCAGAACCGCGTGATGTTCGATGGTTGAGGAGATTACGTGATCGCCTTCGCGAACCAAGCCGAAGATGGCAAGATTGTCGGCTTCAGTGCCGCCGCTGGTAAAGACGAGCTCCGACGCTTTGCATCCCAGCAGCGTCGCTACCGATTCGCGTGCACGCTCGACTGCGGCTCGGGTCTCCTGCCCATGATGATGGATGGAAGAGGCGTTACCGAAATGCTCCGAGAAATACGGCTGCATCGCCTCAAGGACTTCGGGCAGCACAGGGGTGGTCGCGTTGTTATCGAAATAAACCCGGCGCACGCTTCTATTGTACGCAAAAACCTGCGCTGCCAAGCTGGAGCTGAGGAGCTGCTTTGCGGCTACGGCGAAGGTGTTATTTCTTGCCGCTCGTTGCCTCAGAGTTTGAGGACTCCTTCAGGTATGCTGCACTGAGTGTGCTCTTCTGTTTGGCGATGTCGATCAAGGTCGGATAGAACTGGACGAATGTAGTATCGACGGCCCCGTGCTGCTCGTGGCAGGAATAGCAGGCGGCTTCTTTGGGAACCATTTTGGCGGTTGGCTTGTCGTCGAAACCGAAAAATGCCCATTTGCCGGGGAAACGCGATTCGTCCTTAACGTGAACTTCGCGCCCCATCAGTTCGGTCGTTTGAAAATGACCGCTTTTGTTGATTGAGGCATTGGATCCGGCGCCGCGAACCTCAAGCACGAGCATGGTTTTGTCGGGCCAGGTGCCGGTCTGCAGGAAGGACCTGTAGGCATCCGGGTTGACAAAAACAGTGTCGAACATCGAGTGGTGAGCCATGCCTTGCTGGAAATAGCTCATGTCAATGCCAGAGGACAGGTAGATCCACTCGCGGTAATTTGCCGGAAATACAAGCTGGCCATCAGCGGTGTAGGCAGGTGTCTGGGCAGAAGGGCCACTTTCAGAAGCCTGACCTGCCGCGAACGCAACGCCGCAGCACAGGAACAGCCAAAGGCAAATTACGGGCGCGATTCGCATCATTTGCGAGACCTCCCTTGGCAATAGCTGCCAAGTTTAGACGCGCAGGTCCAATAATAGTTGGTGTTCAACGAGGCAGGCGCATTATCTCCGTTCGATCGGAATGTAATGCTGAGGATAAGAGGGGCCGATATAGTCGGCACGCGGACGGATCAGTCGATTGTCGTCCAGTTGCTCGATGACATGCGCGGTCCATCCGCTAATGCGGGAGACCGCGAACACGGGCGTGAACAGATCTACATCGATTCCCAGCGCACGATAGGTTGAGGCTGAATAGAAATCAACATTGGCGTTTAATCGCTTGTCGGCCTTAACAAACTTTTCGATGGCATCGGAATACTGGAACCACTTAGGCTGTCCGCTGGAGTCACCCAACTCTTTCGACATCTGGCGGAGGTGGGTGGCTCGGGGATCTTCGGTGTGATATACGCGATGTCCGAAACCGGGAATTTTCTTCTTCTGGGACAACATGCCCTTCACGTAGTCAACCGGATCAGCCCCGGAACTATCGATGGCCTCCAAAATGTGGAAGACGGCCTCGTTAGCGCCACCGTGCAAAGGGCCTTTCAGACAGCCGATGGCAGAGGTGATCGCCGAATGCATATCAGAAAGCGTGGCGGCGGTGACTCGCGCGGCGAAGGTGGAAGCATTGAGTTCGTGATCGGCGTGGAGAATTAAGGCGATATCCAGCGCCCTTTCTGCAGTTTTCGATGGATAGTCGCCGTTCAGCATCAGTAGGAAGTTCGCGGCGTGCGAGAGCGAACGATCAGGTTCAACGACCAGTTTTCCTTTGCGAATACGGTCGTACGCCGCCACGATCATAGGAATCTGCGATGTCAGACGGATGGACTTGTGAATGTTAGCTTCACGATCGTTGTTCTTCTCTTCGGGATCAAAGAAAGACAGCGTGGAAACCATCGTGCGCAGCACATCCATGGGCAGCGCGTGCTTGGGAACAAGATGCAAGCGATGGTAGATGGAAGCGTCCAGCTTGCGCTCTTCCGCCAAGCGGTCGCGTAGTTCGTGCAATTCTTCCCGTGAAGGTAATCTGCCAAACCAGAGGAGATAGCAGGTCTCTTCAAAAGTAGAGTTGTCGGCGAGTTCGTGAATGTCGATGCCGCGGTAAGCCAAAACACCGCGTTCACCATCGATGTAGCAGATGCTGGAAGTGGTGGCGACCACCCCCTCGAGGCCTTTCGAGAGGTGCGCGGTGGTCATGCTAGACATGAGCCCTCACATCGATTCCGGAGTTCGTTGGCCGCACGGGAAAAATAACGCGAATCGCAACTTACTTTTATACGCCAAAACCGATTGACTTTCCAACATCGCCTGGCCCAAAGACGACCAAAGTGCATAGGGAGGGGGTCTCTCGAGGCCGAACAGTTCGAAAGCTGTTACCAATGATGACTAATGCTTATCACGCGCTTTATCGGGCATGCGCGCAACAGCATTGAGGTGAGCAGGCATAACGGCGTCCCGTCAGGCTAAAGAATTTTGGCACCAACGGCCAGGTAAATCCGACCTATCTGTTTTTTTGTCGGCAAACCGCGTCGCGCTCTTCGTTCCTAATTTAGTCAACCCGGAGGTACACCGTACTGGGGGAAGCACCTTCCGGACCACACTTCGCGGTTACAATCGAGCTAATGCGAATGAGTTGGGTATCGATGATTGCGGGTCCGGCACTGTTGTGCCTGGCCGCTTTTGGCGCGGAAGAACCTCAGCATTTGCTGACGCTTCCCTGCATTGAAGCGACGCCAACCGGTTCGGCATGCAACCCGTCGAAGGAGGATTTGAAGCGAGCTGCGGCGGCATTTTCCAAGGCATTGAAGCTGGAAAAAGAAAAAAGGATTGATGAGGCATATCAGGAATTTGATACCGCGACCCGTTTGGTGCCGCGAAACCTGAATTACCTGACTGCATTGGCCGTGGCCCGTGAAGAACTGGTATCCGAACACTTGAAGAAAGGGAGCGACGATCTTGCACGAGGACGACAAGTAGAAGCACAGGCTGAATTCCGCAGTGCCATGTATCTGGATCCAGAGAACGCCTTTGCGAGAGAGCGATTGCAGGAGGCGGTCGACGAGTGGGATGCGAAGACAAGCCTCAGTGCGCGGGTTGTCCAGAGCTCTCCTGAACTGCACGTCATGCCTAACGAGGAGAAGCATGCGTTCCATTTCCGGGGAGATTCTCAGCAGTTGCTGACGCAAGTCGCCAGCGCCTACGGGGTCACGGCCGAACTGGACGAATCCGTTGCCTCGCGCCATGTGCTATTCGATCTAGACAACACGGATTTCTACACGGCGATGCAGGCCGCCGCGGATGTGACGGGCACTTTCTGGGCGCCACTCTCGGAAAGACAGATTCTGGTGGCGAAGGAATCACCGCCAAACCGGCGTTTATTCGAGCGCATGGGAATGCGTACATTTCTGCTGAATTCGGTCAATACGCCGCAGGAATTGCAGGAATTGGTAAATCTGCTGCGGATGATTTTTGACATCCGATTCATTCAGCAAACACAGCCCGATACGCTGATTGTACGGGCGCCGGTAAACATACTGGACGCGGCCACGGAGTTCCTGGAAAATTTTGGGAAATCGCGCCCCCAGGTGATGCTGGACATCGAGGTGTATGAGATTGATCATCAGTTGACGCGAAATATCGGACTTCACATTCCCGACACCTTTAAACTCATGAACATCCCGGCGGCGGCGCTGCTGGCGCTGGGTGGGCAAAACATACAAAGCTTAATTAATCAGCTGATTGCCGGTGGGGGTATAAATCAAGCGAACTCGCAGGCGATTTCAGGATTGCTGGCACAACTGCAAAACCAGACGAGCTCGATCTTCAGCCAGCCGCTGGCGACTTTCGGCGGAGGCCTCACGTTCATGGGGCTCAGCCTGGACATGCTGGCTGCACAATTTTCCCTCAACGAAAGTATGGTCAAGTTGCTGGATCACGCTACCCTTCGTGCCGGTCAGGGGCAGGATGCCACGTTTCGTTTGGGGCAACGCTATCCGATCGTCAACGCGAGTTTCGCCCCAATTTTCAACACCGCCGCCATAGCTCAAGTTCTGCAGAACGGGTCATTTCAAGCTCCCATCCCTTCCTTTAGTTACGAAGACCTGGGTCTGGACATAAAAGCCAAACCCGCAATCTCCAACCAGTCTGACATCAATTTGCAATTGGAAATGCAGTTGCGCAATCTGGCAGGACAGAGTCTCAATGGTGTGCCGGTAATCGCCAACCGGGAGTATAAAGGGAGCATAAATCTGCTGGATGGTGAGCCGGCCGTGGTGGCGTCTTCACTCACCATTAGCGAGCAGCGCAGTATGACGGGAATCCCCGGCCTTGGCTCCATTCCAATATTGAACAAGATTGCGACCACTAACTCGAGAACCGAAGAAGAAGACGAGCTGTTAGTTGTAATCACCCCGCACGTAGTGAGCCTAGAATCAGGGCAAAGCGCAGAAACCTGGCTCCCCAAGTAGTTCTATTCACAGGTAATTCTCTGCATTGATTTGCAGGCAAATGGCTGTATTATTCCTCTATTCCCCGGGTCGAATCCCGACCAGCGGCGCGCCATGGTTCTGTTCCTAGCTTCCACAATCGCATACTCGGCTTGGATGGTCTGGCCAGCACGAGGAATACACCTGCCGGCTGTACTCTTGCTTCAGGCTTCTGGCGCGTTCTTTCAGGAAGCAAGTCTGTTCAATATTCTGATCGCGCTGGTGTTCGGATTTTCCACGCTCAATATTCTAGGTTTGGTCACACGCGGTATGGAGAATCGGCCCAGCAGGCTGAAACCGGGAGAAATCATGGCCCTCACCGCTATGGTTCTGGCGATTTGCTTCCTAGGATTAGAAATGCTCCACACGTTCCATATTTTTCCGATCCAGCTGGGAAATTGAGGCGCATCCGTAGGGCAGTCTTAGATCTCAGCGAACAGCGCGCATACTGGAACTCGCCCCGCTATTGGTGATTGCAGTCTCGATCAAATCAGCGCGCAGATTTTGATTTCTAAGGTGAGTCGCTACGCGCTTCCTAACGCTAGCGAAGTTCTCCTGTGGGCCGAGGAAAATCAGCACTGAGGGTCCGGCTCCGCTGAGCGCAACTCCCAGGATTCCTTTACTTCCGGTTAATGGCTGCAATGCGGGCAAGAGCGGGCACAATCGCGATCGGTAAGGCTGATGCACCCGATCAACAAGCGCTCCAGAAAGCAGATCCCGGCGCCCTTGACTGAACCCCGCGAGCAGCAACATGGCATTTTGAATGTTCGCGACCACGTCCGCGCGCGCATATTGGTCCGGCAGAACGCGCCGCGCTTCTTCGGTAGAAAGGGCTTCACCAGGTACGGCGAGCAATAGCGGCCACTTCCCTTTCGGCACGATGCGAATCATCTGAGTTTCTCGCTTTGCTGACATGCGGGCGATGGCTAAGCCACCCATCCAGCAGGCAGTAGCGTTGTCGGGATGGTGCTCGCGGCAGGCGGCCTCGCCTACGATGCGAGCCGCAGTCCAGTGCAATCGTCCTATATGGTTCGCAAGAGCGATTCCAGCCAGGCGCGCCGCGGCAGAGGACCCGCAGCCCTTGCCGATGGGAATCTGATTTTCGATCTGAAGGGCGAGGGGAACTATGGGCTTTCCCTGGCCGTGGAGGATATCACGATACGTGGTCAGAATCAGGTGGTTCTCTATGCGTTGGCAGATGTCGGCGTCGCGGCCACGAGCAGTAACCGAAAATCTTTCCGCCGGTTTCGCCGATACTTTGAGGAATAGCGAAAATGCCAGCGCCGCGGCATCGAAGGCGGGGCCGAGATTGGCAGAGGTTGCCGGCAGTGTGATTTGGAATCGCGTAATCCCTCTTGAACTATGAGAAATCTTCTGCCTGCTTCAAAACCGCGACGACCGCCTCCGGGCTGGCGTCAAGTACGATTGGGGCTCGGCGTTGAGCAGCAAGAAGATCGGCCTCTGGGGCTGCGGCAAACAACTCACCGCGATGAAACTTCAAAGTAAAATCCGGATCTTTAAGTAAATGACCGGTCAGGATTAACACCGCAGAGTCGTGTGGCTTCACGAAACCCGACTTCACCAATTTCTTCAACCCGGCCAGGGTAACGGCGGAGGCAGGCTCGCAGCCAATTCCTTCGGCTCCAATTTCGGCTTTGGCGAGCGCAATTTCGATTTCACTGACCTGTTCGATGGTCCCGCCGGTTTCTCGCAGCACACGAACTGCTTTTTTCCACGATGCTGGATTGCCAATGCGGATGGCGCTGGCCGCGGTCTCGGCCTGTACAGTGATCAACTTCTTGCCGCCGGTTTCTCTCATGGTCCGAACCAGTGCGTTAGCACCTTCCGCCTGGATGATGGAAATTTTCGGCAGATGCTCGATAAAGCCGAGGTCTTTGAGTTCGAAGAAAGCTTTGCCGATGGCCGAGGAGTTTCCCAGGTTCCCGCCGGGGACAATGATGTGGTCCGGCACTTTCCAATCGAGCTGCTCCAGCAGCTCGATGGCAGTTGTTTTCTGGCCTTCGATACGGTAAGGGTTGACGGAATTCAACAGGTAAACCGGGGCGTGTTGCACTACTTCATTAAGCACGCGCAGGCAGCCGTCAAAGTCAGTTTTGAGCTGGCAAGTTACCGCACCGCAGTCCAGCGCTTGTGAAAGTTTTCCCCACGAGACCTTGCCTTCCGGGATCAGGACGAGACTGCGCATACCACCATGAGCGGCGTATGCCGCCATGGAAGCCGAGGTGTTGCCGGTAGAGGCGCAGCCAACCCAACGAAACCCCTCCGTGCGCGCGACCGATGCTGCCAGCGTCATGCCTGTATCTTTGAAAGAGCCGGTTGGGTTCATGCCCTGGTGCTTCGCGAGCAAACGATCGACTCCTGCGCTCCCCGCACAGGAGCGCAATTCATAGAGGGGCGTGTTGCCTTCGTGGAGAGTGATAATGTTCCGCTCTTCAGCGAACGGCGGTAGCAAGTCACGGAACCGCCAAACGCCACTCTGATCAATTGGGAGTAAGGATTTCTTGCGGGTGCGCCACAGCGCCTTGAGAGAAGCGGCGTTCAGACCGGATGGCCGCAGACCTTGTTCCGTTTTCCATCCTGGATAGACGATTTCCAGCAAATCCCCGCAGGCGCCGCAGCGGAAAGTGTGGCTCGGTTTCGCGGTTTCGGAGGCGCACCCAATGCAACGAAGTTCATACGCATCCCCGCGCGCAGCAGAAACACTCTGAATCATCAGTGAGAATCTTTCGCGGCTGAAGCCGCTGCCGGTGACATTTTATTCGATTACTTTTTTATTGGACCATGCTGGCCGCGAAGATAATCATCGGTCTTGTTGATCCAGTCGGCACGGGGAGGGTTGAAGACGTCGAGGTCCACGGTGTCGACCAAAGCCTCGGCTTTGTGCGGCATGTGAGGAGGGATGGTCAAAACTTCACCGGCGTTGACCACGATCTCCCGGCCGTCGATCCAGAACTTCAGGGCGCCATCGAGGATATAGGTAATCTGTTCGTTGTGATGGCTATGCTCGGGCACGATGCAACCCTTCTTCAGCAGGACGCGAGCCACCATGATGTTTTGGCCGACCACGAAATGACGTTGCAGCAAGGGATTGAGATCCTCGATAGGCACCGTGCTCCATGGGATGTGTTGCAGGCTTGCTCTTGGCCTGGTGGTACCTTTTCGTGCAGGTTGTCTTGATGCCTTTGTTTTGCGCCGGGGCGCCGCTGCGCGTGCCATTTCAGTGCACCTTCCCTTGATAGATTCCAACGGCATTGTCATGAAGATAACCGTGAGCCAATTGCAGCGCCTGGAACTCGCTGATTTCGCCTTCCGAAATCATCTCTGCCAGGGCTGCTGCCAATGCGGTGCGGCTGGACTGCACACCTAACCAGTAGCTCTCTTCCGCGCCTAAGGCTTCGTTGTAGGGGAAGCAGTCAGTTCCAAACGTGACTTTGTCTGGAAAAGTTTCCAGCCACTGCTTGAGGAGTTTTTTGAATTCAGACGGATAGAGCAGGATCTCGGTTTCCGAGGTGTCGAGGTACACATTTTTGACTGCTGCCAGCCATATGGCCTGCCGATCATAGGGATAGCCGCCGTGAATCATCACGAAGGTGGTACTCGAATAACGCGGGTCTCGGAGAATGTTCTCCAGGTTCAGGATATTGCTTTCCGACAGGTTGAAGTAATCTCCGATTCCCACGGCAGAGTGAATGTGCACGGGCAAATGCAGACGGCCACCCTCCCGAACCAGATAGCGAAAAACGTAATCCTGAAAAGTGCGGTACTCCTGCTCGTTAGGAATGCCGCCGTTCACAAATCGTAAATAAACGTCTTCGGCTTGCTCGCGCGTGGGGTCGGAAAATTTGGTGGAGCGGAAATAAGCGACTTCGAACTTCTGGGCGATAGCGCCTTTTTTCTTGTTGTCCTCCAGCGTGCGGGTGACAAAGTTCAAGTAATCGTTGAAGCTTTGCGGGAGGCTGCTGAGGCCCTCCTGCTGCATCCAACGATGCAGCATTTTTTCCTGCAAGGGAATGTAGACCTGCTCGTCGGCGTTACGGGCGGTCTCCCGCTGATTATTGAACGGCCACATGAAGGAGTCCGCGAAAAACACCCAAACAAAACGCTTAGGATCGAGATAGTCGGGCATCATGGCGCGATTGGCAACGCCTTGCTCGATATTGAGGTTGTCGAGAATGTTGGAGAAATATGCGATCCCCTGCTGCCTCTTGGCCTCTTCTTTTTTTTGAATCAACCATTTGGTGTGCTCGGGAGAAAGATCGTTGTAGGGATATCCCCAGAGCGCCTTGGCTGCCGCTACCAGCTCGGGATTGGAGTCACGCTCGCGCAGAGCAGCGCTACCCGGGGGAGCAGCCATCGCGTCAACATCGGGGTCGTCCGCGTATCCGGGATGCGCATGGTGATCGAACATAGGGATTTTTTCGATCTGGCGGAGAAGACGCTGATAAATTTGCGGCACGTCAGGTCCGGAGAACGGACGAGCCTGGGCGGCAGCAAACGATGCCAGGAGCATGATCGAGATAGTGAGGAGAAAGATTTGCCTCATGAGATTCCGATCCTAAATGAAAACAGCAGACTCCTCGGGAGTGAACTCCCTCGGAGTGACAATGCTCTACCTGCGTTTGCGACACGGCCGATTCGTGATTTCAAAATCAGCGCATCACCGCGCTGCGTTGCCAAGCGATGGAGACACGCTGAATGCGCTCAATTGCCTCCTGCAAGGTTGTAGCGGAGGAGGCGAATGAGAAGCGGACGAACTGGGTGCCGTTGACGCCGAAAGCTGCTCCGGGTATCGCTGCCACACCTGCTTCTTCCAACATGATGCGGCACAGTTCTTCCGCGTTCAATCCGGTGTCGGATATGTTCACCCAGGCATAAAACGCGCCTCGCGGAGCCTGACAGCGAAAACCGGGCACGCGATTGAGATCTTGGACGAAGTGCTCACGACGTTTGGCAAATTCGGCGACCATCCGCGCTGTAGCTCCGGTGCTATCTTTCAGACCTTCGATTGCCCCGTATTGGGTAAACTCCGCCACGCAGGTGTAGCTATTGACCACCAACATCTGCAGCGCGGGAACAATATGAAGGGGCGCAACGATGTATCCCAACCGCCAGCCGGTCATGGCAAAGCTCTTGGAAAAACCATCGATGATCAGCGTGCGTTCCTCCATGCCGGGATAACTGAGCATAGAAAGGTATTCGCCGCCATACAGGATGCGGGCGTAGATTTCGTCGGAAAGCACGATGAGGTCGTGTTTGACCGCTATTTCTGCAATGCGGCGCTGAACTTCGTCCGTGTAAACCGTACCTGTAGGATTCCCCGGGGAGTTGGTGATGAGAATCTTCGTTCGCGGGGTAATTTTGCCGGCGATCTCATCGGGATCTGGTTGGAAGCGGTTGCGCTCGGACAGGGCGAAGGGGACGGGAACCCCGCTGAACCCCAGCGTAATTGAGGAGTATCCGGGGAAACCGGGGTCGGGATACAAAACTTCGTCGCCGAGATCAGTAAGTGCCATCAAAGCCATGAAGAGGGCGATCTTGCAGCCGGGTGCAATTACGACACTGTCCGCGCTGACGTTTAGGTTCCGCGTAGCTCGCAAGTAATCAGCAATTGCCTGCCGAAGAGCAGGCACGCCAGCCACGGGGCAATAGCGGTCTTTGCCTTCATCCACGGCGCGTTTCAAGGCAGCGCTGGCGGGAGCCGCTGGATGAAAATCGGGCTCGCCCAACTCGAGGTGGATGATAGATCGACCCTCGCGCTCGAGTTCCTTGGCACGGGCATAGACTGAGAGCGCGCCCTCGCCGCTCATCACCGACATTCGGGAAGCAAGAGGTCGCATCATGCCTGCTTTCCCAAAACTTCCTGAGGAATGGGGGTGGTGGGAATGCGCAAGGCCTCGATGAAGCGAGGAAAAAGCTCGAAAGCTGCAGCCGTGGCAATAAGTTCGACGAGCTGCGAATCGTTGTAAGCAGCTTTCAATTGCAAGAAGAAATTGTCATCAATTTCTTTGGGCGAGCGGTGCAGGCGTTCAGCACAACGAAAGCCGAGCTTCTGAGCCTCGCTGAAAGGACCGGTTTCAAAATCGCCCTTCACGGCCGCGATTTGCGCCTCGCTTGCCCCTTTCTGTCTGGCAGAAAGCGAATGCGCCGAGACCGCGTAAGAGGAATTTTGAATCAGTGAGATCCGCGTAGCCACCAATTCTTTATACCAGCCGGGCAAAGCGCTGTCACCGAGCAAGCCCTTGAGAAACCCGGCCATGCCCAGCGCTAGAGGGGGCGTGTGCGCCAGGACTTTGAACATATTTGGGACGACGCCCCGCTGCTTCAGCAGGGCGTCATAGATTCCGGCAATTTCCGGCGAAACCTGCTCCCGTTCGAGGAGCGCGACGCGAGGCGCGCTAGCCTTCAGCTCCATCAGAAGGCGTACCTCAGCGAGAACTGAATCAGCCGTGGTGTACCGGCCGTGGAAATGATTCTGCCAAACGTGCTGGGATTTTCGACATCTGTCCCCGGCGGGTTCTGGAAATTGGGGTGATTCCACGTGTTGAAGAAGTCGGTGGTGAAACGCAGCGTCTGGCGCTCCGTAATCCTGAAATTCTTGATCAGCGAGAAATCCCAGTTTTGCTGGAACGGTCCGCGATAGATATTGCGGCCCAGATCTCCGAAATTCGTGCCGCAGAAATTGGAGTCGACGGCGCACTGTGCCGGATACAGAAGCGGCGCGGTAGTGAAGTTGTTGAAGTTGACGTAGCCGTTCAAGCGCTGTTGGAGGCTGCCGTGGGTGTATCCCGAAGGGATGGTTGCCCCCGGAGCCAGCTGCGCACCCAGAGTGGTAGTAAATCCGGGAACAATGAAGGCACTGCCTGCGCCTGAGTCGATCACCGAGAACGGTGTGTTGGACTGGAAGATGCTGATGCCGCTGACCGCCCAGCCGCGCAGCAACACGCCCTGGGCGCCTCTGGCGGCCCTGAAAAATGGCAAGTCATAACGGTAGCTTGTGACCAAGCGGTGGGTGCGGTCGAAATCTGAGAGACCACGAGACGCGGCCAAGGTGGCCTCATCGTTGAATGCCGTGTTGAAGGCGGTGTTGCCGCTGGAAGTTGCATCGGTTGACCGCGAGAATGTGTAAGCCGCCTGGAAGTACCCAGCGCCCCAGCGGCGAGACAATGTCGTCTGCAGAGAGTGGTAATGGGAGTAGGCGTCATCCGCAAACAACTGCATTCCTGCGTAGCCGTTGATGCCCAGTGCGGGAGTGCGAGCGGTGGCATTCGACAGCGTATTGGTGGTTATGGTGAACTGCTGACCGTTCTGGGCAGTCAGGATCATGGGATTGGCCGGGCTCACTTCCTGCGCCAGCAGATTGGTGCGGGTCTCGCGAAGGTGGATGGAATGCGTCCCCACGTAGCCAATCTCCAGAACCCATTTTTTTGTGAGTTCACGTTGCAGGGTTAGGTTCCACTGCTGAGTATTCGGTGTAACGAAATGTTGGGGTTCGAGCAGATCGAAAACCGCAGTGGAGGGAAGGACACCAGGTCCGCCATTGCAGCCATAAGCGGGCGTCTGAGTCGTATCAGTGGTCGAGGTGGCAGTGCCATTGGCCACGAATCCCTGAAAATGGGCCAAGCAAGGAATGAAATTTGGATCAATAACCCCGCCCGCCGGGAGGGCATTCGGGTTCGAGGCGAGACCCGGGGGAATGCAATTGGCAGGAGCGTTGGGGGAGAAGAAAGTCGCCGCGCAACCCGGGAGGCCGCCGCCGGAGGCAACCGGCAAGAATGGCGCCTGGAAGCTGAGCTGATCTACGTTGCCTACGTCCTCGCGGACGTAGTAAATGCCGTAGCCACCGCGAAGAGAAGTGGTGTGACGACCCAACAGATCCCAGGCAAAACCGACGCGCGGCCCCAGGCCGGTCGCATAGTTGTTGGTGAAAGTGGTGTTGCTGCCGGTTGCGCTCAAGCCGGGCACTCCGAGGCTGTTAGCGCAACCGCCATAAATGTATGGATACTTGCCCTCATCGGCAAGCTGGGAACTGAAATTTGCGATGTGGCAGAGATCATCGTGGAACGCGCCAAAAATCTCTGTTCTCAAACCGAGGTTCAGGGTGAAATCGTGCCGCAACTTCCAATCGTCCTGGACGAAGAAGCCAAAGTCGTTCGTACGATACTGGTGATTATCAACCCCACCACCACCGAAGCTGAAGGGCGGCGCTCCTTCCAAGAATTCCTGGAAATCGGTCAGGCCTCCGGCATTGGCAAAGATGAGTTGGCCGTTGAAGACCTGGGGAAAAATTTTGTCCAGATTGACGCGCGTGAACTCGCCACCCCAGCTAAGCACGTGAGAACCGTGAACCCAACTGAAATTATCCACAAAATTAAAATTGTTTTGAGTCTGGTGCTGGTTGGCAAATGGGGCCGGGCCGATCTGGAAGCCCGAACTGTTGAGTGTGAATTTGTAGATCGATTGCGTCACATTGTTCGTCGGGCGGTCGATACCCAGATCCGTGGCGGTGACTGGATCGATATTGTTGAGGCTGTTATTGATCCGCACAAATCCAAAACGGAAATCGTTGACCAGCGCTGCAGAGAACAGGTGGGTTTCATCGACACTCAGAAATCGGGCATTGACCGGGAGATCGAAAGGGAAATCGAGATCGGTGGCGCTGATGCTGGTTTGGAGAGTTGAGCCGAGTGATTCCTGCAAACCGCCCGCACCGAAGGGAAGCTGCGATTCGGAGTCGGAGAAGAAGAAGCGGGCGGAAAGCTTGTCATTGCCGCCTCTGAATTCGCGGTCCCAGTTGGTAGTGAACTGGTCATCGGTGTATTTGCCAGGTTTGCTGATAATCAAAGGCGCGGTGGAACCGGGTGTTCCAGGAATCGAGGGAATCAGATAACCGCCCGGAAAATTGCCGAATTGGTCGCTTTTGAAGTTCAGCAGCTTGCTGATGACCGGATCGATCAGCGGCACATTGAACGCGGCCTCCAGGCTCGCGTCCGATCGATCCACGGGCAGCACCGGAAAGCCGGGATTGTCGATGAAGGTGCCTGGCGACTCGCCGCTCCGCTGGCGGGTTCCCTGGTAATTCACGAAGAAGAAACCAAATTTCTCGGTGCCTACTGGACCGCCTAAACTGCCGCCGAAGATGTTTTGCTTGACATCGGGTCGCGGCTGGCCTGCCTGCTTAAGAAAATATTCATTAGCGTTGAGCACGTTATTGCGAAAGAACTCATAAACGTCGCCGTGCAGCGTCTTTGTCCCCGATTTGAGAATCGCATTGACGTTTCCGCCACCGTTTCGTCCTTGACTGGCGTCGTAGAGCGAGGTTTGCACCTTGAATTCGCCAATAACATCCGGGTTCGGCAGAGGCACATTGGTGCTCTGGGCCACGTTGTAGTCGGTCGCGCTGATACCTTCGATCAAGTAGTTGTTGTTGTCTTCGCGCTGACCGTTCACGAAAATCTTGTTGCTGCCGCGTCCGAGCTGGGCGGAGGCATTGAGGTCACTGAAAACTCCGGTCGAAAGCGTGAGGATTTGCTGAAAATTCTGCGTGGCTAAGGGGAGTTCGCGGATGGTGTTGGCTTCAATGGCTTGACCGGTAGCCGCCTGAGTGGTTTCCACTGCCTGCACTTCGGCCTGAACCTCAATTTTCTCCTGCACAGCCTGGGGTCGCAGCCTGGCTAACAGGCGGGTGGTTTCGGTCACGCGCACGACGATGTCCGGGAAGTTCCCTTCCGCAAAGCCGCCACTATGAACGGTCACGGTGTAGTTCCCTACCGGAAGCAGGGTCGCAGTGAAAGAGCCGTTGGCATCGGTTTTCGTAGTGCGCACGACAACACCGGTATTCTGGTCGGTGATGCGTACTTCGGCGCCGGCCACGAATGCGCCACTCGGATCCTGCACAGTGCCGCTAATGGCGCCGGTGGCGCCACCCTGCGCAAGGCTTGCTGTTACGGACGCCGCGACGATGAAACTGATCCAAACTAACCTGCCAAGTAAAGTCCGCATACACTCCCCCTCGTAAGCGTGAAAGAAAAATTGAACTAAATGATTTGCAGGGAGGATGAACGACAGAAAAACGCGCGCAACCAAATCTGAAGGCTGTTGCGGAAAGTGCTGCTGCCAACATCAGCAGAGAGTAGTTTGTATCCCATGATCTTCACCGGATACACTTCCACCCCGGTTCGGCTACGGGTCCCGGGGATTCGAAAGCTTACTCGAAAAGGGCACCAACTTTCAATAAGAGAATTTCGGGATCGCAGCTAGAGCAGCTGCCGGCTTGGGTTCAGAGTCCCTTATAGGCACCCCCGTCGACGAGGATGGTCTGACCGGTGATGTAGGAGGCTCGTTCCGATGCGAGCCAAACGATGGTGTCGGCGAGCTCATGCGGTTCGCCAATGCGGCGGAGCGGAGAATCTGCAGCCCAGGCGTCGAAAAACTCTTTTTCCGGCTTGCCTTGTGTTACGGAACGAGTTTTAGCCAGTTCCTTCAGGCGATCGGTGGCGGTGTAGCCGGGTCCGACGTTGTTGACCAGAATTCCGTCTTTGCCGAATTCGTTTGCCAGGCTCTTGACCAGCCCCACAACGGCCGCCCGCACGGCGTTGGAAAGCACGAGATCAGGAACTGGCTGCTTGGTGGTAATGGAAGTGATGGTGATGATTCGCCCCCAATGCTGGCGCTGCATGTAAGGGATAACCTCACGCGCGAAATAGACAGTGCTCAGAAAATTGGCGTCCACGGCTTTTCGCCAGTCATCCAAAGTCGTGGCAAGGAAGCCTTTTGCGGGAGGGCCGCCGGCATTAGTAACGCAAATGTCCACCCCGCCAAATTTTGCGACTGTCTGTTTGACGAAATCGTGCACCGCGGAGGGGTCAGTCACGTCGAGCGGCGAGGCGAAAACATCTACCGGGTATTGTTTTCTAATCTGTTCGGCTGCCTTGTGAAGAGGCTCTGTGCTTCGTGCACACATGGCCAAGCGGCAACCTTCAGCGGCGAAAGCTTCCGCCGTGGCGCGACCGATGCCCTGGCTGGAGGCTGCGACAATCGCCACGCGATTTGATAATCCAGTTTGCATAGGGACGGAATTATAAATGCCACGGGTAGCGGGTGAGCTGGCCGCTGTCAAACCACAAATTCATGTGCAAGAATAGTTGCACCCTGAGAGGGAGCTGTCATGAAACGCAGAGAGCAGCGCGCGGAAACCAAGGCTGTACGCGGAGGCACCGACCTCAGCAAAAAGAATGGACCGCTTTCAACGCCGATCTATCAGACTTCCACTTTCGAGGTCACCGATAACGAGCAGCAATTAAGGGCGACGCCGACGGACATGTTTTATACCCGCTACGGGAATCCAACCCACACCGTGGCGGAGCGGGCGATTGCCGAACTGGAAGGGACAGAACGGGCATTGCTGTTTGCCTCGGGGATGTCAGCTATCACGACCACCGTGCTGAGCCTGCTTACAAGCGGCGATCATGTGGTTGCACAGCGAGATATCTATGGTGGCGCGGCTAAATTCTTTGGCCAATGGCTTCCGAAACTTGGAATCGAAACCACCTTCGTGGACACCACCGACTACGATCAGCACGAGCGTGCTATCCGAACGAATACCAAGCTGCTCTATGTGGAATCTCCCACCAATCCACTAGTTCGCGTTGTCGATCTGCGGAAAGTCGTCGCGATTGCGCGGCGACATAATCTCATCACGATGATCGACAGCACGTTCGCTACCCCGATCAATTGCCGGCCCGCCGACTTCGGCATCGACCTGGTTATGCACTCAGGCACAAAGTATTTCGGCGGACATTCCGATCTGATTGCGGGGGCGGTAGCGGGCCGCGGTGAGTTGATCGAGAAGATTCATAGCACGCGGACTACGCTGGGCGGATGCATGGATCCACATGCCGCATGGTTGCTGCTGCGGGGGATCAAAACGCTTGCGGTTCGCGTGCAGCGGCAAAATGAGAACGCGTTGCGGATTGCGCAGTTCTTATCACAACATTCGAACGTCCACAGAGTTCACTATCCATTTGTCGAAGGGCATCCGCAGCGCAGCCTGGCGATGGAACAGATGCGCGGCGGTGGCGGAATCGTAAGCTTCGAGGTTGAGGGCACCGGTAAGGATGCGCGCAAATTGAGTGAGGCCCTGAATCTGTTTACCCTCGCGCCGAGTCTTGGCGGCGTGGATTCGCTGGTCTGCATCCCCGTGCTCACATCCCATGCCATGATTCCCGCCGAACATCGGGCGAAGATGGGAGTCACTGAACAACTGATTCGCCTCTCCGTAGGCATTGAACATGCTGACGATTTGATTGCTGATTTAGACCAGGCGCTGGCGTTGATTGGATCCGCGAAGCAGCACGCTCACGTGGGCTGAAGGCGGTTTCTCGTGCTGTCACAGTTACGAAGCGCCGCTTTTGATAGACTTGGGTTGCTCACCTTAGTCACTAGCGGTCATCCAAGAAGAATGCCACCGGAAGTAGGAGGACCTGCTTTATGAAACGCGCCCTGAAAATCATCGGCATCGTTATCGCCGTCCTGGTTCTGTTAGTTATTGCTCTGCCATTCATTGTTGATGTAAACGCCTTCCGGCCGCAGATTGAGTCTGAGCTGAGCTCCTCACTGGGCCGGGAGGTTAAAGTTGGAAATTTGAAGTTGTCGATCTTGAGCGGTAGCGTTTCCGCCGATAATCTTGCCATCTCCGACGATCCTGCTTTCAGCAACCAGCCGTTTGTGCGCGCCAAGGCGCTTGATGTTGGCGTGGAATTGATGCCGCTGATTTTTTCCAAGAGCCTGCAGGTTAATGAACTGACAATAACTGATCCTCAGGTCGCCTTATTGCGGAACGCGACGGGAAAATGGAACTTCTCCAGCATAGGAAGTAAACCCGCTCCCGAGCCGGCGTCGGCAGGCCAGCCCGCAGAGACCGGAAAGACTCCAGAAGCGCAAAAGGCATCACAACCGGCGGCCCCGAAAGCTACACCTGGAAAGTCTGGAGAAACCGCGGCCGCGCAGGCGTCGCCTGCTTCTTCGAATCCGAGCCTTTCTGTGGGGAAGCTCAGCGTGAAGAACGGCACGCTCTCGATGGAAAACGTAGGCGCTCATGAAAAGCCGCAGATCTATTCCAAAGTAAACATTACGGTGCAGAATTTTGCGTTCAATGCTCAATTCCCGTTCACGATGTCAGCCGATCTGCCTGGCGGCGGCAGCATGAAGCTCGACGGCCATGCCGGACCGATCAATGCCACCGACGCTTCACTTACTCCGCTGGACGCAAAAATAAGCGTTAGTGGTTTGGATATAGAGAAGTCTGGATTTGTGAACCCGGCCTCCGGCCTGGGCGGCGTCGTGGATTTCAACGGCACGGTGAATTCAAACGGACGTGAGGCGCAAGCCAGTGGCAGTGCCGGCGTGGCCAAGCTGAAGGCGTCACCGAAAGGATCGCCTGCGCCGAAGCCGGTAGATTTGAAGTTCAATGCCACTTACGATCTGCAGAAGCAGTCTGGACCGATGAACGCGGATGTCACGCTGGGAAAGGCCGTAGCCAAACTCTCGGGCACTTATCAAATTGAACCTGCAGCGACGACGCTCAACGCAAAGCTAGCAGCGGATAATATGCCCGTGGATGATCTGGTAACGCTCCTACCTGCCCTTGGCGTCACTTTGCCAGCCGGCTCACATCTGGAAGGAGGAACGCTGACTGCCAATTTCACCATCGCCGGGCCGACTGACAGGCTGGTGATCAACGGCCCGGTGCAGCTCGCGAATACGAAACTGGCAGGATTTGATTTGGGTTCAAAACTTTCCTCCGTGGCCAAGCTCGCGGGGGTAAATGCCGGCCCGGACACGACCATTCAGAATTTCAGCACGGATGCTCGCGTTGCACCCGAAGGCATTCAAACGAAAAACGTCAACCTCAATGTCCCATCCATTGGCGTGATTACCGGGAACGGCACCGTCAGCCCGCAAAATGCGCTCAATTATCAGATGAATGCCAAGTTCAGCGGCGGCGCTCTGGGTGGGCTAAGCGAGATTGCGGGATTGGGGAACAAAAACGCCGGCATTCCCTTCTCCATCGAAGGAACCACTTCCGACCCAAAGTTCGTGCCTAACGTGAAGGGCATGCTGGGCAGCGAGTTCGGTAAATTCAATCCTGGCGGCCAGGGCCAGAATCCCGCAAACAATGTGATGAACAGCCTTCAGGGATTGATAAAGAAGAAACCGCAATAGAAACGCACGCCCGGATGCGAGAGCTCGGATTAATATAAGCGGAACCACAAGCCTCCTTGGCGATTGACCCTCAGCACTAATGTCAGTTAACTTGACAGGATGATTCTGTGCTTGGGGAGCACGATTTGTTTACCTCGACCTCTTGCAATCTCTGCTGCCCCCAAGGGTTGGGCTGTAACTAGACCTTCGCCGGCGTCTACGAGACCCCTTTTCTAATGAATAAACAACGCATCGTCATTTACGGCGTGGTTCTGGTTGTTCTCGTGGTGCTGGTATACCTGCAATTCCGGCAATGGCGGACGTTCGATTGGGACAAGTTCATCGAGAACTCGAGAGATGTGACCTGGCGGCACGTAATTCACGGAATTATTCTCATTTACGTCGCCTATATTCTTAGGGCGGTGCGCTGGAAAACATTTCTGCGTCCGGTTCGCCCTCGCGCTTCGACAATATCGCTCGTTTCCCCGACGCTGGTAGGCTTCACCGGACTCGCTGTGCTTGGCCGACCCGGAGAATTGATCCGGCCATATCTCATTGCGCGGCGAATGAACCTTAGCTTCGCGTCACAACTCGCGGTGTGGGCGATGGAGCGGATTTTTGACCTGGGTGCATTCACGGTGCTGATGGTGCTAGCGATATTTCTTCCCACCAAGCTGCGGGCGTTCGCGGCGACTCGCCCGGTTTATTATCACTGGCTGCACGTTGCCGGCTATCTGTTATCCAGTATGGTGTTGGGATTATTCGCAATCGCGATGCTGGTGAACTACAAAGGTCCCACTATCGCGGACTGGATGGAGAAACGCTTCGCCCATCTTGCGCAGAACCTGGGACATCGAATTGCGCAGCGGGTGCGCGAGTTCGCCGGCGGATTGAACACGATTCACGGACCATTCTCGTTTCTGCAACTTTCGGCGGTCTCCATCCTGATGTGGTGGCTGATTGCGCTATCGTATAAGGAAGTCACTCACGCTTACGGGGCACCCATGCAGCAAATGAGTGCGACTCGAGTGTTGCTGCTGATGGGCTCGAGCATGGTTGGATCCATGCTGCAGTTGCCCGGGGTTGGCGGCGGTTCGCAATTGGCGACGATAGAGGCGCTTGATAAGGTATTCCAGATCCCACGGGAGCTGGCGGTGAGTTGTGGGATCCTGCTATGGCTGGTCAGTTTTGTGGCGGTGGTTCCAGTAGGTCTGCTGTTAGCGCACCAGGAACGGCTCTCCTTGCGGAAGGTAGCAGAAGAAAGCGAGAAGGCTGAAGCCGAGGAGCCAATTCCGACATCGCCGACCGGGTGACGCAGAGCGGAGAAGTTGGTGGGTTACAATCATGTATCGACCCCGATCCTCATGAAGTGTCCCTTCTGCGGCTTCGCAAATGACAAAGTGGTGGATTCGCGCGAAAGCAAGGAGGCCGAATCCATTCGACGTCGGCGCGAATGTCTGAAATGCGGCAAGCGTTTCACTACCTACGAGCGCATCGACGAGATTCCGTACATGGTGGTCAAGAAGGATGGACGGCGGGAGAAATTCGATCGCCAAAAAGTGCTGAATGGCCTGTTGCGAGCTTGTGAGAAGCGGCCGGTTCCGATCAGCAAGCTGGAACAGATCGTGAATGAAGCTGAGAGTTTCGTAATCGAATCACCGGAGCGGGAGCGTAGGACGAGCGAACTGGGGGAGCTGATCATGAACCGGCTCAGGCGGTACGACAAGGTTGCCTACGTGCGCTTCGCTTCGGTTTACCTGGACTTCAAAGACGTGCAGGAATTCCTGACCGAGCTGAAGGATCTGGTCAAGAGCAAGGATGCCGCCGAGGTTCGCGGCAAAATCGCAGCTAAGACCCAATAATCCCCTCCGTTCGCCTCTTGTCGCCAGGTACTGCCTGCTGATCAGACGCTCGTATAGACTTCCAAAGGAAGCACTCATTCGTGTCCTATAAAATCACCCTCATTCCCGGCGACGGCATCGGACCTGAGGTCACGCAGGCCGCGGTGCGCGTTCTGGAGGCGACTGGGCTGATGTTCGAATGGGAGAGTTATGCAGCGGGCGCGGACGCTTACGACAAGTATCACGAGTACATTCCTAAAGACCTCATCGATTCGATCGAGCGCACGAAGGTTGCGCTAAAGGGACCGATCACGACGCCAGTCGGCGGCGGGTTTTCCAGCATCAACGTGGAATTGCGCAAGAGATTCGAGCTTTACGCCAATTTCCGCCCTATCCGCAATCTGCCACATATTCCGACGCGCTATCCGGATGTGGACCTCATCATCGTGCGCGAAAACACCGAAGGGCTGTATTCCGGCATTGAGCACGAAGTCGTTCCCGGCGTTGTGGAAAGCCTGAAGATCATGACCGAGAAGGCGTGTACACGGATTTCGCGCTTTGCTTTTGAATACGCTCGCAAGAACAAACGCAAGAAGATCCACGCCATTCACAAAGCCAACATTATGAAATTGTCGGACGGTTTGTTTCTAAAGTGTGCCAGGAATGTAGCGAAGGAATATCCGGAAATCGAATACGCCGAGCACATTGTGGACAACACCTGCATGCAACTGGTTATGAATCCTTATCAGTACGACATGCTGCTGATGGAGAATCTCTATGGCGACATCATTTCCGATCTCTGCGCCGCGTTCGTCGGAGGATTAGGAATGGTGCCCAGCGCGAATTTCGGGGAGCGGTGCGCCATTTTTGAGGCGGTACACGGCTCTGCTCCTGACATTGCCGGAAAGAATACTGCCAATCCGACCGCAATCATCCGGTGTTCCCTGCTGATGCTGCGACATCTTGGCGAATTCAACGCGGCGTTGAAGATTCGCAACGCGCTGGAGAAGGTGTATCGCACGCGCGACAAGTTGACTCGCGATATCGGCGGTAAAGCCAGCACGTCTGAATTTGCCGAGTCGATCATCGAAGCCATGCAATCGGAGCCGGCATACGCCTGACAAACCAATTGCGGGTGATTCGCACGGAAGGGCAGGTTACGCCCAAAAGCAGCGCGAACCTAGGCACCGAAAAAAGTTCCTTCATTTGAACCAGTGATAAGCCAAGCTGAGTCGAATGCCATTGAATTCGGGATTGCGTACGCCGAGGTTGGCGTTGGAAGCGTGCATCCATCCGCAACCGAGATCGAGGGATTGCCGCTTCCGGGTAAACACATGAATGCCGCCACCAGCACGGGCGGTGAAATTCAAGCTGGAAGTGTTGCCGGGAGGCAGATTGGAATTGGTGAATACTGCGCCTCCCGCTAACTCGAGGTAAGGCGTGGCACGACCGAGGCTGTGGCTGGAGTACCAGCGCAGGACTATCGGCTCAAAACCGCCGCCATGCACTTTTTGGCTTTTGGAGGTCAGAAACAGCGGAATCAGATTGGATCCGTACTCGATTGTCCCGCGCCGCCATCCGCCAAGAACTTCCCGGTGCATCAGTTTGCCAAGGAAGAAGCCGGCGGTCCAAATCCGCGCTTCGTTGAAGGAATTCGTGTTTTCCTCGCCGGTGGCCACCGCAGCCCAGACGCTAATGTCCCATTTCCCATTGATTGCGGCCCGCGGAGCTGACTCCTGAGCCGCTGAAGAATTCGCGAGAAGGAACAAGATTAGAGGCAGCGTGCCGTATCGAGCGATTGCACTCACGAATTTCTCTTTTGCTTAGAGCGCGCCGACTGCAGCGCCTGGACGGTTCAACTAGATTAGCAAAAGGTGTGAATTTTCCACGGGGTTCGGTGAGGCAGTAGGAAGATCAAGCCTTGTGCGACGCGATAGAACTAGGACAAAATGCCCAGCAGCCGAAGCGTGCTTACCAGCGTCATAAGGGTGACGAAGGCAGTTGCGAGCAACTCGGCCAGCCATCCCAGGCGACGATGGAGACGCGTTTCATATCCGGTATCACTCATGCCGACTCTCCCCTACAGTGACCTTAGAATTGTTTCCGGTGTCACCAGATTGCCCTTTTCTCGCTGCCCGGACAATGGCTCGTTCGTGGCAAGAATCACCCGGCAGTGTGTTTACGGGAGTAACCAAGAGTTGATGACGAGGGTCACGGCGTTGAGAGCACAATGGCTAGCTGGGCTCTTGCTGCGGTATTCCGTGAATGCCCTTGCCGGTCTTCAGCAGGTAAGCCATGTAGAAGACGATGGCCAGGTTGATGACCAAAATGGTGATGTGGAGGAGACTCTGGCGATGAACCAGCCTGTAGATTTCGTAAGGCAAATAGATGGAACCTGAGATTAGAGCAATCCACTCAGCCCAAGCTCGGGCGTACCAGAGGCCGTAGGCCTCCAAGAATCGAAGAACCGAATAGGCAAGGGCTGCCCCGGCAACCGCCCATAGCTTGGCGTCGGTCAAAGTATCGGCCCAGTCCAGGAATCTCTGCGCAAAATGGCCGTCCGGACTGATATGAAGCAAGTGGAGCAAACCGTCAGCTAAATCCCAAGGGTCGCGGTGGACAAAGAAAAGAATGACTATGGCGGCAAATAGCACGACCAAACCTTTGGCGAGTTCGAAGGTGGCGATGCCTCGCAGGGCATGCAGGGTGTGGTCGCGCGGATGCCCACCAAATTCAGTTCTGCTCTGCACCGTCGAGTGCATGGTTTTAATTATCTGCCTGCCTGCAGCATTAATTGTTGAGCTGGGGTAAATATCCGGCCACGAATCAGCAAAGTACTCAGCAACGAAGTCAGGCCGGAGGCAGCGAAGATCATGGCGAGCACCACGAACTGGTAGATCGCCGCATAAATTGGACGCGCCCCGGAGAGCAGCATTCCAGCCATCAGCCCAGGGATCCATACGATGCCAAGCGAACGCAGTGAGTCGATAGCCGGAATCAAGCTGGCTTCAAAAGAGGCTTGCACATAGGGCGCTACGCTCGTGTTCGCCTCGGCTCCTAAAGCCAGAGCGGTCTCGATCTCCCCGGAGTGGGCGAGGACATCGGAGCGGAAACGGTTGAGTGCCAAACCATTGGTGTTCATGGCGTTTGCGATGAGCATGCTGCCGACCGGTACGAGCGCAGTAATCGCGTTATCGATGACGCCAAGCCAGGTCATCAGAGCAATCACGGAACCAGCACCGCATGCAATCGAGCAGGTGGAGACCCGAAATGCGTCTGGCATGCCTTTGGCGCGGCGCGCCGAGATAGCACCGGCTGCTACCATCATACCCGCAAGCAGGAAAACGCTGGTCCAGCGCGGGCCGCGCAGCAACAGCAAGAGAATCGATCCTACGGCGACAATTTGCGCCAGGCCGCGGAGCATTGCGACTACGGCTTCCGTCTCAAGATGGATTTGGCGCCTGCTAGCAATCAGAACTACGAGCAAAGCAGACAACGCGGCGACTCCCGCCTGGGCCAAGCCAAGACTCAATGGATTACTGAACCAGTATTTAAGCATGCAGTACCTCTTCAACAGCGCCCGACCGCACAATCTGCCCCCGTTCCATCAGCAAGGCCCGTGCCGCAAGGCGCCTGGCTTGAGCTGTATCGTGGCTGACCACAGCACAGCCGAGACGCTGATCGTGCACAATTCTCTGGATCAACAACTCGATTCCTGACTTGGACGCGTCGTCCAGAGCGGACGTAGGTTCATCCAAAAGAAGAACCGATGGCGAATTAGCCAAAGTACGAGCCAGAGAAACCCGCTGCGCTTCGCCTCCCGAGAGGTTGGCGACGTTGCGAGAAGCATAACCTTCCAGCCCAACTGAAACCAACAACTTCTCGACCGCCTCGGGTGGCAATGTCTCTCCACGCTGCAGGGGGCTGAATTGCAGGTTTTGCTCAACCGATCCAGCGAACAAGTATGGGCGCTGTGTGACCATGCCGACCTTTCTTCGAAGTTCGCGTGGCGCAATCTGCTTGTAGTCAGTTCCGGCCAGATAGACGGTGCCGCGGCTGGGTTCGTCGAGCCGATTGAGCAGCCGTAAGAGTGAACTTTTTCCCGAGCCGCTGGGTCCAACGATGGCCAGAATTTCGCCGCTGGCGAGGCTGAAATTCGCATTCTCGACGAGGACTTTGGCGCCTACGACTCGTCCAAGGTGCTCGGCGCGCAGGATAGCGGAATCAGGAGTTTCGGAGAAAGCCACGATTGAGTAATCTCGAATGTTTGCAGGTATCCCCAAGTCGAGGATATCAAGTGATCCAGATTACGCGCTTGTCCGCTGGGCACGCACGGCTGCGCGCAATTCGGCGACAATTTCCTGAGAAGCTTTGCGAGCGGCGTCCTGCTGGGAAACATCGAAGGAAATAGCGCCTACGCGCGCATGGCCACCCCCGCCATATCGCTCACAAATTTTCGCCAGGTTCACCACCGGATCTTCGGGAGCCCAGGGATTAGAGCCGACCGAAACCTTCACCCGAAAAGTGCTCTTACTCAGACCTACGCTGTAAATCGATTCGGGATGCAGATAGTAAGGAACGAATTTGTTATAGCCTTCCAGTTCCTGATCACTGATGTCGAAGAACAGAGTGCCGTCTTTCAACTCGGTGCGTTCCCGAAGGACGGCGAGGGAATGCTGGTGACGTTCGAGCAGAGGCGGCAACAGCGGGGCAATGAACGGCTCTTTCAGAATTTCTGCAAGCGGCTTAGTGGCAAGAAGCGGGATCAGGCGAGGTATGAAATCGGAATTCTGCGTGGCTTCGATGATCATGGTCAGTTTCATCGCAGGCTCGCGCATCTCGACCGCGGTGCGGGCATCGGGATAAAGGGCACCATCGATGATATCGGTCCACTTGACCAGTTCGGCGACTGGAGCGGGGTTGAAACCGAATCGCTCTTCGGCAATGGTGGCGATGAAGCTGGTACAGGATTTGAAATCCGGGTCATAAAATTTGCGATTGCTCTGGTCCTGCTCAAAATGGGCAGCGTCGGCGGGAGAAAGAAAGGCGCTTTCGTGATGATCAAACCACCAGGTGACTTTGGGCGAACTTGAATACTTGAAATCGACGATGGCGTTTTCATCGCCGTTAAAGTCACTCTCGTTGAACAAAGCTCCGGCGCGATGCAGCAGTCCGGAAAAGACAAATTCAACGTCATTGCGGATGCGTTCCTGATAAAAGCGGGAGAAAAGCGCTGCCGAAGAAGCCCCATCGAAACATCGGTCGTGATAAAAGACTCGAACTCGCAAACCTGCTCCTGTCGTGGACCAACTAGACTATCGAAGTGACCAATGAAGCGAAAGAGAAAGACAATAGGAATGCCATTCCAGCAGAGGTTCTGTCAAGCCGAGAGTGACAGACAAAAGGGCATTGACAACCTGCTGGCGAAAGAAAAGGTGAGCCTTCGAGGCTCACCTGAGTAATCCACAGTTTTGGTGGCGTACGATCCCAGTTACATCGCGGAGGCTTGCTTCTCTGCCATGTCACCGATCATGGGCAGCTTCCACATCTGTCCCTGGTAAGCTTTAAAGATAAGAATGAGCCAGATCACGAATCCGGCAAGAGTGATAAGCGGCCAGATCAGGATCGTCAGCCAGCCAAAGATCGGAATGTGCGCGATGATGTTCAGCACAATCCATAAGGCGATCCAGGCAACGGCGAAGAAAATATTCTGAAAGGAGTGGAAGCGAATAAAACGATTCGAGTTATACGGCGCCAGAACCAGGAACAAGATGGACGGGATTACGGTGACGTAGGCGAGGGCACCGGCGATATTGTCGGAAAGGCCACCCGCGCTCGGTTGAGCGGCCGGGGCCCCCGGGGCCGCTGGCGGAGCCGCTGTTGGGGCGGCTGACCGGCTACACGCTGGACATACGGTAGCTCCGGCCGGTATCTGTGCTCCACACGAACTGCAAAAAGCCATAATTATCCCCCCAAGCGAAGTTTCTGCAGTCGTGTCAACAACTGCTGGCTTACCAAAACCAGCCTAACAGCCTACGCCTTTTCTGCAAAATCTCCAATGAGAGGCAGCTTAAACATTTCGCCTTGGAGAGCCTTTAGTAGCAAGACCAGCCAGAGGATGACACAGCCAAGAACAATGATTAAGACGCTAAGTGAGGCGAGGAGGTACCCCAATCCCGGTATCAAAGAGAGCAATGAGAACAAGAACCGCAACACGACACCGGCCAGAACGAGGGCAATAACGAACAAGATGGACTGCCACGAATGGAAGCGCACCAGGCGGTTGTGCCGAAAGGGTCGTGATGCGAGGAAGACAATTGCGGGAATAAAGGTGACGTAGGCCAGAGCGGCAACGACATTCTCCTTAGCAAAGCCAGTCACAGTCGGGGCCGGCTCGATAATCCTCCGGCCACCGCACCCTGGGCAGAACGAGGCTTCGGTGGGTATTTGGGCGTGGCATTGCGGGCATGAGATGGAAACGCTGTTCAAAGCTAAGTGGCCCTAGTTTCTCCTCTTGCGACAATCTTCGCAGAGGCCATAGATCTGAAAGGTGTGGCGGGTGGTTTGGTAATGGTACTTGTCTCCGATCTCCTGCTCCAGGCGATCGATTTCTGGCGAAAAGAATTCCACCGAACTGCCGCACAGCGTGCAAACCATGTGGTGATGGCTGCGCCGGTTGTATTGATGTTCGAAACGGGCTATTCCGTCGTGAAAAGCCACCTCACTTGCTAATCCGCATTCGGCCAGTAACTTAAGCGTGCGGTACACGGTGGTGAATCCGATCCTGGCATCCTTTTTCTGGACCAGCCGGTGCAATTCGTTGGTGGAGAGATGTTCGCGGGTTTCGAGGAAAGTTTGCAGTATGGTATCGCGCTGGGCAGTATGCTTGAGGCCCACCCGCTTGAGATGCTGATGGAGAATTTGCTGCGCCTCTCGCATCATCTCCCTGGAGATCGAGGGCTGGTCGTCGATGCGGCGCTGGAGCATGATCACTCTGAATGATACTGAGCTTTGGGGAATGCGCCAAGTTCGCTGAGGCACGACACTGCTGACGCAGGAAGAGGGTAAAATCGGTAATTCGTCATGGTGACCAGCACTCCAGCCTATAGCCGCCCTGCAGTTGGAATTGCGAAGCTTGTCGGAATCGGCCTGATTGCACTGATACTTGTTCTAGCTGGGGCTTTGTTGTGGTTGCTTTCCATCGCCCGTTCCGCGCTGCCGCTACTCGATGGGACCCTGGTAGTGGCGGGCCTGAAAGCTCCAGTGACCGTTATCCGTGATGGTCACGGCGTACCCACCATTCAGGCCTCCAGTCTGGATGATTTGTTTTTCGCTCAAGGATACGTGACGGCGCAGGACCGGCTATTTCAGATGGATGGAATGCGGAGGTTCGCAGCCGGAGAGCTGGCGGAAATTGTCGGCAAAAGTCAACTCGAGCACGACCGGCAGCAGCGAATTCTCGGTTTGAGGGTTGCGGCACGAAAAACAATTGAAACCATTTCCAGTGAGGATCGTTCCCGGTTTGAGGCTTATGCCCGGGGAGTGAATGCGTTCATCCACTCGCATCGCGATCAGTTGCCAGTGGAGTTTCGAATTCTGCACTATTCGCCGCAGCCGTGGACGATGGAAGACTCGGCGCTGATCGGGGCATATATGGTTGAAGATCTCAGCACCAGCCCACGGCACGCGCTAACGCGCGAAAAAATTCTGGCCAAGCTGGGACCGGAACTCACTGCCGATCTGTATGTGAATTCATCCTGGCGTGACCGGCCGCCAACCATCCCCAGCGTGAGTCTCGAGCAGAAGGAGGAAAGGAACGCAACTTCGGAGACTACTATCGCTCGGAACAATCCCAGCCGCGATAGTGCCGGTTCATTCGATCGTAGGATTGTTCGCGGACCCGGGTCCGCTCAGAATGCCATGAGTACTGGCTTTTACGAGCCGACAGCGTCGTTCTTCGACGAGCGGCCGCTCCTGCTTGGCTCGAACGATTGGGTAGTTTCGGGCGCACACACCGTGACTGGCAAACCGCTGCTCTCGAACGACATGCATCTGGGTCATCAGATGCCGAATTTGTGGTTTGCTGTCCACTTGCGTTGCGGCGATTTTGATGTCGCGGGCGTGGCCTTGCCGGGATATCCCTACGTCGTCGTCGGACATAATCACCGGGTTGCGTGGGGTTTCACCAATGTTGGTCCGACTGTCGAAGATGTTTACGTCGAAACCTTCAATGCGGCGGGAGAATACCTCACACCGGAGGGATGGAGAAAAACCGAGCGGCGTCAAGAGATAATTCATGTAAAGGGCAAGCCAGATGTGGTTGTGGACGTGTTGCTCACGCGGCATGGGCCGATCGTCACGGACCTCGTGCGGGGTGAAAGCCGGAAGCTGGCACTGCGCTGGACCCTGTACGATGGAATCCGCAATCCATTTTTCGCGGTGGATTCTGCGCACAATTGGGACGAATTTCAGCACGCCTTCTCGCAATTCGATGCGCCCGGGCAAAACGTGGTTTACGCCGACGTGGATGGGAATATTGGATACCATGCGACGGGCAAGATTCCGATCCGGGCCTCGGGGGACGGCAGCCTGCCCGAAAACGGCAGCGACAATGCCCACGAATGGGTTGGCTACGTACCGTTTGAAAAGCTGCCCAGTGTTTTCAATCCGGCATCTGGAATCATCGCCACTGCGAACGGGCGCATCACGCCGAACGAATACCCGTATTCGCTGAGTGTGGAATGGGAAGCTCCCTGGCGAACCACGCGCATCTACCGCGTACTGGAGTCGGGCAAGAAGTTCTCGGCGGCGGACATGCTCGGGCTGCAGACTGACATCTATTCGGAACTGGACCGCTTCTTCGCGGAACACTTCGTGGATGCCGTGGATCACGCCAAGAGTCGATCGGCACGGGTTAAGGTTGCGGCCGATATTTTGCGGCAGTGGGATGGACGAATGACGGCGGACTCCGCAGCTCCGACCATCGCAGTGCGTTCCAGAGAAGAACTGGCTCGTTTGCTACTGGAGCCGAAGTTGGGTGCTGTGCCGGGAGATCGCGCACGGGCGGAATCCACACTCAACTGGAAAAGCTACAGCTGGATGATGGAGACGGTCTGGTTGGACAACGTGATTCAGCATCAGCCGCAGCGCTGGCTTCCGGCTGCATACGCCAACTACGATGAATTACTGGCCGCGGCGGTCGAAGCCGCCGTCAGCGAACCGGATGCGCCAAGAGAGCTGAATTCGTGGAAATGGGGACTCTTCAATACGGTTGAAATCCAAAACCCAGTTCTGGGCCAGATTCCTATTCTGCAGCATTGGACTGGACCGGGTGTGCGCGAGCAATCAGGAGGGCCATATACGGTCAAAGCGATGGGCAGGACCTACGGGCCATCTGAGCGCATAACCGTGAACCTTGCCGACCTGGACGAATCGACGTTGAACCTTGTCACAGGCGAGGCGGGAAATTTTCTCGGCGCTTACTACATGGACGAGTGGGATGCCTGGTATGAGGGTTACACCTTTCCCTGGCCGTATTCACCAGCGGCAGTCGAAAAACGGGCCCACGAGCTAATGCTAAGGCCGTGAAGCAGCGACGCTGTTGTTGACGGGTGGAGCGTTATTCGGTGGGAGGGTCGACCAGCTTCACGTCGTACGATTGACCCACGATGACGTCCGTTATTCCAAGAGTGTTGTTGATACTAAACGGAGGCACAAACAACTTGTCGGTCGTGGTGTCGTAGATCTGAAATGTGCCCCCCACGCAAACGTACACCACGGTTCGGCCAGTGATGGGCTGGATTCCTGTGGCATCCCCGTTTTGCGGCGGAACGACAACCTGGGAATTGGTTGTGTTGAAGATGGTCAGACAGCCGCGCACTTCACCGCCAGAAATATTTACGTTGGTGCAACTATGCGCACCAATGAAAAGCTGCCCGTTGGCCCCCATCTGCATGCGGTCGTGATAACCGTCAGTGATGAGGAATGGGCTGGAGTTGGTTCTTGCCAGGGAGCTTGCATCGACGATATTGAGAGTGCCACAAGTCTTCGCGGCTGTTCCGGGCCCGCAGGCTGTATGAGGGGGCGTTCCTGCGACGTAGAGAGTACTTCCATTCAACAGACCGTAGGACGCTCCGCTTAACGGAGTCGTGGGACCGGGAGCTGAGCTGCCAATGCTGAAGGTTGTGACTCCAGCAACAGAGCCCCCGCATTCGGGACCACAGTTGAAGACGTAGGCGTTGACATTATCGGTAAAAATCGCCCATGCCGGACGGTCAAAACCGGCGACGGTAGTGGTCACCTGATTTGAAATCCCGAGAAGCGCGGTATCGATTACGGTGAGCGCATTCGAATTGTCGCTGAACACGAGGATGTGATTTCCGTCGGGGCTACCGACGATAAAATGGGCCGCGGGCACGGGAATAGTGGCGGTAATTCCACCTGTCCCCAGATTCATGGCTATCACCGCGCCCGGCGACTGACCAGTCACAGGAGCTGCGGGCACGGCAGCGTAGGCGCTGACATTGTCGTTAGCGATGAACATGCTTTCACTAAGCGCCGGCAGAGTGATTGTGGGAACACTCGTCGTCCCACCGATTACGGGGGCGATGGTCTCAGTGCGATTGTCAACAACGCTGATGGTGTTTCCTATCGGACTGAATACCATGGTGCGCGACAGGTCTGGGGAAACCACCATTATGCTCGGCTGGGAGGCCTGGCCCAAAAGACTTACGGTAGAGGGAGAAACCATGTCCTGTAACGCGTTAACAATGTTAATGACTGGTACATTTCCAACCCCACTCGGGAACAAGGGATTAGACACAAAGGCGCGATACTTAAGTCCGCTTAGTTTGTGCTGAACAGCGGCCGGTTTGCGACCGCCGCAAGCCACGATGGCCACACTTAGCACCATCAGGACAATCGCGCTTCCGAAGGCTTTTTTCAAACCTGGAATTCTGAAGAACATCAGGGACAAGAATTTAGATGCGAAAAATCGCGATTATAACAGAGCGGACAGAGCGCAGAGGCTTCGCGACAGCATCACCGGTACATTCCGGAGCAGCCCCGGAAAGTGCAAGAACCAGATCAATCCTGTATTCTCAAACACATGGCTGGTGATCTGTTAGATCGAATTAGAGAGGCGCCGGTGCTGTGTGACGGCGCTATGGGGACGCTTCTATATTCCAAGGGAATTTTCATTAATCGTTGTTATGACGAATTGGGCCTTTCGCAACCTGACCTGATCCGGGGGATCCATCACGAGTATTTGCAGGCGGGTGCGGAGATTATCGAAACCAACACGTTTGGGGCGAACTCGTTCCGGTTGGCTCGGCATAACCTTGCGGACCGGGTGCGCGACATCAACCTTGCAGGGGCAAAGGTGGCGCGAGATGCCGCCAAAAGCTTCGACGTGTGGGTGGGGGGCTCCGTGGGCCCATTGGGAATCCGCATTGAACCGCTGGGCAAAACTTCATTTGAAGAAGCGCGCGCAGCCTTTCGCGAACAAATTGCTGCACTGGTCGAAGGCGGCGTCGACTTGGTGATTCTCGAGACGTTTGGGTATTTGGAGGAGCTTCATCAGGCGATTTTGGCAGCCCGTGATGTAGATGCGAAGATTCCCGTGGTAGCGCAAGTCACTATGGATGAAGACGGAAACTGCCTGGACGGTTCGACCCCGGAAGTCTTCACCCCAAAGTTGCAAGAATGGGAGGCGGATGTCATTGGCTGTAACTGCAGTGTCGGTCCGGTGGCCATGCTGGATGCAATCGAACGGATGCGAGCACTGAGTTCTCTTCCCCTGGCAGCACAGCCAAACGCAGGAATCCCGCGATCGGTAGAGGGACGCAACATCTATCTCTGCTCGCCCGAATACATGGCAAGCTACGCCCGCAAGTTTGCCGCGGCAGGCGTACGTTTGGTGGGTGGATGCTGTGGAACCACTCCGGCGCACATCCGAGTGATGAAATCCGCGTTGCGAGTCGGGGAGGCGCGCGCCAAGACCGCGGTCGCCACGGCTGTGACGCCGCCAACCAGACCGACGGTTGCGCCCGAGGTGCCGCTTGAAAAGCGGTCGAAACTGGGGGCAAAGATTGCAGCCGGGGAATTCGTCACTATGGTGGAGATTGTTCCGCCCAAGGGCACGGATGTTCGCAAGGAAGTTGAAGGTGCGCGCTTCCTGAAATCCGTGGGTGTCGATGGCATCAACATTCCTGACAGCCCGCGTGCGTCGGCGCGCATGAGTAACCAGGCGCTCTCGCTATTGGTGCAGCAGGAAGTTGGAATTGAGACCATCATGCACTACACCTGCCGGGACCGCAACGTGCTGTGCATCCAGTCAGATTTGCTGGGAGCGGCGGCAATGGGGCTGCGCAATTTGATCTGTATTACCGGGGATCCGCCGAAAATGGGTAACTATCCGGACGCGACTGCGGTGTTCGATGTGGATTCGATCGGATTGGTAAACATTGTTCGTAACCTGAACCACGGGCGCGACATTGGCGACAACCCCCTAGGGGTGGGCACTGCCTTCGTCATTGGAGTGGGAGCAAACCCCGGGGTTCCCAACATTGATGAAGAGGTTCGCCGCTTCGAATATAAGGTTCAGGCGGGAGCAGAGTACGTGGTCACGCAGCCAGTGTTCGATCTGGGCCTGCTGGAAAGTTTCTTGCGCCGGATCGAGCATTGCCGGATTCCGGTGGTGGTAGGAATTTGGCCGCTGGTCAGCTTGCGGAATGCCGAGTTCATGAAAAACGAATTGCGGGTTTCGGTCCCAGATTCGATTCTGGAACGAATGGGGCGAGCGGCCACGCCAGAAGCCGCTCGCGAGGAAGGTATTGCGATTGCACGTGAGATGCTGACGGCAGCCCGCAGCATGGTACAGGGTGCGCAAATCAGCGCGCCTTTGGGGAAGTATGCGGCGGCGGTGGACGTGCTGGAGGCATTGGGGAGTGTTCGTCCCACTTCGGCATAGCATTGTGAGTTTTGCCTAATCCACATGTTTTCGATAGACACAAGGTCCTATGGTGTGGACTACAATAGCTTCAGGAGTGGGTTCCTTTGCCGAAGTTTGAGGATTGTCTCCAGCGGCTGGAAAAAATCGTTCAAGAACTGGAAAAGGGTGAAGTGCCTCTGGAAAAGTCGCTGACTCTTTTTGAGGAAGGGATGCAGCTCTCGTCTGCTTGCCGGAAGGAATTGGAGCAAGCAGAAGGCAAGGTGGAGATTCTGCTGAAGCAGAATGGCAAGCTCCAGGCTGAGCCGTTTGAGCCTGTTGGTGAGGTCCCGTCCGGCCGGAAATAGGGCCGCCGTCCTCACCGGCTCTCCGCTCGCGCAACAACGTCTGTGACCGCTTCCACGCGGGTGGGAGCAGCGCAGCCACAGAGTACCGTGAACAGCGGTGGAAGCCAGAGGAAGTATGCAGGCGCAAGATTTGGTGCTCCTTCAGTGCGACTCCGGTGTCGCGAAGTCTCTCGTTGCGGCCTTGACCAGTTCTTTTCGTTCCATTCATCACGTAAGCTCGTTGGACGAGCTTCGAACCAGCATCGCGAAACACCGCGCAAGCATTGCTATTCTCGATATCGAAAAAACCTCGTTTGTGGATGTGGAACGCCTGTCACACGACTTTCCGACAGCTTGCATTGTTTGCACTCATCGCTGCGCCGACGAGGAGATGTGGACGGCAGCCCTGAATGCCGGAGCCGCCGATCTTCTCCCTTCCTCTGATACCCGGGGCATTGTACAGGCTGCGCTGAAAACCGGCGCTGCCGCTCACTCTACCGCGGCGTAATCAGTTTTGCCGCCGGATAGTTGTGCGTGGCGTCGTTGCTCTTCCCTAACGCAATTTCTCGCCCGGGCTCCCTATCTCCGACACGGAGAGCTGGTTCGTGTGCGCGCCTTGCTATACTCCCGTCATGCTCAAGGCCACGCTGGAGCAAGGGCGCGAACGTGCAGACGCGGCGCTGGAGCGACTGCTGCCCACGGTGAACCAGCATCCGGTTTCCATCCATCGGGCAATGCGCCACAGTGTCTTCGCGGGTGGCAAGCGTTTGCGACCGATTCTGTGCATGGAAGCGGGGCGGATGGTCAGTGGTGCGCTCCCCGACGGAATCGAGGAACTCGGGGCCGCGCTGGAGATGTTGCACACCTATTCATTGATTCACGATGATCTTCCGGCTCTGGACAATGACGACCTGCGACGCGGCCGCCCCACCTGTCACAAGGTTTTTGGTGAAGCGATTGCAATTCTGGCGGGTGACGCTCTGCAAACCCGAGCTTATGAGGTTCTGGCTTGCCTGCGGTGTCCGGCAGACGCTCGGGTACGAATAATCGAACAAATTGCGCGAGGTACGGGAACCATTGAAGGGATGCTCGGCGGGCAGGTTGTCGATCTGGAGGCCGAGCATCGCAAACCGGATCTCGCCACGCTGGAGTACATTCACCGCTCGAAGACCGCCGCTTTAATTGCCGTGAGCGTAGTCAGTGGCGGACTTTACGCCGGAGCCGGGCACGATGTGGTATGCAAGCTCAGATCATTCGGGCAGGCAATCGGACTGGCGTTTCAGATTGTGGATGATGTACTAGACGTAACTCAAACTTCGGAGCAGTTGGGAAAGACTGCGGGAAAGGATACTGCGGCTGAAAAGGCGACATATCCGGCGTTGTTTGGCGTAGATGAATCGCTGAAGAAAGCGGATGGGTTAGTGGACAAGGCGCTGGAGTCGCTGCAAGCTTTTGGTTCCAGGGCGGACACGCTTAAATCGTTGGCACATTTTCTAGTGGAAAGAAAGAAATAGTTGGGGCGCGGTTCTCTTGGACGGGCGGGATTACTGGTGCCTGCGCTAAATGGCTGTGCACGGTCCGCATTCTGTGGTAAAAACAAGTAAGGCGATGGAGTTCGCCGTAACCGCCGGACTGGTTGAGAATCTCCGGCTGATGACTCCTACAGCTTTGTAGGAGGAACTCCATCTTGATCGATCTGCTGATTATTTCTCTGGGCGCCATTGTCGGCGCCAACGCCCGCTACCTGATCAGTCGCAGCGCGGCCAAGCTGTTGGGGCCAGTATTCCCCTATGGCACGCTGTTCATCAATCTCAGCGGCAGCCTGATTGTGGGCTTTTTCATAACGTGGACGAGCGAACGAGTGTTCATCGATCCGCGCTGGCGATTGCTCATCGTCATCGGCTTCTGTGGCTCGTTTACCACATTCTCCAGCTTTGCCTACGAAAGCATGGCTTACTTCGAGCAGGGCCAATGGCTACTGATGTGGACCAATATTCTGACCAACAACGTGCTCTGTCTGCTGGCCGTGTTAGCGGGCGTGGCCCTGGCGAGGGTACTGTAAAATGCCAAGCGCGATGGCTGTTCAAGTCACTATGTATCTTAACGAGGCCGACCAGTGGCATCACCGGCCGCTGCACGTAGAAATCCTGAACTATCTGCGTAAAGAAAACGTCTATGCCGCAACGGCGGTGCATGCTGTAGCGGGATTTCTGGGCCGCCATCGGGTTGAGACGACTCATTTAATTGATGCTGGCGGCAAGCTGCCTGTGATCATCATCTTCGTTGACACGGATGAGCACGTGAACCGGGTCTTGCCAACATTAAAAGAAATGGCCGCGCACCGGCTGATCGTGCGGGAAAATGTCGTGATCGAGCAGGGGAATCTGGATTGATTCATCCGCGACGGAGAACTAGAGGCTACTTTGCGGCGCCTGCGTCGCTGACTCCGACAATCTTTGTATCGGTGCGGAACTTTTTGTAATCGCGGAATGTCTGGTCACCCTCGATATTGATTCCCTTAAGCAGAGCCAGGCGGGCGTCGATCTTGAAGCTCAGGTGAAGCGGGAGCCAGACTTCATCGTTGACCCGCGTCTGCTCAAGCATTAGACGAGAACCTTTGTGGAAGCGAGCGAGGAACAGCCCCCAAGAGACTGTATCCAGACACTCGACATCCATTTTCGCGAGTTGAAGGTCTGCCTTGTCAATCCACACCCGGCCGTGAAATTTGGGGAGATATTTCGAGTCCTTCATGCGAGGAACAAAGCCGGGACGCGGCTCGGCTGCGATCACCCATGCCTGCCGGCCTCCCACAAGTTCTGTTCCCAGTAGGGTGAAGTTGTAGGCATCATCGATCTCATGTACAAACTGGCGGTCCTCTTCGCGCTGCTTTTGTTCTTTCTCAAGCCGCTTTTGGCGTTGCTCGCCGGTTTCGTTCTTGCGTTTATCGATGATCTTCTGGATCTTGTCATCCTCTTTGGCCGCTTCTTTTGATGAGAGCGGCTTATCGTCTTTCTGGGTCAACCGCTCCACCGGCTCACCGTAGATTTCGAGAATGTCGTAGGTCTTGGTCTCGGTCGACTTTATTTGTCCTTTACCATCCAGTCTGTTCTCGACTTCGCGCTCGGTGTAGGTGTAGTCCCGCTGTTTTTTGTCGTTTTCGATGTCGTTGTCGGCGACTTTCTGAATCATTTGCTTGATCTGATCCTGGGTGAGCGTGGTTGGGGCTGACGGGAGCGGATCCAGGGAGGGGCCGACGCTTCCAGCCGATGATGCAGGATCAGATCTGGAACTGCCGCTGGAGGCTGGCAGGGTAGCATCCTGGGCGCAGCAGAGCGCCGCAACCCACAAAAGGAACACGAAGAAACAGAGCGACCGAATTCTCATGATTGCTTATACGTACCTAGCATGGCGGCAGTTACTGATACTTTTGATGCGTGTACAGGATAAGTAACCCTGGAAGCCGGGCAGCCACTCGCAGAATTCAGCGGGTTGCCTTGCCTTCCAGCATATCTGTATTCTTGCTCGACAGCCATGCCGGGACTCGACATTTTGGCCATCGCGGCTCATCGCGACGATGCGGAGCAAACCTGCGGCGGAACACTGCTCAAGATGGCACAGCGCGGATATCGCACTGGCATTCTTGACCTTACACAAGGAGAGATGGGAACCCGCGGTACAGCGGAGGATCGCCGCCAGGAGGCGGAAGCAGCGGCCGCACTTCTGCAAGTGTCGTGGCGACTGGCACTGGATATTCCGGACGGTCGAGTTGAGAACCGATGGGAAAACCGGCAAAAGGTTGCGCGCGTGATTCGTGAGCAGCGACCGCGAGTGGTGATTCTTCCCTACTGGCAAGGCCGGCACCCGGATCACTACACGGCATCGATTTTGGGATATGAGGCTTGTTTTCTGGCGGGACTGGCAAAGGCGACTCTGACCCGGCAAGGACTGTCCGATGACCCTTTGCCTCCGCATCGGCCATTCAAGATCATTTACGCGACGCTCTACTACGATGTGCGGCCGACGTTTGTGGTGGACATCACCGATCAGTTCGAGACGCGCTTTCAATCGTTGATGGCTTACAAGACGCAGTTCACTGATCAGGAAGCAGGAAAGGACCTTTTTCCTGCCCAGGCGGAAATTCGATCTCAGGTGGAAGCCATGGCTCGGTTCTACGGAATGCTGGGCGGGGTCACCTACGCTGAACCGTTTCTGCAAAAGGAAGTGGGGCTAGTGGAGGACTTGACGGTACTCCCGGTGAAATCGATTTGACGGCTGAGGTTGTCATTAGGCCAAAAGCAGACTCCTCGTGGCTTGCGGTCCCCGGAATGACAAACGTTACTTGGAGTCATTCCTTAACGGCCACGGCGACACCATCCCTTACGGGAAGAATCGTTGTAAATAAGTCCGGGGAGTTATAGAGCAAACGATTGAATTCCAAGATAGCTTTTGTCGAATTGTCAGTGGGGCTTTTGTGCGCGACTTTGCCGCTCCATAGAACGTTATCGGTCACGAAGAGTCCGCCGCGACGAAGTCGAGGCATGGCAATACGGAAAACCCGAGGATAGTCTTCTTTGTCGACATCGTTGAAGATGACGTCGAATTCCTGTTTGTGCTCGGAGAGAAGCTCCAAAGCGTCACCGACGGCGATGGTAATGCGATCGGCAACGCCAGCTCTTTCGAAATATTTGCGCGCCCGATCGGCATTCTTGCGATCACCGTCGGTGTAGAAGACGCGACCGCCCCTGCCAACGGCCCGCGCCCACCAAATGGTCGAATAGCCGATCGCCGAGCCCATCTCAAACACAGTTTTCGCGTCGCTCATGACAGCAAGCTGGTAAAGAATGCGGGCCACCACAGGCCCGACAATGGGAATATCATGCTTCGCCGCTTCGGCTTCCATCTCGGCCAGCACTTCATCGCGCGGAGGAAGCGATGAATAGAGATAGTCTTCGACGGGCGCGGCAGTGATCCCGCCCATACGCCAGCTTGGTTTGGATTTCGGCATTTGGCTCCTTTGTTCCACCGAGCTTGGCTCGGTTTGGGCGGGCACGGGCGCCCGTCCCTAAAATGACTACGAGATTGTTTCGCCCGGCTTCATCTCGCGAACTTCTATGCCGGGCACCAATTTCCTCAGGTGTTCAGGTCGTCCGGTAAGAACGGGGAAAGTGGCGAAATGCATAGGGATGACGGTTTTCGGCTGCAACAACTTGCTGGCATAGGCGGCCTCACGTGGACTCATGGTGTAGTGATCACCGATAGGCAGCATGGCGATTTCGGGCTGGTACAGCTCGCGGATAATCTGCATGTCGCCGAAAACGTTGGTATCGCCTGCATGGTAAATTTTGAGGCCGTTGGAAAACTCGACGACATACCCACAGGCCTCGCCGCCGTAAACGAGATCATCGCCGTCCTGGATGCCACAAGAGTGGTCAGCATGAACCATAGTGACTTTGATGTCGTCCACGCTTTGGGTGCCACCTTTGTTCATCTCGGCGATTTGTTTGACGCCCTTCTTTTGCAGCCAGCCACAGAGTTCGGGAATGCCGACCACCTTAGGATTGTGCTTCTTGGCGATCTCGACCGCATCACCGATGTGGTCGAAATGGCCGTGGGTGCAAAGCATTGTGTCAACTTTCTTGACGGTTTTCTCTTTTTCAGGACACGCGGGATTGCCCATGACCCAGGGGTCGATCAGGACGATCTTGCCGCCGGGGGTTTCTACGCGAAATGTGGCATGGCCTAACCAGGTAAGTTTGATGCCGTTCAGATTCATGGATTATGGCTCCTAGCTTCTAGCTGCTAGCTGCTGGCTTTCGGCGATTGGCGCTAGCCCTTGGCATTTAGCCAAACTGGGATTCGTTCCTGGCGTTCTGATGGTCAAATGCCAAGAACCGAATGCTTAGTTTAATATGGTTTGCCGTGAAGCAACTCAAGATCCTCCTTTCGCATGACCAGATTGCACAGCGGGTGGCGGAAATGGGCGCGGAGATCACCCGCGATTTCTCGGGACAATCAATAATTTTTGTTGGCGTGCTCAAAGGCGCGGCGATTTTTTTGAGTGACCTGGCGCGGAATGTGCAACTGGACTCCACTTTCGACTTCATTGGGGTCTCCAGTTACGGCAACCGTCCCAGCCCGGACCAGGAACTCAAGAGCGGATGGGATTCGACCGGAGAAGTCCGACTGACTAAAGACGTCGACCAATCGATGAAAGATCGGAACATCATTCTGGTCGAGGACATTCTCGACACAGGCCTCACGCTCTCCTATCTGAAGAAAATTCTGCTGGCGCACCAACCAAAGACTTTGCGAATCGCTGCCCTGCTCGACAAGCCTTCACGGAGAAAGAAGCCGATCGAGGCCGATTACGTCGGATTCAAGATTCCCGATGAGTTCGTGGTGGGGTACGGGCTGGACTATGCAGAGAAGTACCGAAACCTACCCGATATCTGCATAGTGCCAAGGGAAGGCTGAATCCGGTTCGTGCGGCGGCCCTCAGTCGTGGTTGTATTCATATTGCATCGGCCAGCGAAGATTCAGCAAGGTGACTGATATCATAGAAACGTGGAAACAGTTGCCACTGAGTCTGAATTTCAATCCAAGATCGATCCGCTTCTGCTCGAAGTGGCAGACGTGGTCAACACCACGCTGGACCTCGACACCACCCTCAGCCGAGTGGCGGAACTGGTGCGCAAGGTCATCGATTATGAAATCTTCGCGATCCTGTTGCTGAACGAAAAAACCCAGGATATGCGAATCCGCTTTCAAGTTGGATACTCGCGGGAAGTAGCGGAGCGTACACGGGTTAAAGTTGGCGAGGGCGTAACCGGAGTCGCGGCACAACAGCGCGAACCTGTGCTGGTGGGTGATGTCACCAAAGACCCGCGCTACATCTCGGCAGTTCCCAATGTTCGTTCTGAACTCGCCCTGCCTCTGATCATCAAGAACCGGTTAATCGGTGTGATCGACATCGAATCCCGACAGCCTGATTACTTCACCGAAGACCACAAGCGGCTCTTGATGTTGATTGCTTCCCGCATGGCAGTGGGAATCGAGAACGCACGTCTGTACACGCGCACGACGCGGCAAGCCCGCACCCTGGTTCTGCTGAACGAGATTGCCCGCGAATTGACGTCAATTCTGAATCTTGACGAACTTCTGAAGCGGGTGGCTGAGCTGCTGAGCCGGCTCATCGACTATCAGATGTTCAGCATTTTGTTGTTGGACCCCAGCCGGGAAAAGCTTCAGCATCGATTCTCGTTGCGATTTCAGGAGAACATCCATCTCAAACACGATATCGCCGTGGGGCAAGGAGTAGTGGGATATGCGGCGCAGCACAAACAAGCCGTCCTGGTGCCGGATGTAAGGAAGGATGAGCGATATATCGCGCTCAATCCGGAGACGCGTTCGGAACTGGCCGCACCGCTGATTTACAAAGGAAAAGTGATTGGTGTGCTTGATCTCGAGCACACACGGCGCGGTTTTTTCACTGACGATCATAAGCGGACTGTGACTACTCTGGCGGCGCAAGTGGCCATCGCTATTGAGAATGCCCAACTGTACGAGCAAATTGCCCAGCAGGAAGGGCGGCTGGAGCGCGATTTGGCAATGGCGAGAGAGCTGCAATTTCGTCTGTTGCCACCAACCTTGCCCAAGATTAAGAATTTGGATGTGGCCGCGAAATTCGTCCCCGCGCGGGCGATTGGCGGAGATCTATACGACTTCATGAGTTATTCGCTTTCGCGGACCGCTGTGGTGGTGGGCGACGTCAGCGGCAAGGGCGCACCGGCGGCTATTTACGCCGCATTGGTCAGTGGAATCCTGCGCTCTCATGCTCCCATCGAGCCCGCCCCTGCGGAGATGCTGGCAGCAGTTAATTTCTCTTTGAGTGAGCGGCGGATCGAAGGTCAGTTCGTTTCTCTAATTTACGCGGTATGGGACGACGACCATCTCCAGCTGCGGGTAGCCAACTCCGGCCTGCCGCGGCCGGTGTATTGCCACGAGGGAAGAATAGAAATTATCCAAGCCACCGGCTTGCCTCTGGGGCTGTTCGACGATGCCGAGTATGAGGAATTCACGTTCAGCCCAAAACCCGGAGGTGTGTTCGTGTTCTTCAGCGACGGCATTCTGGACGCTCAAAACAAGGCTCGTGAATTGTTTGGGCGCGGGCGGCTGGAGCAGATCGTTGCCGCAAATTCTGGGTTGTCAGCAGAAGGAGTTGTGGACGCGATCTTTAAAGCGGTAGCAGAGCATGCAGGGGCCGAAGAAGCCTTCGACGACCAAACCGTCGTAGTGCTGCGAGTCAAGGGAAATGCTGGGAAACGCGCGTGAGCGTCCAGCGGGGCAGTCTCCCTTCGGATATGGTGAGGCCGAGTCCGGTTCTTCTCTGCAGTGTGAGCAGGTCCCGTTAGTTCGGCTGGCAAAACGTTTTGCCACGCCGCTGTACGTCTACTCCGCAAGCGCAATCCGAGCTCGGGTCAGGGATTTCGACCAGGCATTCGGCGGGATTCCTCATACCATCTGCTATTCGGTCAAAGCAAACTCGAATCTGGGCATCCTTCGTCTGCTGGCGCGAACGAATTGCGGCTTCGATGTTGTTTCTGGCGGCGAAGTGAAACGAGTGTTGCGCGTCGGTCGCCCTGCAGCAAAGAAAGCGGTGTTCTCAGGTGTCGGCAAGACACGCGAGGAAATGCGGGCGGCGCTCAAAGCCGAGATCCTCCTGTTCAACGTGGAAAGCGAGTCGGAGCTGCAGGCTTTGGCAGAATGCGCCGCCCGGCTGAAGAAAACCGCGGCGGTGGCGTTGCGAGTAAATCCCGATGTTCCTGCCAACACACATCCCTACATCTCGACGGGATTGCACCAGCATAAGTTCGGGGTTCCGGTCTCCGAGGCGGTTCGCTTATATACGGAAGCAAGCAAACGTAAGTATCTGAAGGTTTCCGGAGTCAGCGTCCACATTGGATCGCAGATCACCGACGTGCAACCCTTCGCTGCTGCCATGGAACGAGTAGCGGACCTGGTGCGAACGTTGCGCTTTGAGGGACATAGCATCAAATACGTGGATGCGGGCGGAGGGTTAGGCATTGACTACCAAGGGGAAAGTGAGTGCGACTTCTCACAATACGCGGCAAAATACGCCAACGCTGTATGTGGACCTTTGCGGAATCTCGATGTACACCTGCTGCTCGAGCCTGGGCGATCGATTGTCGGACCAGCGGGCGTACTCATCACAAAGGTCCTCTACAAGAAGAGCAATAACGGCAAACGATTCGTTGTAGTGGATGCAGCCATGAACGATTTGCTGCGTCCCGTCCTGTATGGCGCATATCACAAGATATTGCCCGTTTGGCGACGTGGCGAACAGGTTGAAACAGTAGATGTGGTTGGTCCGGTGTGCGAGACGGGAGATTTTTTTGCTCGCGATCGCGAGTTGCCGGCAGTACAAGAAGGCGATCTTTTGGCCATTATGGACATCGGCGCATACGGCATGGTGCTAGCTTCCAACTACAACTCACGCCCACGACCCGCAGAAGTGCTGGTGAATGGGAAATCGGTCAAACTAATTCGGCGGCGGGAGACAACGGCAGATCTGTTGCGGGCGGAAAAGTGAACTTCCGGATCGTTGTGCCGTGATGTCCCGCTTTCATTACAATAAAGCCATGACGGACTCATTGATCATTGCTGGCCGTGAGTTCCGTTCCCGGCTGATCGTGGGAACGGGAAAATACAAGTCGTTTCAGGAAACAGCGCGGGCGCTCGAGGCAAGTGGGGCGGAGATGGTGACTGTCGCGGTGCGCCGGGTGAATCTGGACCGCAGCAAGGAATCGATGCTCGACTACATCGACCCCGGCAAATATTTTCTGTTGCCCAACACCGCAGGATGTTACACCGCAGATGAAGCCATTCGCACGGCGCGGCTGGGACGCGAAGTTGGATTGTCGGATTGGGTGAAGCTTGAAGTAATTGGAGATCAGGCGACACTCTATCCGGATGTGCAGGCGACGCTCGAAGCGACACGCGTGCTGGTCAAAGAAGGCTTCACCGTACTTCCCTACACATCGGACGACATTGTTGTCGCGAAACGCCTGCTGGATGCAGGAGCGAGCGCGATTATGCCGCTGGGAGCACCGATTGGCAGCGGACTTGGGGTGCAGAATGCAGCCAATATCCGGATCTTGCGCGAGATGATCACCGGCGTACCACTGATTCTCGACGCGGGGGTAGGTACGGCTTCCGATGCGGTCATTGCGATGGAGTTGGGCGCAGACGCGGTGCTGATGAACACGGGCATTGCGGGAGCTCAAGATCCGGTACTGATGGCAGAGGCGATGAAACATGCGGTGATCGCGGGGCGCGGGGCATACCTGGCGGGACGTATGCCAAAAAAGCTGTACGCGACGGCAAGTTCGCCGGTGGAAGGAGTAGTCAGGTAGCTTTCCGGATCGATGGCTCTCTTTCTGCGACTCAGACCGGAACTGCAGATCCTCGACTGCGGATGCTCATTCACAAGAATGAGCATCCTACGCTCGGGATGACAAGACACCTGGGGTCTATTTACAACAAAAAGGGCGGATTAAATCCGCCCTTTGGCTTATCTGTTCCCAGGTCACATCATCTTCACGCTATCGACGTGAATGGAATCGCCGGTCACCGTGCCCGTGGCGGCGATGTGATGGCCTTCGTGGCCTTTCAAAGCATCCGGATTGTCAACCGCGAGGACTTTGTTGTCCTTATCGGTGACGATCACATATTTTGCGCCCTTGGAAATGCACTTATTCATGCAATCCGCGTGACCTTCCTTGGCCCCTTTAGCTGCACACTGCGAATCACTCACGTATCCATGGACGGTTGTAGTATTGGCGGCTGAAATCAGCCCAACCATAAAGAAGAGAAGAGAAACGGCAAGCAACACAACGAAAATCTTCTTCATAGCAAGCTCCTTTTTAGTTAAGCGGCCAAGCCGCAGGGTTTATTCCCCCTCAATTTTGTAATCATGCCGCTGCAGGCTGGCTTAAGTGCCGGCGATTCACCCCAAATGCTTTCGGGAAGCCACGGAACTATATCACAAACAGTCGGGACAAAAGGAGTCTGGCCGGCAGATTTTACTTCCTGGCAGCATTCGAGTCCCAGGCCTCGGGTCGCGGCAAAGTGGGGGGTGAAACGTAGATGACTTCCCCGGGCCGGGCATAGTGCAACTGCTCTCGGGCTTCCTTTTCGATGGCTTTAGGATCGCTTTCGAGCGACTTAATCTGCTGGTTGAAGCGGCCATTTTCCTGCTGCAGGCTTTCGATCTCTTTCCGCAGGTCCTGATATTCGGATTTCTTTTGACGGTAGACAACCATGCCGTTGGCGCCAAACATAACATGCACAAAAAACCAAATACTGAACACAGCGATCGCGCCGGTCGCGATCCGGCGCCGAACCGCGTAAAGCGCATTCATAGTAGGACGCAGCTTGAGCAGGAGGTTATCGACCCAAGCTTCCGCTTCAGGCGCATGTTCGACCAGAGCACGTACGCCTTCCTCCGGGGTGGGCAAAATGCGGTGTTGGCGGAGACGAGTTACTGGAAAATCCATTGTTTGGCAGCCGCGCTCAACTTCTCCAATTCCTGCTGACTGGCCGCTTCGGAATAAACCCTCACGACCGGCTCCGTGCCGGACAAGCGATAACAAACCCACGCGCCATCATCACAGACCAGCTTCAGACCGTCGGTGCGAACCACTTCCTTGACCTTGCGGCCGAAAAATTCGTGCGGATTCTGCCGCAGCTTCTCAGTGAACTTCGCTTTCACATCCTCCGTCAAGTGGAAGTTTTCCCGTTTGGGGTAGAAGGAACCAACTTTGGCAAACAGTTCGTGCAACTGGCGGCTGAGCGGCTTCGAGCGGCGGGCCACCATTTCACAGCAGAGCAAGCCGGCGATGATGCCGTCTTTTTCGGGAACGTGGTGACGGATGGAAAGGCCGGCGCTCTCTTCCCCACCGATTACGATCTTATCGGCTTTAATCAACTCGCCGATGTACTTGAAACCGACCGGGGTCTCGTGCAACTCGATTTTATGGCGCCGGGCCAGCGCATTAATGAAATTCGTGGTGGCGACGGACTTGCCGACTCCATTTTTCCAGCCACGGGTCTCGACCAGATAATCGAATAGCAGAGCGATGATGTAATTGGGCTGAACGAACGTGCCGTCTTCATCGACGATGCCAAAACGGTCGGCGTCGCCATCGGTGGCGATGCCGATGTGAGCTCGAATTTCCCGCATCTTCGCTTTGGCATCCTTCAGCAGATGATCGTCGGGCTCGGGGGCATGGCCACTAAACAGGACATCGCGATAATCGTGAACAGTTGCGACTTCGACGCCGGCGTCGCGCAGGAGCGCGTCTGGATAGTTTCGAGCTGCTCCCCAGAAGGGATCGAAGACCACGCGTAAAGCCGATTTCCTGATCGCGCCGAGATCGATTATGTCTTTGAGACGGGCGAGATAGGCGTTCCGAGGCTCCAGGTGTTGAGCTGTCACTTTCGCGGTGTGCGTGGCGGTTTCCCCGGAGCGGTCGAAGGCGGCGATTTGTTGCTCGATGGCTTTCGTGACATCGGGTAAGGCGGGCGCGCCGTCGGGAGTGGAAAACTTAATGCCGTTATACTCCGGAGGGTTGTGAGAAGCGGTGAAGTTGATAGCGCCGTCGGCCCGTTCGCGTATTACCGCATAAGCGATGGCGGGAGTGGGTGCCGGTTCGACGATCACGAGGGGTGTCACACCGTGGGCAGACAGAATGTCAGCAGCTATGGCGCAAAGAGATTCACCGAGGAATCGCGGATCACGGCCCACGATGACGCGAGCGCCACAGGGTTTTTGCGAAACCACATAGCGTGCGATTCCGTGGACCGCACGGCGCACGTTGGCGATGGTAAACTCCTCCGCGATCACGGCGCGCCATCCGGAGGTGCCGAATTTGATCTGAGTGAGCACGGTCAGGTTCTAGAAGACCTTGACAGTGGTACTTTTACGCCAAACAATTTCGAGCCGTAAACTGAAAACGCAGTTGAAGGCTGATTTTATATGACAGACAAGAGACTCGTCCTCACCACTGCCGAATCGCAGAATCAGGCGCGGCGAATTGCCGACGCACTGATTGAGCGCAAGCTTGCCGCCTGTGTGAATATCGTGCCCGGTGTGCAATCGATCTATCGATGGAAAGGCAAGGCGGAAGAAGCGGAAGAATGGCTGATGTGGATCAAGACCACCGCGGCTGCCTTTGAACGGGTGTGCGAGACGATCAAAGAATTACATACCTACGAATTGCCGGAGTGCATGTGCCTTGCAATCGAGGATGGCAGCCCGGAATATCTGAAGTGGATTGAGGAATCGGTGGAGTGAGCGATCACGCCAGAACCGCGTGAATTCCGGAGTGACTGGGCGGTCAATGAGTGAGATCGCGATTTAACACCAAGTGACTAGGGGACTTGCCCGCACGCATCAACCCGGTTCGCGATAAACCATCCGAGCAGGTGTAAGACTAAGAAGAGAAAAGACACGTTAAGGGCGAAGATAAGATGTACATGGAAGTTCGTTAGCACAAGGTAACCGACCGGCGTGCTATTTGAGGTTCCGATTGTATAGTAGGCCAATAGCAAGCCCCAGAAAAGCACTACACCAAAAAGACGCAGGCCAGCTTCGCTCAACCGTCGCAGCCTCGTGCATCGCGTACGCAGCGCCGCAACGGTCCGTTGGATATCCGCGCCATCTCTCTTATGAGCTTTGGCTCTGCATTCCCGACAGAACGCGATGGTCAACACAGCAGAGTAGAGAAAATAGACGGTGAGCGCACCCAGTGCTAGTAAAAACAACCGTTCGTAATATGCAAGGTATGGCCACGCTGACCATATCGGGTACGGCGGCGTGAGGTTGTGCATTTATGTCTCCCATGAATAGGACACCCGAACCGATGCGCGAGTTCCTTCTAAATAGGATAATTGCTGTAATCAGGCGATTACACTCAAAACCTCGGCGTGTCCACTTGCGGGGGCTACTGCGGCACGTTCCCACTGAGATTCAGCCGCCAGTAGTCCAAGGAAAATGGTGGCTCATCGAGGACGGCCTGGCGGGCGAGTTCAGTGATGAACTCGTTGC